>CAYGDW010000032.1:0-29081 GCA_964348755.1 uncultured Bacteroidales bacterium | reverse complement strand
CATTGAAAACCCTGTTATTTCGGGCGGAGCGAGAAATCAGGTAATTTTTGTCGGCCAGTAGTGAAAAAAAGATATTATCCAAATTTCAGCGATTATTTTTCGTTATTTATATAAATTCTAAACAATGTTTTTATGCAACATAGTTGTTTCCAGAAACATTATGGCAGTAGTAATCCGAGCTTTACGAAATTTGTTCCCAGTCTAACTCCTTATCTTACCCCCTGCAGGGGTAACCACAAATTTTTTATTGATTCTGTCGCTGTAATGACATATACTATAAAAATATTGTCACACGACTACCATTTTTTTTTATTTGTAGTTAGGCCCATCCGAAACCTTTTTACGGGAGCAAATCAGATTTGAGCCTTTTTTATCACGAAAGATAATACACCTGGTCATCGTGCAGCTCGCCGGCCATGCGGTATTTCAGGTAAAGACGGGCAATGGTTACCACATCCTTGCTGCAGTAGGTGGCAATACGTTCCAGGTCGTTTTCAACCCAGTAAACCCGGCCCACATCCTTGCCCGAGATATCATCCTTTGGGGTCGGAATGTTAAACACAGCTGCCAGCAACTCAAGGGATGTAAAACTTTTGTAGTCGCCAAACTTCCATAGTTCCATGGTGTCTATCAGGGTGGTTTCCCAGGGTTTCTTACCGAAATTGTCCAGAAGGTAAGGCAGGTCAACGCCGTTGATCAGCATTCGGCGCGAGATATAGGGAAAATCGAATTCCTTGCCGTTGTGCGCACACAGAAAATGTGCAGCAGAGTTAAAATGCTCATTGAGCAGTTCGGTAAAGTCGCTCAGAATGGTCCTTTCATCATGCCCAAAAAAAGACTTGATCCTCAGGGTAAGCTGATCTTGGTCTTTATGAAAAAAGCCTACCGAGATGCACACAATTTTTCCGAACTCGGCATAAATGCCGGCCCTTTCAAAAAGGTCTTCGGCGCTAAGCTCATCCTCATTTTTTAGCCGGCTGGCTTTTTTCTCCCAGAGGGGTTTAAAGTGTTCGGGCAGTTCGTCAAATGCCGGAACCATGGGTACGGTTTCCACGTCCAGAAATAGGATTCGAAAGAGGTTAATGTTTGCCAGCATAGCAAAATGTTTTAAAATTCAATTATTTTGAATTCAGTGCGGCGATTGTTGGCGCGGCCGCTGTCGGTTTCGTTGGTATCGATGGGGCGTGTGTCGGCAAAGCCTTCGTAAGTCAGCCTGGCCGTTTCAATACCCGCATTCAGCAGGAAGTTCATTACGCTTCTTGCCCTGTTTTTTGAAAGCTCCTGGTTGTAGGCATGGGTTCCTACATTGTCGGTATGCCCACTTATCTCGATTTTCATGTGGGGGTTTCGCAACAGCAGCTCCACCAATTTTTTAAGTTCAAATTCTGAAGCAGGCTTCAGTTCGAATTTATCCGTATCGAAAAAAATGTTGCGAAGCACCACGGCCTCTCCTGCCCTGATGGGCTGCAGCGGTATGTCGCGCAGATATGGATCGGCGCCGGTTCGCAACTCCTCGTAGCTGAAGTGCTCTGAGAAAAACAAAAAGCCCGGGTGCGAAACGTTCAGGCTAAGGGGCCGTCCTGTTGGAATAGCCACCAGGAACTCACCCGACCGGGGGTCGGATGTGGAATGTATGATAACCTGCCCCGATTCCAGGTCTGTCAGTTCGAAACTTGCCTGCAAGCGACGCCGGCTTTCTTTGTCAAACACCACCCCACGCATATAGGTTACAGGATTGGGGCGGGCTTCCTCGTACAATTCAAAATGGTAGAGGTCAGTATCTCCAAACCCTCCAAGCTGGTTTGATGCAAAAAAGGCATTTGTGCCTCCGGCGCCCACTATAAGCGAGAACTCCTCGCCGTAAGTGTTTATAGGATAACCAAGGTTAACAGGCTTTGACCAATTGCCGTTCTCATCGCGCCGGCTGTAAAAGATGTCGAGCCCGCCCATACCAGGGTGTCCATCTGAAGCAAAATAGAGCGTTTGATTATCGGGGTGAATAAATGGCGACATTTCGCGGCCTTCGGTGTTGATCACCGGGCCGATGTTGCGCGGTTGGGTCCATTTACCTTGCTCGTCGCGGGTGGTGTACCAGATGTCCATTTTACCTATGCTACCCCGCCGGGCGCTTGAGAAATAAAGGGTACGGCCATCGGGCGAGACGCCAGGCTGCGAATCCCATGCAGGCGCGTTGACCACAGGACCCATATTAAGGGGGCGACTCCACTCATTGCCGGTACGCTGCGAAAAGTAAAGGTCACAGCTTCCGAAGCCATCGTCGCGGTTGCAGGCGGTAAAAAACAAATGACGTCCATCGGCTGAAAGGCTTTGCGCCCCTTCATTGCCATTGGTATTGATGGGCGAACCCATATTGCTGGCAGGCGTCCAATTGCCTTCGCGATAGTGGCTTATAAAAAAGTCTTCGTGGTAGCGCAAGGTGGTCATACTCCTGCCATCCATCAGGGGAATCTTACGGGTAAAGATTATGGTTTGCTCGTCGGTAGTCAGTGCGGGGCTGTATTCCGGCAGGTCGGTGTTGATGGCCTGCCCAAGGTTGCGTGGCTCAAAAGGCACCGGATTGGCTATAGCTTTGAGGGCAAAAAGGCAGGTTTCAAGTCCGGCATACGAGGCGTTTTTCAAATTTTCGCTATTGCCGGGCAGCGCTATAAACTTCAGGAAATTCTCTTTGGCCTCCTCATACTTTCCGGTTTTAAGCTGGGCAGCCCCAAGATAATACCTTGCCTGCTGAAACATATCCGGGCTTAATTCAAGGGCTTTCTGATAGGGAGTAATGCTTTCGGCATAATGCTCGCGCGAAAAATACACCTCGGCCATAAGCAAATGGGCTTCAGCAAAGTTGGGATCGCTTTCAAGAGCCAGCCTTAACTCGGCAATGGTGCGGTTGTGGTCGTTTTGTTGCCATGCCTGTATGGCCCGCTCAAACGACCTTCGCGCCCGCTGGTTGCGGGTACCAGACCGGTTGCCACTCTGGGCCGTGCCATCAAGGCAAAACAAAACCAGCAAAACCAGTAAAAGATGCCGTATGGGTTGATCCATAAATACTCCTGAAAGCCAAATTTACGGAAAGTTTTCTGAGAAAAAAATTTCAGGGAATATTCATGTACTTATGGCT
Organism: uncultured Bacteroidales bacterium; assembly: GCA_964348755.1. Classification (GTDB taxonomy): domain Bacteria; phylum Bacteroidota; class Bacteroidia; order Bacteroidales; family UBA7960; genus UBA7960. The sequence continues at coordinate 25,948 of CAYGDW010000032.1, read as the reverse complement.
CTGCAGCGAAACAATCCATTTGGGGTTTTTCTGCACATAATCCACAATGAACGGAAGCATGATTTTATGCTGGCTCCACTCGGGCTGAAGGTATAGCAGGCATTTGCTTTTTACCAGAACTGCGTTTTCTTCGGCCCAGGCGAAATCAGACTCTTCATGAATGATTACCTTGAGTTCATTGGCCAGGAGCAGCATTTCATTGAGCGGCGGGTGGTAGGCCTTGGGCGATAAGCATATCCAGTCGAACTGGCCGCTGATGGGGTAAACGCCCGATGTTTCAATAAAAATTGATATCCCCTTGTCCTTAAGCATGCTGCATAGTTGGGCAAGGTTGTACAAAAGGGGTTCGCCGCCTGTTATTACCACTGCTTTTGCAGGAAATAAGCATACGGTTTCAACGATCTTTTCCACGGAGGTAAGCGGATGAACCGAGGCATCCCAGCTCTCCTTCACATCGCACCAGTGGCAGCCCACATCGCAGCCGCCAATTCGCACAAACGATGCAGCCTTGCCGGTATGATAACCTTCGCCCTGGAGCGAATAAAACATTTCCATTACAGGCAGCAGCCTGCCTTCGGCAAGCAGGTTTTGCCGATGTGGGTCGAGGTTTGTAAAAAGGTTGTTGTGCAAACTATTCGTAAATTTCTTTTTTTGAAGCCTTAAGGGTATTCATGAGCAGCGAGACGATGGTCATAGGCCCTACCCCTCCAGGTACTGGTGTTATTCGCGAAGCTTTCGCCGACACTTCATCGAATTTTACATCGCCAACAAGGCGGAAGCCCGATTTTGCGCTGGCCGACTCAATACGATGAATGCCCACATCAATTACTATGGCTCCTTCTTTAACCATATCGGCGGTTACAAATTCGGGCTGACCAATGGCCACAATCAGAATATCGGCCATTGAGGTCATTTCTTTAATGTTTTTTGTTTTGCTGTGGCATACCGTTACGGTAGCATTGCCCGGCTCGGCATTGCGGGCCATAAGTATGCTCATGGGCTTGCCTACAATATTACTTCGACCCAGTATTACGCAGTTCTTGCCGGTGGTTTGAATGCCGCTGCGCAAAATCAGCTCCATGATACCATGTGGGGTAGCCGACACATATGCCGGCAGACCAATGGTCATGCGGCCCACGTTTACCGGATGGAACCCATCAACGTCTTTCTCAGGACGGATATGCTGAATCACCTTTTGATTATCGATATGCTTTGGTAAAGGAAGCTGAACGATTAAGCCATCAATTTCAGGGTCGTTGTTAATAAATTCAACCGTTTCGAGCAGTTCTGTTTCAGAAATGTTGGCCGGGTAGCGATAAGTCGAAGAGTTGAACCCCACTTCTTTACATGCCTTTCCCTTGCTGCTCACGTAAGTTTCACTTGCAGGGTCTTCGCCAACCAGAATGGCAGCCAAATGGGGTACCTTCCCGCCTTTGTCCTTAATGCGTTCTACCTCAATGGTAATTTCCCGCCTAATGTTTTCCGCAATCTTTTTTCCGTCAATAAGTTCCATATTGGTTGTTTTAATTTTACAGAACCCTAATTACCAGAACACACAACAGGTTCAAATTATAATTGCCAAATGCTGCGTATTTCAAAGGATCTTAAATAATTATGCTACTAAACCACCTAATCACAAATTCTGTACAAAATATAAAAAACCTAACCCATAAATCGCTGCCGGCCCAGGGCAGGCGGTTAAACCGGCAGGCAGGGTTAATCTTTAATTTTAAATCAAGGCCATCAAATCTGCTGGTGAGCGGAAACGCCCCGAACCTAAAACCCCGAACCCTAAATCCTATCTTCTCATTCCAGGTTTACCTCGCATGAGGCTTGCCAGTTTGGAGGCTCCGCCACCGCCTGCCACCATACGCATCATTTTTCGGGTGTCTTCAAATTGCTTTATGAGTTTGTTTACATCCTGAATGGTAGAGCCGCTTCCTGCAGCAATCCTTTTGCGTCGGCTGCCACTAAGCATCGAAGGGTCGTTTCGTTCGGCCGGAGTCATAGAATATATAATTGCCTCAATACCCTTAAAGGCATCGTCCTCAATGTCAATGTCCTTAAGGGCCTTACCCATGCCTGGTATCATGCCCATAAGGTCTTTCACGTTGCCCATTTTTTTTATCTGCTGCAACTGGGCGAGGAAATCGTCGAACCCAAACTGGTTTTTGGCCAGTTTTTTTTGTAGCTTCCGGGCTTCATCGGCATCAAATTGCTCCTGGGCCTTCTCTACCAGCGACACAATGTCGCCCATACCCAGTATGCGGTCGGCCATTCGGCGCGGGTGAAAAAGGTCAATGGCATCCATTTTTTCGCCTATTCCCACAAACTTAATAGGCTTGTTTACCACCGAACGAATGGTCAGAGCGGCACCACCACGGGTGTCGCCATCGAGTTTGGTCAGCACCACCCCTTCGTAATCCAGGCGGTCGTTAAAAGCTTTGGCAGTATTAACGGCATCCTGACCCGTCATGGCATCGACCACGAACAGGGTTTCCTGCGGATTCAGGTTCTTCTTCAGCGATGAAATCTCGTCCATCATCTGCTGGTCAATAGCCAGGCGGCCAGCCGTATCAACAATAAGCACCTGATGACCCATGGTTTTGGCATGGGCAAGGGCTTTTTTGGCAATGCCCACCGGATCTTTGCTGCCTTCTTCAGTAAACACTTCCACGCCAATTTGCCCGCCAAGCACCTTAAGCTGCTCAATAGCGGCCGGCCGGTAAATGTCGCCCGCCACAAGCAACACCTTTTTGCTTCGCTTTGATTTAAGAAAATTGGCCAGCTTGGCCGAAAAAGTAGTTTTTCCGCTACCTTGCAAGCCCGCTATCAGTATAATGGCAGGACTACCCTTGAGGTTAATTTCCACGTTGGTGCTTCCCATAAGGGCGGTAAGCTCCTCATGCACAATCTTTACCATGAGCTGACCCGGCGAAACAGCCGTGAGCACGTTTTGGCCAAGAGCTTTTTCTTTTACCGTATCGGTAAAAGTCTTGGCAATCTTAAAGTTTACGTCAGCATCAAGGAGCGCACGCCGCACATCCTTCAGGGTTTCGGCCACGTTAATCTCACTAATATATCCCTGCCCTTTGAGCAGCTTAAATGCCCTGTCGAGCTTGTCGCTTAAATTTTCAAACATAGGTGCATTAAATTTTTTGCAAAATTACCACTTTTATCCGGAAAACAGAAACCCCGCCTGTGCAGCTTACTATTACATGCCGATGGCTTGAAAACAATTTGAAAAACACCCCTAACACAACTGAATACAATAGGGTTACAGCCTGGTTATTCATGATTTATTCCTACTTAGGAACTGCTAAAGGAAAGCGTGATTTTTTATTACCTTTGCCCAAACATTTGCCTTTAATTATTGGCCGGATGTTTTAAAAAAAAACACCGGCATTACCGGACGTACATGAAAAACCAGATTGAAGACAACATAAACATTCCCTGGCAGGTAGAAAAGTTTGAGGCCCACGAAAAGCTTAGCCAGTCGGTTTATTTCGATGTGGACGACTTCGAGGAAATTATCGACTTTTATGTTTCGCGTGGGAAATACAACCGTGCCCTCAAGGTTTCTGAATACGCCCTGAAGGTACACGATGGTGCTGTTCCTCTTTTGCTCAAAAGGGCTCAGTTGCTTGCAACACTAAACCGAGAAGACCGCGCTCTTGAACTTCTGGCAGAAGTGGAAAATATGGAACCCTCAAATTCAGAAATTTTTCTTACCAAAGGGGCCATTTATTCTCAGATGCGCAATTACGAAAGGGCCATTGAAGAGTATAAAAAGGCCCTTGAAGATGCTGAAGATCCCGATTTTGTAAATATTAACATAGCTTTTGAATACGAAAACCTGGGCAACTATTCAAAAACCATTGAACATTTAGACAAGGCACTTGAAATAAACCCCGACAACGACCTGGCCATATATGAGGCGGCATATTGTTTCGACCTGCTTTCGCTTACCGAAGAGAGCATTGCATTTTTTCAAAAGCTCATCGACAGGCATCCTTATAGCATAGAGGCCTGGTTCAACCTGGGGGTTTCATATATCAATGCCGGTCTTTTCGAAAAAGCCCTTGAGGCATTTGACTATTCGCTTGCCATTGATGATGAGCACGAGCATTCATGGTTTCACAAGGGATATGCCCTGAGCCTACTCGGCCGTTTTACCGAAGCCCTTGAGGCCTACAAGCATTCGCTTGCCGAAAACGAAACCGATGCCATGAAATTTTATTACATTGGCGAGTGTTACGAAAAAATGGAAGATTATAGCAAAGCTTCTGAATATTATCATAATGCCACCCGTATTGACCCCACCGTAGCTGATGCCTGGATGGGCATTGGGGTTTGCGAGCTTGAAACCGGAAACCCCCGCAAAGCTTTACGCTACCTCGAGCGCGGCCTCGAACTGGACCCCGAAAACTCTGGATATCTTTGCCTGCTGGCCGATGCCTATATTACGGCTGGCGACTTTACAAAAGGAATCGAAACATTTGAGCGAGCAATAGAAGCCGACCCAATGGACGAAGAAACCTGGTTTGAATATGCTGAGGCGCAGTGGCAAGCCGAAAACCGCGTAGAGGCGGCACAGGTGGCCATGCGCTCGCTCGATCAGATGCCCGAAAACAACACCATGCGCTACCGCCTGGCAGCATACCTTTTCCTTAGCGGGAAAACCAATGAAGGGGCGTACTTTTTGGAAAAAGCCCTCGAAGAAAATTTTGAAGAACAAAGCCAACTTCTGGAAGCTTTCCCAGCATTGGCAAACATTGTTACCTACAATCATCTGGTTGACCTTTACAGAAGCTAATAACAAACTGCCAATTTTTATGGAACTGAAAACATTGCCATATCGCGAAGCCAAGCCGCGCAAAACAGGTATTTCAATGGTAATGGACAAAGGGCTTAGCCTTCGCGAAGCCGAAGACCTGATGCAAACAGCAGGCCACCTCATAGATTTTCTGAAGCTCGGGTTTGGCACATCGGTCTTTACAAAAAACGTAAAGGAAAAAGTAAAAATTTACCGCAACGCCGGAACCAAAGTATATGTAGGGGGTACCCTGTTCGAAGCCTATGCGGTGCGTGGGCAGGTTGACGATTACCTGCGCTGGATAGAATACCTGGGCGTTGATGCTGCCGAAGTTTCTGATGGCTCAATGCTTATGGACCATGACAATAAATGCCAGTATATTTCGATGCTGGCAAAAAACTACACAGTATTGAGTGAGGTTGGCGCAAAAGAAGCCGATGTGGTTTACGACCCTGCCACCTGGGTGGAAGAAATGCAAACCGAACTGCAAGCCGGGAGCAGCTACGTAATTGCCGAAGCCCGCGAAAGCGGAACAGTTGGCATTTACGACAGCAAGGGCAAGGCAGACACTTCGCTTATAGACAATATTTTGACAGCCATTGCACCCGAAAAAGTTATTTGGGAAGCCCCCATTAAACCACAGCAAGTGTGGTTTCTGAAATTGCTCGGGCACAACGTGAACCTGGGAAATATTGCACCGGCCGATATAATTCCGCTCGAAACCCTTAGAATGGGTCTTCGAGGCGACACCTTTTTCGATTTTCTGCCCCAATCGTTTCAAAAATTCAAACTTTCGCCAAAATAAAGAAAAGCCCGAAATGCCTTTGACTTTGGCACTTTAAGCAAAAACGCGGTAAGCCCCCCCCAAAAAAAAATCTCTACGAAATCCTTAGAATGACAAGAAAACTCACAGACTACCTAACCATTGGTGCCAAAGGAATTGCAATGGGCGCGGCCGATGTAATACCCGGAGTGTCGGGAGGAACCATTGCATTTATAACCGGAATTTACGAAGAATTGGTAATCAGCATCAAATCTGTTAATGCTTCTTTGATAAAAACCCTGTTTAAACAAGGCGTTCCGGCGGCCTGGAAACAGGTAAACGGCAATTTCCTGGTAGCAGTGTTGGCTGGCATACTTACAAGTATCTTTTCGCTGGCAAAACTCATTTCATATCTGCTTTCCAATCATCAAATGTTGGTATGGGCATTCTTTTTCGGCCTCATTGTGGGTTCTACCATTTTTGTGGGCAAGAAAATCAATAAATTGAATGCCATGACCATTTTTATGTTTTTGGTCGGAACCGCAATTGCCTATTTTATTACCATTGCCACACCTGCCATTACCCCCCAGGGCCTTTGGTTTATTTTTATATCGGGAGTCATTGCCATTTGCGCCATGATATTGCCCGGAATCTCCGGCAGTTTTATTTTGTTGCTAATGGGCAAATACGAATATATTTTAAATGCAGTAAAGGATTTTAAAATTTTGATTTTATTTGTTTTTGCAATGGGTTGTGCGGTGGGTATCGTAGCCTTTTCAAACGTGATAGCATGGCTTTTTAAAAGGTATTACAACGCCACACTGGCTCTTCTGGCCGGGTTTATGCTGGGCTCGCTCAACAAGCTCTGGCCCTGGAAAGAGGTGGTTGAATCGAGGCTTAACAGCCATGGCGAAATGGTTCCATTTATTGAGAAAAGCATTGGCCCGGCGCGCTTTGCCGAAATTACCGGACAGGACACAATTATGATTCCAGTGCTTATAAGCGCTGCGGCAGGCCTAATTCTTATATTTGTTTTTGAAAGATTCACGAACGGGGTTGACCCAAAAGCATAACCCCATGCGAACCTTTGGAATTATCGGTTACCCTTTGGGCCATTCCTGGTCGGCCAAATATTTTTCTGGAAAATTTGAAAAAGAAGGCATTTACGATGCCCAATACAAGATTTTTCCGCTCGAAAGTATTCATGATTTCCCCGAATTGTTAAAATCGGAGCCTGGGCTTGCAGGGCTTAATGTTACCATTCCTTACAAAGAAAAAGTAATTCAATACCTCAACGGGCTAGAAGGGGCTGCCGCCGAAACCGGCGCAGTAAACGTAATTAAATTCGATCGAAGTGGGCTTCAGCCAAAACTAACAGGGCACAATACCGATGCGGCTGGCTTTGAGAAAAGCCTGATTAGCGAATGCATTCCGCTACCGCGGAAAGCGCTGGTGCTAGGTACGGGAGGGGCTTCAAAAGCCGTAACCTGGGTTCTAAAAAAATATGGGTGCGATTTTCTGATGGCCTCAAGAAACCCGGCAGATATTAGCACCATTGGTTATACAGACATTACGGGAGAGATAATAAATGAGCACACGCTAATCATAAACACCACCCCGCTGGGTATGCACCCCAACATAGATTCCTGCCCTGAAATTCCTTACCAATGGCTTACCGAATGTAACACCCTCTTCGACCTGGTGTATAACCCGCCCGAAACCCTTTTTCTGAAAAAGGGCAGAGAAAAAGGTTGCAAAACTGTAAACGGAGCAGGAATGCTAATTGAGCAGGCCAGGAAAGCCTGGGAAATTTGGAGTGGGTAAAAATCTATCAGCCCGATATTTTATTCCATTTTACCCACCCTGCAGCAAGCAGGGCGGTAAAAACCACCCCCACCACAATGCCATTTACCCGATTTACCCCTTCAACAGGGTCCTGCCAAAAGCTGAAAACACCAAAGAATATGGCAGATAATCCAAGAAAAATCAGCGAAAAAAACAAAAACATATCAAGAACTCGCTCCAAAATACCTGGAGGTTCTGTTTCCTTCTTTTTCTGGGCAGTATAAAATGCCCTGTGATAATTACTTACTGGGCCTGTGCGGTAATAAATACGTGACGCAAAATTGCCACCCATGAGCCAAAGGTCGTAGTCCTTTCGTTTGTTTTGATTAGAAAGCACCTGATAAGCCTCATTGATGAGGCAAAAATCCGATGAAGATTCACCCCGATTCAAATCTGGGTGCATAACTTTGGCCTTGCGGCGAAAAGCCCTTTTTATGCTTTCTTTAGAAGCACCGCGGCTTACTCCTAATATTTGGTAATAATCGGTCAAAACAAATAAGAAGAAAAAGCTAAAGTTAAGGTTTTGCGCCAAAAAAATCAAGCAAAGCTTTCCATAACAATTGGTTTTTTTCGGGTTGACAGCGTAAAATCGCTAAACGCCTGCTCCAGGCTGAAAATAGTGCAGATAAACAGCATGAAATAATAACAAAGCAAAATATCTTTGGCAAAAAAAAACCACCCGGACATACCCATAAAAAAAAGGATACTAAAAACAAAAATCAAAAACATTTGTACAATAGAAAAAAAATGCCGTACTTTGCACTCCTTAAAAAAAGCACATATTTCTTTCAGAACATAAAACATATTTGAGATGGCACGTATTTGTCAGATTACCGGGAAAAAGCCCATTGTAGGTCATAATGTTTCGCACTCCAATGTAAAAACCAAAAGGTGGTTTTTACCCAACATACAGGAGAAGAGATTTTTCGTGCCCGAAGAAAATCGCTGGGTTACCCTAAAGGTATCTGCGAAAGGCATTAAAATTATCAACAAAAAAGGGATTTACGCATGCATACGCGAGGCCAGGGAAAAGGGCGTTGCGTTGTAAACTGCTGGTATAAAAATGAAAAAATGGCTGTCGCTTACGGTGACAGCTTTTTTTTTGCAAACAAAACAGAAGTGTCCCTGTTAAAATAACATAAATAAGCCTTTGCGAATATATTTGTTTTTGGCTGGTTTGGAGTTTATATTTAATTTTATCGTCTGTTTTAAATCAATCATGAAATTCAGGCTTCCGCTTTCTGCAATTATTCTGTTGGTAATACTGTTAGAGGTAACTTATGGGCAGGTGATCCGGGGCCTTGAAAGCCCCCGCAGGGTAATACAGTTTTCGGGATTGGTTGTAACCGGCGACAGCCTTGCCCCGGTTCCTTTCACCACAATTTGGGTAAAAAACACCCGGCGGGGAACCATAACCGATTTTTACGGTTTTTTTTCCATAGCTGTTTACGAGCGCGACACGCTTCGTTTCTCGGCCGTAGGTTTTAAAGAGGTTAATTTTGTGGTTCCCGACACATTGAGCCAAACCCGCTATTCGGCCATTCAGATTATGAGCCGCGACACCATTTTTCTGCCCGAAACGGTAATTTACCCCTGGCCCACCCGCGAGCAGTTTCGCCACGCTTTTATGCATACCAAAATACCCGACGATGATTACGACCGCGCCATGCGCAACCTTGCCCGGGCTGAAATGAAAGACCGGATGCAAAACATGCCTATGGATGGAGGTGCAAATTTCAGGCACGCTATGCAACAGCATGCAAACAGGCTATATTATGCCGGACAGGCCCCGCCCATGCGCATCTTTGACCCATTTGCCTGGGCCGAATTTTTTAAAGCCTGGCGAGAAGGGCGGTTCAAAAGAAACGATTAATATTGGCATCTGAGCACTATTGTATTTTAAATACCGTTATTATTTCAAAAAACCACAATAGGCTTTTATCAGCTAATCAATTCGGTTCATGCCAATTCAAATAAGCGGGTGAAAAAAATCCGGATACTTCTTTTCATTCTTTTTTTGGGTTTGCTTGGGGTAAAAGCCAATGCACAGCAAACCTGGATTGAAGGTTTTGTAAGCAATCAAAATGGTATTCCGCTCGGGTTCGTTAATGTGGCCCTTGAAGATGCCGAAACGGGAGCAACAAGCAACGAGGCTGGCTTTTTCAGGCTTAGGGTTGAGCCGGGACAGCTAAACCTGTTGGTATCGCATTTGGGTTATGCCTCGCGCAAAATTTCAATTACCCTTGCCCAGGGCGAAACAAGGCGCATTGACATAATTCTTGAACACTCGGCTACCGAGTTGCCCAATGTGGAAGTGCGCGACCGCCAATTATTGCAAACCGGCATTATACGCTTAGACCCAAAACTGGTGGCCGTGCTGCCCGGACCAACGGGCGGAGTAGAAGGCCTGATTAAAACCATGCCCGGGGTTTCGTCAACCAACGAGCTTACCGCACTATACTCGGTAAGGGGCGGAAATTTTGACGAAAACCTGGTTTATGTCAATGGCATTGAAATTTACCGACCTTTTCTGGTCAGATCGGGCCAGCAGGAAGGACTTAGCTTCCTGAACAGCGACCTCATTAGCTCAATACAGTTTTCGGCCGGAGGCTTCGATGCCAGATTTGGCGACAAAATGTCTTCTGTACTCGATATTGAATACCGAAAGCCCGAATCGTTTGCCGGGTCATTCTCAATGAGCCTGCTCGAAGGATCGCTGCACCTCGAAAGCCCTTCAAAAAACCAAAAAACAACTTTCCTTTTAGGTTTACGTTATAAATCAAACCAGTACCTGCTCGGCACCCTAGATACCAAGGGCGATTACAAACCTTCATTTTCCGACATTCAGGGGCTTATTTCCCACAACCTTACCAGCAGGCTGGAGTTGAGCTTTCTGGGCAATTTTAGCAACAACCGTTACCTTTTTCGGCCAGTGGTACAAAACACCCGCTTTGGCACAGCCACCGAGGTAAGGCAACTTACCGTGTATTTCGACGGGCAGGAGGTAAACCGGTTTGCCAGTGCCATGGGAGCATTTTCGCTCAAATACAATGCCTCCGAAAATATAAACCTTCGTTGGACTTTCAGCATTTTTCAAACCGACGAAACCGAAAACTTTGACATTTTGGGGCAATACTGGCTTCACCGGGTGCAAACCGATATAAACCGCGACGATTTTGGGCAGCCCACAGGCGAAGCACTTGGGGTGGGTACATTTTTAAACCATGCACGCAATTACCTAAATGCCATTGTATGGAATGCAGAGCACAGCGGCGAAATGGAAATTGGCAACCAACACCTGAGGTGGGGAATAAAGTTTCAGCACGAAGACATTTTCGACCGCCTCAACGAGTGGACAATGATTGATTCTTCAGGCTTTTCGCTTCCGCGCCAGCCCCACCACCTATTATTATTGCAAGACACCCTTTTTGCACGCATTAATCTGCAATCGAACCGGTTGTCGGGTTTTATTCAAAACACATGGAACCTAAGCCTGAGCCACGGGCGAATTGCATTTACGGCAGGTGCACGTTTGAACTATTGGAATTTTAATGACCAAACAGTTTTCAGCCCAAGAAGCACATTGCTCTACAAACCCATTGCCTGGCCCCGTTGGGCTTTCAGGGTCTCGGCAGGATTTTACCACCAACCCCCGTTCTATCGAGAGTTGCGCAATTTTAAAGGCGAACTCAACCAACACATTAAAGCCCAAGAGTCGATTCACTTTGTGCTGGGTTCCGAATACAACTTCATAGCCTGGGACCGACCATTTAAATATACCAGTGAGCTGTATTTTAAACAGCTCAATAACCTGATACCTTATCAGCTTAACAATGTTAGAATAAGGTATTATGCCCAAAACATGGCCTCTGGTTATGCAACCGGCATAGATATGAAGGTAAACGGCGAGTTTGTTCCAGGAATAGAATCATGGGCCAGTTTGTCGGTTATGAAAACGGCAGAAAAAATAAACGGAACCTCGGTATATATACCCCGACCTACCGACCAACGCTTCAACTTCAGCCTTTTCTTTCAGGATTTTTTGCCCCGCAACCCTACCTATAAAGTACAGGTAGGCTTTATTTTTGGCACCGGCCTGCCCTTTGGCCCACCAACCTACGAGCACCACCGCAATGCAATGCGTATGCCGGCCTACCGGCGGGTCGATATTGGGTTTTCAAAACAACTTATAAGCCAAACAAGCAACCTCCCGGCCCGAAACCCGTTTCGCCATTTTAACAATATGTGGATCTCAGCCGAAGTATTTAATCTGCTCGAAATGAACAATACCATTTCGTACCTCTGGATCAGGGATGTGGAAAACCAATTGTACGCTGTACCAAACTACCTGACCAGCCGCCTGATCAACGTAAAATTGGTGGCACGTTTCTGAGTCTTTCTGCCTTTTTGTCACTTTGCTGACAGGTAAATCCTTAGATTTATTGACAATTACTCCAAAATGACCTGTATGTGAGCAGTGGCACAATCATTGAAAGAGTTTGAGCAAAATTTTTAAAGAAAAAATCCAAACATTATAAAAATGGCAAAAATAATTGGTATTGACTTAGGCACCACCAACTCCTGCGTTGCAGTTATGGAAGGGAATGAACCTGTTGTAATACCCAACAGCGAAGGCCGCCGCACCACGCCTTCGATAGTGGCTTTTACTGACAATGGCGAAAGGAAAGTGGGCGACCCTGCCAAGCGCCAGGCCATAATAAACCCTACTAAAACCATTTCGTCAATAAAGCGTTTTATGGGCGAAACCTACGAATCTTCTGAGAGAGAATGGAAACGAGCCACCTTTAAGGTAGTAAAAGGCGACAACAATACCCCACGTGTAAAAATTGACGACCGCCTGTATTCTCCTCAGGAAATATCGGCCATGGTGCTTCAGAAAATGAAAAAAACCGCCGAAGATTACCTGGGGCATGAAGTTACCGAAGCTGTAATTACAGTACCGGCATATTTTAACGACTCGCAACGGCAAGCCACCAAAGAAGCAGGCGAAATTGCAGGGTTGAAAGTGCGCCGGATCATTAATGAGCCAACGGCAGCTTCGCTGGCCTATGGCCTTGACAAAAAAAACAAAGACATGCGCATTGCCGTGTATGACCTTGGCGGTGGCACCTTCGATATTTCAATCCTTGAGCTGGGGGATGGAGTATTTGAAGTAAAATCGACCCACGGCGACACCCACCTGGGAGGTGACGATTTCGATAACACTATAATTGACTGGCTGGCAGAAGAATTTAAAAAGGACGAAGGTATTGATCTTCGTAAAGATGCCATGGCCCTTCAGCGCCTTAAAGAAGCAGCCGAAAAGGCAAAAGTGGAGCTATCAAGCTCCTCTACCACTGAAATAAACCTGCCATACATTATGCCTGTTGATGGCATTCCCAAGCACCTTGTTCGTAACCTGTCGCGCAGCCAGTTTGAGCAACTCATCGACAAATATGTGCAGGCTACCCTTGAGCCCTGCAGGCTTGCCCTCAAAGACGCCGGCTATACCGCCAACGACATTGACGAGGTTATTTTGGTGGGCGGTTCTACACGAATTCCGAAAATTCAGGAAGTGGTCGAAAAATTCTTCGGGAAAAAGCCATCGAAAGGGGTTAACCCCGATGAGGTTGTAGCTGTTGGAGCAGCTATTCAGGGTGCTGTTCTTACTGGCGAAATAAAGGATGTGTTGTTGCTGGATGTTACCCCTCTTTCACTGGGCATTGAAACCCTTGGCGGGGTTTTGACCAAACTGATTGATGCCAACACCACCATACCTACCAAAAAAACCGAAGTGTTTTCAACGGCTGCCGACAACCAAACTTCGGTCGAAATACATATTTTGCAGGGCGAACGCCCCATGGCCCGAGACAACCGCACCATTGGCCGGTTCCACCTCGATGGTATTCCTCCTGCACTCAGAGGAATGCCGCAAATTGAAGTTACCTTCGATATTGATGCCAACGGAATTCTCAATGTTTCGGCCAAAGACAAAGCCACCGGCAAGTCGCAGCAAATACGCATAGAAGCTTCGAGCGGCCTTAGCGAAAGCGAAATTGAACGCATGAAAAAAGAAGCCGTGGAGAATGCCGAAAAAGATCAAAAATTTAAGGAGGAAATCGATAAGCTAAACACTGCCGACAGCCTGATTTTTCAGACCGAAAAACAACTGAAAGAATTTGGCGACAAGGTTCCTGCCGACAAAAAAGCCCCTATTGAAAAAGCTCTTTCCGATCTGAAAGAGGCTCATAAAAACAAGGACCTTTCTGCCATTGACACTTCTATGGCTGCTTTGAATGCCGCATGGCAGGCTGCCAGTGCCGAAATGTATAAGGCAACTCAACCACAGGGCCAACCCGCACCAGAACAGCAGTCGGCCACAGGAAGCCAGGGTAAAAACGATGGCGAAGTAACCGATGTTGATTTTGAAGAAGTAAAGTAAAAGCCAAAAACAAGGATTAATATCCATATTCAAACCGCTGTAAGCACTTAGTTTACAGCGGTTTTTTATTTTATTATTTATGCTTACTTATTGATATATCCGATTATTTTCTGTACATTTGCTACATATTTGTTACGCGACTTAAATAACAGTAAGGTGCGACTAATAAATACTTATCACTACTTATTCATTCTAAAAACGATTGATATGCCAGGTAGCAAATTTATTCTTCCAAAGACATGCGAAAACTGCGGTGCTCAGTTCAATGCTAAAACTGTGTATTCAAAATTTTGCTCAAAGAAATGTTCGGAGGCTGCAACTCGTAAAAAGAAGGCACAAGAAAAACAAGAGGAACAACGCCAACAGTTAGCCGAGCAGATTCCAACAGACCGCCCTTATATTTCCATTGCTGAAGCTGTAGTTTTATTTGGCATTTCAAGAGATACCATTTACCGCCAAATCAGAAAAGGTAATATCCCAGCCCTCAACCTTGGGGAACGATTAACCCGCATTAGTCGGATTCACATAGAGGCTATGTTCCCAAAGGTTGAAATTGCTAAAGCAATTCAACCAACAATCACAAAACAAGAAATCAATTTTGACCCTGCCAATTGCTATACCATTGGCGAAATCTCTCAGAAATACGGCGTTTCACTTTCCACGGTTGATAAAACGATACGCAAGTGTAGCATTCCCAAAAAACAAATAGGAAAATTCGTTTATGTTCCTAAAGTCGAAATTGACCGATTATTCTCTAACAAATAAAAAGCAGTACCATGAAAAAGAAACTCGCAAAAACCAAATGTACTGTTAAGCTTCGCAAGTCTGAGTATCACAATGAATGGTATTTGATACTCGAAAGCTATCCTGTTTTTAATGGCACGGATAAACCTCAACGAATCATTGAGGCACTTAACAGAACAATAACAAGCCCGGTGTGGGATAAAACAAGAACCGCCCGCACTTCTGCCGATGGTGCAAAAACATTTAAACCGAAAAGAGATGTAAACGGTATCATTCAATGTAAAAGCACCATTGACCAGGAAGCCTGTGTTTTTGCTGATGGTGTACGCAGTATTCGCCAAAAGGAATATGACAACGCCGATTTATATACCGAGAAAGAAGCTGAACTTGCAGTTCAGAACCAACGCCAGCAAATAGATTTTATTGAATACTTTTTGAAAGTTTCAAAAGACAGACACCGCAACAGCTCCCAGTCAATTATAGTAAACTGGAATCGTGTCGGGGAATTATTGAAACTCTTTACCAATAATCAGCCGCTCCCATTCTCTAAAATAAACCTGAGTAAAGCCGAAGAAATTCGCCGTTTTATGCTTACAGCTCCATGTGGTGGCAATAAAAAGGGCACAGTATCACATAATACCGCAGCCACTTATTACAGCATATTTAAAGCCGGTTTAAAACAAGCTTTTATTGATGGATATTTAACCGTGGATATTTCAGCCAAGATAAAAGGCATACAAGACCAGGAAAGCCGCAGGGAACACCTTTCAGTTGAAGAATTAAACATATTGGCAGAAACACCATGCGACCGCCCTATTTTGAAGCGTGCAGCCCTTTTCTCAGCCTTAACAGGCGTTCGCCATTGCGATATTCAAAAGCTCAAATGGAAAGAAATACAAGTTGTTGGCGAACAAGTACGCCTCAACTTTACACAACAAAAAACAAAAGGCGTTGAATATATGCCAATCTCAGAACAAGCCTATCAACTTTGCGGTGAACCCGGCAAGCCGGAGCAACTTGTTTTTGAAGATTTACCAGACCCCTCTTGGATTTCGGGACCATTAAAGCGATGGATAAAATCCGCAGGAATTACCCGAAATATAACATTCCATTGTTTTCGCCACACTTATGCAACCTTGCAGCTTGCAGGTGGGACAGATATTTACACCGTTTCCAAGATGTTAGGGCATACCAATGTAAAAACAACACAGATTTATGCTAAAGTTGTAGATGAGAAAAAACAGAAAGCAACTAAAGCAATCAAAATCAATATTAATAACGATACAAACCTATGAATCTACCAATAGCCCAAAGTATATTACATGGGGCATTACGCCCCAGTAATTTGCCTGACATTGCATTTCAGGCATTAGCTCGTAAATTCAATAATTTGCCTTCTAATCTCAATGACATTGAAAAACTATTCATTTCGGAGTTAGGCAATTATGCTGTATTCGATTTTGAAAAAGCAGTTGCAATCAACAATATTGCACCGGATGAATATACCTCGATAAAGGAATACACAATTAAGCCTAAAATTGAAATCTCAAAAGAGGAATCATTACAGACACCGCAAACATTCTTTTACAATACGATAGTTAACGCTGAAGCCACCCGGATTAAAATCGCCCTGCTTAATTATTCTGCTGTCGTACAGTCGAATATTGACACAAGACAAGAACTCAAAGAAACATTGCGGCTAATAAAATCACACATAAAAAAGGCTTCTGAAACGGCGGACATATATTATCAGGATTTACAAACAAATCTTGTAAAGCTGTATTATGAATTAACCATTTCTTTTGATGTACTTCTTACTGAAAATGATTTTACCGCTTTTGAAGATTTATACTTAGAGTGCTTTAACCGCTACCCCTCAGTTGATGAATTAAACGCATATCAAGCCGCCAAATTAATACACGAGGCACAAACACTAATAGCCCTAAACAATGACATTCAAGAAACTCAAAACTTGCTCGGTGATATTTGCAGTTCAATTGAATTAAATTCCCATAATTCAACACCATTTACGGTTGGTATTGCACTTGAAAATTATTTGTTTTTAAAACAAACAAATCAAGCAATACCCTCATTCGACCAATTAATTAACAGTGATTTTGTAAACCTGATTATAAAAGAACAAAAGAGCATTTTAAGACAGCGTTACGAAAGAGAAGAAATTGCGATTGACAGAGCTAATGTAATTGATGATATTTTTACTGAATTATCGTTTAGTAACCCAATCCGAAACATGCTATCTATTACGAATAATTTATCTGTATTCTTGAATCAGCAAAAGGATATTTATTTGAAAGACCCGAGTGCAATTTATAAAGTTGTGATTGAAAAGCAAATAAGTGATAGTAAGAAGAAGCCTCAGCCAACTGTCAAGCCAATGCAAATCAAATCAAAATTAGCCATTGCACACAAACACTTAGCATTTCTAAATGGCGTAAATCCACAGAACAATGAAAGAATCTTGTCGGAAAGTGATTACAAATTAATGATTGCTTATATAGAACACCTTATCCAGTTTGACAGCATTCCTAAAATAACCAAGAAAATACCAAGGGCTAATCTGGGTAAAACATGGTTTCGATATTCAATATATCTCGTTCATAAAGAATTATACTCCTCAATTCAGGATGTCTGGATTGAATTTATGCAACAGGCATTTGATGAATTTTCCCCGAAGGTGGTAACTTTCTCTACTCTTAAAACGAAATTTAGCCAACAACCAAGCGGCTACAATCAATTTATCAAGAAAGTTTTGGGGTAATCATTCGGGGTAATCCAAATAACGAAAGGTAAATGAGTAAAACTCTCATTTACCTTTTTTTATTTTTATCGACATACGCACTGTATATCAATGATATATAAAAACACAATAGGTAAATAGGGTAAGAGATTTTTACCTCTGGGTTACCCTTTTTTTACCTAATCTTTTTGTACCACTATTCCATTTCGGAGTAGTGGTTTTCTTGTTATTGGCACACCTGAAAATCAAATCGCCGAAAACTTTTTACACAATGTTTTCAAACGAGATTTCTTTTAATGATATGCCTCAGGCGTTGGCATATTTAATTGGCAAGGTTGAACGATTAGAAACCTTGCTTAGTGCAACAAAGTCAGAATTACCCGAATCTGACAAGTGGTTTAATTTACAGGAATTGTGCAGCTATTTGCCAGACAAGCCAGCCCGACAGACTGTTTACGGTTGGATTGGTCAAAAACTCATTCCTTATCACAAAAAGGGAAAGAAACTCCAATTCCTTAAAAGCGAAATTGATGCTTGGTTGATTGGAGACAAACACAAATCAGTTTCCGAATTGCAGGCGGACGCAGCCGCTTTTGTAGCCAATAAGAAAGGAGGTTTGAAATGAACGAACCTAAAACTATTGGCGAAATCCTGACAGATTATTTTTTGAATAGTCAGGAACCCTTTGCAGTTGCTTTTCGCAATCACTTTGCTGCAAGCAATCAGAGTACAAGCTCATGTGTTGTTTGCCCTGCAAGTCCTACCAGTCCACTAACCGACAGGCTGGAAGATTGGCTCGACAATCAGGATGTTATGCAAATTCTGCATATCAGCCCTCGCACATTGCAAACATTGCGTTCCAATGGCATACTGCCATTTTCACGCATAGGCAACAAGCTCTACTATCGCCGCTCCGATATTTCCAGAATCCTCAACAACCATTACACAATGGTGAAAATCAAGTATTATGGAGGCAAGAAGTAAAGAGGCGATATTATCAAAAACTCATTATGGCATTGGAATATATGCACATATTTTGAGATTGTATTATCCAGACGAAACAGTCCTCTCCCTTTCGGGGAGGACTTGTTCTCCAACTAAAAACCCATTCAATGCCGATAAATCGACATTGAACATTTTTATTGAAAAAGAGGCGGTTTTAGGTAATGCTCTGGATAAAGAGTTTGCCCGGCATTCGGATAGCGAAAACGCTATCCCTGCCGGTGATGCGTTCGACTTCGCCGAACTTCACTATAAACAGTCGGGGGATGAATTACTGCAAACGCTAAATAGGGACATGAACCTGCATATCGGTGAGAATTGGAGTTTTTACAGTCAAAAGAAAACGATAATCAATACAACAAAAAATGAAGTTGCTCAAGTGAAAAATAAAAAAGCTTTCGCTTTCTCATTTTTCAAAGCTCCAATCAAGAATACAATACCACACAAGACGGTTTCATTAGTGCAGGTTTACAATGCAATCACAGGTGAATATTACAAGCAACACACCGAAAAACTCAGAAGTATTTCTGATACAGTTCAAGCCCGAAAATACAAAGCTGCAAATTTCGATTATTGCACTTTTTCGGGTGTATTTACTGCCCGTAATGATAAATCGCTTATAACTCATTCAGAGCTTATGTGTATTGATTTTGACCATATTCAAAATATAGATACACTTAGGCAAGCTTTGCTCGCCGATGAGTATTTTGATACCCAGCTTTTGTTTGTAAGTCCTTCCGGTGATGGCTTGAAATGGATAATTGAAATTGACACTCGAAAAGCCCCACACGGCGAATACTTCGCCTCTTTGGCTAACTACATTTCACAAACATACTCGGTCGAAGTTGACAAGTCCGGTAAAGATATTTCCCGTGCTTGCTTCATTCCTTTTGACCCCAACGCTTTTATAAACCCTTTATTATTAAATAAGCATGTACAAGAAAACATTTAACCCAGCAGATTGGGCAACAAATAAAGTCACAGAAACCAATACAACCGCTATTCCTACTATACCTCAATCAAACATTGACACTTCAAATGAGATTGAAACAATAACACAACGAATTGAAGCCGCTTCTGTTGATATTGCCCCAAATTATGCCGATTGGCGAGACCTTGGCTTTGCCCTCGCTGACGCTTTGGGCGAAAGTGGACGGAATTATTACCACCGCTTAAGTCGATTTTATCCGTCTTATTCGCAAAACGAAACCGACAAACAATACTCCGCTTGCCTTGCTTCGCACGGCCACGGAGTTACAATCAAAACACTTTACCACCTGACTAAGTCAGCTGGTGTAAGTGTTTCCATTCCCCAACCTGTAAAACAAACTCCATTGGAAACAAAACAGGTTCACACACTCACGAAAGAAGAAACGGAGGATTTGGAGGAAATGCAGGAAACAAATCTTCCTACTTTTCCCGATGAAATTTATGCAGACCTCCCGGGTTTACTTCAAAAGGTCGTTGCAAAATCCAATTCCCCTGAAGATAGAGACCTCCTTTTGTTGGGGTCGATTGTCGTGATTTCAGCTTGTTTACCTAAAGTTTACGGCATTTATGCAGAAAGGGAAGTTTACCCTAACTTATTCCTTTTTGTTACAGCTCAGGCTTCCGCTGGTAAAGGTCGCTTAACGCTCTGCCGTAAATTGGTTGACCCGATACACAAAGCATTGAGAGAAGTTTCAAAACTTGAATTTGAAGAATACCAAAGAAATCTAACCGAGTACGCAGCTGCCAAAAACAAAGCTGAAACGGAGCGACCCAAAGAACCGCCAGTGAAAATGTTGGTCATTCCGGCCAACAACAGTGCTACAGGTTTATTTCAGATTTTGAATGACAACAACGGCTCCGGGTTAATGTTTGAAACCGAGGGCGACACGCTTGCACTCACTTTCAAAAGTGAACACGGAAATTATTCCGATGGTTTCCGCAAAGCGTTCCACCACGAAACAATTTCATACAACAGGCGTAAAGACAGGGAATTTGTTGAAATCCAAAATCCTCGTTTGTCTGCCCTTTTATCGGGTACACCCAAACAGGTCTCAGCACTCATTCCGAGTGCCGAAAACGGCTTATTCAGCCGTTTCATTTTCTATTTTATGAATGTCCGTCCTGTGTGGAATGATGTTTTTGCCAACTCTTCCGACCAAACTCTTGACAGTTATTTCAATCACCTTGGAATGCAATTCTTTGACCTATACAAGCACTTAGAATATCAATCCGAACCAATACGCTTTTGTTTGACTTCGGGGCAACAACAGGCGTTTAATGCCTATTTTGCCCAGACACAAAACCAGTACCTTTGTTTGTATGGGGCTGATTACCTCGCCACCGTTCGGCGGCTCGGTCTCATTACATTCCGAATGGCTATGATACTCACAGCCCTTCGGATTATGGACGATGGCGATATACATTCGCCACTCGTTTGTAGGGATAACGATTTTAATACAGCTTTATCGATGGTGAAAATACTTGTTCTGCACGCAGCCCAAGTATTTCAACAACTGCCCTCCGAAGCTGTTACAACAGCTCCAAAGAATCAAAAACAACAGTTTTTAGACGAACTCCCGAAGGAGTTCTGCCGGAAAGATTATTTGACCGTTGCAAACAAATTAGGCATTCCCGACAAAACCGCTGAAAAACACATAAAACGCTTTTCTGTCAACGGTTTAATTATTCACTTCGCCCATGATAAGTATAAAAAACCTTGATAATAAAAGCGAACAAATTGTTCGCTTTTATTTTGTTCAATAATTCTTTCTTCTATTTTTCGCTGGTTGCTTTTATTTATTTATCTTTGTTCAAATTCTGACAATTCAAAAACTGAAAAGTCATGCAAACAAAAATAAAAGTGATGTTATTTGCCGATAAAATTCGACAGCTGAGAGAAGATAATCAAATGTTACAACGACAATTAGCCTCAGCATTGGAAATTGATACTCCAATGTACAGCAAAATTGAGCGAGGCGACCGCCCTGCAAAGCGAGAACAGGTTGTATTAATTGCAAAGTTTCTTAATACAGACGAAAAGGAGTTATTAACACTCTGGCTTGCTGACCAAATATTTTCACTCATTGAGGACAAAAAAGAATTAGCAACCAATGCTTTAAGTATTGTTTTGAAAAACCTGAAAAATGAATAATAATCCAAATAAAACATTCAATATATAATGACAAAAGAACAAGAACGGGAAGAACTTCACCGTACCATTTGGCAAATAGCAAACGATTTACGAGGTAGTGTTGACGGTTGGGATTTTAAATCCTATGTACTGGGCATGTTGTTCTACAGGTTTATTTCTGAAAACCTTACCTCATATATCAATAAAGAAGAACAGCGTACAGGCAACAAAAATTTTGATTACACCAAAATTTCCGATAAAGATGCTGAATTTGGAAGAGCCGATACTGTAAAAGAAAAAGGCTTTTATATTTTGCCTTCGGAGCTATTTGTGAATGTATGGTACAAAGCAAAGAATGATGCCAATCTCAATGAAACATTGAGCAATGTTTTCAAGAATATTGAAAACTCTGCCAAAGGCACCGACAGCGAAGATGATTTGCGGGGCTTGTTTGATGATATTGATGTAAACAGTAACAAGCTGGGAGCTTCAGTACAAAAACGAAATGAAACTTTAGTCAAAATTATTGACTCAATCGGGGGCTTGGA
Source organism: uncultured Bacteroidales bacterium (assembly GCA_964348755.1). Taxonomy (GTDB): domain Bacteria; phylum Bacteroidota; class Bacteroidia; order Bacteroidales; family UBA7960; genus UBA7960. Next base: position 3,909 of record CAYGDW010000032.1, on the reverse strand, counting down.
GTTAGGCGATTATCAGGACAACACCAACGACCTTTTTGGCGATGCTTACGAGTTTTTAATGACCATGTACGCCAGCAATGCTGGTAAATCAGGAGGTGAATTTTTTACCCCTCAAGAGGTTTCCGAATTACTTGCCGAAATTACGGTTGTAGGTAAAAAGCAGGTAAACAAAGTTTATGACCCTGCCTGTGGTTCTGGTTCAATGTTGTTAAAGTTTGCCAAAGTATTAGGTAAAGAAAATGTTCGACAGGGCTTTTATGGTCAGGAAATTAACATTACCACTTACAACCTTTGCCGTATCAACATGTTCCTGCACGATATTAATTACGAAAAATTTGATATTGCCCACGGCGACACGCTTACCGAACCCAAACATTGGGACGATGAGCCTTTCGATTGTATTATCTCAAATCCGCCATATTCTATAAAATGGGAAGGTGATGCAAATCCGCTTTTGATTAACGACCCTCGTTTTTCGCCTGCCGGAGTGCTTGCTCCAAAGAGCAAAGCCGACCTCGCATTTACAATGCACATGCTTTCGTGGCTTTCTACTTCCGGCACGGCAGCCATTGTTGAGTTTCCCGATGTGCTGTATCGCAGCGGTGCAGAACAGAAAATCCGCAAATACCTGATTGATAATAACTATGTTGATGCTGTTATACAGTTACCGCCCGATTTGTTTTTTGGTACTGGTATCGCAACTTGTATTATTGTACTTAAAAAGAGCAAAAAGGATAATGCCACACTGTTTATTGATGCCTCAGCCGAATTTGTGCGTGGTGGCAACAAAAACAAGCTTACCGAGCCAAACCGAAAAAAGATACTCAATGCCTTTGTTGAGCGTAAAGACATTGCCCATTTTGCCCGACTTGTACCAAATAGCGACATAGCCGAAAACGACTACAATATTGCCGTGAGTAGCTATGTGGAACAGGAAAACACAACTGTGGAAGTGAATATTGAAAAACTTAACGCCCATATTGCCGAAATTGTAATACGCCAAAATAAGCTTCGCACGGCTATTGATGCAATTGTAGCAGACTTGGAAGGAGGTACAATATGAAAGAAGAACAAAAAGGAGAGATTTTAATTTACCAGTCGGAAGAAGGTAGCACCAAAATCGAGGTTAGGCTCCAAAGTGAGAATGTTTGGCTTTCTCAGCAACAAATGTCTGAACTTTATCAATCCTCAAGAACCAATGTGGTTGAGCATATTAAACACATTTATGAAGAAGGGGAATTAAATGAAAACTCAACCTGTCGGAAATTCCGACAAGTTCAAATGGAAGGCACCCGGAGCGTAGAACGAGAAATTCCTTTCTATAACCTCGATATGATTATCTCGTTGGGGTATCGTATCAAATCGCATATTGCTACCAAGTTTCGTATCTGGGCTACCGAACGCTTAAAAGAATACATAGTAAAAGGGTTTACGATGGACGATGAACGCCTGAAACAAATGGGCGGTGGTGGATACTGGTACGAGTTACTCAACCGTATTCGTGATATTCGTTCGTCCGAAAAGGTTTTATATCGTCAGGTACTCGATTTATATGCTACCAGCGTAGATTACGACCCCAATACACCCGAATCGGTTGAGTTCTTTAAAATTGTTCAAAATAAACTGCATTATGCCGCTCATGGGCATACCGCAGCCGAAGTTATTTACCAGCGTGCCGATAGCGACAAACCGTTTATGGGTCTAACTGTTTTTCCGGGCGAACAACCCTCTTCTAAAGATATTACTGTTGCCAAGAATTATTTGAATGCTGAGGAGCTGAAAATCCTCAACAATTTGGTATCGGGTTATTTCGACTTTGCCGAAATACAGGCAATGAAGCGTAAACCCATGTACATGGCCGATTACATAAAACAGTTAGATAGTATTCTGTCGGCTGCTGGCGAAAAACTATTACACACCCCTGGCAGTGTAAGCCACAAACAAGCCATTGAAAAAGCCAAAGCCGAATTTAAAAAATACCAGGTTAAAACGCTTTCGCCAGTCGAAAAAGACTACTTGGAGAACATTAAATCCTTACAGAAAAAGATTGACAAGAAAGGAAAGAAGAAATGAATAAAATAGAAGAACTTATACAACAATATTGCCCCAATGGGGTAGAGTTCACCGAAATAGGCAAAATTGGTGACTTTTATGGTGGGCTTACTGGCAAAAGCAAAAACGACTTTCAAGATGGCAATGCAAAGTTTGTAACCTACATGAATGTATTTTCAAACATTGCCGTAAAAACGGACATTGATATTTTTGTCAAAATTGGCGAAAAAGAAAATCAAAACAGGGTTGAGTATGGCGATGTATTATTTACAGGTTCGTCCGAAACCCCTGATGAGTGTGGTATGTCGTCAGTTCTTACCGAAAAAATTACAGAACCTTTGTATCTAAACAGTTTTTGCTTCGGTTTCCGGTTGCATGATAAAGAATTATTTCTGCCCGATTTTCTAAAATATCTATTCCGTGATGATAGTATAAGAAAGCAAATAGGGCAAACTGCAAGCGGTGTAACAAGGTTCAATATTTCAAAAAAGCGGTTTGCGAAAGTAATCATTCCCATTCCTCCAATTGCAGTTCAACAAGAAATAGCCTATATCCTCGATAGTTTCACTCAGCTGGAGGCGGAGCTGGAGGCGGAGCTGGAGGCGCGTCGCGCCCAATATGCTTATTATAGGGCTAAGTTGCTGAATTTCAATAATAAACGGGGGGGGTATAATTGGCTAACCCTCAGAGAGTTATGTCTGAAAACAGATAATATGAAGTGGAAAGAAAACGATAATATTGACTTTAAGTATATTGATTTGTCCTCGGTTGATAGAATGAGTAATAAAATTACAGAAACCCAAATAATCACAAGTCAAAATGCTCCAAGTCGGGCACAACAAATTGTAAGAAACAATGATGTGATTTTTGGAACAACACGACCAACTTTAAAACGCTACTGCTTAATTACACCTGAATATGATGGACAAATTTGCAGTACTGGTTTTTGTGTTCTTAGGGCAAATACAGAAATGATATTACCTAAATATCTATTTTTCGTTTTAACTACTTCTGATTTTTACAACTATGTTGAGAATAATCAAGAAGGTGCTGGCTATCCTGCAATTTCTAATAACAAGGTAAAAGAATATAAAATGGCAGTTCCTTCAATAGAGGAACAAAACCGAATTGTTGAGGTATTGGATAAATTCGATAGTTTGGTAAATGATATTTCGATTGGGTTACCAGCAGAAATACTAGCACGTCGTAAGCAATACGAATATTACAGAGGAAATTTGTTGGATTTTAAACAATTAACCCATTAATCACTATTTTCAGTTATGGAAAAAGGAAACTCCATAAAACTTTTTGAAGATAAAAAAATCCGTTCGGCATGGAACGAAGAAGAGGAAGAGTGGTATTTCTCGGTGGTAGATGTAATTGATGTACTTACCGATAGCGCTAACCCTACCGATTATTTGAAAAAGTTGCGTAAGCGTGATACCTTGCTCGGCGATTACATAGGGACAAATTGTCCCCAGGTAGCTATGACCACCGAAACAGGAAAACAGCGTAAAACATTAGCTGCCAATACTGCACAGCTTTTCCGTATCATTCAGTCAATTCCTTCAAAAAAGGCAGAACCTTTTAAGTTGTGGTTAGCCGAAGTTGCCAAACAACGGCTCGACCAATTGCAAGACCCCGAATTGTCTATCGAGCAAGCTATGACCGATTACAAGCGTTTGGGCTACTCCGACAATTGGATAAACCAACGCCTGAAAAGTATAGAAATCCGCAAAAGCTTAACCGATGAATGGAAACGCTTGGGTTTGGAAGAAGGTGTTGAGTTTGCCGCTTTAACCGACATTATATACAAAACATGGGCGGGCAAAACAGCCAAAGAATACAAGAAATTCA
>CAYGDW010000031.1:12459-29680 GCA_964348755.1 uncultured Bacteroidales bacterium | reverse complement strand
TCAATACGTTAATTCAATATTTAAATACCTGATTGTGTTTTTTAACAAATTCTTTTTAGCGGTTAGTATGCAAAAACCTTGAATTATCATGCAAAACAACCCCAATACAGAAAAAAAAACTAGGGTTTGGATACCCGGTCTTTTCATTTTCACAATTTTTGGACTTTCAATTTGGCTTATTGTTCCACTTGTGGGGCAAGACATACCGCAAAGCACCGGTCAGGATACCGTAATTGGTGAGGCTGCGGTGCTTAACGGATCAAACGGGAGCCAAAGCCAGGAATCAACCATAGCTGTGTTGGGACAGGAAGAAGAATATTCCCGCGGCAATTACTCTAAACAAGATACAAGAAGGGGCGAAAGACTTTTTAAAGGCTTGGTTCCATTTGGCAGCGGGCAGCACGATTGCGCCTCGTGCCATTATACCAGTCGCACAGATACACTAAACTGGAACCCATCGGCCTGGGATCTTGCTTCAGTATGGGCCGAAGACACTATCTATCGCATTTCAGAAAAGCTTAATAACCCTGCGGGAATGCGCATGATGAACGACCATCTGGGCATGCGCCTGACTACCGATGAAGAACGCCAGCTCGAAGCCTACTTTACGCAGGTTTTGAAACATGGGCCGGGCGAGTTACAGGCTTATCCAATCAATGCATTTATTTTTTGGGGCCTTGGCGCCCTTATGCTTTTGGCTTTAATCGACCTTTTTATTACACGAAAAATTAAGTCAAGGGTATTGCATGTACTCATACTGATTGTAGGTATGGTGGTGCACATGCAATATGCTGTAGCCGAAAGCCGCAACCTGAGCCGAACCCAGGGTTATGCCCCCGACCAGCCAATAAAGTTTTCGCACCTGATTCATGCCGGCGAAAACGAAATTGACTGCAATTATTGTCATACCATTAGCAAACAAAGCCTAAGCGCCGGAATCCCCTCGAACAATACCTGCCTTAATTGCCACAATGTGGTAAGGGAGGGCAGCAATTCGGGGCGTTTCGAAATAAATAAGATTCATCGCGCTGCTGATACCGGTGAGCCAGTGCGCTGGATACGTATTCATAAGCTACCCGACCACAGTTTCTTTAGCCATGCCCAGCACGTAAACGCCGGTAAAATTGAATGCCAGGATTGCCATGGCCCGGTTGAGCAAATGCATATACTGCGTCAGGTTGAAGATCTAAGCATGGGTTGGTGCCTTACCTGCCACCGGGAAACTGACGTTGACTTCCTCAATAATCCCTACTACCAGATTTACAAAAAGCTTCACCAGGATATAAAAGACGGAAAAATTGATGCAGTAAAAGCCGCCCGTGTCGGGGGCGAGGATTGCATGAAATGCCATTATTAGATCATCAGAATACTGATTTAGGCCTGAATTAAAACAGATTACACAATAACATTCAGAAACACAAACTGTTTCAAATGGAAAAGAAATACTGGAAAAGTTTAAGCGAGGCCGGCCATACTGATATTCAGCCGGCTTACCTTACCCCTGAAGAAAACCAGGAGCTGTCGATGGCAGGCATTCTTGCCGATGATTCGAACAACAAAGCCTCATCAAGGCGCGACTTTTTGAAGTGGTGTGGCATAAGTTTCGTATCGGCAACCGTACTATCGGCCTGCGAAAATCCGGTAAAAAAAGCCATTCCATTTCTGAATCAGCCCGAGGCGCTGATTCCTGGCAAAGCTTCATGGTATGCATCCACTTACTTATATGGCAACGAATACTGCCCGGTGCTTGTAAAAAGCCGCGATGGCCGGCCTATAAAAATTGAAGGCAACACCCTATCGGCAATAACCCAAGGTGGCACATCGGCCAGGGTACAGGCCTCGGTACTGAGTCTTTACGACTCGGGGGCCAGATACAAAGCTCCCACCAAAGGAGGCAAAGAGATTTCATGGGAATGGGCCGACCACGAAATTATTGAAAAACTAAAAAACATTGGGGCGGCGGGCGGCCGCATGGCACTGGTTACCCCTACCCTGCTCAGCCCTTCCACCAGGGCATTGATAGATGAAGCCAAAGCTAAATTTACGGGATTAGAGGTGGTTGCCTGGGACGCCATTTCGTATTCGGCTATAAGGCAAGCCCATGCTGCCTGCTTTGGCAAAGAAATAATTCCGGCAATCAGGTTTGAGAATGCCAACCTTATTGTAAGTTTCAGTGCCGATTTTTTGGGCATCTGGCTTTCGCCAATAGAGTTTTCGAGGGCTTATTCAAAAAGGCGTAAGGTAAGTCAACAAAAGCCTGAAATGGCGCGCCACATTCAATTCGAAAGTATGCTTTCTCTTACAGGGGCAAATGCCGACGAGCGTATTGCGGTAAAACCAGCCGAAGAGATAAAAATACTGATGGCCCTTTACGATCGTATTGCCTTAGCTAACGGCCAGGCCACTCTGGGCGCACCCACCGTGGATTATGACGTAAATTCGCTGGCCGGATTGATCATGGCAAACCAAGGAAAAACCCTTGTTGTTTCGGGGCACAATATTTTACAGGTGCAAATGCTGGTGGCCGCAATTAACCATTTAACCGGAGCCTACAAAAACACCATCGACCTTTCGGCCCCCATAATGGCTGGCATGACCGACGAAGCCGCCTTTGAAAAACTGGTTGTCGATATGAATGAAGGCAAGCTGAATGCCGTAATGTTTTATCAAACCAATCCGGTTTATCATTTCCCCGAAAGGGAAAAAGTAATAAGCGGTATTGAAAGAACCGGGCTGAGTATCTCGTTTGCAAGCACAAAAGATGAAACTGCAGCTTTGTGCCAGTTTGTACTGCCCGACCACCATTTTCTGGAAGCCTGGGGAGATTCCGAATTTAAGGCGGGTTATTTTAGCCTTGCCCAGCCGCTGATACATCCGCTGTTTAAAACAAGGCAGTTTCAGGATACACTGCTTGCATGGATTGGCAGGGAGGCTGATTTTCATTCATACCTTAAGGATTATTGGCAAAAGAACATGATGCCCCGGCAGGCGCAATATTCTGATGCCGAAATGTTTTGGGTAAATACCCTGCAGGCTGGAGTTTTTGAAACCGAACCAGGCCAGGCAGGTGCTATGACCTTAAACAGGGGAGTCATAGCTGGCGCTTTTGGAAAATTAAACGAAATTGTAAGCCAAGCTGCACCACTTAACTTTTTGATTTACCAGGCTGTGGCACTTGGCGATGGGCACGATGCCAACAACCCCTGGCTGCAAGAGCTTCCCGACCCCATAACCTCTGTTTGCTGGGATAACTTTGCGGCGGTATTGCCAGCCACTGCACTTGAACTCGGGCTCTTGGAGGGCGACATTATAAACATAAATGGCAAATTGAAAGTACCTGTGCTGCTACAGCCCGGCCTGGCAGCAGGCTGTTTTGCCATTGCAATGGGGTATGGGCGTACCCACGCCGGGATTAGTGCCGATAACCGCGGCGGGAACGCATTTTTGCTTAGCCAGCTAAGTGGTGAAAACAGGACGTTTTCCGGCAATATAAGCACATGGGAAAAAGTTGGGAAAGGACATTTGTTTGCCCGAACCCAAACACATTTCAGCATGGAAGGCCGCGCCATTGTACGCGAATCTACCCTTGACAAATACCGCCAGGATCCTGCTTCAGGTAATGAACTGCACAAGTACCACGAAAAACACAAAACCACATTGTATCCGGAAACGGTTTTTGAAGGCCACCATTGGGCGCTAATGGTTGATTTGAATGCCTGCACAGGTTGCAGCGCCTGTGTAATAGGGTGCCAGAGCGAAAACAATACCCCGGTAATTGGCAAGGACCAAGTACGACGCCGCCGGATAATGCACTGGATAAGGATAGACCGCTACTATACTGGCAATACAGATAATCCTGGTGTGGTTTTTCAGCCCTTAATGTGCCAGCACTGCGACCATGCACCCTGCGAAAATGTTTGCCCGGTAGCCGCCACCACACACAGCCAGGAAGGCATAAACCAAATTACCTACAACCGTTGTGTAGGCACCAAATACTGTATTAACAACTGCCCGTACAAGGTGCGCCGTTTCAACTGGTATGAGTATGCCACCAAGGAAAAATTCAATACCCACACTACCTCCAACCTGGGCCGAATGGTGCTGAACCCCGATGTTACCGTAAGGGAAAGAGGTGTTGTAGAAAAATGCTCCTTCTGTGTGCAGCGTATTCAGGAAGCCAAACTTACAGCCAAGAACGACCGCCGAATGCTTAAGGATGGTGAAATAAAGCCTGCCTGTGTGCAGGCATGCCCTGCTGATGCTCTGGCATTTGGCGATTTGAATGACCCCGACAGCAAAGTATCGAAACTCATTAAAGACCCGCGAAATTATCATCTTTTGGAAGAATTGCACACCCTGCCCACTGTGGGCTACCTGACCAAAATAAGAAACCCGCGCACCTAATAGAAAAACTGATGTTGAACCCACAATAAAAACATTGTCCATGTTTGACAACAAAATCAGATTTGCCCTTGTAAAGGGCGAAAAAACATACGGTCAGATAACCGATGAGCTGCTTGCCAATGTAGAGCAAAAGCCTGCCTGGTGGTGGTATGCAGGCATGGCAACAGGAACTATAATGCTTGCCATAGGAGCCTGGGCCGTGTTTATGTCGCTTAGCCAGGGGCTTGGTACATGGGGCCTTACCAATAGCGTGGCCTGGGGTTGGGATATTGTAAACTTTGTTTGGTGGATTGGCATTGGACATGCTGGCACAGCCTTTACCATTTTTTTTCTGGTTTTCAGGCAAAAATGGGCAGGATCAATAAACCGGGCGGCCGAAGCCATGACCGTTTTTGCAGTAATATGCGCGGCCATGTTCCCTCTGCTGCACATGGGAAGACCCTGGCTGGCATTTTATATGCTGCCCTACCCAAACACCCGTTTGCTGTGGCTTAACTTTAACTCGCCCCTGTTTTGGGACGTACTGGCAATTTCTACATACCTTATTACCTCCATTATGCTCTGGTATATGGGAATGGTACCCGATTTGGCAACCATTGCCCAACGTTCTAAAAACAAGGTTGGGAAATTTCTGTACGGATTGTTCAGCCTGGGCTGGGACGGATCGCTCTACACATACAACCGGTACGAAACACTAATGAGAATACTGGGCGGACTGGCAGCTCCGCTGGTAATATCGGTGCATACTATTGTTTCGCTCGACTTTGCTGTGGCGGTTCTGCCGGGCTGGCACACCACTATATTGCCTCCCTATTTTTTTGTTGGTGCCATTTTTAGCGGGTTTGCAATGGTGCTTACCCTTATGATTCTTTTCAGAAAAGCTTTTAACCTCTTTGATTATATTACCGAAAAGCACCTCGATAACATTGCCCATGTGCTTAAATTTGGCTCGTTAATTATTGGCCTTGCATACCTTACCGAACTGTTTATTGCCTGGTATTCGGGGTTTGAGTACGAGTTATTTACTTTTTTCAGGGCAAGGGTTACCGGAAATTTTTCAACTGCCTTCTGGATTATGTTTGTTTTCAATGCCATTATACCTCAGGTGTTTTGGTTTAAAAAGGCTCGCAAAAATCTGATTGTCCTTTTTGCTGTTTCCATTATTATCAATATAGGAATGTGGTTCGAGCGTTACGTTATACTCGTTTCATCTCTGGCACAGGATTTTCTTCCTTCGAGCTGGACCCATTACAGCCCAACCATGGTTGACGCAGGGATATACATTGGCACTTTTGGCCTGTTTACATGCGGCATGCTTATGTTTGTAAAATACATACCCATTGTTGCAGTCAATGAAGTAAAGCCAATAGCCAGGGCGCAGAATTTACAAACCAAAAAAAATGAAGACCATGAGCACTAAGCAAATTATTGGAGTGTTCGACGATGAATCGGTTTTATTAAAGGCCACAGAAAGACTTAAGGAAAAGGGTGTAAATATCAGCGATATTTATGGCCCATGTGCTGACCATAGCCTGATAAAGAACCTTACACGCGAGTCGCGCCTGCCATATATTTCGGTTGTTACAGGCATTTTTACCTTAATGCTCACCTTTGCCTTTGTTTATTGGGTTACCGTAATTGACTACCCCCTTAATTATGGCGGGAAACCGGTTTTTTCCTTTCCGCCTATGGTAATCATTTTATTTTTGGTTTGCATACTGGTTACAGGTGCCGTTACTACCTTTACTTTTTTAGGTCGGGCAAAGCTATTTCCGGGTAAAGACCCAAAATTGATTCATCCTCGTGCATCTATAGACCGGTTTTATCTTGTGCTGGAGGCTGGTGCAAATTACAACGAAATAAAGCACTGGCTTAAAGACTGGGGGGCCGAAGAGGTAACCGAAAACAAAAACCAAGCCTGATTTGAAACCAGTTAGCGGGCGTGCTAATACAGAAACACATAAAGGAAATAACAAATCTAACAACAAGAAAAACAATTAAACAAAACACCCATGGACTTTAAAGACCAAATAAAACAATTAGGAGACAGGGCCACTAAACTTAAAGAACAAATCCTGACCGAAGAAGCAACAAAAAATGCTTTCATCATGCCATTCTTACAAACTCTAGGGTATGACGTTTTCAATCCCCTCGAAGTAGTTCCTGAATTCGTTACAGACATCGGAACGAAAAAAGGAGAAAAAATTGACTATGCCATTTTTAAAGATGACAAACCAACAATTTTAGTTGAGTGTAAGCATTGGTCACAAAATCTTACCCTACATGACGGACAACTTTTAAGGTACTTCCACGTTTCAAGAGCAAAATTCGGACTTCTAACAAACGGTATTACATATCGCTTTTTTTCTGACTTAGTAGAACCAAATAAAATGGACGAAAAACCATTTTTAGAGTTCAACATTAACGAGATTAAAGATAATCAACTTGAAGAATTAAGGAAGTTTCATAAAACTGTATTTGATGCCGACAGTATTACTAATACTGCAAGTGAATTAAAGTACACAAATGAGTTGAAACATCTATTTCAGCAAGAACTAACAAATCCAAGTCCTGATTTTGTAAAACTCTTTGCAAGACAGGTCTATCCAAGTGTAATTACTGCTAAAGTTTTGGAACTATTTACTAACCTGACAAAAAAATCAATACAACAACACTTTAGCGATTTAATCACCGAAAGACTTAAAACTGCACTTTCGAAAGAAGACGAGAAAAGCAAAGAGCAAAAGGCACTTCAGGCTGAACAATCAAAAACTGAAGAATCTAAAATTGCAACAACAGCAGAAGAGCTTGAAGGCTTCCTTATAGTAAAAACTATTTTAAGACAAAAAATTAGTGCTTCAAGAGTTACTTATCGTGATGCACAAACATACTTTGCAATTCTGCTTGACGCTAATAACCGCAAGACAATTTGCAGACTTTACTTAAGCGGTATTAAAAAATACTTTGTAACCCTTAACGAGCAAAAGAAAGAGGTTAGAAATGAAATCAGCTCGGTGGATGACATCTTTGAATACTCTGACACGTTATTACATATTGTTGATAATTACGAAAAGCCTTAGAAAAAGCATTAAAGTGATTTCAGATGTTAAAGAGATTGTTTATTAATGATAATGTAATTCTGCTTTTAATCATCCTAAATGCAGTAATTATTTTCATCAATGGGTTTGCTCTTGGTGAGAGAAACAACTTTTTGCTTTCACTGCTTGACAACGTGATTACAGTTTTATTCATTATCGAGTTAATTATAAAACTGAAAAAGTATGGGAGGAAGTATTTTAATTCAAATTGGAACAAGTTCGATTTTGCTCTAATAGTACTTTCAATTCCTGCTTTAATGGCATTTGTTTTTAGTGGGGGCATTCACGATTTTAGTTTTTTGCTTGTTTTTAGGGTAATGAGAGTTTTTAAATCGTTTAGATTTTTAAAATTCATTCCAGGATTAGACCATTTATTTATTGGTATAAAAAGGGCATTAAAGGCTTCGATAATTGTAATACTTGGATTTGTTGTTTACAGTTTTATTGTTGGCGTTTTTTCATTTTATCTTTACAGTGAAAGCTCCCCTGAATATTTTAACAATCCTCTTGTTTCGTTATACTCCACATTCAAAATTTTCACAATTGAAGGTTGGTTTGAAATTCCCGAACAAGTAACCAATGCCCTATCACCAACAAGCTCGTTTTTTACATATATTTATTTTATATTTGTTGTTTTAAGTGGCGGTATCTTGGGGCTTTCACTGGTTAATTCAATATTTGTTGATGCCATTCTAAGCGACAACAACGATGGACTTGAAAAGAAAATTGAGAGTTTAGAGTTAAAGATTGACCAATTATTAAAAACAAAAGAGCCAAGTAACAAGTATTGAACAGAACGGCAATTTACAGACGAAGAAAAGAATCACTATCCACTAAGTGCTGGTTAACTTTATTTTTTCACCAATATAGACCACAATGCGAGGCACAACCAAAACAATAACCAAAAAAGCGCAGGCAATCACAGCATTTATGCTTGGCATTGTTTTGCTGGCCAGTTGCGACCGCACCCGCATGGACAAAGGTTATGAATATTTCCCGGATATGGCCCACGGCCAGGCTTACGAAACTTGGTCGGTCAATGAAGCAATGTCAGATGGCCAAACCATGCGCGAGCCTGTATTAGGCACCGTTGCACGGCACATAGAACCTTACCCTTTTGCCAATGATTTTGAAGGCCGCGCACTGGCTGGCATAAATCTGAAAAACAATTTGGAGATAAGTGCCCAACTGCTCGAAGAGGGAAAGGAGTTATACAGGGTTTTTTGCCAGAACTGCCATGGCGAAAATGGCGATGGTAAAGGTAACCTGCACACAAGCGGCAAGTATATTATACCACCGGCATCGCTCATTAGTCCGGTATTTAAGGCCCTGCCTGAGGGCGAAACCTACCATGTAATTTCCGTGGGCTGGGGTGTTATGGGGGCTCATGCAGCGCTTATCAGGCCCGAAGACCGGTGGAAAATTGTCGCATTTATAGAGCATGTCCTCCAGGAAAAGTAAAACTGAACCAATTATGGATAAGATTTTTAAACCTTCAAAAAAACTTGGCCTGGTTGTAACAGCAATGGTTTTAATTGGGCTTGCGGCAGGAATAAACGGTTTACTGACCGACCCGGCCCGCACCTGGACCAACATCCTGCTCAACAACATGTTCTTTATAACCATTAGCATTGGTGCATTGTTGTTTTACGGCATACAATACGTTACCGGGTCATCGTGGTCGGCCTTGTTTCAGAGGATAGCGCTGGCTGCCGGTTCTTTTTTGCCGGCAGGATTCATTCTTATGCTGCTGATTTATTTTGGGCTATACCATATTTACGAGTGGTCGCACCCAGGCATTACACATACTGACAAACTCATTGCCCACAAAACCCCGTTCCTGAATGTGCCTTTTTTTATGGCACGAATTCTGATTTATTTTGCAATTTGGCTGCCCCTGCTGTTTTACCTTCGAAAACTTGCAGCAAAGGAAGATATCGAAACCGGCACCAAATGGTTTTTGAAATCTGCCTACTACTCTAAGGTTTTTATTTTCGCTGCCGCACTTACCTTTTCAATGGCTGCCATCGATTGGATAATGACCATCGATGCCCACTGGTATAGCACCATCTTTGGCTTCAGGGCCATGGTTACCAGCATTTACTATGGCACCGCAGCCATTATTCTTCTTTTGTTTTACCTGAAATCCCTTGGTTATTTCCCTGAACTGAACCAGGCTCACCGCCACGACCTGGCCCGGTATCTGTTCAGGTTCAGCATCGTTTTTGGTTATTTGTGGTTTATGCAGTTTCTAATTATCTGGTATGCCAATATTCCCGAACTTACAGTTTATTACAACCCCCGCTTTTTGGGCGAATGGCGGTTTCTGTTTTACGCAGAACCCCTGATAAATTTTGCCATTCCTTTTATAGTGGTAATGCCTGATAGCCTTGGTAGAAAAAAACCGGTAATGATTGGCATTAGCAGCCTGCTTATAATTGGCCTGTGGATAAGCCTGTTTTTGCAGATCATGCCAGGAACGTACGGCAATCTAAAGGTCGGCTTTACCGAAATAGGTATGTGGGTTGGTTATGCAGGTATTTACCTATGGTTGGTATTTTTTGCCCTGTCAAGGCTAAAGATTGTTCCGGTAAATCATCCATTTTTAAATGAAAGCAAGCACCATCATCTTTAAAAAAAGCAAAAATGAAGAATGCGATATTATTAATAATTGGATTACTGCTACCGTTGATTGTTGAATCGCAGCAATTTGAACCCACTTACCGCCCCGAAGGACCTGAAATTGGAATAATTGAACGACTTGATGAATATGTACCCCTGGATATTGAACTTATTAATGAAACAGGGCAAAGGGTAAGCCTTGGCCAGTTGGTTGATAAACCCACAGTTATAGCCCTGGTTTATTACCGTTGCCCCGGAATTTGCAGCCCGTTTATGGAAGCCATGTCCCAAGTGGTTGGTCGCAGCGATATGACCATAGGTAAGGATTACCAGATCCTTTCTATTAGTTTCGATCCGCGCGAAGGGCCCGAGCTGGCACGCACAAACCGCAATAACTACCACCAATTGATAGGCAGGGATATTGAGGCGTTGGGATGGCAATTTTTTGTTGCCGACAGCCTCAATTCAAAAAGAATTACTGAGGCTGTTGGTTTCAGGTATAAACGCACCGGGTTTGATTTTTTGCATACATCGGCCATGATTTTCATTACAAATGACGGCAAAATTACCCGTTACCTGCATGGCACCTATTTTTTGCCCATAGACCTCAAAATGTCAGTAATTGAAACCTCCAAAGGAAAATCAGGGCCATCATTGAGCCGGTTGCTTTCTTACTGTTACACTTTTGACCCTGCCGGGCAGCAATACGTGTTCAATGTTACAAAAGTGGCCGGCACCCTAATTTTATTCTTTGCACTGGTCATATTATTATTCGTGGTGATTAAGCCCAAAAAACGCAGCAATTAACACATTTATCGCAAAAATATGTCAGAATCAAACAATGCCCACAATGTAAGTTTTCTAGAATACAAAGGAAAATACAAAGGCCTTTTTGCCTGGATTTTTTCGACCGACCACAAGCGCATCGGCTTGCTGTACCTATATACCATGCTGTTTTTCTTTTCGGTGGCTGCCGTTTTGGGGTTACTAATGAAAACCCAGCTTATAGCCCCCGGTTACACCATAATGGGGCCGCAAACCTACAATGCACTTTTTACCCTGCATGGCATTATAATGATTTTTATAATAGTGGTGCCCGGCTTGCCTGCTGTATTTGGCAATTTTTTTCTTCCTATCATGATAGGGGCCAAAGATGTAGCATTTCCGCGGCTTAACCTGCTCTCATGGTGGGTTTACATTATTGGCATCATGATTGTACTTACCTCTCAGTTTTTGGGCGATGGCCCCCCTGATACCGGTTGGACATTTTATGCTCCTTATAGTTTCCGCACCCCCACCAATGTTTTGCCAGCCGTTTTCGGGGCTTTTGTTATGGGGTTTTCTTCTATCCTCACGGGAATAAACTTTGTAGTAACCATTCACCGTATGCGCGCACCGGGCATGACCTGGTTTAAAATGCCGCTATTCCCGTGGACGCTTTACGGCACAGCCTGGATACAGATCCTGGCAACCCCGGTTATAGGCATTACCTTGCTGCTTATTATTGCCGAAAGGCTTTTAGGAATTGGAATTTTTGACCCATCATTAGGCGGCGACCCAATACTTTATCAACATCTATTCTGGATTTATTCGCATCCGGCAGTTTACATTATGATACTTCCGGCCATGGGGGCCATAAGCGAAATTATTCCGGTGTTCTCGCGAAAAACAATTTTCGGATATAAAGCCATTGTGCTCTCTACCATGGCCATAGCATTTGTAGGTTATTTTGTGTGGGGCCACCACATGTTTACCTCGGGAATGAGCGGAAGGGCATTATTTGCATTTTCGTTTCTTACCTTCCTGGTAGCCATACCATCGGCCATAAAAGTATTTAACTGGGTAAGCACCATGCACAAAGGCTCTCTCAATATGCAAACCCCTTTTTACTGGGCCGTTTCGTTTATTTTTGTTTTTATGATTGGTGGCCTTACTGGCCTTGTGCTTGGTTCGCTGGCTACAAACATACATTTGCACGATACACACTTTGTAGTGGCACATTTCCACTTCATTGTATTTGGCGGCACAGGTTTTGCCTTTATGGCGGCATTGCACTACTGGTTTCCCAAAATGTTTGGACGAATGTATGACATAAACTGGGCCAATCTGGGCTGGGGAATTTTTTTCATAGGCTTCCTGTCGCTATATTTACCAATGTTTTACTTAGGCATACAAGGAATGCCCCGCAGATATTACGACTACCTTCCCGAATTTCACGGAGGAAACATAATTTCATCCCTGGGTGCATGGGTAATGGTTTCGGGGCTCATAATCATTTTTGCCAACCTTATTCGCTCTGCCCGCCACGGGCAAAAAACTGCCGAAAAAAACCCCTGGGGCGGCAATACCCTCGAATGGCAAATTGAAACTCCTCCTACCCTTGAAAACTTTGATGAAATACCTAATATAAAAAAAGGACCCTACGAGTTCGAAGACTAAGGCAAATAAATTTTAAAACCATGTACTTATGACAGAACACCGCGATGACCTTGGAGCCAAAATGGGCATGTGGCTGTTTATCTTTACTGAGTTGCTGCTTTTCGGGATGCTTTTTGTAGTGTATGCCGTTTACCGATCAATACACCCCGAAGCATTTAAACTGGCAGGCGAAGAACTAAATGTGGTAATGGGTACGGTAAACACAGTGATATTGCTCATAAGCAGTATGACAGTGGCCATGGCAATATCGGCTATTCAGAAAGGAAATAAAAAACTTACCCTTTTACTTATTGGTATTACCCTGCTGATTGCCGTGGTGTTTATGGTTAATAAGTATTTTGAATGGGGGGCCAAATTTGAATATGGGTTTCAGCCCGGAGGCACCGAACTGCTCGAATTAGGCCATGGCACCATTTTGTTTTTTGGGCTGTATTTTATCATGACAGGCATACACGCACTGCACATTTTGATTGGGATAGGTCTTTTTATTTATGTTTACCTGCAAATAAAAGCCGGAAAAATTCACCAAACCGACTACGTCTGGCTCGAAAATACAGGCCTGTACTGGCATTTGGTTGACCTTATCTGGATATTTCTTTTCCCCTTGTTCTACCTGATACATTAAAACAGAAACACCATGAGTGGAGAAAAAAAACATATAACAACTTACAGTACCCACTTTTTTGTTCTGTTGGCACTGTTAATATTAACAACCATAAGCGTGGCCATAACCCGACTCGAAATGGGTCCGCTCAACACAGCCGCTGCCCTTCTTATAGCCGGAATAAAAGCCACCATTGTACTCGCCTGGTTCATGCACCTGAAATTCGAAAGCCGGTTATTTGTTTTCATGGTAGCAGCGGTGGTTCTGATACTTGTTCTGGTGCTGGTTGTTACCTTTTTCGATTATTCATACAGATAATATTGCAATATGAACTCAGCCGCATCAACTTTTGTAGAAGGCGTTGACAATGCCTTTATTTTCATACTGGGAATTTCATTCTTTTTTCTGATTGGCATAAGCCTGGTTATACTCCTTTTTCTTTACAGATACAACCAGAAAAGGCACCCCAAAGCCGTGCAAATTAAAGGCAGCACCAGGCTCGAAATAATTTGGACCCTGATACCGCTTGCATTGGTCATGGGCATGTTTTACTATGGATACATTGGCTGGATACCCATGAAACGCATACCCTCAGAAGGTATTGAAATTACCGTCAATGCCAGAATGTGGAGTTTTTCGTTTCGCTACGATAACGGCCGGGTTACCGATAAGCTTTTTGTACCCCTTGATACCGCCATTATCCTCAATCTTAATGCGGTAGATGTGCTTCACTCGCTTTATATTCCGGCTTTCAGGGTAAAACAGGATATGGTGCCAGGGCTTGCAAATAACCGCATGTGGTTCAGGCCAACAAAGGTTGGAACATTTTCGTTGTTTTGCACCGAATATTGTGGCTTGCAACACAGCTATATGCACACCGAAGTAGTGGTAATGGAGCCCGACGAATTCTGGGCCTGGTACTCAGACACTACCGGAGTGGAAGTGCCCGTTGCCGAAGGGGCAGACCTTGCCTTGCTTGGCCGGCAACTGGTAGAAAGCAAAGGATGCCTGGCCTGCCATTCGCTCGATGGGTCAACCATTATTGGGCCAACCTTCAAAGGTGCATGGGGTACCAATGTACCGGTTATGACCCAAGGCCAGGAGCTTGAAGTGCTTTATGATTTTGCTTACGTAAAACGTTCAATTTACGAACCTGACCTGGATATACACAAAGGTTACCGCCCGGGCCAAATGTTCTCATACCAGGGAGAAATAACCGAGCAGCAAATTGAGCTAATTGTTGAGTTTCTTAAATCGCTCAATGAATAAACCTAGCTTTTGCCAATTTATTTGGGGGTTGTTGCAGCTTACCAAACCCATTATTACTTTATCGGTTGCCCTTACGGCACTTACCGGATACCTTTTGTGTAAGGGTTATTTTTCGGAAGATTGGCTCAGAACTGTCATAGGAGTGTATTTATTATCGGCCGGATCGGCTGTAATTAACCATTTACAGGAAGCCATACCCGACAGTAAAATGACACGCACACTAAACCGGCCCATTCCATCAGGAAAAATTTCGCCGGCAATTGCCGCGATATTCTCGGGGTTATTGATCGTCTGCGGAATTATCCTGCTTTGGCTACTTCCGCAGAAAACCCCTCTTTTGCTTGGAATTTTTACATTGGTTTGGTACAACGCAGTTTACACCTGGCTCAAAAGAATTATTGCATTTGCAGTAGTACCAGGTTCACTGGTGGGTGCATTACCCCCGGTTATTGGCTATACGGCAGCCGGTTGCAGCATCATAGCGCCCCAAATTTTGCTTGTGGCATTCTTTTTCTTTATAGGGCAAATACCGCATTTCTGGCTAATAATGCTCCGCCACGGCAAAGATTATGAAAATGCCGGTTTCCCAACCATTACCCGGATTTTTTCAAATCAACAGATAATCAACCTCACCTTTTTTTGGGTGGCAGCCACTGCAATGGCAGCCATTCTTACAGCCCTTTTTGGAGTAATTCAAAATAAATGGCTTGTCTTGTGCGTGTTCGCACTGGCATTGGCATTAATCGTGGTTTTTGGCAAACTGCAACGCCAGGCCGAAAAAGCCGATTCAAAAATTTCCTTTTTTATTATCAACATTTATTATTTGCTAATGATGTTGGTATTGATTACTGATGCCCTTCTGAAATAAAAATGGGATGCCTTGAGCACCCCCTTGAATTACCCAAAGCGCAAAAAAGTAATTTAAAAGCTTATTTTTTTATTAGGCTTATTAATGCAATCATTAATGCTGCTGCAGCCACTATCAGAACAAACCAAACCATTTTGCTTGTTGCCGGCTGACTGCTGCCGGCAAATTGTACGCCACCAGTTTGGTATTCCTTCGTAACAATTATTTTTCCTTCCATGTAAGGGTGCGGAGTACAGATATAGGTATATTCTCCCTCAACTTTTAGCACCTGCGAATGTCTTTCGGCATGCGCAAGCATATCGGAAGCAAACCGCTCGGGCCCCGTTTTTACCATTACATTATGAATGCCCGAAAACTCACCTTCCAAATAAGTAAACACATCTTCGTTTATCCATGTTACTTTTGTTCCGGGAAAAACCTGGATAATTTTTGGAAAATAGGAATTGCCTTTAATCCTGACAATAACCTCATTTACTTCGGGGCCGTAAACCACCGGGAAATCCACATCTAACGAGCCAATGCCAAAAGGGGTTATTGTACGTAATGCTTTCTGGCGATATTCAGCCATTTGTTCTTCATTGTATTTAAGCCCATCCGAGAGAACGGTTTTTGTTGGAGGTGCATTGCGGTCGCAAACCAGAAGGCCGATAGCACCCCTGTCGGTCGATCCAACGGCATGCGAAAGCATTAGGTAGTTGCCTTCGTCAGGCGGAATACGGAATTCTACTACCCAGGAGTCTGAAGGCCCGGCTGTAACCGTCTGGCCGCCAATAAACTTATTGTCAGGATGGCCCTGCCAGTAAGCAAAGTCCCACACAATGCCAACAATATGAAAGGTCGAAAGAAGGTTTGGGCCGGCATTCAAAAAGTTGATCCTAACAAAATCACCCGGGCGACCCACAATAGGTTCTTCCACATAGCGAAACAACTTTCCGTTAAATGCAGTGTACATGGGCTTGCCTTGGCCCTCAACTGCATCTTTTCCTGAGGCATAATACTCATGTTGCAGCAAAAAAATTTCAATATCGGGCTCCTTACCAAGAATTCTTTCCAGTTCAAACTTCTTCTTCGGTCGCACCACCATCATGCCATACTGTCCGAAGATAATATGCATGGGTATTGCATGGCCCCCAGGCGCACAATGATACATGTAAACACCAGGCATATTGGCTTGGAAAACAACCTTTGCGCTGTCGCCAGGTTGAATCTTTCCAAGATATTTCGATGTTTGACTACTCACGGAATGAATGGATGCCCCATGCGGAATATTTCCCTTGTTAACAATCTTAAATTCAACAATTTCACCCTCTTCCACAATGATAGTCGGGCCCGGAATTTTGCCATCGATGGTAAACCCCCTGTACATTACACCATTGCCAATATAAGATTCGCCTTCTTCCAAAGTAATTCTTACCGTTTTATCGGGTGGGGTGTTTTGTGGCACAAAGCTGGTAGCCGGAATAGGTAATCGATTGTCGCGCCGAATAATGTCAATAAAATCAGTATTGCCTGCAAATGCCACAACTGGTCCTGGCTTAGGCCGGGGCTGTTCTCCGGAGCCAACCGGCTGTTTGGCCTGTGAGGAACCATCGGAAACAACAAGGGTGTTGTTTGACCAACCTGCCATATTCGAAGCCGGATTGTTGCGCCCAATATGCTCCTGAGCCGAAATGGTGGCCAGCAGCTCTTCAGAAACCAGCGAACCGAAACGCTGATTTTTTAATTGCCCAAGAAACAAACGGTTGCAGGCTTCACATGCTCGGGCTTCCTGAAAATATACAACACAAAAAAGAAACAGAATCAAAAACCTGAGCAAAAACAACTTCTTTCTATTAAATTCTTCCATAATAATGAGGTTTTTAGCGTCATTAAAAGAAAAACCATTCATTGTTATAAATTTAAGAAATTATTTAATAT
>CAYGDW010000031.1:0-12449 GCA_964348755.1 uncultured Bacteroidales bacterium | reverse complement strand
ATATATTCGTTATTTAATTACCTAAATGCTGTTTTTTATTTTTCTATTTCCTCAGCAATCAAGTAAGATGGGTTAAAATTCGCTTTACATTTACAAAAAAAAGTTATGAAGAAAACTGCAAAATTCAGTTTGCCGGTGGTTTTTCTGGTAATTGTTTCAGTTATTGTTGTGGTACTGCTTGTTCGGCCCTGGTATCTCAAAAACCTGGCTGATAAAAAGGAAGGCACCAAGGCAGAATCTATGGTAATTGCCCCTGAAAACCGGGCCGAACTGGTGCTTATGGTAGAGGGTATGACCTGCACTGGCTGCGAAAATTCCATTCAAAATATGGTAAAGAGCCTTCCTGGTATTGAATCAGTTAAAGCTGATCGCATAGCCAGTAAAACCAGTGTGGTTTTTGACAATACCATGGTTGACGAGCAAACAATTAAAGCCGCTATTTCCCAGGCCGGATACACTGTTGTTTTAAAACCCGATTAATTGGTTTTAGTTTTTCCAATTGGGTTTGGTAAGGAAACCCAAAGCCAGTACTGTAGTAACATAAAACGGATAGACAAGTGCCAGGGCCGGGTAGAGCCACATTAACCGGCCATTGCGAAGAAAACTTGTTATGCTCAATAGTATCGGAAAATCAACAAATGCTTTGAAGATTAAAAGCAGCAAGGCAGCCAATAATAGATTAGACGAAAAAACTGTTCCAAATACAACTCCTGCGGCTATAAGCAGGTTCATTGCAGCCACAGCAAACCCAGTTAAAAGAGTAAAGCCATCGGTGTACCCACCAGCTTTACCAGCCCAGCGGCTGCGCTGAGCCAAAAATTCTTCGAGCCTTCTCGCGGGGCGGGTATAAACTATGGCTCCGTGGTTCTTCAAAAATAAAACTTTTGCCTTATTTAATTTTTTAAATTTCTGCAATAGAAATACATCATCGCCCGATGCATACTGCACATTACCCGTGTAACCTTGGGCCATTTCAAACATTTCCTTGCGGAAAGCCAGATTTGCCCCATTGCACATAACAGGCCGGCCTATTTTTGCCGAGCCTGCAGTAACCCCTATAAGACTCATAAACTCCAACGACTGCATTTGCGAAAAAAGGCCTGCACCTGCCGAAACCACAACTTGCCCAATAACCATATCAGGGTTTTCGCTTTCGATAAAACCTGCAAAGCTTTGCAGCCAATGCCTTCCAAATATGCAATCGGCATCGGTGGTGATTATCCAATCGAATTGCGAATGTTGTATTCCAATAGTTAAGGCACTTTTTTTTCCCTTCTTTTCTGTAAAGTTTGCCGAGGAAATTAAACGGAAGTTGGGGTACATACCTGTTGCCAACCTTTGAGCAATCAGTTGGGATGTTGAATCGGTAGAAAAATCATCTACTAAAAAGACTTCAAAATTTTCTTCCTTATAATTTTGCAACCGCAGGGATTCGAGCAATTTGCTTACATTCTTTTCCTCGTTTCGAAGGGCTATCACAACCGAAAACCTAACAGAATTATTGCCTTTTGGCCAAAAAACGGGCAGCTTTAACCAACCAGCCGTAAACCAGGCAATAAGTACAGCATATAAAATACCGGTGGTTGCGAAAATAAAATCAATCGGCATATTTTCAGGTTTGTTTGGGTTGATGTACCTTGCCGCCCAGCGACAGTGCTACTCCTGCAATTCCGGGAAGGGCGAGGTTAAAAAACCACAGCAACATGGTAGCTGACACAATTGTTAGCTCAAGTGCATGAAAGCCAGCCAATTGCTGGCCAAGGTACAGCGAGAAAACAAACAAGGCTACCGAGCCTCTGATACCTGCTTCGGCAAGGCCCGAAACGGGTAGCCCCACCATGATCAGGTAAATTATGCTAAGGGCCATGAAAGTATCGTAAAACATAAGTTCTAGGCCAAATAGCATCAATAGCAGATGAAACTGGGTAATGAAAATAGCATATCTGAGGGAGCTAAGCCAAAACAGCGATGCCATTTCGCTTACAGTCAAATTGGTTACCACCTCAATAATTTTAAGGGGTTTGGGAAACCACTTTTTTTGCTGAAGCCAGTTCAGTGTTTTTTTTGCATATAGTACCATTGCTACGGCCAACAGCAGCGCCATGCCCGAAAACAACAGCAGTTCGCCCTCGCGCGAGGGGCTGTAACTTCCGGTTTTTGAAATAAGGGCCATTGCAACCCCAACATGGCCAAAGAGTAGGGTAACCAGAAACTGTGTAAAGCTGCCTGCTGTGTTTATGGCCAATCCCAAAACCTGGTTTTCGGGTTTAAGTATGGCAACCCTCCCGGCAAATTCACCGGCCCGCCGTGGCGTTATCATTCCAAGGCTAACCCCAAACAAAACCCCAAAAAAGGCCCTTTTAAGACTTACAGATTCAAATCGACCTGCCAGTTGCTTCCACTTCATTGCTTCAAACAACCAGTTAACCACGGTAAGTAACAACACTGCTGTTATAATTACTAAAGTAAATGCCGAAAAACTAATAGACTGCTTCCAGAACTGCACCTGACCAGCAGGTATGCGGGCAATGGAAAATACTATATATGCAGCAGCCGCCACGGGAAGAACCCAGCGAATTATTGCCCCGATAATTTTAATTACTTTTGTCAAACCCCTGTTTGGGCAATTGTTAATAAAAATTGAAAGCATTGGATTACGATAGAATTATACTTGGTATTGACCCTGGCACCAATAATATGGGCGTAGGAGTGGTAGGCATAAAAAAACAAAAGGCCGAGGTCATAGCCATGGATATTTTAAAACTTGACAAATTGGGCAATCACCCGCTGAAGTTAAAAAAGATTTTCGAAACGGTGTTGCGAAATATTGATCATTACAAGCCTGATGAGCTGGCCATTGAAAGCCCTTTTTTCGGAAAGAACGTGCAGTCGATGCTTAAGCTTGGACGTGCCCAGGGTGTAGCCATTGCTGCTGCCCTTTACCGCGAAATACCGGTTTTTGAATACTCCCCGCGCAAAATCAAACAATCGATAACCGGAAAGGGAAGCGCTTCGAAAGAACAAGTGGCCGCCATGCTTCAAACCCTTCTTGGCATAAAAGAACTACCCCAATATCTCGACACAACCGATGCGCTGGCAGTTGCCATTTGCCACTTTTTTCAGCAAACACAAGGTATCGGAAACGAACAAACCAATTATTCGGGTTGGAAATCGTTTTTAGCCAATAACCCGGGCCGCCTTAGTAAATAAACCTACTGAACATTTGCCCCGACCCTCTCGGCAATCATTTTAAACTCTTCGGGGCTAAGTTTTAGCTTTGGTTTTTTAAAATCAATATCGTAAAGGCCATTTATGGGCACCAAATGAATATGGGCATGTGCTACTTCAAGCCCAATAACAGCAATCCCAATTTTTTCGCACAAAATACATTTTTTGAGCGAGCGCGCCACTTTTTTTGCAAAAAGAAACAAACCCAGGTACTCCTCGTTCGAAAGGTCGAAAATATAATCGGTTTCATTTTTAGGCACCACCAGGGTGTGCCCTTTCGAAAGCGGGTTAATGTCGAGAAATGCCAGATAGCGGTCATCTTCTGCAATCTTGTAGCACGGAATCTCGCCTGAAACGATACGGGAAAAAATACTTGCCATGATTTTAAGATTTTGAATCGTTTCAAAATTAACAAAAAAAGCCAGATAGCAGTAAAACCTGCACCCGGCTAAAATACTTTGCAATAAAAATTTACCTTGACACATCCAATATTTCGAACGAGAGTACACCAGCCGGTACCTGAATGTCAACCACGTCGCCTACAGCCTTACCAAGTAGCCCCTTAGCCACGGGTGAGTTTACCGAAATTTTGCCGCTTTTTATATCGGCTTCGTTTTCCGGAACCAGCGTATATGACATTTCTGCCTTACTTTTAAGGTTTTTTAGTTTAACCTTTGTAAGGATAGAAATTTTGCTGATGTCCAACTGGCTTTCGTCTATAACCCTGGCATTGCTCAGGGTGTCTTCGAGTTTAGAAATACGGAGTTCGAGCATACCCTGGGCGTTTTTGGCCGCATCGTATTCGGCATTTTCCGACAGATCACCTTTTTCGCGGGCTTCGGCAATTTGCTGCGATATAGCAGGGCGCTCTACAGACTTAAGCTTTTCAAGCTCATCCCTGAGCTTTTGCAAACCTGTCTTTGTAAAATATCTAACTTCGTTCATTTCAGTATCTTTTTATAGTTATTGTAAAGTTGAAATTCATACAGCCAATGTATGATTTTTATTTTGGGGAACCTGAAAAAACTGATTGTTTACTATTGGCTAAACTCCGGTTCCCCTTTTTCGGCAATTGGCTGGGGCCTGGCCGGGGTAGAAGTTTGTAGGCGAAATGAGACCCCTGCAAAATAAAACAGCCAACAATCTGCAGTATTTTGTGCAGAATGCTTCAAGGTATGGGCTGCTTTGAACTTTGGGTTCATTTTAAAAACAATTATTGATCGTTGGGGTAAAAAAAAAACTGCTGACAGCCACATAAAAATTAAACTGACAACACTTTAACAATTTTCTCCTGAATTGCAGGTCTTCTTTTCAGAAAAAACCCCCGGCCGGGGCCAGGGAATTATCTTTTAATTACCTTACAAAGTTATAAAATAAACGCGTAATTACAAAATTAATCAGGAATACTTTCGGTTAATAATTTCTGAAAAAATAACAGCCGAACGCGGATCGAACTCAGGCATATCCAGGCCATCAGCATTTACTTCCAATAGTTCATCTTCGGCTTGCTTGCGGGCATCTTCGGCGGCATTGGCCCGTAAAAGCTCATCGATGGTCTGATCTCTTACCTCGGTAGAAAACTGATAGGTTTCATCAATCCTTTCGAGGCTGGCATATTCATTGAATACAGGTTCGGGTTGCCTGGTAAAATCGTCATCAAAGGAACTGTACTCCTGGTTCTGCTCTTCAAATGAGCTTTCCAGGGCTGTGGGTTCACGCATGATTTCGGGTTGGGGTTGGTTTTCATTTTTTTGGCCAAAAAGCTCCTTAAACATATCTTCAATCGCCACTTCCTTTGGCATAGAAGTGGTTTCGGGCCTGGGGGCCTGATGGGTACGGCCGGGAGTTTCGTTCTTCGGCTTTCTTCTCAGCAGGCTTATCGCAAGCCATGCAATAACCAGTATTATGTATACAAAATCTTCCATATTGCAGATTTTCCTTTTTAGCGTCTTCTTTTGAACCACCGAACGTAAAATGGTTCCTTTTGTTTGGGTTTAAGCCACTTTTGGCTTCTTTTCCGGTTTTCCTTCATGCGCTCAAGGGTTTCGGGCGTTTGAAGACTCAGGTGCCGCTCAAGGCCAGCATCGTAGGTTCGTTGCGTTTCACGTTCCTGCTCCTTCCTCACCCTTTCGGCCTGCCGCTCGGCTTTGATGGCCTTGCGGTTGCTCTGGCAGCCCATAAAAGGAATAAATACTATGATCAGGAAAAATAAAAACCGCATTTCGAATAAATTCTGATAATCAGTTTTCTAACGCAAAGCCCTGGCGTTTATTACAACAAAATTACCAAATAAATTGGTAACTTTACTTTTTTGTGAAAAACAAACTTTTAGGGCCTACGTTCTATTTCAAAAAGAAAAAATTTAAACAAGTTAAGGTTCAATGGTTAACAATTTAATAACAGAAAGTTTGAGGCGATTTTTAATGCCCGGCTTTTTACTGGTGTTGTTTTTATTGTTTCCTGTTTCATGCGGCAAAGACAGCTGGCATCCCGTGCCATCGGTACCGGTTAGTTTTACCATTAATATTGAATCTACCATAAATATTGAACTAAACAATATTGGCGGGTGGGCTTATTATTCTGGCGGACATCGCGGAATAATCATTTACCGTTGGTCGGTTGATGAGTTTCGGGCCTTTGACCGGGCCTGCCCACACCACCCTTTTGAGGCCTGTGCACTAATTAGGGTTGAAGATCCGCCCGTGGCAAAATGCAGTTGTTGCGAATCGCTGTTTTTGCTTCTCGACGGCTCGGTGGTAAGAGGCCCATCAAGGTTTCCCTTAAAGCAATACCGCACCTATTTGCAGTTTCCTTTTTTAAGCGTAAGCAATTGGTAAAAAAAACCGGAACAACCTGCCCCGGTATTTTTAAGGATTCAGCCAAAAATGTTTAGTATCTGTAATGTTCGGGTTTGTATGGCCCTTGTTTTTTCACGCCAATATAATCGGCTTGTTCGGGTGTGAGTTCAGTAAGTTTTACTCCAATTTTTTCGAGATGCAAGCGGGCCACTTCTTCATCGAGGTATTTGGGCAGCCTGTAAACATCTATTTTGTAATTGTTTTTCCAGAGGTTAACCTGGGCAAGCACCTGGTTGGTAAAGCTGTTGCTCATAACAAATGAAGGATGGCCGGTGGCACAACCCAGGTTTACCAGGCGGCCTTCGGCAAGCAAAAATATCTGGTGCCCATCAGGAAAAATATATTTATCGACCTGTGGTTTAATGTTTACTTTTCTGATACCCGGATAAGCCTCGAGCTGGTCAACCTGTATTTCATTATCGAAATGCCCTATGTTGCAAACAATTGACTGGTCTTTCATGCGCGCCATGTGCCAGGTGGTTATCACATCCTTGTTTCCGGTGGCCGTTACAAAGATGTTCCCTTCATCGAGGGCTTCTTCCACGGTTTTTACTTCAAAGCCTTCCATGGCAGCCTGCAGGGCACAAATGGGGTCAATTTCGGTAACGATAACCCTGGCACCGTAGCCCCTCATGCTCCTGGCCGAGCCTTTGCCCACATCTCCATAGCCGCAAACTACAACCACTTTGCCGGCAATCATTACGTCGGTGGCTCGTTTTATGCCATCGGCCAGCGATTCGCGGCAGCCATAAAGGTTGTCGAACTTGGACTTGGTTACAGAATCATTCACATTTATAGCCGGAATGAGCAATTCACCAGCCTCGAGCATTTGGTAAAGCCTGTGTACGCCGGTGGTAGTTTCTTCCGAAACGCCTTTGAGTTCCGACACTACCCTGTGCCAAAGGTTTGGGTCTTCCTGTAGGGTGTTTTGCAGAATACTCAGTATTTCAGCTTCTTCGCGGCTCGAAGGGGCAACATTGAGTACAGAGGCATCTTTCTCGGCCTGGTAGCCTTTATGCACAAGCAAGGTGGCATCGCCTCCATCGTCAACAATAAGGTGTGGGCCTTTGCCATCCGGAAAAATCAAAGCCTGTTTGGTGCACCACCAATATTCTTCGAGGGTTTCGCCTTTCCAGGCAAAAACCGGTATGCCGGCAGCGGCAATGGCTGCAGCGGCATGGTCCTGGGTCGAAAAAATGTTGCAGCTTGCCCAGCGAACATCGGCCCCAAGGGCTGCAAGGGTTTCGATCAATACGGCAGTTTGTATGGTCATGTGAAGTGAGCCGGTTATACGGGCACCTTTTAAGGGTTGCTCCACGGCATATTTTTCGCGAAGCGACATTAGGCCCGGCATCTCTTTCTCGGCAATTTCAATCTCCTTGCGACCAAAATCAGCCAACAAAATATCCTTTACCTTGTATTTTAAAACTTTCTGTGTAATCAGGTTTTCCATTTATTTTTTACCTTTGAAATTCGTTTGCAAAGATAATATTTTCCCTTGGCAAGGAAAGTATAATATGCTTGGTATTGTTCCCAGCACAAAAACCAGATTATAGTTTAACGGCTGTGGTTTTGCAAATACTTTTTCTATGGCTTTGTTCAGGTTATTAACCGGATTGTATGAGTCTTTTCCTTAAAAAAAAACTGACCAATGCCGCCCTCGGGGTTTGGGAAATCAATGAAACTATTGAGGAACTTTGGAAAAATGTAAATTTAAGCGAGCAAGAGCTTAAATACTACTCATACCTGCGGTCAGACTTGCGCCGGCAACAATGGCTCAGCTACCGCCTTATTTTGCCCCACCTCATAACCCCCGGCGAACTCACCGGGATTGAATACGATGAATTTGGCAAACCCCGCCTAAACAACGGCCTCAGGAATATTTCGGTAACCCATTCGGGCAGGTTTTCGGCCCTGATAGCCAGCAACACCAACAATGTTGGAATCGACGTTGAAGAAATGAGCCCTAAAATTTTTAAAGTATCGCACAAATTTCTCAACGACTGCGAGCTTCGCATTGTATTCTCATCCAACGCTATGGAAGGCCTTTTTGTAATTTGGGCTGCAAAGGAAACGCTGTTTAAACTGCATGGCCGACGCGATCTTCAGTTCAGGGAAGACATCAGAATAATGCCGTTCGAATTTTCGGGTCAGGGCACCATTCAGGGAATAATTACCGCAAATGATTTCTCAAAAACTTACGAGTTGTGTTATCAAACCCTCGACAACTACATACTGGTTTATGCAATTGAATAATTTGTAATTTGCCAAACTAAAACAAAATGTCAATTTTTTCAAAAATAACAAAACAAAGCCTTTCGGGAAAAAAACAACTGGCCATACTGGCCGATCCTGACAAAAGCACCCACGCCAGCCTTAAAGGGCTTGCTGAACTAGCCAGTAAAGCCAAGGCTGATTATATTTTTATTGGCGGAAGCCTGGTTATGCAGGACAACCTGTCATTTTGCATTGACACACTAAAGCGCTATTGCCAGCTACCGGTAGTGCTGTTTCCGGGAAGTATATTTCAGGTTGATAAAAAGGCAGATGCCCTACTGCTACTTTCGCTAATTTCGGGGCGCAACCCCGAAATGCTGATTGGCCAACATGTGGTGGCAGCTCCCATGATAAGGCAATGCGGGCTTGAAGTGATACCTACTGGCTATATGATTGTTGAAAGCGGCAAAATAACCTCGGTACAATACATGAGTAACACCATGCCTTTGCCCTTCGATAAAACCGAAATTGCCGTTTCAACAGCCATTGCCGGCCAAATGCTTGGCCTGAAGCTTATTTTTCTTGATGCCGGAAGTGGTGCACCTCAGCCCGTTCCAATTGAAATGATCAGTAGGGTAAAACAAAACATAAGTGTTCCAATGATAGTGGGTGGCGGTATTAGAACCCCAGAAAATGCATTGGAAATATGGGATGCAGGCGCTGACATTGTAACCATTGGAAATGCCGCCGAAAAACATCCGGAGTTGATTTTGGAAATGGGTAATGCAAAAAGCGAGATAAATGCCCGGGAAAGGCCAAAAAACATTAAATTCGTGTAAGTTTTTTTTGAAATCAATAAAATAACCGAATATGAATTTCGACCTGATAGTTCTTGGCAGCGGGCCCGGAGGATATGTTGCAGCCATTAGGGCTTCGCAACTTGGAATGAAAGTAGGTGTTGTAGAAAAAGCCGAACTCGGAGGGGTTTGTTTAAACTGGGGTTGCATTCCAACCAAAGCCCTTTTGAAAAGTGCTCAGGTATTCGATTATCTGAAACATGCTACCGAGTATGGAATATCGTTCGAAGGCCAAGCCAAAGCCGATTTGCCCGCCATGGTAAAAAGAAGCCGCGAGGTAGCTGCAGGCATGAGCAAAGGGATTCAATTCCTCTTTAAGAAAAACAAAATTGAACACATAGTGGGTTTTGGAAAGGTGCTTCCCGGAAAAATTGTTGAGGTAAAAACTACAGAAGGCATGACTACCCAATATACTGCCAACCACATAATTATTGCCACAGGTGCCAGAAGCCGCCAGCTTGACAACCTGCCAATTGACGGTAAAAAAATAATTGGGTATCGAAATGCGCTGGTGCTCGAAAAGCTACCAGAGTCGATGGTTATAGTAGGCTCTGGCGCCATTGGTGCTGAGTTTGCCTATTTTTACAACACCATTGGCACCCAGGTTACCCTGGTTGAGTATATGCCAAACATTGTTCCGCTTGAGGATGAGGAAGTTTCAAAACAACTTGAACGTTCATTTAAAAAATCAAAAATGAAGGTAATGACCTCGAGCGAGGTACTGACAGTAGATACCAGTGGCGAAAAATGCAAGGTATTGATTAAAACCAAAAAGGGCGATGAAACCATTGAGGCCGATATAGTGCTATCGGCCGCAGGCATTACTTCAAATATTGAAGGCATAGGCCTTGAAGAAACCGGCATAAAAACCGAGAAAGGAAAAATTGTGGTTGATGAGTATTATCGTACCAGTGCTTCGGGCTATTATGCCATAGGCGATGTGGTGCCTGGTCAGGCTCTTGCGCATGTTGCTTCGGCCGAAGGGATAATATGCGTAGAAAAAATTGCCGGCCACCTTCCCGAACCGCTCGATTACAACAATATTCCGGGCTGTACATACAGCGTGCCCGAGGTGGCATCGGTTGGATACACCGAGGAAGCTGCCCGGGCGGCAGGCTTTGAATTAAAGGTTGGCAAATTTCCGTTTTCGGCTTCGGGCAAAGCAAGTGCATCGGGTGCCAAAGATGGCTTTGTTAAAGTAATTTTCGATGCCAAATATGGCGAATTGCTCGGAGTGCACATGATAGGGGCCAATGTTACCGAAATGATTGCCGAAGCCGTTGTGGCCCGCAAACTCGAAACCACAGCACATGAAATCATAAAGGCTGTGCATCCCCACCCAACCATGTCGGAGGCTATTATGGAAGCTGCAGCAGCAGCTTACAACGAAGTGATACACCTCTAAAAAAAACAGAAGTTATTAAGAAAAAAAAACCGAAAAGCGCTGCATGGCAAAACCTGCGGTGCTTTCCGGTTTAAAAGCAAAAACCCATGTGCGGTATAGCTGGCACTTATTTGTTCAACAATATTAAAGGCATCGACACCGATGGCCTTCACAATGCCCTGTTTGCTTTGCAAAGGCGTGGACCCGATTCGAGCGGTACATATATTTCGGAAAAAGTTTGCCTGGGTCATACCCGCCTATCTATTATTGATACTTCCGACGCGGCAAACCAGCCATTTACCGACCCAACCCAACGCTACACCCTGGTTTACAACGGAATGATTTATAATTACCCCCAGCTAAGGACCCAGCTTGCAAAAAAACAAATCAGGTTTCGCTCCAATAGCGACACCGAGGTTTTGATGCACTGGCTCATAGAGCATGGCCCTGAAGGAATAAACCAACTTCAGGGATTTTTTTCTTTTGCGCTTTACGACAAAGTTGAAGATAAGCTATTGGTAGCCCGCGACCGGTTTGGCATTAAACCCATGTACTATTATGCCAACAACAACAGGTTTGTTTTTGCTTCAGAAATGAAAGCAATGATAGCCATGAAAATTCCCAGGATAATTGATCGGGTTTCGCTTTCGGCCTACCTGCATTTAAATTACATACCCGGACCCTGGAGTATTTTTGAGCAGGTAAATAAATTAATGCCAGGACATTTTATGCTGGTAACCAAAGAGGAAATTGAGCTCCATGAATATTACCGGATTGAAACAAACCCTGAAAACAACGCATTTTTTCCGGATTATGAAGAAGCTAAGAAAATTCTAAGGGAAAAAATGGCAGCATCGGTACGAAAACGCCTGATTACCGATGTGCCTTTGGGGGCATTTCTGAGTGGCGGTATCGACAGCAGCATTATTACCGCCCTGGCGGCCCGCGAAATTAAAAACCTGAATACCTTTTCAATAGGATTCAGCGATGAGCCTATGTTTGATGAAACCCATTATGCCCGGGCTGTGGCAAAAATGCACAAAACAAACCACACCGAGTTCAGGCTTACCACCCTCGACCTGCTCGATTGCCTAATGGCTGTGCTCGATTATACCGACGAGCCTTTTGCCGATTCTTCTGCACTTGCAGTATATATACTTAGCCGCGAAACTCGGAAGAAAGTAACGGTTGCCCTTTCGGGCGATGGGGCCGATGAGCTGTTTGCAGGATACAACAAGCATTTGGCCGAGTGGAAAGTGCGCAATCCTTCATTTGACGTAATGGTGCTTAAA
This sequence comes from uncultured Bacteroidales bacterium, assembly GCA_964348755.1. GTDB lineage: Bacteria > Bacteroidota > Bacteroidia > Bacteroidales > UBA7960 > UBA7960. The sequence continues at coordinate 613 of CAYGDW010000031.1, read as the reverse complement.
CAACTGCAACCCCTTTTGAGCCGCCTGCCCCAATCGCGCAACAACTATTTTTTGAACAAAATAAGGCAATTTAACAGGTTTGGCCACGGCACGCAACTCAATGCCGCCCAAAGGTACTGGCAATGGGCGGGCTTTTCTAATCAGGAAGAAATTGACCATTTGATTAAGAATGACGCCAGCCGGCAGCAACTAGAAATAAGGAAACAGCATTGGCTCAAACCATTAATTGATTCGGAAACGATAAATGCCGTATTGCTTTCCGATATGCAGTTGGTTTTGCCTTACGATATGCTTACCAAAGTTGATATGATGTCGATGGCCAATTCGCTTGAAGTCAGGGTGCCATTTCTCGACCATGAAGTTGTAAATTACGTATTTACTTTGCCCGATCATTACAAGGTTGATGGCAAACAGCGCAAGAAAATCCTTCGCGATGCTTTTCGCCACGACCTGCCGCCAGAGTTATATACCCGGAACAAACAGGGCTTTGAAGTTCCGTTGCTGCGCTGGTTCAGGCGCGATCTGCAAGGCCTTATAGAAAATGAATGGTTGAGCGAGTCGTTTATAACCCACCAAAATCTATTTAACTACAAGACAATAAAAATACTTAAGA
>CAYGDW010000030.1:14709-30208 GCA_964348755.1 uncultured Bacteroidales bacterium | reverse complement strand
TCATTCCGAACGTAGTGAGGAATCTCATGCATAAAATCTACCCTTTTTTACTTTATCGGACAATAGTGATTATTAATAAAGGTTGCACTAAAAAAAATTTATTCCACTGAAAAAAATAATCGCTTCGAAATTTTTTTATAAACAAAATGCTTGTTAAATTTACATATAGAACAAAAAACCGCTATTTATGTACAAAAACTTACGTTTTATCGGGATTTCTTTTCTATTGCTGATGTTTGGTATTTCCGGCGTTCATGCCCAGGGGCGCTTGCTTCGCCGGATACAGGAGGAGGCAGAGAAAAGAGCGGTGGAAGAGATTTTCAAGGGAAAGGAGACAGAAGCTCCTGCTCCAGCCGAGAGTAGCGAAGAATCACGCCGCACTGCAACAAACCGTAGGGGCACCGGTCTAAGCGGAACCACCCCTGATGTGACCCAGTCAATTACCAATGCCGAAGCTTCACTTGCTTCCAGCGATTATAAGGCCGCAAAAAACGCTTTGCGTGAAGCCCTTTGGGGTGTTGAACTCGAAATCGGTCATAAGGTGCTAAGAGCATTGCCCGAAACCGTGGTAAACCTTAAGGTTGACCCCAGCGGCGACAAGGTGACAAGTTCAGGTATTGGTTTTATTGGGCTTCTTATCGAACGTTTCTACCAGGGGGGAGATGAAAAGGAACTCTCACTATCCATCGGAAACGATGCAGCTTTGCTTGGGGTAGCAAACCTTTACATGGCCGGCGGGTATTACCAGCAAAGCACCGACCAGGCAAACATGAAGCAAATCCGCTTTCAAAACCACCAGGGATACATTCAGTTTGAAGAATACTCAGGCTATACATTGTCAGTGCCGTTCGGGCAGTCGTCAATTTTTGTGCTGAAGGGTACAAACTTCGAAACCGAAAATGAATTTACTGCTGCTGCCAATCAATTTAAACTTGAAGAAATCAAACAAAAACTTGGAGTGCAATGAAACTGAAGAATTTTATTTTGTGTGGAATCATATTCCTCTGGCCAGCCATAATGATTATGGGGCAAAACCCTGAAACAAACCTTAAGGAAGCCCGCTCGGCATACAGTGCGGGCGACCTTGATGCAGCCCGTTTTGCACTTCAACAGGCCATAAATGAAGTTGACTTGGTTATCGGTAAGGAAATAATGAAAATACTGCCCGAAAAAATGGGTGAACTTGCTTTCGCCCAATCCGACGATGTGCTCGGGGCGGGTAACCTTGGTTTTCCAGGCCTGCACCTTAGCCGGTCATACGGTCAAAGTATAGCGCAGAAGGTGGAGCTTTCAATCATTGCTGATTCACCTTTGCTTGCCGGAATAAACGCCATTCTTGCCATGCCATCCTTTGCTTCCGATCCAAACCAGAAAAGGGTCAGAATAGGAGGATACAGGGGACTGCTGCAGAAGTCGGAAAGTGGGGCAGGCGAGGTGAATTGGGATTTGCAGATTCCATTCGGTTCATCTTTGCTAAGCATGAACTTCAGGGGAATTGGCGATGAAAAGACTGTAACCGATTGGGCTGCAACAGTACCAATTGATAAAATAGCCAGGCTGATACAGTAATAGATTGTTAGCTTTTTGTGTACCCTATTGCACCTTTTATTTGAGAAAGTTGACGGTATTGCTTTTATCATTTTGAACAAACATCTTTATTTTATGGTTTAGTGGGCAGCAATATTTAATCTATTAACCAATTAAAGAAATGTTATGACTAAGCATTATGCAAGCGCCCGTTGGGAAGGTAATCTGATTAAAGGTAAAGGCAAATATCTGCTAAAAACCAGCGGATATGAGGCTGGTTACAGTTTTACCACTCGCTTTGAAGATGACCGAAAACTCTCTAGCCCCGAGGAGTTGATTGGGGCGGCTCATGCAAGCTGTTTTTCCATGGCCTTTTCGCATGGCCTCGACCAAGCCGGGTTTACCCCCAATTCGGTTGAAACCTTAGCCGAAGTTACCTTAGCAAAAACTGATGCAGGTTTTGCAATCACCGAAATTCTTTTAAAGACCCGCGGTGAGGTTCCGGGTATAAGTCCCGAAAAATTCATTGAAATTGCAAACGAAGCCAAAGAAGGCTGCCCCGTGTCGAAAGCCCTCAAGGCTGTAAGTATCAAACTGGAAGCTGACCTGGTTTAGTGCTGTTTTTTTAAAAATTAACCGCAAACGCTGAATCATAACTGAACAGCGTTTGCGGGTTTTTTCTGCAATTCGTTTTTGAATGGATTATGGCTTTTGGTTCATTTTCGGCAACAGATTATTCAAAAAAGAACTCCTACATTTGGATTTTGTATGTAAAAACATCACTTTTACAGAATTCTGGTTTAAAAAGTTTTGTTGCCAAAGTATTTGATTAACAAAATTGTCTTTTCGCTATATTTAGCAGAAATTTGTTTTAAATTTGAGTCGATTTGAATGGGTTTCTAAACAGAATGTGTATTGGTGCCATTGGCTGGCTATTTATTTGTTCATAGCAAATTAAATTATGAGGACATTAAGATTTGTTACCATGGTTGTATTGGGCCTGGCCGTAATGATTGTAATAACTGCCTGTGCACGCAACCCGGTTACAGGCAAGCGGCAGTTTATGATCATGTCAGAGCGGCAGGAAATAGCTCTTGGGGCCGAATACGATCCGCAGGTGGTAGCCGCTTTTGGGCTTTACGAGAACCCTGCTTTGCAGGCTTTTATTGAGGAAAAGGGCCATCAGATGGGTCTTGTCTCCCACCGTCCGAATTTGCAATACCATTTCCGTATTCTCGACTCGCCTGTTATCAACGCTTTTGCTGTGCCTGGCGGTTATATTTATCTTACCCGAGGTATTCTTACCCATTTCAACAACGAGGCCGAACTGATAGGTGTAATTGGTCATGAAATGGGGCATATTACCGCCCGCCACTCGGTGAGCCGGCAAAGCAAAGCTATGCTTGGCCAGGTGCTTTTGATCGGAGGCATGATTGCCTCGGAGGAGTTCAGAAAATACGGAGAGGTAGCCATGGCAGGCATGCAAATGTTATTTTTGAAGTATAGCCGCGATGATGAACGCGAAGCCGATGCACTTGGTGTTGAATACACAGCAAAAATTGGCTTTGATGCCACACGTTTTGCTGATTTTTTTAAATTGCTGGTGCGCATGAATCTTGCAAGCAGCCATGCTGGCATTCCTACATTCCTCTCGACACACCCCGACCCCGGCGACCGGTACAATACTGTGAAACAAATGGGAAACGATTGGAAAACAAAACTGAATTTTGAAACCTGGAAAGTAAACCAAAACAGCTACCTTCAAATGATTGATGGCATGGTTTATGGCGAGGATCCCCGCCAGGGTTTTGTCGAAAACAACCGGTTCTATCATCCTGAGCTTCGCTTTCAGTTTCCATTTCCACCCGGTTGGAAACTCGAAAACTCACCTCTGCAGGTAAAAATAGCGCCCGAAGATGGCAATGCATTAATCGTTTTTACTTTTGCCCGCGGAAACACCCTGCAGGAAGCAGCCCAAACCAACCTGCAACAACTCGAACTCATAGTAACTGAAAGCATCAATACCACCATAAACGGAATGCCGGCAATAGCCGTTTTTTCGGAGCAAACACAGCAAAACTCCAATACTGGCCAAGCCCAAACCACAAGGGTGCGATCGTTTTTTATTGATGATGCCGGTACTTTTTATGTTTTTCACGGGGTTGCTGCCCAGGAAAATTTCAATACTTACCTCCCAGGCTTCCATTTAACCATGCAGCAGTTTGCCAAACTCAACGATCCGGCAAAAATTAACGTAAAACCACAAAGAATAAAGGTAAGGAGGGTGGCTCAAACCGGACCCCTTGCCAATGCATTCCGGTTTCATGGCGCAACTGCCAAACAACTGGAAGAACTTGCTTTCCTGAATAATATGGAACTGAACCAAACCGTGCAGGCTGGTACAATGATTAAATTGATTGGTGAATAAAAGGATGAAACGAACATGTTTGCGAATTAAACACAAACACCTATGAACCGAAGATCAGCGAAGCTAAAATTCATCATGTGAGTTTCATCCGACCATAATTTAAAAATTATTTACGGATGAAATTATCTTTTTCTGATAACCAAGCTATTAGCGCGATGATTTTGCTGAAAAATCGCGAAACTAAGTAAATTTTAATACCCTAGGAAAATTCAAATGCAAAAACCACAACTTCCGATATCGCTATGGTGTATTTTGGCTGTGGGATCTGTTTTTTCTTCCTGCCTGCCCGAGAAAAGATCCGGCAATTCGCCTTTCAGCGAAAATTATCAGAGCTATGTGCTCACCTTAACCTCGGACGAATTTGAGGGCAGGGCACCTACTACTCCTGGCGGACGCAAAACAGTTGCTTTTTTGGAGGAAGAATTCAGGCGCATAGGCCTTAAGCCTGCCAACGACCTAAGCTACCTGCAAACAGTACCACTTGTAGAGGTTACTGCCAAAAACTTTAGCCCGCTCATGGTGAAGGCTGACGCAAAGCAAGTTTCTTTTTTTTCCCCCGAAGATTTTGTCATTGGAACCTCCAGGCTTAACGAAAACATTGAGCTGAAAGAAAGCGAGCTGGTTTTTGCTGGTTATGGCATTGTGGCGCCAGAATATGGTTGGGACGATTATAAGAATATTGATGTCAGGGGCAAAACCGTGCTGGTGCTTATTAATGACCCTGGTTTTGAGCTAAAGGACCCAGATTTTTTTGCTGGCAATGCCATGACTTATTACGGACGGTGGACTTACAAATATGAGGAGGCAATAAGGCAGGGTGCCGAGGCCGTTCTTATTGTTCACGAAACCGAGCCAGCAAGCTACGGCTGGGACGTGGTTCGAAACTCATGGTCGGGCCCGCAATACAAAATGGGGGGTGCAAGCAGGGCTGAGGCTCTTTTGCTCGAAGGGTGGATTCATAAAAATGCTGCCGAAAACCTTTTTAATATGGCAGGGTTTAGTTTTGACGACCTGAAAAAAAAGGCCATTGAACCAGGATTCGAGCCATTTTTACTAAACCTGAAAGCCTCGCTGAGCTTCGAAGTTTCGCACCAGGTTTCAGATTGTTACAACGTAGCCGGATATATTGAAGGAAGCCAATTTCCTGATGAATATATAATTTATCTGGCGCACTGGGATCATCTTGGAATGGAAGAAGGCCCCGATGGTAAAATCATATACAATGGCGCCATAGACAATGCCACCGGCACCGCCGCCTTAATGGCAATTGCGGGGAGGTTTGCTGCCATGAATCCTGCACCTGAACGTTCGGTGGTGTTTGTGGCAGTTACAGCCGAAGAATCTGGGCTGATTGGTTCTACCTACTATGCGCAAAATCCACTTTTCCCACTTGAGAAAACCGTGGGTGGAATTAATATTGATGGCCTGAATGTATTTGGCCCGACAAATGATGTTTCAGTGGTGGGATACAAGGCCTCGCAGTTGCAGGATTATTTGCAAAAATTTGCCTTGGAGCAAAACCGTGTGCTCAAACCCGAACGCCATCCCGAAAGGGGGTCGTTTTTTCGTTCCGACCATTTCCCATTAGTGCTAAAAGGGGTTCCTATGCTTTATTTCGGAAGTGGTTACGACTTTATTGGTAAGGATGAAGCCTATTCCAAATGGGTGGAAGAAGAATTAAATAGAATATATCACAGCCCCAACGATGTGATATATGATTATTGGGATTGGAGCGGCATTGACCATGACCTTTGGCTTTTCTTCAAAGTTGGTAAAGAACTGGCCACAACCCGCACCTGGCCACTATGGAGCGAAAACAGCGAGTTCCGCGCCATAAGGGAAGCCAGTGAACATTTAAGACGGTAACGGGTGCCGACGGGAACTGGGTGAAGTTCCAAGGATAATGGATAAAGAAACTTTTCACAGATCACACGTTACAGATTACCGATCACCTAAATCAGATTAGGTCTGAGCAGTTTCTCCGCTTCATTTAGGCTGATTCCCTTTCTTTTTGCGTAAAGCTGAGCTTGTTCTGTAGTGATTTTTCCCAGGTTAAAATAGCGGGAATGGGGGTGTGCAAAGTACCAGCCCGATACGGATGCTCCAGGTACCATGCTGAAGCCTTCCGTAAGGCTTGCACCAGTGTTTTCTTCTGCTTTCAGTAACTCAAAGATCTTGAGTTTTTCGCTGTGCTCGGGGCAGGCAGGGTATCCTGCTGCGGGTCTGATGCCGGCATATTGCTCTTTTAGCAATTCGGTAAGACCAAGGTTTTCACCTGTATCGTAAGCCCAAAGTTCCTTCCGCACCTTCTCGTGCAACACTTCAGCGAAAGCTTCGGCCAGACGGTCGGCCAGCATCTTGGTCATAATGCTGTTGTAGTCATCGCGGTATTGTTTGTAGGTTTCGGCCAGATCATTAGCACCATGAATGCTCACCACAAAAGCCCCGAGATTGTCTTCAATGCCAGCCTTGACAGGAGCTATGTAATCGGCAAGAGAAATATTTACCTTACCCCTTTCTTCTTTCAACTCCTGCACCCGCAGGAAGTTAAACCGCATCTTTTCCCGGTTGCGCGTATCATCTACAAAAATGATTACATCTTCTTCGTGGCTGTTGGCCGGGAAAATACCTGCCACCCCGCGCGCCTTTAACTTACCACCGGCAATGATCTCTTTTAACAGACTGTTTGCATCAACAAACAGCTTGCGGGCTTCTTCGCCTTTCAGGGGGTCTTCAAGCACCTCCGGGTATTTACCTTTGATTTCCCATCCGTAAAAGAAAAAGGTCCAGTCGATATACCTTGCCAGTATATCCAGTGGAAAATTATCAAAAACATGAAGTCCTGGACTTTTGGGCCTAATAATGTTGGCCTTTTCAGCATCAAATTGAAAAGGATTCTTTCTGGCCTGTTCCATTGAAAGGTATTTCTTCATGGCACTGCGTTTCTTATGCTCTTCTGCCAAATGTTGGTACTCGGCATAAGTACCATGAATAAAGCTATCTCTGCGATTGCTCATGAGGGTGCTGCACACCCTGGCTGCCCTTGATGCATCCTTCACATGGATGACCCCAGGCTCGTATTGGGGGGCAATTTTAACGGCCGTATGCAGAGAGCTGGTAGTTGCACCGCCTATCAATAGTGGTAACTCAAACCCGAGGCGCTTCATTTCTGAAGCCACATGCACCATCTCATCAAGCGAAGGGGTGATCAAGCCACTGAGACCAATTATATCGGCCTTTTCGGCTATGGCCGTTTCCAAAATCTTTTCGCAGGGTACCATTACGCCCAGGTCAATTATTTCAAAACCATTGCAGGCCAGCACCAAGCCCACAATGTTTTTTCCAATATCGTGCACATCGCCTTTCACAGTGGCCATCAGCACTTTGCCTGCACTGCTCACTTTGCCGTGTTTGCTTTTTTCTTTTTCAATGAAAGGTGTCAGATAAGCCACGGCTTTTTTCATTACCCGGGCGCTTTTTACTACCTGAGGTAGAAACATTTTTCCCAATCCGAAAAGATCGCCCACGTGATTCATTCCGTCCATCAGGGGGCCCTCGATCACTTCAAGGGCTATCCCCAGTTGTTGGCGCATTTCTTCCACATCCTTTACAATGAATTCATCGCGGCCTTTCATCAGGGCATGGGTAAGCCTTTCCCTTACGGGAAGGTTGCGCAGGTCGTCCTTTCCACTGTCATTGGTTTTGCCGCCCTTTTTGTCATTTACCTTCTCGGCATACATTAGGAGGCGCTCCGTTGCATCGCGGCGGCGATTAAGGATGGCATCCTCTACCAGTTGAAGCAGGTCGGGGGGTATCTCCTCATACACCATCAAAAGGGTAGGGTTCACGATGCCCAAATCCATACCTGCCCTGCTGGCGTGGTAGAGAAAGGCAGCGTGCAGGGCTTCGCGTATCAGGTGGTTTCCCCTAAAGGAAAAGGACAAGTTGCTTACCCCGCCACTTATATGCACCAGCGGAAAGTTTTCTCTGATCCAGCGGCAAGCCTTTATGAAGTCGAGGGCGTAGCTGTTGTGCCCGGCAATGCCGGTGGCAATGGCCAGCACGTTGGGGTCGAAAATAATGTCTTGCGGCGGAAAGTTGAGCTTTTCGGTGAGCAGGCGGTATGCACGCGCTGCAATTTCAATCTTGCGCTCGAAGGTGTCGGCCTGGCCTTTCTCGTCAAAGAGCATTACGATCACTGCCGTGCCATAGCGATGAATGAGCCTGGCCTGCTGTAAAAACACTTCTTCGCCCTCTTTAAGGCTTATGGAGTTGACAATGCTTTTGCCTTGCACGCATTTTAGCCCTGCCTCGATCACCTCCCATTTTGAGGAGTCAATCATGAGCGGTACCTTCGAGATTTCCGGCTCAGAGGCGATGTAATTCAGGAAGGTGGTCATTGCCTTTGACGCCTCGATCATGGCATCGTCCATGCATACGTCGATAATCTGCGCACCGTTCTCTACCTGGTCGAGGGCAATTTTCAGGGCTTCTTCGTAATTCTCTTCCTTTATGAGGCGCGCAAATTTTATGGAACCCGACACATTGGTTCGCTCGCCTATGTTGATGAAATTGGAATCGGGTCTGATCTCCAAGTGCTCCAGTCCGCTGAGGCGGGTAAGGGGAGAGGGCTCGGGGATTCGTCGGGGCGGATATTTGGCGGCCAGGTCAGCAATAAGCCTGATGTGTTCGGGCGTGGTACCGCAACAACCACCCACAATGTTTACCAGCCCATCTTTTACAATATCTTCGATAATGGCAGCCATTTGCGGGGCAGTTTGCTCGTATTGGCCAAGCTGGTTGGGCAAGCCTGCATTGGGGTGGGCGCTAACGGCAAAAGGTGCGTGCTGACTCAGGATTTCAATGTAGGGCCTTAGTTGCTCGGCTCCCAGGGCGCAGTTTAGCCCGATACTTATCGGATTGGCATGCGAAACCGATGCAAAAAAGGCCTCAGTGGTTTGACCTGAAAGGGTGCGACCGCTGGCATCGGTTATTGTGCCCGAAATCATAACGGGAATTTCAATACTGTGTTCCTCTTGGTAATGCAAAATTGCCATTAGGGCGGCCTTGGCATTGAGGGTGTCGAAAACGGTTTCAACCAGCAATAGATTTGCGCCACCATCCATTAGCCCGCGCACTTGCTCATAATAAGCCTCACGCAACTGGGCGAAGGTTACTGCGCGGAAGGCCGGGCTGCTTACATTGGGCGACATGGAAGCGGTTTTGTTGGTAGGCCCCAGCGATCCGGCCACAAAACGCGGCTTCGAGGGATTGCGGCGGGTAGACGCATCGCAGACGGCCCTGGCAAGGCGCGCCGACTCAAGGTTCAACTCATATACCAGTTCTTCCATGCCGTAATCGGCCATTGAAATGGAGGTGGAGTTAAAGGTGTTGGTCTCAATGATATCAGCGCCAGCCTCAAGATAGGCTTCATGAATTTCTCTGATAATGTAGGGTTGAGTAATGGAGAGCAGGTCATTGTTGCCCTTTACATTTTGCCCGATGTTTGCAAAACGCTTGCCGCGATAATCTTTTTCATCCAGCTTTTGCCGCTGTATCATGGTTCCCATGGCTCCGTCAAGCACCAGAATGCGCTCTTTCAACAATGCCTTAAGGTTTTGAAGTGTACTCATTGTCTTCCATTTATTTTTTGGTAACCAAAGGCTGGCTTAAAGCACATCTTCTGAAATTTTCACGATCTGGTCGGCCCTGTCCATAGTGTACATGTGTATGAAATTGAAACCGTTGGCCAAGAGTTCTTTTATCTGCCCGGTGGTCCATTCAACGCCCACCTGCTTAACTTCGTGGTGGTTGTTGCATTGGTTCACAGCCTTAACCAACTCTTTGGGAATGGTAAGGCTAAAGGTGCGCGGCAGCATCTGTAAATGATCCTTTATGCTAATGGGTTTAAGGCCCGGAATAATAGGTACCTTTATGCCCAGGGCACGACAACGCTCAACGAAGTTAAAGAAAACCTGGTTGTCGTAAAACATCTGGGTTACAATATATTCGGCGCCCTTGTTAACTTTTTGTTCCAGGAAAAACAGGTCTTCATCAAGGTTTGGCGACTCGGGGTGTTTTTCCGGGTAGCCGGCCACACCCACAGAAAATTTGGTTTGCGTGGGGTTCTCTACATACTGCTCATGGTAAATACCCTTATTCATGGCCATGATCTGCTCCAACAGGTCGCTTGCATAGCGATGTCCAAGCGGGTTTGCGGTAAAGCGGCCGGTAATCCTGTCGCCATCGCCCCTGATCACCAGTAGGTTGCGAATACCAAGGAAGTCGAGGTCGATAAGCGCATCTTCGGTTTCCTGGCGCGAAAAGCCCCCGCAAATGATATGCGGCACCACATCAATCTTGTATTTTGCCTGTATGGCAGCGGCAATTCCAACCGTGCCTGGCCGCTTGCGCACCACCGAAGGTTTAATGCTGCCATCGGGCTGTTTTACATACGACACCTCCTCGCGGTGATAGGTAATGTTGATAAAAGGCGGATTGAAAGGCATTAGCTGGTCGAGGGTCGAAAAAATGGTATCAATGCTGTTTCCCTTCATTGGGGGTAAAAGCTCATAACTGATGCGGGGGATGCTGCTGTTGGCGATATGTTCGGGAATGGTCATTTTGAATTAAGGTTTAAATTTTTTTCGGAAAATTGCCAGGTAAATGCGAAACAAATAGCCAAATGGCCATAAGCTATTAGTTTTGGGAAACAATGGGCAGTAAAAAGCCTGGCAGATACTGAATTTGCTCAGCAGCCAGGCCATCGCATAGCCATGTGCACTTTGTGCAAAAAGAAGTTGAAGGGGATAGGGTTCATTCTTTGCCTTTCGTTTATAATTCCTTTAGTTAAGGCAGGTTTTGGCACCTTGCCATGAGGCGGGTTGCCAGCGCTTCACAGAGCCTGTTCTCTCGGCGCTTCTTTATAAACAAGTCTGTTGTTTTTAGACGTGCAAGGCAAAGATAATTGTTTTTTTAATACTCAAACACCACTTTTATCTTTCCGGTTTTCAATGCGCCCGGTGGGCAGTTGCCCATAATCTCATATTCATCTTTCATTTGCTGGCAGTCCAACTCAACAGTAAAATATTTCTCGATTCCTGATTCATCGAAGCTGCGGGTGATATTTTTTTTGTTAAAGGGCAATTTGTGTTTTTGCAGCCACCTTATTATCAATGCTATTTGGCCTAATTCCATTTCGAAAAGAAAATCGGAATATTCTATTCGGTCTTTTGGTGTCAAATTCTCTTGGCTCATAAATTTTGTATTTAATTGTTTAAAAAGTAATTATCTGAAATAAATTTTGTGAGGAGTGGTCGCCATTAAAGGCGGAACCCAATTTGCTGTAGCTTGGGTAGTGGTTTCTCAAATTCGCAAAGCTCCATAATGCGCTCTATGCTCAGGGGTGTGTCATCAATGGATTTTTCGGCCAGGTAACGTCGTGCCACGTTTTCAATTTCGCCCCCGCTAAGCTGATATCCCGATAGGGCTTGCAGGTGTTCGGTTTTAAGAATGGGCAGTTTAGCTTTCCAGATCATTTGCCTGGCTTCGGGAGTTGGCTGCCCAAATTCGATTTTGAACAGGAAGCGGTGTTCAAAGGCAGTATCGAGGTTTTCGGAGAGGTTGGTGGTGGCAAAAAGGATTCCTTCGAAGATCTCGAGTTCCTGCAAAAGGATGTTCTGCATGGTATTGCCGGTGTTATCCACCGAAGTAGAATTTCCAGAAATATTTATGCGTTTTGATAATAATCCGTCGGCCTCGTTGATGAGGAGTATCGGAAGAACCTTGCTGGTCTTACATTTTTCGCGATAATCAAAAAAAATGGCTTTTACGCGTTTTTCACTTTCGCCATAGCACTTGCTCCTGACCTGACTCAGGTCAACCATCATGATGTCGCGACCAGTTTTGTAAGCTATCTGATAGGCCGATTCGGTCTTTCCGGTGCCTGGCAAGCCTGTAAAGATGGCGGTCAATCCGGTAGGCATCCCCGAATCTTTCATTCGCTTAATGTAGTTGGTAAAGGCTTCAACCTCAACAATGCCCGATAGTTTATCGAGTTCTCCTTGCAGCCTGGCTTCAAAGAACAATGGCTTTGGCCTGATTTGGTGGGCGCTGATTAGACCTTCTTCCAATTCTTCTTCCCAGCCAGATAGCTCGGGGTAATCGGCATACAATTCTTTGATTGTGCCCTGGGTGAGGGCAAGCTGCACACCATCCTTAAAAGCAGAATCCTGCAAGCGCAGTATTTCTTTGCGGATGAGTTCGTTTTGCCCGTTGGCAATATTGCATTCAAACTCCAGGCGTTTTCCCAGGTTGTCGAACATGCCCCCGATCAAGACATTGGTATTGTATTGTTTCATTCGCTTAAGCCGGTAAAATGCCAATGAAAGCACCAGGCACTTATTTTCAATCTGCTGCACTTGCTCATTCAAATAGCTGACGAAAGATAGCTGGCTGTTGTTTTCAATGAGCCGGCCAAGCTGGGCAAAAAACATTTTGATTGACCCCTCTTCCGCATTGCGATCGTAAAGCATATCATAGGCTTTTTCAAGAAAGCCTGGCAGGTCAAGGTTTTTGTTAGTTTCAAGCAAAGAGCGGTTACCCGTTCGCAAGCTTTCAATCACCCTTTTGGGGATAAAATAACGGAATTCGTCGTGGTCGCGGCGGCCATGAAAGGCGCTCTGCTTTTGAATCAGTTGATTCTCCTCCAAGGCATTCAGCTCATCGGTTAAGTCAATCACTCTTATTGCCCTGCATCTCAGGTAGTCGGCAAGCGTATCGATGGTTACCTTTTGCTGAGAGCTCACATCGAGGATAACCGAAAACAACCAGGCTTGCTCCCTTGTGATCTCAAAGTACGCAGTTAACTCCTTAAGGGCAGTATCGGTACTGATGTCTGGCGCAAATAAGCCGCGGCTTTTCCGTGCACTCGACGCAATCAGTTCCACTTTGGGAAGCAAACTCTTTTGCAATTTATTTTTCATAGGCCGAAATATTAGTTATTACTTGTTAAATACCCTCCAAACCACCGCATTCACACAAAAAATTATATTTTTACTACGGAATCTGCTGTAAAGAAAAATGCAAGCAATGCAGCCTATCTTCATTAAAAAAATATTATGTTATGTCGAAAAATAAAGATGCACTGATTCGTTACCGGGTGATTAATAAAATGCTGATTGGGGGAAATCCATGTACACTTGCAAGATTAACGGAAGCCTGCAGGGAAACACTTGACCTGAATTATTTGTCACCTAGAACTGTTGAAGGTGATATCAGCAAATTGCGAAACGATGAAAAGTTGGGTTACAAAGCGCCAATCATCACTACTTCAGTTTTTGGAGAAAGGGCGTATTGTTATTCTGACCATGATTATTCCATTGATCATAATCCCTTGAAGGAAGACGAGGTGGAAGCCATATTATTTGCTGCACGTCTGCTGGAGCAGTTTAATGGCATTGAGATTTTTAACCGCCTGAGTGAAACAGCCCAAAAGTTGAGAGATGCGGTGCAGATTTACCAATTTGCTGATCCGACAAATTGGGCTGGTAAGGTCGAATTTGAGAAAGTGGAGCAGATAATGGGGTCGAGATACCTTAATAGCATACTTGAAGCACTGAAAAACAGAAAGGTGCTGAAAATTTGGTATAAGAAATTTTTTAAAACGGAGAAAGAACTGCACGTTGTACACCCTTATCTTTTGAAAGAATACCGCAACCGCTGGTATGTGATCGGTTATAACCCTGCCCGAAATGGAATAAGGAGCTATGGTTTGGATCGAATTGAATCGATGCGTGCAGATGAACAAGAGGCTTTTTTTGAAACAGGTTTCGACGGAAAAGACTATTACAGGAATGTAATAGGTGTTAGTGTAATTAAAGGAGATCCTGTTGATATCCGAATTGCGTTTAGTCAGAAGCAGGCCAGGTATGTCATTACCCAGCCCTTGCATCAAAGCCAAAAAGAGATTGGCACTGAAGGCGAAAGGATCATTTTCTCCTTTCATCTGGTGCCTAACTTCGAGTTTTTTGCCCATATTCTTTCCTGGGGTGCCGAGGTAGAAGTGATTGCACCTGCCGAAATTCGCAAAAAGGTGTTGGAATTGGCGCGTGGGATTGTAGCCAGGTACAAGGATTAAGTTAGCAAGGAGTAAGGATAATTTCTGGTCGTTCCTGCTCACTAGCAGAGGGAAGGTCTTAGATTTACGAAAAACGATCTGCGATTTATGATTTTCGATTTCAAAGATACCCTGTAGGGGTAAAATATCAATAGCCCCGGGTTTCAACCCGGGGCTATTGGTAATTAAAGGTAACAGGCACTGCGCAACCAATTTTCATAGCATGCAAATGTTCGACGCAGCGCAAAAGGGATGGCCGGTAATAGCGATTTGCAAATTTTGTACCCTCCCCGGCCCATTCCAATCTCGCCTAAGGCGAGAGGAGGGGTGCCCCGATTCTTCATAGGGGCGGGGTGGGGCAAAACGCAGACTGGGTTAATCCAATTCATTTTACAAAACGCTCCCTTTTTTTCTGAACTTTTTTCGTAATGCAGATTCATTGCATTGGGTGGGGGTAATTTTACCAAAAAATCTTGAATATGAAGTACCCATATGGCAGATACGAACCTTGCTATCTTTTTCCTGATGGCGAAAACAATCTGTTGGACATGATGGAGACCATTTCGACCCAGACCAAAAAAAGCCAGCTTGAATTTGGTAGTTTGTTGGAAAAGGTGGAGGTGAAAGCCGTGGCGGACTTTCTGTCGGTTAGTCCAAGGCAGGCCATTTTGTTTGCCGTGTTGGCCAACTCGACGGAAACACCGTAGGTGCCGGCTGTCCAATTCAACGGTTACGGGGTTAAAAATATATCATTATCCCACCGCGCGGGATTGTTTTTAATATATTGTTTGATCTTCAAAAATTCGGTTTGATTGCGAATGATATGATCGTGGTAACGGTCCTGCCAGATTTTTTGGCCGGGGGTGCCGCGATGGGCATTGACGCGTTTGGAGGCGGCCGATTTAAAACCTGCCACGAACGATGGTATGGAACGCGGTGGCCGGTAAGAAATTCCAGGGTTTTCCAGTGGTTTGTTGACCGGTTGCGGATCATTATCGGGTCTTTCAATGCGCAGAATTGCGTGAATATGGTTGGGCATGATCACCCAGGCGTCGCAAAGCAATTCCGTTCTGATCTGAAACGATTTGACCCATTCCTCCTTTACGATCTCGCCCAGATCAGACAACATCATGTTTTCTCCGGTTATCTGTCCGAAAATGCATTCCCTGTCGTGGGTTACCATGGTGATAAAATACCGCCCTGGATTCGAATAATCCCATCCTTTCAAACGGAGTTTGGTATCACGAAAACTGCGCGCCATAAAAAATGGTTCGGGATGAAATCAAATTTATTAAATTTTTGGGAAAATTTTCGATTTTGTTGGGATTTAATCAGTAGGCCCGCACGGCCGTGCGGGCCTACTGATTGCCGTGCCGTGCGGGCCTACTGATTGCCGTGCCGTGCGGGCCTACTGATTGCCGTGCCGT
>CAYGDW010000030.1:0-14609 GCA_964348755.1 uncultured Bacteroidales bacterium | reverse complement strand
GCGGGCCTACTGATTGCCAATTTTTTTATCGGACAATTCTGAAAAATAATCAAAACATTTGCAGATTTAAAAATCTGTACTATCTTTGCAACGCTTTTCTAAAGGCTAGCAACGCTCAGAAGATATTGGTCCGGTAGTTCAGTTGGTTAGAATACATGCCTGTCACGCATGGGGTCGCGGGTTCGAGTCCCGTCCGGACCGCACATTAAGGTTGGTCAATTTTGATCAGCCTTTTTTATTGCCCGTACCTGTCAAATCAACCTTTCCCCGTCAATTTTGATTCCGCATATTGTGGTTTTTCTTTCAAGCAAATTGATTAAATTGCCTATATTTGCTCGCCTGCCTTTCGCGGTTGGCTTAATGTGTTGAGGCACAGGTTTTAAATATGAAAGAAGCGAAATACCAACCTTAAAATTTCCCGCATGAGTGCAATTGAGATTCGCCTTGCCCAGGAAGCCGACAACGAAAATATTCTTCAACTGGCTCAAAGGTGCCCCCAGGAAGGAATGATTACTTTTTTTGTTAACCGAACTCCCCGCTTCAATACATTACACAGGATTACAGACCCAGAAGCCTGGCATTTTGTAGCATGCAAGGATGACCAGATTGTGGGGCTTGTGGGTGTTATTCACTTTAAAGCGATGGTGGTTGATAAGCTCTGCAAGATTGGATATATGCTCGACCTAAGAGTCGATAATGATCACCGGAGCGGCATTACAGCTTTTAAACTGGTAAAAACCGCTGTAGATTACCTTAAGCAATCTGATGCCGATATGGTTATCGCAAACTTCCTGAAAGATAACAAACGCCCGCTGGTTTTTACTCAGGGAAGGGGAGGGCTGCCACCGGCTTTTTATCTGGGCGACAACAGGGTACACAATATTTTGCCCCTTTATAAATTGAAAATCAGCAACCGGTTTGTAATTGAAAAACCCACCGTTGACGATATGCCTGAATTGATTGCCCTATACAACCAGTATGCAAAAGCATTCAGAATTGCTCCTGATATATCCCTTGAAAGCTTTCACCACATGATAAATTCAATAGAGGGGCTTACGCTCGATGCATTTCTTGTTGCCAGAGAGAATGGTAAAATTAAAGCTGTTACAGCAGCCTGGGACGAGCACCTTTACAAAAGTTATCAAGTGCTTAAACTCAACCTGCCTATAAAAATTGTTGCCAGCCTTATGCGGATTTTATCTATATTTATGAAAACCCCATATCCAATCAGGCTTAACCAACCCCTCAGACAGCTTTCATTGGTTTTGTATGCCCACGACAATTGCCCCGAAGCTCTCGAACAACTTTTCCGAAAGGTCAATAATCAGCATTTAGGGGCCAACTACACAATGATTACGCTGTATGCTCAGGAAAAGGATCCGGTATTCAACCTGGTTAAAAAATTTGTAGGTGTTGCGGTAAAAAGCGAAATGCATCTTTTTGCTAAAGATATGTCAGTATTCGACAAGCTCAAAGAAAGTGAGACTCCGGTAATGTTCGATCTGGTACAGGTTCTGTAATAGTTCAAATTTTTTAGGAGGGCCATGTATGGGGAATATATTGCTTGTTTTATAGAATTTATTTATGCCAGGAATACTTGTAAATTTATCAGGATTAAATCCTTGTAACCATGAATGATAAAAACCCTGTATCCGATTACTGTGCTTTAATTGATTCAGGCAGGTGGTAAGTCAAAATTTATTTGTGGGGATAGATAAAAATTTATTCGTGGAAGGGGTTTTACATTTTTTATTGACTTTTAAATTTTGGAGGCACAATGAAGCGGCTCCAAAAAAAGCAGAGGCCCCGGGTGCTAAGTTTCCCGACTACTAATTCCTTTCTGACCATAATTCCAAATGGAATATGGAACAGTACCTTGCAGTTGACCGCGAAGTGCATAGCGCCGAAAATGTTTTGCTCAGCGGCAACTACATCAGCAAGGTGTATGAAGGCCCCTTCAAGGACAAAGTAATATGGAAGCAGGAATTTGCAAAATTCACTGCTGGTAAAACCTTAAAAACCGGCGAGCAATACACCTGGTACACCACCTGCCCCAGATGCGCCAAAATGCACCGAAATTACTATGTGGTAAACCTTGCTGAGGTTATACAGTAATAGTATTACATAAAAAAAACTTGCCCGCTCAGGGCGGGAAAAGGATTAAAATTGCTTCGGGCCTGTTGGTAAGCAGATACTGTATCGGACCTCCAATCGCAAAAGCTTTCGCGGTTTCTGTTTAACCTTAGCTTCCTTTCTCGGGCTTCACAATGTTATCCTATTTCAAGTATTTCTTTAAGGTGGAAATGGTTCTCTTTTTATTGGGCCAAAATGTCATTAAATCTTATATTTGGTGGCGGTAACATGAAAACCATCAAATCAAAAGGGCATGAGGATCAGGAAAAAATTTTGCAGGATTTTACTGGAACCATGGCGGCTGGCCATTTTGTTTGGGACGGCCATAGTGGTTTTTTCAATGTGCGGACGCAAAGCTGAACCCGAAAACGAAGTAGTGGCTCAATTGGCAGTACTGGGACTAAAGGCCGACGTGATCAGCGCCAAATACTGGCTCATGGGTCGCGGGCCTGCCAACTTCAGAGAAATTGCCGGCGCTGAATATAAGCCCAGTTTTAACCCTGAGCCAAACATTCCTGCTCAATGCTGGATTGAGACTGGCTATGGCACCCAAAATGCATGCAAATATTGCCATACAAATTACCTAACAATGGCCCGCCACGGAAATGCTTTTAACATTGGCGAAGACCAGATTCTTTACAGTTTCCCAACGCCCAACCTTAACAGCATACTTTGGCGAAATATAATCTTACCCCAGGAGATTGAAAAACGCCTCGGAGCCGAAGGAATTGAACTGCCCCTAGCCGGGGATGTTGGCTATGTAAGGCACGACAATTGGCGTGCAACCTTTGCCTTAGCAAGGGCCAATGGCAGTACAGAGTGGGTAAATCTTCAGGAAGCTGACAACAAATGGATTATGTTTCCCGCGATAAATCCTGGCCACCTGTTTCCATACAAAGCCATAGACCCTACCGGAAGCGGAACCCATGGGTATATTGACCCCGACGGTTTTGTGCGAAACCAACAAGAAGAATACACTGGTTGGCGCGCCATTAACTTCTTTCCTTATACCATCTTTACCCCGCTTTCAGGCAGTGTCTCGGGAATTTATATCAGGCTTCCCAAGGAATTTATGTCTTCGAAGGGACAATTCAACATTGATATATATAAAAAAAACCTTGGGTTGCTTGAGCGAAACATTAAAAATCAAAGGCCTCAGGAACAGTTTTATTTTGGCGATGCATCAGGAATAAAGGTCAATAAAGGCTTTTATCCTGTCGGAACTGAGTTTGCCCACCCTTTGCATTATGTTGACCTGGCTGCCGATGGCCAAATGGGTTTGCAGATTGATGGCGTGAGAGGAAATGCTGAAAAGGATTATGAGTTTCCGGGTACCCGTTCCAAGCGAGTGAAAGAGATTCGCTATATGTATAAGTGGAAGGAGGTAACCCTTGATGACATAGCGCCTGCTGACGAGAATTCTGTACCCCGCCCCCATGCAGAGTTTGTAGGCAATGAAGGCCAGGGTTGGGTCGAAAATGGAGCGGGATGGATTCTAGCTGCATACATCGAAGACCGATTCGGTAACCTTCGTCCGCAAACTACCGAAGAGCTTGCCCAGTGCGTGGGCTGTCATGGCAATGTGGGCAATACGGTCGATGCAGTGTGGTCTTTTCAGCGAAAGCTGCCGGGCGAAAAAGGATGGGCTGATATGAATTACGGAAGCTACAATGCTACCACACCGCAATTTTCGTGGCTCAACGATTACCTTCATGCACAAAGCGGCATGGGCGAACTGGGTTATTTTTTTTATACTGTGGCTGGAGCCGACCTTTATGGGGTAATGCCTGACGAAATTAGGAAGGATCTTTTGCAGTATGCCTCCTCAATGGCTTTAGCCGACAAACTGAAGCTCAAATATCCGGTTGAAGAACTGCTCAACGATGAACTGCTCAAATTTATGCCCCGAACCCAAAGAAGATCCCGATTGTTAGAGCGGCAGAAGCTCATGCGCCATTATGCCAATGAGGCCGCTTACCTTTACTACAATAATAATTATGGCCAATGGTTTATCAAGGGTTCTGTTTTTTACCCTACTGAAACCACCATGAAAACCAATATAGCCCTATACAGGCGCATTGTGCTCGACCAGAGTTTTAACCTGGGAAAGGATGTTTTTGGCACCGGCAGCTCGCATGTCCCATTTACTTTTCGCTCGGATGGCGAGGTAGTTTCGGCCGAAGGAACTGCAATTGCGCTTGGTGAGGTAATAACAAGCCGCCCCTGGGGCACTGATGGCGTGGGTAAAACCCCCACAGGCCTGGTGGCAGTAAATGAAGACGGACAACCTGTTGATGCAGGTGGCAACCCCGTTGGAGCAGAATTTAACAGGGCCGCCGGACACATTACCAAAGGGGGTACTTTTGATATGATGTACAATACCCTGCTAAGCGATACGCCTTTCAGCAGGCCTCAAAAGTAAAATGTTTAAACAGGGTAAAAAAACATACAGGCATTAGCCTGTAATCTTCTCATTGAGCGATTTGAACCCCTTGCCAAGTATTTCGGAAGCATCAATTACCGTAACAAATGCATCGGGGTCAATTTCGTGGATAAATTCTTGCAGAATTGCCATTTCGCGGCGACTCACGTTTACGAAAATAACCTTTTTTTCGTCCTGATTATACATTCCTTTGCCTTCCAGAAATGTTCCACCACGGTTAAGGTCATACAATATTTTTTCTGATATCTCTTTGTACTTATCGCTTATTATAAATAGAGTTTTTTCGTATGATACACCTTGTAGAACCACATCGATAACTTTTCCGGTAATATATATTGCTATCCACGAGTAGAGGGGAATCGTCCAGTCGCCAAATGCAACTAGGCCAACCAGCACAATCACCGAGTCAACAATCACGAGAGTTTGCCCAATGGGTATTTTGGTAAACTTACTCATAATCATGGCAACAATTGTTGATCCGCCCGAAGTGGCCTTCGACTTGAAAATAAGGCCTAGCCCAAATCCAATGAGTGCACCGCCAAAAATACTCGAAAGCAGTATGTCTTCAGGAACCAGGGGGGTGCTTCCCCACAACAGGGTCAGACCATCGATAAAAATTGAAGCCAAAACGAAACCCACAATGGTTTTTATGCCAAAACGAGGCCCTAAAATCCTGATACCAATTATAGTAAGCGGTATATTAAAAGCCAAACCTGTAAGACCTACCGGAATGCCTAACAGGTGGTTCAGCACGATGCCAATTCCATAAACTCCGCCTGGTACAATCTTATGCGGAGCTATAAAAAACACATAACCAACCGCCATAATTACCGACCCTAAAGTAATCAGTGAGTAAGAGGTAAACCACTTACGCGAGAAGATTTTTTCTTTGGATACAAAAGTCATTTGACGAAAATTTAAATTAACTTCGTGCCAATTTTTCGGGGGCAAAGGTAAGCAGAATAATCATCCCTTTTCAGCATTATGACAGAATTGAGAACCGTGCGCCGTGCGCTGGTTTCGGTGTATTGCAAAGATACTTCTCGCAAGCTTGTTGGAACATTGAGCCACCTTGGGGTCGAGATTGTTTCGACAGGAGGCACACTCGATTATATTCATTCGCTCGGCATAGAAGCCAAAGCAATCGAAAGCATAACCAGCTACCCCTCAATACTTGGTGGTAGGGTAAAAACTCTGCACCCTGCTGTCTTTGGGGGAATTCTGGCTCGCAGCAATAATCCTTCAGATCTTTACCAGCTTAGCGAATTCAATATTGCAGCATTCGACCTTGTGGCCATTGACCTTTACCCTTTTGAAGACTCCCTGGCTTGTGGCGCAAGCCACGAAGACATTATCGAAAAAATTGACATTGGCGGGGTTTCGCTCATTAGGGCTGCAGCCAAAAACTTTTTTGATTTGCTTGTTTTGCCTTCGTCAGAGTTTTTTGATGAGGGGGCTGATTTGCTGGCAGCCAGCAATGGCAAAACGTGCCTTGAAGAACGGCGGCGCCTGGCCGCAGCAGCATTTGATGTTACCTCGAACTACGATACGGCCATTTTTGACTACCTTAACCAGGGATATTTCAACTCTTTTAAGAAAAGCATCAGAAAGGCAATACCTTTGCGTTATGGCGAAAATCCTCATCAAAAAGGGCAATTTTTTGGGAACATAAATGAAGTGTTTGAGCAACTCAGCGGGAAAGCCCTTTCATACAATAACCTGCTCGATGTGGATGCTGCCTTAAATCTTATGGTCGAGTTTTCGGAGCCTACTTTTGCCATTATAAAGCATACCAATGCCTGCGGGGTGGCAAGCCGGCCCCACATTGAAGAAGCCTGGATCCATGCCCTTTCGGGCGACACGGTTTCGGCTTTTGGGGGTATTTTAATTGCCAATCGAAACATTACCCCTGAAATTGCGTATTCTATCAATGAACTGTTTTTTGAAGTGCTGATTGCTCCAGGGTATGAGGCTGAAAGCCTTGAAATACTTATGCAAAAGAAAAACCGGATATTGCTCAGGCAGCTGAAACCATTGACTACTGCTTCTCAGTTTCGGTCGGCCCTCACAGGAGTGCTTTGTCAAAATGCCGACCAGGCAGAAGCCAGGAATGAAAGCTGGCAGACCGTAACTGTAAAACACCCGACGCATGCCGGGCTTGACGACCTCAGGTTTGCCAATATAATTGTAAAGCATTTAAAGTCGAACGCAATAGCCCTTGTTAAAGACCAAAAGCTTATTGGTATGGGCGCCGGACAGACCTCGCGGGTTGATGCCCTGAATCAGGCCATACGAAAAGCCAACGAATTTAAGCACGATCTAAATGGGGCGGTAATGGCATCTGATGCTTTTTTCCCGTTTGCCGATTGTGTTGAAATAGCTCACAATGTCGGAGTCACATATGTAATTCAGCCCGGAGGCTCAGTGAGAGACCATGAATCTATCGACTTTTGCAATATGTCGGGTATGGCAATGGTTTTCACCGGCCAAAGGCATTTTAAACATTAATCAGAACGTAAAAAAATATTGAATAATGGGTTTGTTCTCTTTTTTAACCAAGGAAATTGCTATTGACTTGGGTACCGCCAACACAATAATTATTCACAACGACAAAGTTGTTGTTGAAGAACCTTCAATTGTTGCTATTGACCGGCTGAGCGGCAAAATTATTGCCGTTGGGAAAAAGGCCATGATGATGCATGGCAAAACACACGAAAACATAAAAACTTTGCGCCCCTTGCGCGATGGGGTCATTGCCGACTTCCAGGCTGCGGAAGCCATGATCAGGGCCATGATAAAAATGATCGATACCAAAAAACCTATTTTCCCGCCTTCGCTCAAAATGGTCATTTGCATTCCATCGGGCATTACTGAGGTTGAAGAAAGGGCCGTGCGCGATTCGTGCGAGCAGGCCGGAGCCAAAGAAGTAAGGCTTATTCATGAGCCAATGGCCGCGGCCATTGGTATTGGCATCGATGTGTTGGAACCCTCCGGAAATATTGTAATAGATGTTGGCGGAGGCACCACCGAAATTGCTGTAATTGCCCTGGGAGGCATTGTTTGCAACAAATCGATACGAATAGCCGGCGACGATTTTAATTCCGATATTATGGAGTATATGCGAAAGCAGCATAATATTCTGATAGGCGAACGCACTGCCGAAAAAATTAAAATAGAAGTCGGAGCCGCCATGACTGAAATTGACAATCCGCCCCCGGATCTTGCAGTACACGGCCGCGACATGATGACCGGCATCCCGAAAGAAATTACAGTAAACTATCAGGAGGTGGCCCATTCGCTCGACAAATCTATTTCGAAAATTGAAGCAGCTGTTCTTAACGCCCTTGAAATGACACCTCCGGAACTGGCTGCAGATATTTTCCGCACGGGTATATATATGGCTGGCGGTGGGTCGCTCCTGCGTGGGCTCGACAAAAGAATTTCTCTTAAAACAAAACTCCCAGTACACGTGGCCGAAGACCCTCTAAGAGCTGTTGCCAGAGGAACAGGAATTGCCCTGAAGAATTTTGACAAATTCCCATTCCTTATAAAATAAGCAAATTGGTTTTTACGCCCGGGCCGGCCTGCAACGGCCGGCCCGAGATGTTTTAATTATGCATTTGTAATGCGAAACCTGTTTAACTTTATTCTCAGGTATTACTTTTTCTTTCTGTTTGTGCTGCTGCAAACAGCGGCGATTACTATGGTTGTTCAGCACAACCACTACCAAAGGGCGTTTTTTGTTAGCTCGGCCAACATTTTGGCCGGCAATGTATTTAAGCTCACCTCAGGCATTACCGATTACCTGGCCCTGAAAGAAATAAACCGTCAACTGGCAAAGGAAAACGCCAGGCTCCTTAACCTTACAAGCGGAACATTCCTAAAAACAGATACACTGCAAATTCAACAAAATGATACAGTGCTTAAGCAAAGGTTTATTTACTTAAACGCAGAAGTAATTAACAACTCGGTTATCCGTCGCAATAATTTCCTGACTCTAAACAAAGGCAGCCGCCATGGCATTGAACCCGATATGGGGGTAATTACCCCATTAGGAGTAGTGGGTATTGTTACTAATGTTTCCGAGAATTTCAGTTCCGTAATATCGCTGCTTCACAAGGATATGCAAATATCGGCCCGACTGGCTAAAAACAATCAGATTGGAACTCTAATATGGGAAGGAATCAATTATAGGCAGGCAACACTTACCTATATACCTACCCATGTTGAACTCAATGTGGGCGACACACTCGTTACCAGTGGCTTTTCGGTAATTTTTCCGCCAAACATTTTAATAGGAACCATAAAAAGTTCTGAAATACGAAGGGGTGATAATTTTTTTACCGCAATTGTTGATCTGGCTATCGATTTTAACAACCTTAAATTTGTGCAGGTTGTAAAAGACCTTATGAGCGAAGAATTAAAGCAAGTTGAAGCCCATTCAGCAACCATAACCAGATAATAACCCCCAGATATGCAAAACTCACTTTTCAAACAATTGGGGTATTTTGTTATAATTATGGCCATTCAGATCATGATTATGAGCAACATAAACTTTGGAGGATACATTAACCCATATATTTATGTGCTTTTTATACTCTTGCTTCCGTTTGATATAAAGGGCTGGGTTCTGCTGATTGCGGCTTTTGGCACCGGGCTTATAATTGATTTGTTTTCTGACACGAATGGTATGCATGCAGCGGCCAGCGTTTTTATGGCTTTTGCCCGGCCTGGAATAATAAGCATGATCACTGGCCGCACTGACTTCGACCCGGGCTCAATTCCCCAGATATCTCTAATGGGTGCCAAATGGGTTACAATGTATTCAGTCGTTCTTATTTTGTTGCACCACAGCCTGCTCTTCTTTCTTGAGATATTCCGCTTCAGCGAATTTTTTCTAACTCTTGGCCGCATTCTGGCCAGCAGCGGCATTACTTTTATTATGGTTATGCTGGGTTTTTTATTTCTCGATAGCCCAGGCAAAAAAGGACGCTGATATTCTTTTCCGTATTGATTTATATTGTTTGCAGCGTAGGTTAAAAAATCTTAAAACATTTTTCCCGCTATGCATTTCGCTTATTTTTGCCAATTCAAAATAAAGTTGCCAAATGCAGAAGCTATTGTTTTTGTCCTTTGTTTCGGTCATGTTCGCCTCCTGCTCTGCCAACCGGTTTGGCAGCGAAACCGAATTTGAACTGAAGGGGTATTTTGAGAATGCCGGAAATGCACAAATTTTTTTCGAAGAACTTACTACCAACAACCTCATTCCTTTAGATACTATTATGGCCGATGCAAAAGGCCGATTTACCTACCGGGGTAGTGTTGAAAGTGCTGGATTTTTTCTTTTAAGGCTTGACCTAAACAACTTTATAACCTTGCTTATTGAGCCTGGCGAAAAATTAACTATTGAAGGCGATGGGAAAGATCTTGCAAAAACCTATAAAATTAAAGGATCTCCAGGTTCTGACTTGCTTGCCCAACTAAATAAAGCACTTTGGGAAGGATACAGTTCTGTTGACTCTTTGGCAGCAGTATTTCGTCAGATACAGGGTGAACCAGACTTTTTAATTCAAAAACAGCAGATAGACCTGGCCTATACGCGCATTTTTGAGAAACAGCAGCAGTTTGTAAGAGGCTTTATCCACGAAAATCCACATTCGCTTGCCTCAATCATTGCTCTTTACCAACTATTTGGCAATCAGGTTTTGTTAAAAGAATCCGAGCATTTCGAGTATTTTGAAAGACTTTCAGTGTCTTTGGCGGAAGTTTATCCCGACAACAAGCATGTGCTCGACCTCAAAAGGCGTGTGAGCGATCTAAAACAAACCGAAGGGCAAAGGATTGAAGCAGAAAAAAAATTAGCGCCAGGCATCGAAGCACCCGAAATTGTGCTTCCTAACCCCGATGGCAAACAAATAGCGTTGTCGTCGTTGCGCGGAAAAATTGTATTATTAGATTTTTGGGCAGCCTGGTGCAACCCTTGCCGCATAGCTCACCCAAAACTTAAAGAAATTTATAATCGCTTCAAACCTTATGGATTCGAAATTTATGCCGTTTCGCTCGACCGCAACCGCGAACAATGGCTACAGGGAATAAAGGAAGACAACATAAGCTGGATTCAGGTAAGCGACCTAAGGTTTTGGAACTCGCCGGTAGTGAGCCTTTACAATGTAGAAGCCATTCCTTACAACGTATTGATTGACCGCCAGGGGCGAATTATTGCTAAAGGCCTCAATACTTATCAAATAGAAGAATTCCTCCAGGAAATATTCAGGTAGCTTATTTAGTGTATTTTTGTCGCAACGCTTGCTTCAAAATACATGCGGTCAAAAATATTACCTGTTTTTTTAGTTTTACTCTTTCTGCAAATCCTTGCTGCCCATAGCAGCCGGCCAATTGATTATTTTCAGCAAAGGGCCGACCACGTCATCCATGCCCGCCTCGATGACCACAAGCACATATTGCATGCCCACATAACCACACAATACCACAACAACAGCCCCGATACCCTCCGACATTTGTATATTCACCTTTGGCCAAATGCCTACTCTGGCCGCCATACAGCCTTTGCCAGCCAACAACTGCTTCACGGCAATACCGATTTTCATTTTGCCCATGAACAAGATCTGGGTTTTATTGACAGCCTAAACTTTTTGGTTGACAACTTGCCCGTGGTTTGGAGGCTCGACCCAGAAAACCCTGATATTGGTGTTATTGACCTTAACATTCCATTACTGCCGGGGCAAAACCTGGAACTGAGTACTCCTTTTCGGCTCAAGTTTCCTGATGCCCGCTTTTCGCGTCTGGGACACCATGGGCAGGCATACTACGCAACCCAATGGTATCCTAAACCGGCAGTATACGACAAAAATGGATGGAACCCAATGCCATACCTGAACTATGGCGAATTTTTTTCAGACTTCGGAAGCGTGGATGTGTTTCTTACAATCCCCAAAAATTACGTGGTGGCTTCCTCGGGCTTAATTATGAATGATGTGGAAAACCAATGGCTCGACACACTCTCGGTAAAAACTTTTGAAAAGGCCATTTTGCAGCAACTTCCCGACAGGATTGAGTTTCCGCCTTCGGCATCTGAAACGAAAACCATACATCTGCACCAGAATAACGTGCATGATTTTGCCTGGTTTGCCGACAAGCGTTATTATGTTTTAAGGGCCAGAATACGTATGAAGGAAAGTGGTCGGGAAGTCCTAATTAACTCGTTTTTTAATTCTCAGGCAAACAGGTGGCTAAAATCTATTGATTACACTGCCGGGGCAATTTATTTTATGTCGGACCAACTTTTTGAATACCCCTGGGATAAAATGTCGGTAGCACAAGGAGTAAACAGCGCAGGAGCCGGTATGGAGTACCCGGCCCTTACCATTATTGGTGCTACCAGTACCGCCCACGACCTTGAGCGGATTATTGTGCACGAAACTTTTCACAACTGGTTTTATGGTATAGTTGCAACAAACGAACGGCGTCACCCCTGGCTCGACGAGGGCCTCACAACATTTTTCGAAACCAGCTACATGGCGGCCAAATATCCAGACCAAAGGTTTCTGGAGAGCTTTGCCGAAACCAGCTTTGCCAGGTTTTTCGATGTTTCGCGTATCGATTATATCGATTACCTCAATTTCTGGTACCTTTTCAAAGCCCGCAAAAATCTCGATCAGCCCATAAATTTGCAAAGCAAATATTTTACAAAGGATAACTATTTTGCAATGCCGTACTTTAAGGCCGCTTTGTCGTTTTTGCATCTCGAAGGTTATTTGGGCCGCGAAGTGTTTAACCGCGCCATTAGGCAGTTTGCAAAAAAATGGGCATTTGCTCATCCCGATCCCGAATATTTTCGAAGGGTATTCAACGAAAGTACCGGAAAAGAACTCGGTTGGTTTTTTAATGAATTAATAGCCACAAACCGTAAGATCGATTATGCAATCATAGATGCAAAACCTAACGACCTTGAAATTTTTGAAATACGGATCGCGAATAAGGGCCAGATAGCAGCTCCATTTTCGCTTTCGGGATTAAAAAAGGGAAAAGTTTTGCAAACCATTTGGTACGATGGCTTTGAAGGAAGCAAGGCAGTTTCGTTTCCGGGAGGAAATTACGACCTTCTGCAAATAGACCATGCGAGAATAATGCCGACTATAAACCGGAGAAACGACAATTTTTGGCCAGAGAGAAAATTTCCAAAATTTGAGCCTGTAAGGTTGCAGTTTTTGGGCAGTGTCGAAAATGCTGAAAAAACACAGGTGTTTTTTGCGCCAGTTGTGGGCTATAATCAAAACAATGGACTTATGGCAGGTGTGGCTTTGTTCAACTCTGTGTTCCCTGCCCGCTCTTTCGAGGTGTTTCTTATGCCGTTGTATAGCCCTTTCACCAATCGATTTTCAGGCTCGGCCTGGTTTTATAAAAGCCTCTTCCTAACTAAGGGGGCTTTTCAGCATTTAAAATTTGGAGTTAACTTTAAGCGCTATGGTCATACGCCAGGCAATAACGCCTGGAACTATTGTCGCTATGAGGCAAGCCTGCAAGCCAGGCTCCGAAAACCCTATGCCAATAGCACCATTGATCGTCATTTTTTTTTCAGAAGCATCCTGGTTGACAGAAATATTTCTCAAGTATTATCTGGCGAGGTGCAAACCCGAAGGCTCAATTACCTTGTTAATGAGGCAGGCTTTCAATATCAGCAAAATCGGGTGTTGAATCCTTGGGGGGCAGGAATTAAACTTGAACAGGGCCAGGAGTATCTGAAGGTTTCGGGGCTGGGGCGCTGGTTTTTTTATTACAACTCAGTGCCCAAAGGCGTAAGTGTAAGGGTTTTTGCAGGTAGCTTTCTGCAAAAGGCTTTAACAAGCAGCATCATTGATTACCGTTTCAGGCTCGGTGCCCAACGCGGAATCCATGACTATACATTTAGCAACACCTACCTTGGCCGCTCGGCCAGGGTAGGCACTTTATGGGGTAATCAGGTATTTGAAACCGATGGAGGCCTAAAATTTCCTACTTCGGTTGGTCAGACCTGGGATTGGCTTGCTGCCATAAACATTAAAGCCGATTTGCCTATGCTTCCTCTTAAAGTTTACTTCGATGCCGGCACCTACGCCGGAGCTGCAAACGCCTTCGAAGGGTCAAAAGCTTTTTCATGGGTTATCGGGCTGCAGCTTTCGCCTCTTAAAGACATTTTCGAAATAAATTTTCCGCTGGCCGTTTCAACCGACATTTCGCAAGTGGCAGCATTCGCCCTCGATAATTATTGGCAGAGAATTACCTTTTCGGTTTACCTTGACCAGTTGAACCCCATGAGGTATTTGCGCGAAATGCGGTTTAGAAAGCCTGATTTTTTCTGACTCCAAAAATATTACCAGAGCTTTTCAAGGTCAAAGGCATTCTCCTGGTACCTTACGTAATTTCCGGCCGGATTATCCCAGCTTACTTCAGCAGCATTCTCGCCCAAAACCGCCAGTTTGCGGTTTTGGGCATCTACAATCATGGTTCCCGAATAATTATATACGCTGGGGTATCTGATATGAAAGGTTATTGCCGAATCGATGGGCGAGGTATTCTGTAGTTTGTGCAAAACATTGAAAGGTTCGTAAATGTAATCGCCTTTTGTGTAAGTCTTGGTGGGATGTACGTAAATTTTGTTTTTTACCTCATCGTATCGGTAAATCGTTTATGCAACAATGCCGCGTACCGGAATTATGAAGCCCCAGAAATTATTGTGGTGGTGAATGGGCAAATAGTGTTGAGGAGGCCGAATCATGAAAAATGCCTGAACCGGCTTTTCCATCACTGCTATACGATGGTACTTACTCGTTTCGGCTCCATTCACGTATTCTTCATACTGAAGATTTTTTAGGGAGTAAGACTGAATGATAACGCGAACCATATTGGGTTCAATTTTTTTCCCGGCAAGCGCCTTTAATTCTTTTAATAATTTTTCAATGGCT
The DNA here is from genome assembly GCA_964348755.1 of uncultured Bacteroidales bacterium. Taxonomy (GTDB): domain Bacteria; phylum Bacteroidota; class Bacteroidia; order Bacteroidales; family UBA7960; genus UBA7960. The sequence continues at coordinate 71 of CAYGDW010000030.1, read as the reverse complement.
GTTTTTATGGTTTACTTAACACTACTGGCCGACAAAAATTACGTGATTTCTCGCTCCGCCCGAAATGACAG
>CAYGDW010000029.1:0-30405 GCA_964348755.1 uncultured Bacteroidales bacterium | reverse complement strand
CTTTTAGACCAAAGCTCACGGGACTTTCTCGAATCGGCAATACAGGACTACAACAGAATATTTAAGACCAATTATGATACTTCGAGCGATAAATTTCAAAACTATTACAAAGATGTATCGCAACGGGTAAAAGACCGTGAAATTGACTTGTTGATAGTGGTAAACATGTTTCTTACTGGTTTTGATGCAACTACTTTGAATACCCTTTGGGTAGATAAAAACCTGCGTTTGCATGGACTTTTACAAGCCTATTCACGCACAAACCGCATTCTGAACACCGTTAAAACCTTTGGAAATATTATTTGTTTCCGCAACCTCGAAAAAGCCACCAACGAGAGTATTGCACTGTTTGGCGACAAAGAAGCCGGAGGAGTGGTTTTACTCAAAACCTACGATGAATATTACAACGGCTACAAAAAAGGAGATAAAGACATTCCCGGCTATGCTGATTTGGTAGATGAGTTACAGGAAAAATTCCCTCTAAACGGTCATTGCGGCCTTGACCCGCAATCCCTAACATTAGGAGATTCCGCTATTCAGCGGAATGACCTTTGGGGAGAACAAAACCAAAAAGAATTTATCAAGCTTTACAGTGCCATTCTGAAAGTAAAAAACATACTTTCCACATTCGATGAATTTTCAGGCAATGAAATACTTTCGGAAAGAGATGTACAGGATTATCACAGCATGTATATCAATATATACAACGATTTTCGTGGCAAAAGCAAAGGCGACAACGAAAATGTAAACGATGATATAGTCTTTGAAATGGAGCTGATTAAACAGGTCGAAATCAACATTGATTATATCCTCGCACTCATTAAGAAGTACCACGAAGGTCATTTAAAAGACAAGGAAATTGTTATCAGTATTAGCAAAGCCATTGATTCCAGTGTGGAACTCCGCAATAAAAAAGAGCTTATCGAACAATTTATTGATTCGTTGACCCCTTCAACCAATGTGGATGATGATTGGCATTCGTTTGTTGATGCTAAGAAAGTAGAAGAATTAGACCAAATTATCAACGATGAAGATTTGAATAAGGAAGAAACCTACAAGTTTATAACAAATGCTTTTCGTGACGGTTATGTGCAATCAACAGGCACATCCTTAAGCAAAGTTCTGCCACCTGTTTCAAGGTTTACGCCAACAGGCGACCGCACAAAAAAAAGAGAATCAGTACTTGAAAGGCTCAGTTCGTTTTTCAATAAATTCTGGGATATTTCGGGTGGCAGGTGGATTAAATACTGATTTTTAAAGAATAAAAAAGGGACCACCATTGCTGGCAGTCCCTTTTTCGTCAAAATGGAAGCAATATGGTTCGATTACTCGTTCGCATATTCTTTGAGGATTTCCTTCACCCCGTCGGTTGTAACCCGGCCGTAGGTTTTATCGCCCACCATAACAACGGGGGCAAGGCCACAGGCGCCAACACATCTAAGGCAGGTGATAGAGAATTTGCCATCGGGCGTAGTTTCGCCCACAGCAACTTTAAGTATGCGCTTAAACTCATCGAGCACTTTTTCGGCTCCGCGCACATAACACGCGGTGCCGGTGCAAATGCTTATGGGGAAGCGGCCTTTGGGCAGCATGGTAAAGAAAGAATAGAAAGTTACCACGCCATATACTTTGGCAATTGAAATACCCAGCCCTTCGGCCACCTCTTCCTGCACTTCGGCCGGAAGGTAGCCAAAATATTGCTGGGTTTTGTGCAAAACATTGATCAGCTCGCCGGGCTGGTTGTTGAACGAGTTGCAGATCTCCCTGATCTTTAGCACATCGTTTTCCTTAAGTTTTAATTTTACTGAAGTCATTATCTGTTAATTTTTTTGTTACAAATTAAGACTGAAAAAGCCCTGGGCTTAGTCGATATCGATATGCCTGAGTTTTTTGGCAAAGTAATGGGTATGCAGCAGGTGGTGTGCCTTATCGCCCAGTGGTTTTCCGAGAAACTCTTCGTAAAGTTTGATAATGTAAGGGTTTTCGTGGCTTTTGCGCAGCACTTTTCTTTCGTCTTCAGTATAAATAGCCTTATGGCGGGCTTTGAGTATTGAAGAGTCGCCATGGTGCAGGGGCTGTCCGCCACCGCCTATACAACCGCTGGGGCATGCCATAATCTCAATGGCATGGAACTGGCTGTTTCCGGCTTTTATATCGTCGAGCAGTTTGCGTGCATTGCCCAGTCCGTGAGCAATGCCTATTTTGATTTCGGTTCCGTTGAAATCTACGCTTGCCGAGCGAATCCCTTCGAGTCCTCTGAGTTGCTGAAAATCGACCTTTTCGAGGGTTTTTTTTGTGTACAACTCGTAAGCGGTACGCAAAGCGGCTTCAATAACGCCACCGGTTACGCCAAAAATAACACCGGCTCCGGTCGATTCTCCCAAAGGTTTGTCGAAGTCCTCATCGGGCAGACTGTTAAAGTCCATATTGGCGCCTTTAATAAGTGCAGCCAATTCCCGGGTTGAAATAGAGTAGTCAACATCGGGATTTCCATCAATCTTAAACTCCTCGCGTGTGGCTTCATATTTTTTGGCTACACAAGGCATAATTGACACTACCACCATATTTTTTCGGTCCACATTAATTTTTTCGGCAAAGTACGATTTTGCAATGGAGCCGAACATCTGTTGCGGTGAACGTGCTGTTGAAGGTATATCGAGCATGTCGGGGTAATAATACTCGAAAAAGTTAACCCAGCCGGGGCAGCACGATGTAAGCATTGGCAGTTTTACGGTTTTGTCGCCATTGAGAAAGCGTCCGAGGCGGTCAAGGAGCTCAGTACCTTCTTCCACAATGGTAAGGTCGGCAGCAAAGTCGGTGTCGAACACATAGTCGAATCCGAGGCGGCGTAACGCTGCAGCGAGTTTTCCGGTTACGAGGGTTCCGGGTTCCATTCCAAACTCTTCGCCCAGTGCAGCACGCACGGCGGGAGCGGTTTGCACCACTACTGTTTTTGTAGGATCGGCCAGGGCACGTATTACCTGAGGGGTATGGTCAACTTCGGTAAGTGCACCGGTGGGGCATACTGCCACACATTGTCCGCAGTAAGTGCATTCGCTGTGGTCGAGGTCGCGCTCAAACGCAGGAGCCACCACCGCTTCGAACCCACGGTTTATGCCCGAGAGCACCCCTACGGTTTGGAAGTCGTTGCACATGGTTTCGCAGCGACGGCACATGATGCACTTATCCATTTCGCGAATGATAGCCGGTGAGAAGTCGGGTTTGTAGGTTGACTTTTCGCCCTGGTAAGGAATACTGCGCACCCCCATTTTTATGGCCATGTTCTGCAGATCGCAATGTCCGCTTTTTGCACAAATGAGGCAATCGAACGGGTGGTCACTCAGAATAAGTTCAAGCACGGTGCGACGCGAGTTGAGTACCCTCATGCTGTTGGTCTTCACAATCATACCTTCGTAACATTCGGTAGCGCATGAGGGAGCCAGATTGCGCCGGCCTTCAACCTCAACTACACAAACACGGCAACCGCCGGGCTTATGCTCAATGTTCAAATCGGCGAGGTTCATGTAGCACAATGTCGGGATTGCAATGCCCAGCTTTTTGGCAGCCTGGAAAACAGTTGCACCCTTCTCAACCTCCACAGGTCTGTTATCTATGATTAATTTAACAAGTTCCATTCTTTTGTATCCTTCTCTTTAAATGATTGTTACGGCATTAAACTTACATTTTTCAAAACAGGCGTTGCACTTTATACAGAGGGCCTGGTTGATAATGTGAACCTGTTTCCTTTCGCCCGAGATGCAGTTCACGGGGCAGTTACGGGCACAGGCAGTACATCCGACGCAGTTTTCGGGTATTATTTCGTATTTGATAAGGTCTTTACATTGCCCTGCGAAGCACTTTTCGTCGGTTATGTGTGCCACGTATTCATCCCAAAAGTTTTCGATGGTTGAAAGCACCGGGTTTGGCGAGGTTTGCCCAAGTCCGCACAGCGAAGTATCCTTAATAACATTGCTTAGGTTGCGCAACTTGTCGAGGTCATCCATGACGCCCTTGCCCTTAGTAATTTTTTCGAGAATTTCGTAGAGGCGTTTATTGCCAATGCGACAAGGCGAACACTTTCCGCACGATTCTTCAACGGTAAATTCCAGGTAAAACTTAGCCACCGAAACCATACAGTCGTCCTCGTCCATTACAATCATACCTCCCGATCCCATCATTGATCCGGCAGCGAGCAGGTTGTCAAAGTCGATGGGAGTGTCGAGGTGCTTTTCGGTAAGGCATCCGCCCGATGGGCCACCCGTTTGAACGGCCTTAAACTTTTTGCCGCCTTTGATTCCGCCACCAATTTCAAATATTACTTCGCGCAGGGTAATTCCCATTGGTACTTCAATCAGGCCTACGTTGTTAATTTTCCCCGCAAGGGCAAACACCTTGGTGCCTTTTGATTTTTCGGTGCCAATAGCAGCAAACCATTTAGCTCCCTTGTTTATAATAACTGGTATGTTGGCATAAGTTTCAACGTTGTTTACGTTGGTTGGCTTGCCAAGGTATCCGCTTTGGGCCGGGAATGGAGGTTTAAAGGTTGGTTCGCCCCTGTGTCCTTCCATTGAGCGAATGAGTGCAGTTTCTTCGCCGCAAACAAAAGCTCCGGCACCATAACGCAACTCCACGTCAAAGTCGAAGCCGCTTCCAAGTATGTCTTTGCCCAGCAGTCCGTATTCGCGGGCCTGGTCAATGGCAATTTTCAGGCGGGTTATGGCCAGTGGGTATTCGGCCCTGATATAGATCAGCCCTTTGTTGGCACCAATACAAAAGCCGTTAATGACCATTGCTTCGAGCACGCTGTGGGGGTCGCCTTCAAGGATGGAGCGGTCCATAAAAGCCCCGGGGTCGCCTTCGTCGGCATTGCAAACCACATATTTTTGGTGGCCGGGCGATTTGCGGGCCAACGACCATTTTATGCCAGTGGAAAAGCCACCGCCACCCCGGCCGCGAAGGCCCGAGTCAATTATTTCCTGAATTATATCTTCGGGCGCTGATTCGAGCAGCACCTTGCCAAGGGCCTCGTACCCATCGGCTGCCAGGTATTCGTTAATGTTTTCGGGGTCTATCAAACCGCAGTTGCGCAAGGCTATACGTAGCTGCTTCTTGTAAAAACCCATGTGCTTCGAGTCAGGAACCAGTTCTTTCCTTACCGGGTCCTTGTAAAGCAGTCGCTCAACCTTGCGGCCCTTTATGGCATGCTCGGCCACAATAAGGCCTGCATCCTTGGGCTGTACTCCCACGTAAAAAGTGTTGTCGGGAATCATTTTCACAATAGGGCCCTGCTCACAGAAACCAAAGCAGCCGGTTGTTACCACCTGCACATCGCTTTCAAGGCCATTTTCCTGCACTTCCTTCTTCAGGTTTTCATACAGCACGTCGCTGGCCGATGCACGGCAACCTGTGCCACCGCAAACCAGCATATGCATTTTGAATTTTGCCATTAGTGTTTTCCTCCTTTTTTAGTCTATTTTTTCGTAATTCATAGGGATGATACCCTCGAGCAACTCTCCGTTTTTTATATATTTCTCAATCAGGTCGTCGGCCTTCTTGGTGTTAATGTAACCAAAAACAATGGGTTCCTGGCCAGGCAAGGTAACTTCCACTGTTGGTTCGGCATAACAATAACCCATACACCCTGTTTGCGAAACGATAGCGTCGATGTTGCGTTTGTCCAATTCATCGATCAGAAATTCCATTACCTCCTTGGCCCCGGAGGCAATGCCACAGGTGGCCATGGCTACTCTTATGAGCACACGTCCTTCGGGGCTATCGCTTTTTTCTCTCAAGGCGATTTGCGACTGAAGGTTGGCCTTCATCTTCTTCAAATCAGCCAGTGATTTAATTTTAGTCATTTTTTAATCTCCCTTAATTTTAGATGTTGAAAATGTATTGTTTTTTTATATGGTTTACGATTTACCTGGCCTTAATGGCAACAAGGTTTTCGTTTATCATTTCCTTTAAAAACCGCATTACCTGCGGGTCGTTTACCGGCACTTCATCAAGAGCTTCCTTAACCTGGTCGGTATCAAAAACGAATACTTCGTTTTGAACGCGGTGGGTATAAATGAACCTGATATGCGGGTTTGCGCCTGCCAGCAGAACCATAACCCCTGCCATATCTCCAAGTGGCGGCCGGTCGAGGTGGTTGTGTGTAAATGTTGCTTTCAGTGTAGTTCCTCTGCCCTCTTCCGATTCAATATGCAAGTCTCCGTTGCTGGCCCGGGCACTTTGCTTAAAGAGGGGGATTCCCAATCCAACTTTGCGGGTGGTGCGCGAGGTGTAATATGGGTCAGCAACCCTACTGAGCACATGGGCAGGCATACCGCGGCCATCGTCATGCACTTCAATTACCAAGGTGTTGGCAGCCAGGTTCTCGTGTATGCTTATGCCAATGGTGCGGGCAGCAGCGCTAATGCTGTTCTGTGCTATATCGAGTATGTGCAGCGAGAGGTCTTTCATTTTTTATTGCCTTTCAATGCTTGTGTTGCGCATATCAACCCGGTGCAAAGCCTTGCGAATCTCATCAAAGCTGCGGCGTTCTATTTCAAAAATTGTTATACCCGAGCCTATGGCATCCGGGTGGTGTGCATCGGAGCTGCGGATAAAGGTATATGATGCAATCCAGGGAAATTTTGCAGCGATTTGTTCTGGAGTTATAAATGCAGAAATTTCGAGTGCATCGGCCTTAATGCCTGGAGGTACAAAACCAAGCTGGCTGGTAATGCTATACCTTGGCCGGTCAATGTGTGCCGGTATAAAAAGCCCTCCGAGTCGGTGAACTTCCACCTGAATCTGATCGAGGTTTTGATCAATAGCAGTTATCAGCAACCGTTCTTCTTCCTCTACAATCATCTCTTCTTCATCAATCACTACCTGGTGTCCAAAAAACCTGGGGTTGTTTTTTATGGGTGGCAAATGTTTGTCGAGGTATTGCTGAAACTCATTTAGTATTTCAAAATTTTCAAAGAACGTTAATACGTGTGCTTCTTCGCGGGTTGTAACTTCGGCCCCGCACAACACAAAAATTCCCTGTTTTTGGGCCAGTTTGCTTAGCAAAGGCCCATGTTTGGTGCTATTATGGTCGGCAATGCCCAAAATATCTATTCCGCGTCGGGCAGCAGTTTCTACTATTGCAGCGGGCGTCATATCCAGGTCGCCGCAGGGCGACAACAATGTGTGCACATGCAAATCGGCCCTGAACAGATTCATTTTTTCAATAATTCATAGAGCTTTCCGCAAATTTCGAAAGAGGGAAGGCTTGTGCCCAAAATGGGTATTTCCTCCTCGTTGCTTTGAATGGCCGTATCAGCTTCGGGAGTATTGCCCGATACCAGAATAATGCCAGCCAGGTCTTTGAGAGAAGCAATTGCCATCACGTTTTTGTGTGTTTGCAAGGTAATCCAAATTTGCCCTGCATCGGCATTGCCCATTACATCGCTCAGCAAATCAGAAACATAAGCCCCGTTTACCTCTCGCTGGAGCCCGTTTTTGCCGCTGTGTATTTTTAGTTCAAGTTTATCAACTACTTCTGCTATTGTCATGATGTGGTTAATTTATTTTTTTTCTTCACCAAATTTTTCGCTACCCCAAATTTCCTTCATTATTTCCATGCTTTCGTGGTGGCTGATCCATTCTTTTTGTTCGTATTTTTTTTGAATAAAGATGCAATGTGTTATTTCGGCCCTTCCCTGCACAATGTCCTGGGCAAGGGCATTGCAGGTTGGTGAGCCGCAGAGTCCGCAATCGACATAAGGCAATGACTTCATTATTTCGCGCACCATTTGCATTTTGAGCATGGCGCGTTTGGTGTCGTCGTCGAGTTTGTCCATCGATCGGGGCAGCACTTTATTCAGTCGAATGTTATCTAACAGGTAATCGCGGTAATTCTCCATCGACAGTTCTTCAGTGTGCTTCCCGGAGATTTTTTCAACCCCTTTGGCTCTTTTTCGCAGGCGCTCTACCGTAAAAAAGCGATTTCCGCTGGTAAGTATTCCGCCGGCGCAGCTTTGGTCGCATGCCCTGAGTTCCAGAAAATCTATGTCGCATTGTTCTTCGTTCTCAAGTCGCTCAAGAAATTCAATTACATTGCTTATCTCATCAATAGCCAAAGCGCGGCCGGGCATAAGCGATGATTCGCCTTCGGTAAGGCTCCACAGCATTTCCTGGGCCCCGAGAGCCGAAAGTAACGGCACCTGGCTTGAAGTTTTCCCTGAATGTCCCTGCTTTACGCTGGTATATACCTTATTAAAAATAAAATCCATATTGATTACCCCTGTAATGTGGCTTGAGTCTTCGCCAACAGGGCTTTTTACAGCCGCAATTTTGGCTGCACATGGTGTTATGTAAAAAATTCCGATGTCTTCGTTTCGGTTACCCTGAGCCACAAGTTTTTTTCGCAGATACAGAGCTGCCACATCCAGTGGGGCTTTGAGCAAAATGAGGTTTTCGGTAAGTGCCGGAAACTGCACCTGAATAAGGCGTACAATGGCCGGGCAAAAGGTAGAGATAAGGGGCTTTGTTTGGCTGTGCTCCTGAATATATTGTTTTATGGCACCACTCAAAATTCGGGTTCCATGCTCTACCTCAAAAATCAGGGTAAAACCAAGGTCATGAAGCACACTGCATATCTGATTTACAGAAACCTTTTCGGGAAACTGACCCAAGAGAACATTTGGGATAAGTGCAACCCGGTGCTGGTAGGCAAAAATGCGGCTAAAATCGTCCTGTTCAACAATAATGGCACCCACCGGGCATGCCATATAGCACTTTCCACAGTCCACACAACGGTTGTCGGTAAGTTCGGCCTTGCCCCCATGAATGCGAATGGCCTGGGTTGGGCACACATTCATACAGTGCGAGCAGCCTATGCACACTTCCTTGCGGAACTTCAGCGCGTGGTGGAAGTACTTTACTGCCATAGCTCTTAACTGAAAAACATGGTTATTTCAACCGTTGTTCCTTTATTTACTTCACTGGAAATTTCCAGTTTATCGGCATTTTTTTTAATGTTTGGCAAGCCCATTCCGGCACCGAATCCCATTTCGCGTACCCTGCTGCTTGCTGTTGAGAAGCCTTCCTGCATGGCCAGGTTAATATCGGGAATACCCGGGCCTTCATCAACCAGTTTCACAGTAATTGACTCGACGCTTAAATTAACATAAATGGTGCCGCTGTAAGCATGAGCCACCACGTTGACCTCGGCCTCGTAGCAGGCTACAACCGTGCGCTTAATGATTCCTATATCTACATTGAGTTGCTTGAGTAATTTTTTTATCTCACTCGAAGCATAACCAGCACGGGTAAAATTGCCACCCTCCACGTTATACTCAAAAATCATGGTATGCAGTTCAGGTGTCATTTCTTAAAAAACCGGTTTTACGCCGGCCTGGAAAAGCAAACCGCACGTTTTGAAAACTGAGTACCTGCATTCAATAAGGATCATGTCGTTTTCACGGGCCAAATCAATCATATCCTGACTGGCTTTTTTGTTACGGGCCAGGATAATGCAATGAATATCTGACATTTCGGCGGTGCGTATGGTTTGCATATTGTTCAAACCTGTAATAAGCAATATATGGTCGTTCTTCAGGGTAAGTACATCGCTCATAAGGTCGGAAGCAAAGGCTACGTCAATGGAATAGTCTCCCCTTTCATTGCCGCATATAAACTTGCCATCGAGCACCCGGATTATTTCAGAAATCTTCATCTTCTTTTTTTAGTTATTGCATTGTTGGTGTGTGCGTGCTATAGATTGGTAAACTTTCCAAAACTTTGCTTTTCAATGCGCTACCCAAATGCACTGCAAAATTAACTACTTGTATATGAAAAACCAAGCGTAGTTGTTAATATTTTCACATTAGATTTTTTAAAATTATCCTCGTATTTTTTACATTTTTAAGCTTTTATTTATCGCTAAAATGAATTTATTGCCAAACAGGGGCCGTAATTTATAAACAGTCTAATTAAGGTGGGTGTAAGCCTCCAAAACCTGAGCAGCCAAGGCGAAAGTATTGGTTTACTTGTTCAGTTTATTGAGAATTACGGCAAGGTCTGAATAAATACTTGTGTTTTCGACTATGATGTTTTCGGGCACCTTTATTGACTGCGGGGTAAAGTTCCAGATGGCTTTTATGCCCCAGGCAACCATCAGGTCGGCGGTTTCTTGTGCCCGGTTGTCGGGGGTGGTAATTATCCCTATGCGGGCAGGTACTTTCCTGGACAGGTCGCGAAACTCATCAATGGTATAAATCTTTACATCTCTCACCAGGCTGTTGTAGGCGCGGGGGTCCACATCAAATCCGGCCACAATACGAAGTCCATACTGCTTCAGGCCCTCGTAATTTATCAATGCCCTGCCCAGATTGCCTACTCCAAAAAGGTAGGCATTTTCCTGCGTATTGAAATCAAGAAAAACCACAATATTTTTTATGAGCTCCTCTACATTGTAGCCTACCTTGGTTCGGCCCTTTACCCCGGTGTACGATAGGTCTTTTGTTACAAGGGTTGAATCCATTTTAAAGATCGAGGCAATTTGACCGCTCGAAACAAACTCAATATTATTTATTTTCAACGACTTAAAAAAACTCAGGTAGCCCGGCAGTCGTCTCAGCGTTGGCTCCGGAACCGACTGGCCTGCAGGGCGATTTGAGTTGTTGGTTTGAATTTTCATGGGTAGATTTTTTCAGTTGCTTTTTAATACCCCAGGCGGTTCCCAATTTTAGCTTTAGCAAATCCTAACTTTTGCAGGGTATTGGTTATATTTTTCTTTATTGCAAAATTACATTTAATAACAATTCTGCAAAATAAAAACTGCATTACTTGTTATAAATTTAACAACTATCCATCCCTTTGCTAGCGTTATTTCGTTGTTTTTTAACCATTTTAGCTGTTTGTCAGCGGCTTAGACCAAATCGGAAAAATGCCACTGTACCCATTATAAAGATTAAAATTATCAATAATCTTCAATCTGAATGCATTATAAAGCGAATTTTTTCCGAATTAAATTTCCTGACGAAACAAAAAAGGAGTTGTTGCAGCTTTCGAAATTGGTATTAACCAGGAGTATTTGTATTTCATTTTTTTTGACTGAAAACAATGAATCAACAAACAACTTTCGCAAAATCTGCAACAACCCCAATCTATCCTTTGCCTAATCGGGCCTTAATGCCGCTTGCGCGGATAATAGTGTGTATGCAGCAAGTCGTGCGAGCGGTGCCCCAAAGGTTGATGCAGGAACGATTTGTATATCTCCGTCACTTCAGGGTTTTGGTGCGACTTGCGTATGACCATCTGCTCGTCTTCGGCATAAATTCCGGCGGCACGTTTTTTACGGATTTCCATATTGGTGGGTATGGGCTGGCCTCCTCCGCCAATGCACCCGCTTGGGCAAGCCATTACCTCAATAAAATGGAAGTTTGCGGTTCCATCCTTTACGCGGTCCATAAGGATTTTTGCGTTGGCAAGGCCATGTGCTATGGCTACTTTCAGTTCTACACCTTCAAGAAATTTCCATTCGGGCAACACGTCTTTAATTTTGATGGCAGCTTCCTTTACTCCTTCCATACCCCTAACGGGTTTAATGTTGAGGTTACTAAAGGGCACCTCGCGTCCGGTTACAATTTCGTAGGCAGTACGCAGAGCGGCTTCCATTACGCCCCCGGTGGTGCCAAAGATAACGGCTGCTCCGGTCGATTCTCCCAGTATGCTGTCATAGCCTTCGGCTTCTAGTTTGTTAAAGTCTATACCTGCCTGCCGTATCATCATACCCAATTCGCGTGTGGTTAGTACATAGTCAACATCTTTATATCCGCTTCCGCGCATTTCGGGCCTGTCGGCTTCAAATTTTTTGGCCGTGCAGGGCATTATTGAAACCACTACCATATCGGCGGGGTTTTTGTTTACTTTTTCGGCAAAATACGTTTTGGCAAGGGGGCCAAACATTTGCTGGGGCGATTTGCAGGTAGAGAGATTGTCTAACAATTCGGGATAGAGGTGCTCCTGAAATTTAATCCAGCCGGGCGAGCAACTTGTCATCATGGGAAGGGCAACATTTTTTCCGTCAACCAGTGCTTCCTTAAGGCGATGCAGCAACTCATGGCCTTCTTCAATAATGGTAAGGTCGGCCGTAAAATCGGTATCGAGTACTTTGTCGAAGCCCAGCCTCCGGAGTGCCGCAACCATTTTGCCTGTTACACGGGTTCCTGGCTCAAGCCCAAACTCTTCGCCAATAGCAACTCTTGTTGCGGGTGCCGTTTGTACCACCACAAATTTAGAAGGATCGTAAATGGCATCAAACACCTGATCCACATACGAGCGTTCGGTAAGTGCAGCGGTGGGGCAACGGTTTATGCACTGGCCACAGGCAGTGCATACCACATCGTTCATTGGTTTATTCAAAAATGTAGAAATCCTCATTTGGTTGCCCTTATTTGCAACCGCCAGGGCGCTTACATATTGCAGTTGTGTGCAGGTGCGCACGCAACGCTGGCAACGAATGCATTTGCTGTCGTCTTTTACTATTGAAGGGCTTGAGATGTCCTGTATCTTGTCTTTTTCTTTTACCAGGTCAAGAAAAACATGCACGCCAATGCGGTATTCGTTTGATACTTCCTGCAATTCGCAGCTTCCGTTTTTAAAACATTTGGTGCAATCGGCATTGTGCTCAGATAAAAGTAATTCTACAATATGCTTGCGGGCCTGTCGCACTTTCATGCTATTGGTCAAAATTTCCATACCCTCGCTAACAGGGGTGGCACAGGCTGCCGGAAGTAGTCTGGCTCCTTTCTGTTCAACTACGCATACGCGGCAATTGCCTGCCACACAAAGGTCGTCGTGGTTGCACAAAACCGGAATATTAAAATTCAGTTTGCGGGCTGCTTCCAAAATGGTGGTACCCTCATCGACAGAAACAGGCAGGCTATTGATCTTTAGGTTAACTTTATATTTACTCATGGTATTTTCTCCTGAAAAAAGTGAATATTGGGCCTGTTAGTAAATGATTTCCTCGCGGAAATTGTTAATAATTGAATTGAACGGGTTGCCTACTGATTGTCCAAGGCCACATTTTGAGGCAATCCGCATGGTTTCAGATAGTTTTTGCAGCTCGTTGAGGTAGGCAGGTGGCCGTTTCCCCTTTTTTACAGCTTCAACACCTTTGAGCAATTGCTGACAACCCACGCGGCACGGGGTGCATTGGCCGCACGATTCTTCTTCAAAAAATTCGAGGTAATCGTGAAGGATGTTGTACATTGAACGCGAGCTGTTGAAAAGCATCATGGATCCTCCTGTAGGAATGCCTTCAAACCCTATCAGGGTGTCTTTAAAATGCTTGCGGGCCACACAATACCCTGAGGCGCCTCCAACCTGAACGGCCTTGGTGTCGCCATCGCCAAACATATTTACAAAATCTTCGAGGCTCATGCCAAGCTCAAGTTCATAGATACCGGCCTGGGGGGTATCGCCCGAAATACTGAAAACCTTTGATCCTCTCGAATCGAATGTCCCGAGTTCCTTAAACATTTTGGGCCCGAGGTGCGCAATCATTAATGCAAATACCAGGGTTTCCACGTTGTTGATTGAGGTTGGTTTGCCCAGATAACCTTTCTGGGTTGGGAACGGGGGTTTGTTCCGGGGTTCGCCCCGATAGCCTTCCATTGACTCCATAAGAGCTGTTTCTTCGCCGCATACATAGGCACCACTACCCGAGCGAACAAATACTGTAAATTCAAAATTGCGGTCTTTCATTTGCTGGTTGAATTCGCGCATTTTTTCATGAAGCATGGGCAGCAAAAAGTTGTACTCGGCCCTTAGGTAAATATACCCTTCGGTGGCACCCAGCGCTTTGGCGCAAAGCGCCATACCGGCAAGCACCTTCTCAGGAACTTGCGTCAAAATTTCACGGTCTTTAAAAGTGCCAGGCTCACCCTCATCGGCATTGCATATTACATATTTCTGATCGGCTTCTTCATTTTTGGCAAACTTCCATTTCAATCCGGTCGGAAATCCGGCTCCACCCCTGCCCCGCAAGCCAGAGTCAATAACATCGAGAATTATTTCATCGCTGGTGCGCTTGAAGGTCTTATCCAAAATGGCTAAATGGTCAACCTTATCAAAAATCAGATCGACTTTTTTTATTTTATTTTCCATGTTGAGTTTTTTTCTTTTGTTTTGATACAATTATGCAATTTGAGCCGCTACCTGGTTTTTTTGAGGTATTCCCGGGCTACCTCTACGGCCTTTTCGGGGGTAATTTCGGGGTAAATCTCATCGTTTACCAGCATTACCGGCCCTTTGTGGCACCAACCCAAACAGTTGGCCTGCAACAAGCTGAATTTGCCATCCGATGTGGTTTCACCAAGTTTTATCCTAAGCATATCCTCAAGGGTTTCAATTACCGCATCTTTTCCCTTCATGTGGCAAGTAATGGTTTTGCACACGCGAATAATGTTTTTTCCGCGGGGAACAGTATCCAGAAAAGTGTAAAATGATGCAGTGCCATATACATCGGCAGTGCTCATGTCGAGCTCGGCAGCTATGGCCACCATGGCATCCTCCGAAAGGTACCGCTCAGATTGCACCACAGCCTGCAAAATTGGCATTAGACTGTTGCGCCGGCGTCCGTGAAGATCGGCCTGCTCCTTTACAAATGCTTCAATTTTAGTCATATTAATCCCTTTTAAAAGTTTGTTGTTGGTTTATTTTGGGCTTGTATTTCAAAAATTTCGCCAAATATACTACCTTGTTTTTAATTAAATAATTTTTTCTTTATTAATTTTTGCTCAAACCCCTTATTTAGAATCAAACTAAATAATTTTTTCTACAATAACACCTAACTCGCTGATTTTCTTTTTTTTAAAATCCTCCATTTTTTTACTTGCCAATTTTCTTCAACTTTATTTATGGCTGTGCCTTTTTATAAATGTTATAGCTTTGCAGTATAATGCATTTTATGGAGCAGGCTATTTTGCACAGGTATTTTATATGGATGAGCTACAACGGGGCAGGCTATTGTGGCTGGCAGATTCAGCCAGGCTCGCCATCAGTGCAGCAAACCCTTAATAACGCGCTTTCAATATTATTGCGCGAGGCTGTGGAAACCACCGGTGCCGGGCGTACCGATACCGGAGTGCATGCCAGCAAATTTGCTGCACATTTTGATAGTGCCCTACCTGCCCACGACTTAAACCTATCACAACTGACCTACAAGCTTAACCGCATTTTGCCTTCTGATATTGCTATTGAGCGCATTGAAGAGGTAAAGCCCAATGCGCATGCCAGGTTCAGCGCATTGAGCCGAACCTACCATTATTTTATTTGTACTCACAAAAACCCTTTTCAGATTGGCCGTTCGTGGCTGGTCGAGCGTCGGCTGAACCTCGAGGCCATGCAGCAGGCCGCCGATTTGCTCAAAGCTTATAATGATTTTGAGAGTTTTTCAAAAACCAATACCCAGGTAAAAACTTTTATTTGTAATATAATTGATGCCCGCTGGGAGCAAAAGGGAACCCTGCTTCGGTTTGAAATTACAGCCGATCGTTTTTTGCGCAATATGGTGCGCGCTATTGTTGGCACACTGGTTGAGGTGGGTCTTGGAAAAATTTCGCCCGAGGACTTTGCTTCCATAACCGAAAGCAAAGACCGCAGCCAGGCAGGTTATTCGGCACCAGGCTGCGGCTTGTTTCTAGTTGATATAAAATACCCCGAAGCCATAAGGCTTTAAAGCCCGTTTTGTCATTTTTTTAAACGACCCCGAACCTTTTTTATCTTTTCTTTGATTATTGTGCTCTCCTTCTTTTCGTGCGAAGCCCGGGTGTTGCCCAAAAGAAAACCGTATGGCTCCATGCCCGGAATTTCATCAAAGATTACTTTAAGAATTGCCATGCCGGGAATAAACAAAATCATACCGGCCAACCCCCAGATAAAATTACCCACAAATAACGCCACAATGGTCATAAATGGGTTCATTGAAACCCGCCCGCCAACAATTTTTGGAGTAAAAAAGTTGCTTTCGGCCAACTGAATAAAATAAAATGCCAGGAACACCCCTAACGGGTACCATAGCGAGTCTTTTGTGAGCAGGGCGTATGCAATAGGCAAGGTCGATCCGATAAAAGGCCCCACATAAGGTATTACATTGAGCATGGCTGCAAAAATGGCAAACAATATTGCGTGTTTTATGCCCAGGCTCAACAAGGCAATACTATTGAGCGCTGCAAGAATTAGTATTACCAAAAACATTCCAACAATGTAGTTGGTTACCACATTCTTAACTTTATCGGCCACATTTTTCACCTTTTCGCGATGCTTGTCGGCAAAGGCCATCATTAAAAACTCGAGCAAAAAGTGCCTGAAAAACAGGAAAAGAAAGATATAAATAGGAAGGATTAAAAGTATGGTAAGCGATGAAGCAGTAGCAATAACCCCTTGTGTAATTGAAGACATATTACCCGAAATGTAATTGAATAATGTTTCTTTCAGGTTGTCGGCAGCCAGGGGTACGGCTCCATCAAGGTGCTCATCTATAAAATCATTAAATTGGCGTATAAGTTCAGAAAGTCTTGCTTCGAGGACGCCCAGGTCTGAAGCAAAGCCAATTAGCTGGTTGTACAACACGTAAACCAGGCCGGTTAAAAAGGCCAGCAGGGCAACAACGCTAAGGAAGCTGGCAAGGGCCTTGGGTAATTTGCGTCGTTCGAACCAGCCTGCAAGCGGGCTGATAAGCACTGCCAACAACCCGCTGATAAGCAATGGGACCAGCACAGACTTGGCTTGAATCATTACAAAGACGGTGAGAACAATTCCGAGCAGAATTATTGTAAGCTTGGCGTAGGCAGGGAGTTTTGTGTTCATTTGAGCGGTAGTTTATTTAAAGAATAATGGTCTTTTATGGTGGTGGCCAGTGTATTGCTGCCATGCTGCAGCAAGGGCCACCAGTTTGCCTTCTTCATAAAGGTTCCCGATAAATGAAATGCTGGTTGGGCTTCCGTTGGCATTGAAACCGTTTGGGGCTACCAGGCAGGGATGGCCGGTAAGGTTGGTAACCAAAAGTTGGTTTCCGCCAAACGAAGGGGTTACTATTACATCAAAATCCTTCATTAACAAATGTACTTCTTCAATAAGCAACCTGCGCAAACGGTTGGCGTTGATATACTCGGCTGCGGGAATAAAGCGTGAGGTTCTGAAAATATTGGGCCAGGCATTGGCACCTTGTGCAACCAGCATGCTGTCGCGCTTTGAAACGGTCAGTTCATCAAAAGCTGCAGCGGCTTCGGCCGACAAAATTATACGAAGGGCCGATACCGGAATATCAAACTCCCAATGCACCTCTTCAAGTTTAATGCCCATATTTCTAAGATCAGTAAGTACCTGCCGATCGTTTTCGGCCGAAGGATAATCTGCATCAAAAAATTTTTTGATAAAGCCAACCTTTAATTCTTTTACTTCATTTGGCATGGGAATAACCAAAGCGGCATCGACCGAGGCCACATCGGCAGGGTCTTTGCCTGCAATGGCGCTGAGAACTATTGCACAGTCGAAGGCGCTGCGGGATATGGGGCCAATTTTGTCCATGCTCCAGCTAAGTGCCATGGCGCCATTGCGGCTTACCCGGCCAAAAGTAGGTCTTAAACCAGTAACCCCACACCGGGTTGAAGGCGACACAATGCTTCCGAGTGTTTCGGAGCCAATGGCAAAAGGCACCAGGCCGGCCGAAACTGCTGAGGCCGACCCCGCCGATGATCCGCTTGAGCCCTGGGTAAGATTCCAAGGGTTTTTTGTAACCCCCCCGTACCAAATATCGCCCATTGCCAAGGCGCCCAGGGTAAGTTTGGCCACAAGAATTGCCCCGGCCTGGTCGAGGTTTCTGATAACGGTTGCAGTTTGGTCAATATATTGATCTTTGTAAGGCATAGCGCCCCAAGTGGTTTTATAACCTTCAACTGCAAGCAGGTCCTTGGCCCCGAAGGGTATGCCATGCAAAATGCCACGGTAGCGGCCCATGGCAATTTCGCGGTCGGCCTGCCGGGCCTGTGCAAGTGCTGTTTCACGCGTAATGGTTACAACTGCCTGCAAGGTATCGCCATACTTTTCAATCCTTTCAATAAAAAAACCCGTCAGCCACTCCACGCTTAACTTGCGGCTTTTAATGAGCGAGGCCAACTCCGGAATTGAATACCAGGCCAGATCAGACTTGTTTTCGGGGAGCGGCACATTGGCGGGGATTTCCCATTGAATGGGACTTACATCAGATGGAATGGAAAAACCTGCCGGGAGCGGATTGAAAACAAGCGCAGGAGCATGCTGGTTTAAAAGGCCTGCCGTGCGAATAGCATTATATGCCTGACGATTTACCTCAAGGCCCTGAAGCATCATTTCGTTTTGCTTTTCAGAAAAATCAAGGCCAATAAGTTTTGCAGCCTGATGAACCATGGCTGTGGTAATGCCATTGTCAACACTGGCAACAGCAAACCCAAACAAAAATGCCGCCAACAGCAGAAAAGGAATAGTTCTTCGCCTCATGATATGCTTTTTGGATTTTCAGGCTAATTTAATCAATTATGACCGAATATTTTGCAGCACTTTTTCGACATTTAATTAAATGGCCTATTTTTGAAAAAAAAACAGCTGTACTTTAAAAACATAAACTTTCCAAAATGAAATATTCGGGATTAAAACTGATTTTACTTGCTACTTCAATTATGTCAATCATTTCATCGTGCGGCAAGGCCCATACCGACGAAATTATACTAAATGCAAAATGGCAATTCAGGCAGGCCGGAAACCACACCTGGCTGAGCGCTACTGTGCCCGGTACAGTGCATACCGACCTGCTGCAGCACGGCCTTATACCCGACCCTTTTACAGGAACCAACGAAGACCTGGTGCAATGGGTTGAAAAGGAAGATTGGGAGTACCGCCTGGTTTTCAGGGTGCCAGCGAAAATGCTCAACCACGATGCAATAGTTATTTCATTTGAAGGGCTCGACACCTATACCGATATTTACCTCAATGAACAAAAGATCCTGGAGGCCAACAATATGTTTCGCGGTTGGGAGGTAGATGTAAAACCTTTTCTGAAACGAGGTAAAAACGAACTGGTTGTATATTTTCATTCGCCGGTAAACCGGGGTATGGAAAAGTTGCAGCAGTTGAATTATTTGTTGCCGGCTACCAATGAGCAGGCTCCGGTAGGGCAGCAAACAAGCATTTTTTCGCGCAAAGCGCCATTTCATTACGGCTGGGACTGGGGCCCGCGCCTGGTTACAAGTGGAATTTGGCGTCCGGTTACTATCAAAGCATGGAGCCATGCCCGCATCACCGAACCCTACCTGGAAACACTATCGGCCAACCCCAATATGGCAGTTGTTAGAATGGATGTATTGCTCGATCTGATCCGGGCCGGCGATTACACCCTGGTTACCCTTATTAATAAGCAGGAGAGCGCCCGCTTGCCCCTGGCAGGTATGTTGCCTGGCAAATTTCCGGTAAGCCAAATGATACCGGTTGCAGAGCCAAAGCTTTGGTGGCCCAACGGACTGGGCGATCCACACCTTTATGAGGTTGAATTTGTCCTGGAAAAAGATGGTCAAAAAATTGACCACTACGCCCTGAATTTGGGCATTCGCACCCTTAAGCTGATTCAGGAGCCCGATGAGTTTGGCACCAGTTTTTATTTTGAGGTAAACGGAGTGCCGGTTTTTATGAAAGGAGCCAATGTTATTCCTTCTGAAACCCTTACCCCACGCGTTACACCCCGGCAATATGAACAACTTATAGCTAATGCGGTAGATGCCCACATGAACATGGTTCGTGTTTGGGGCGGAGCAATATACAAGGATGATATTTTTTATGAGTTGTGCGACCAAAACGGTATATTGGTTTGGCAAGACTTTATGTTTGCCTGTGCCATGCAGCCCGGCGACGAAGCTCATTTGGAAAATATACGCAAAGAAGCCGAATACAACATTAAGCGATTGCGAAACCATGCCAGCATAGCCCTTTGGTGCGGAAATAATGAAGTGCTTCACGGCTGGCACCATTGGGGCTGGCAAGAAACACTCACACCTGAGCAGAGAGATTTTGTATGGCGCACTTATGAGCGAATATTTTATGAAATTTTGCCTGAAGCTGTTTCAGGTTTCGACCCGAAAACAGCATACCACTCATCTTCGCCCGTTTCGGTGGGCAACACCCTGGCCGATCGCCGCTCAGGCGACGAACACGATTGGACTATTTATTTCGGGCAGGCACCTTTCAGCAATTTCGAAAAGAATATACCCCGATTTGTAAGCGAATATGGGTTGCAATCCTTTGCAAACATGAACACTATCCGGTATTTTGCCGGAAACGACACCCTGGACATCAACTCAGGAGTATTAAAACATAGGCAGCGAAGCAAAATGGATTGGCTAAAGCCAGGTTTTACCGGAAACAATATGATTGAGTGGTACGCCCAACAATATTTTCCCGAAACAAAAACCTTCGCAGAGCTGGTTTATGTGAGCCAACTTGTGCAGGCACTGGCCTATAAAACCGCCCTTGAAGCCCACCGCCGCAGTATGCCCCAATGCATGGGCTCCCTTTATTGGCAACTGAACGATTGCTGGCCAACCACATCGTGGTCAACCGTAGATTATTTCGGCAACTGGAAAGCAGCTCATTATGCCGTCAGGAAAGCAAACCAGGCAGTTATTGCCAGCCCGGCCATTGAAAATGACACCCTGAAAGTTTATGTGGTTTCTGATAAACTTATGGATAAAACTGCAAAGCTCGAAATATTGCTAATTGACCTGAAAGGGGTGGTGCAGGAAGAGAGAATTCTTGAAATAAACATTAAGTCAAATAAAAGCATGGTTGCTTTCGCCCAAAGTATTGAAGCCCTTGTTCCGCCCAACCTAAAACAATGGATTCTTTACACGCGCCTCACGGCAAATGGCGTTAGCCATGAAAACCATTTGTACCCAGTCAGACCCAAAGACCTTGAATTTACGCCCCACGCCATAAGCTACCGCAATTTTCAGGAGAATGGCGAACACTTCATTGAGCTGCATTCGCTGGGACTGATAAAGGGGCTTTTTATCGAAACACAAAATGCCGGAGTGCGCCTTTCTGATAATTATTTCGACTTATTGCCGGGAATACCAAAAGTTATTTCGGCCGGTAAAACCAATCCCGGGAAACTTACCTTTATCAGCCTTAACAGCATAAGATCGGGCAATGAACAGATGGCACATGCAAACAATTGATTAACTTCACCATTATTTTTTTTTGCTGGCCGCAGGCAAGCAAATATTACTCATAGTCAATCATTACAGATGAAGGAAAGTCGCCGCCTTTTTATTTTCGCATTGATAATTGCGGGGTTTTGTTTCGTTGTACCAGCCCAGACGCATTTCCCCATTTTTACTTCGGCGCAGGTTTTTTCTGAGGAATATGTTCAGGGGCAGGTTATATTCAGGATTAAGCCCGAATTTGCTGGTTATGCCAAAACAAACCACATAGAAAATTCCGTTTTCGAATCGTTTTTTACAAGGCACAAGGCATCGAACCTTCGCAGGATTTTTCCTAACCATAAGCCCCCCATCGAAAAATTCAACCCTCGTGGCGAGCCACTTGTTGACCTGTCGCTTATTTACCAGTTTGATTTTGATGGCACTGAAACCCTTCAGAATGTAATAAATGCGCTGTATGCCACCGGCATGGTAGAGTATGCCGAGCCTCGCTATTTGCCCAAGCTGCTATATGTTCCAAACGACCCTATGATTGGCTCGCAATATCATCTATCGCGAATCAAAGCCTTTGAAGCCTGGGACATAACCAGGGGCGACTCTTCGGTGGTTATTGCCATTGTTGATACGGGCAACGATCGTTTTCATCCCGACTTGATCAACAACATTGCATACAATTACAATGACCCGATTGACGGACTCGACAACGACAACGATGGCTTTATCGATAACTTTTATGGATGGGATCTTGGCCAAAACAACCACGATCCTCAATTTTACCAGAGCGGACATGGCGTGCATGTGGCCGGTATTGCCGCGGCCACGACCGATAACGACATTGGAATAGCCGGAGTTGGCTTTCGCTCACGATACATGACCGTGAAGGTTGACGACGAAAATGGCATACTGACAATGGCTTACGAAGGAATTGTGTATGCAGCCGACCGAGGGGCAAAAGTAATTAACTGCTCCTGGGGAAGCCCTTCAGGGGCAGGCCGTTTTGGGCGCGATATCGTGGACTATGCCACCTTTAACCGAGATGCCCTCGTGGTAGCCGCAGCAGGTAACGACAATAACATGGTTCCCTATTTCCCGGCCACCTACCAAAGGGCTTTGAGCGTGGCTGCAACCACCAGCAGCGATATTAAGTTGAGCTGGTCAACCTACAATCATTTTGTTGATATTTCTGCTCCGGGTGCAATCATTCTTTCCACTTTTGTAGACTCCACCTACCTATTATCGAGCGGAACGTCAATGGCTGCCTCAGTAGTTTCGGGTGCAGCAGCCATCCTAAGGAATTATTTCCCCGCTTACAGCGCCAGACAAATTGCAGCCCAACTAAAAGTTACCGCCGATAACATTGATAACTTGTCCGGCAATGCCCAATATGCGGGCTTCCTGGGAACCGGAAGACTTAACCTTTTAAGGGCACTTACTGAAACAAACCACTCATACGTTGCTCTGAAAGAACACATTATGAATTACGATAGCTTCGGGCAATTCAAAGGTGGGCAAACCGTGGAGCTTTCCTCGCGTTTTGAAAACCTGCTTGGACCTTCTGAAAATATTGTTGCCAGACTTACACCGCTTACAACAGAGGCAACCGTGGCCACCTCCCAAATAAATTTAGGCCCTATGCAAACCGGCCAGATTGTAACAAATCAGCAAAACCCTTTTGTAATCACACTGCAGGAAAATATACCTCCAAATCGGGTTGTATTTTTCATGCTCGAATTTTTCAATCACTTAGGCCAATATGCCGGAAGGGAAGTGTTTGGCTTGTTGTTCAATGCTGATTTTATTAACCTCAGGGTAAACCAGATGTCAACAACCATAAACTCAAGGGGCAATATTGGCTTTAACTATCCTGACTATAGCCAGGGGCTTGGCCTGATTTTAGGCCAGGGACGAAATATGGTAAGAATGGCCGGCTTCATGGCAGGTATTTCTACCAACCGCGTAGTTGACAATCTATACGGGGCTGAACAAAACTCAATAAACCAGTATTTTGTGCCGGTGCAAACCGCTACCCTGATAGCCCAGCCCCAACTGGCCGATGCTGAGGTAGCCGGTAGTTTTACCGATGCCAATGCCAACCTCAGCGCAATAGGAATTAAAACCGATTACAGGGCCATGTTGTGGACTGCCGCCCCCAACGATAAGTTTATTATTCTTGAATACCGCCTAATAAATACTAACCCGCGAACGCTTTCTGGCCTTTATGCCGGTTTTTTTGCCAACTGGATTATCCCAGAGCCCAAAAACCACCGGGCATCATTCATTGCTCCAAACCGTATGGGTTATGCCTTTTCGGCCGATGGAGGACATTACACGGGAATAAGCCTGCTAACTCCGGGAGAAATAACACATTATGCCTTCGACAACAATGGAGCCGCCGAAAGCATAAACATAAGCGACGGATTTACCAACTTTGAAAAATATAATGCCCTGCAAACCAACAGAATCGATGCCGGCATTCCCGATGCAAACAACGACATTTCTACCCTGGTAAGCAGCGGTCCTCATTCTATATCTGCAGGCGATACCCTCACAGTAGCCTTTGCCATTTTGGCCGATGACAAAATTATTGGGCTCAGAAAAAGTGCTTTGGCTGCTTTTAACAAGTACCACAACCTTGACCCTGTTGGCACCCCCGGCCCGCCAAAAACCCACCAGGTATCGCAATTCTCAAGGGTGTTCCCAAATCCATTCGCTAAAACACTTTTTGCAGAACTAATACCCAATAGCACTGGCATTTACCACATTTATCTTACCGATATGAGCGGCCGCCAGGTATACAGCAGGCAATTTATGGCAGAAAAAGGTGTGTTAAAAAACCTTACCCTGAATGTGCCCAACCTTTTGCCCGGAAATTATATCATGAGGCTCGAAAGTGAATTTAATGCCGAAACAATAAAAGTTGTGCGAATTGAATAACACCTCAGCATATTAAAACAATGAAGAAATTTGGATTTGCGGGGTGGGCGGTTTTAATTTCGGTGGTTGTGGTAGTTGCAGGCTTGTGGTTGCTTTTGCAGCAGTTTAAACAAATAGATGAGGCTGCCCGTCTCGAGCCTTTTACCCTTATACCTTCTGATGCCTGGCTGGTGCTCGACCTAAGGCAAACATCTGAAATCAAATCATTTCTTGGAAACGACTCCCTTTTTTGGAGCGAACTTGCTGATATTGATGAGGTTAAATGGATCAGAAAGACCCTTGGCGAGATTGATTCAGTTTTTTTGGCCGATACCAGAGTAGCAAAAGCTTTTGAAGGATCGAGGGTGTTAGTATCATTGCATCTGGCAACAAAAGGGCAATCGCCGGCATTGGTTCAGTTTCGGCACGGCCAGGGGGTAAAAACAGGGCAATTTCAACAATTCTTAACAAGGCAGCTAAAGGAAAAACATGGCTACCTGGAAAACCAGTTTATGGGCGTGTCCATTTACCGCTTTTCCACGGCACAATCCGAAAAGCATTACTGGTTAGCCTTTTTTATGGGGTCGGTTTTAATTGGGCAGAGTCAGCGCCTTATTGAGCATGCAATAACTCAGCACCATGCAGGCAGCTCGCTCGCAACCAGCCAAGGTCTGAGCAAGGTACGGTACGGGAAAGATCGCATTACCAATATGATATACCTCGACGGGGCCAAACTTTGCGAAGTTTATAAACTGCTGACCACCCAAAAAGCGCCTGCCCTATTTCCATGCCAGGCGTTTTCCGATTGGATGGCTTGGGACTTTGATTTTCCTGACCAGGAGCTAAGGCTGACCGGCCTGGCACTAACAGCAGACCCCCGCACTGATTTTACAGGCCTTTTGAGCGAACAGCCACCCTCCGAACCCTTCCTGCTCCATTTTGTGCCTTCGGCATCTGCCGCTTTCGCTATGCTAAACCTTAACCCTACCCATGATTTTGATGAGGCTTTGAATGCATTTTTGAAAACGGACCAGACTCACTTTTCCGATAGCTCCTTTGCGCAAAAAGAACTCAGGGCGCATTTGGGGAGTGCCATTGCCGAAATTTTGCTTTACAACCCCAGGCAAAAACCACAGGAATCGGTTGTGGTTTTAGTACATATTACCGATAGCCCTGGCTTATTCGAAAAAATGAAGTCATCCCAATCAAATGATCCCGAGGGGAGCTTGCTGAATGCTGTTGACACTGTTTTTGAAAAAATTATTTGGCATTTTAGCGCCGAAAACTGGTTGACCCAGGCGACAAAAGGCCTCATTCCTTATCCAATGTCTTATTTTGCTTTTATTGACTCGGTGCTGGTGGCAGCAAAAAACCCACAGATTGTGTCCAGGGTTTTGTTGCACCATCATTACGGGCAGGTAATTGCCTTTGAGCCCGGCCTGGAGGATGATTTTATTTTTCAGCAACCGGCATCAAACCTGTTTTATATGCTAAACATGCCTTACCTGATGGCCATGATTCAGGGTAACCTTACCCAGCCGGTTTTGCAGATTTATTCACAGCCTAATCAGGGTGTAAACCTGCCAGACCGGCTCACTGCCCAATTTGTAGCTCACCTGCCGGGTCTAATGTTTTCAAACATTACAATACACCGGCAAGGGTCAAAGTTGGCAGCATTTCATAAACCTATGTGGCAGGTTAGCCTCGATACTGCTGCGGCTATAGCACCGGTCAGCGTTTTCAATCACAACGAGCGCACGCGCGAAATTATCGTTCAGGACAAGAACAACAACCTTTACCTGATTGACCGCTTCGGAAAAATGCTCTGGAAAAAACAAATCGGCTATGCAATAATTTCACCCATTTACCAGGTTGACCGCTTGCGCAACGGACGCTATCAATACTTGTTCAGCACCCTGAGTCATCTGCATTTGGTTGACCGCAATGGTAACCCTGTAAAAGGTTACCCCGTAAGGCTGCCTTCGCCAGCCCAGCAGGGAATAACCCTTACCGACTATGAGGGCAACAAAAACTACCGGATATTTTTTGCAGGCGAAAATCGCCGAATATATAACCTCTTGATTGATGGTGCCCTGGTAAGCGGTTGGCAAACGCCCCGCCTCGAAAACCCTGCATCGAGGCCGCTGCAGCATTTCAGGCTCGGAAACCGCGATTATTTAGTAGTTACTGATACCGAAGGCAAACCATATTTTTTCGACCGAAGGGGACGGACAATATTTGAAATTGACCCGAAAATAAGGCTCTCGGGCAAAAACCCATTGTTTGCTTTTGATAGTAAATCCGAAAGCTTTTTTATTGCGTTGGGCCAGCAGGGCGAAATTCTGGAAATAATCCCTCAGGGCGCAGTGCACTCTTTCAAACCCGATACGGCAACAACAAGCCAGGGGCTGGTCTTTATTCAGGACCCAAACCTGCTCCAAAATATCTACGTATTGATTGGCAACCGAACCATAAGTGCATTTGACAGGTTCGGAAAAGAATTATTTAGTAAAGCCATGCCTGGACCTCTGATACTTACGGCCACAGAAATAAGGGTCGCCAACAAACACTTTGCAGGGCTTTTAACCCATAGCCCCGACCTTGTGTATCTGATAGACACACAAGGGCAACTTTTGGCGCCATTCCCATTGGGCGCAGATCAAATGTTTATCCTGGAATCTTTGCATCAAGACCAGGCCTGGGCCGCTATATGCGCTGAAGATAATTTCATTCGAGCCTTTCTGATCAGTGGGTTTTAATGCCTACAGCTTTTTAATAAAATTGCAGTAAATCACTTAAGTTTTTACAATAATATTTGTTTAATTTTAACATTTTAAGTATCTCCTGGCTTTTCTTCTCAAAAACTGATTTTTTACCGTTTCAAAATTTCTCGCCATGAAAAGAACCAATAAAAAACCGCACTATGTGTCGTTTTTTGCAGGATTCTTGCTTGTAATTTTTGCCTCGTGCGATTACAGCTACCTCGAAATCGAAAAACTGCCCGACTTTCATTACGGCCCTGTGTTTGCAGTACCCCTGGCCAATGCTTCTCTCGGACTGGCCGAACTGGTTCCCGACTCAAAAGAGGGGCTTATTCGCACCGGGAATGACAAACTGCTGAGTTTGGTTTATAAAAACTCCCTGTTTTCGGCCACCGGTCAAATGCTTTTTCCACTACCCAACCAGCAGCATCCGGCCAACTTTACTGCTTCGCCTATAGGCCAAAACCCTACTGCACCAATTACCCGTACCTTTTCATTTATTACCGGAAACAACGACCGCTTGGACTCGCTGACTTTTCTTACCGGTGATTTTTTTGTTGCCATATCAGTTCCTAACCTTGCAGCCAATGGTTACCAGGCAATGGTTACCCTGAGCATCCCAGGCTCATACAACAGCCAGGGACAGGGGTTTACCATGCAGGTGCCTGCCAACGGAAACGCCAGGGCTAGCCTGCAGGGGTTTACCATTCCATTTTATTCATCAGGCTCCACGCATAATCTATTTGATGTACGCTTTATAGTAACATTCAGCGGCGCCGGAACCCCCACCAATGCACCTTATACCTTCAATATTAATCATAATTTTAGCGGCTTGAGCCTTAAAAAAATGTTTGGCGTCCTTGCTCAGCGGACGCTTTTTCTGGGCGGAATGGACACCGACCTTGGCATTTTTAGTAGCAGCTTTGGCGGAAACATCTCTTTTGAAGACCCCAGGGTACGTTTTATTGCTATTAACTCATTCGGAATTCCTGTGCTGTTAACAGCCAACACCCTGAGATTCAGCAATGCTACCAACCAGGTATCTTTAACCGGGTTTCCTTCGCCCTGGGCAATTTCTGCCCCAGCCATTAATCAGTTTGGCCAGCATACCACCACAAGTCTGGTTTTAACCAGGCAGAACTCAAATGTGCACCTGGCAGCAGCTATTTCGCCAGTAAACCTTCATTCAAGTTTTACCACTACCCTAAATCAGGGCGGAAGCTCTAAATCGTTTGTGGCTGATAACAGCCGGTTAGAACTTGAGGTTGAACTCGAACTGCCACTTTGGGGTAGCGCCAATGATTTCATCCTGAAAGAAACAATGAACATTGGTAAAAATGATTCGATAACCGAGATAGAATGGATAGAGCTGCGCATTGAACTGGTTAACCATTTTGCGGTTGCACTGAACCTGCAGGTCGAATTTGCCGATATGAATATGGTTGTACAATCGAAACTTTGGGATAATGTTGCCGATTTTAACCTGATGGACGCAGCCCAGGTAGATGCCCAAGGCAATGTAACAGCCCCCCGGAGCAAGATTACCAATGTAATGCTAAACCAGCAACAAACCCTGGCCTTTTTAAATAGTGAAAACCTGATAATAACTGCAAGGCTCAAAACCCCCAATTCTGGCCAGACACACGTTAAATTTTTTAGCGATCAAAAGCTTGACGTTAGAATTGGGGCGCGTTTGAAGGGAAAAAAAATTATCGGGTTTTAAAAACTAGTATGCCCTGGACAATTAATTGCGGTTTTTTGGTAAAAAACGAACTACAATGAAGAAATCTATTTTAAAGCTAGCCCTTGCCTTGCTATTACTTATATTGTTTTACAGCAAGGGTTTTGGGCAACAACACAATACTATTTACTGGCTTCAGGGCATTCCTCAATCCTCTTACAGCAACCCTGCCCTAATGCCTAAGCCACGTTTTTTTATTGGCATGCCCGCCATATCTTCTGTATATTTGGGTGCTGGCCATAGCGGCTTTGCCTTTCGCGATTTGCTGCGAAAAGATGCCCTCGATAATTTTTACTGGGATGTGGATTATATGCTGGGCAAACTCAAAAACAAGAACATTTTTGACATGGATGCCCAGGCAGAAATTCTTAGTTTTGGCTTCAGGGCCAATCGCGCCTATTTTAGTTTTAATATTACCGAAAAGGTATTGACCCGCCTTGCCTACCCTAAAGACTTAATGACCCTGGTAGTAAATGGCAACGATTTTTTCAGGCAGGAAGGCCGCCCAGGAAACTTTTCAGGGCTGGGTGTAGATTTTGCTCACTACCGCGAATTTGGCATGAGTTACGCCCGCCAGTTTGGCGACAGGCTCAGCGCCGGAATTCGCCTGAAGGCCCTGCAAGGAATGTCCGTAATTGGGTTTGAGCGAAGCAACATTAAAATGGTAACCGACCCCGTAAACTACAACCTGCTGGTAAATGCCGACCTTCTAGTCAATATTTCCTCGCCGGTGTCGCTTATACCTATTGACTCGCTCAACTCAGATTTTACTTTTGAATTTGACGCGGTCGATTATTTTTCAAATACAAAAAACCTTGGAGCCGCTATTGACATTGGGCTTACCTATAAAGCCACCGATAACCTTACACTGGCTTTCAGCGCCATTGATATGGGTAGGATAAATTGGAATAGTGGTACCGAAAATTTTGCAATGATGGGCGAGTTTGAGTTTGAAGGACTCGACTTTGCCAGCCTTATTGACAGTAATAATTCAGGAAACCAAAACCTGCTTGACTCTATCAGGAGCATTTTCGACATCCAGGAAACCAACCGAAATTTTAGCACCACCCTGCCAGCAAAATTTTACCTGTCGGCAGCATACGATCTTAGCCCCCGGCATAAAATTGCCCTGCTGAGCATGACCGAATTTTACAATTCAACCCTTTCCCCAACATTTACATTATCGTACAATGTAAAACCAATTCATGCATTTAGCCTGGCCCTTTCTTACTCGGTCATTCACTTAAATTATCATAATTTAGGTGCAGGCTTTAATCTGAACCTGGGGCCCTTGCAGTTGTATGCAATAAGCAACAACATTTTTGGCACGGTTCAGCCACATACAGTTCAGGCAGCCAATCTTCACCTTGGGTTAAACTGGGTTTTTGGATACCGGCCAAAAAAAGAAGACGTTGCTCCTTCAATAAACCTTTGATCAAGCACGTGATACCTTTATGGAATAACCCTGCACAGGCAATTCGGGTAACATCTGGTGTAAAAGCTGCTCGTATAGTGTATTTATGAACCGGGTGCCCTGGTGCCCATATTTTCCAAGTACCATAAAAATAATAATGACTTGCGGACCCTTCAGTATTTTTAATAAAGGAAGGTTGTTCAACTAAAAACAAGCTGTTGTCCTTTAATTTTTGTAATAAAAAAGCGCCTGTTATTGCTTCCAGGCGCTTTTTTTGTAGCGGGGATAGGATTCGAACCTATGACCTTCGGGTTATGAGCCCGACGAGCTACCTCTGCTCCA
>CAYGDW010000028.1:0-30857 GCA_964348755.1 uncultured Bacteroidales bacterium | reverse complement strand
ATAGGTGGCATACTTTGCTCCGGAACGGTGGCATACTATAGTCCGGATTATTCATTAGTCAGTGATAACCCGAAACCTCAGGTTT
Organism: uncultured Bacteroidales bacterium; assembly: GCA_964348755.1. Taxonomy (GTDB): domain Bacteria; phylum Bacteroidota; class Bacteroidia; order Bacteroidales; family UBA7960; genus UBA7960. The sequence continues at coordinate 30,772 of CAYGDW010000028.1, read as the reverse complement.
AACTCAGGCTAAAGTTCCTGATATATTTGTTGGGCCAAAACCCAGCTAAAGTTTACGATTTCTTACTGCCGCAGCAATCTAATTAAAAAGCAAGAGGCTGTCCCGATATTTTGAGACAGCCTCTTTTAAAAAAGATTCTTTTGCTTCTATTACGCGAGACGCACATTTACAGCGTTCAGACCTTTTTTGCCTTCCTGAAGTTCGTAAGTAACTTCATCGGCTTCGCGGACCTTGTCAACCAAACCGGTTGCGTGTACGAAGTACTCTTTTTCTGTTTCTGAATCTTTGATAAATCCAAAGCCTTTAAGTTCATTGAAGAACTTCACTGTTCCAGTTTTCATAAATGTAATTGTAATTTGTGTTAATGTGCAACGACCTACGCCGACAAGATTTGAAGCTGTTCTTAAAGAAAGGGTTCAGGGTTCTGTTATGCGGAGGGCAGTGCAGCGGTGTTAATTAATTTGGCACAAAGATACAATAAAATATAACCCTTAAAACTTTCAGGGACATTTTTTTAAATTATATAGGTTTATTTTGCCAATTATTATTTGTTTTCAGAAAATTTGACATGCTTACCTGATATTGCAGCCCCAATTGCGGTACAATACTCGGCGTGGGGCGGCACATGAAAATTAACATTGTAAAGGTTTCCGAGCTCTGTGAAGGTAACCTGGGCTTGTTGCACATGCGCCAGCTTACCGGTAAGGACAATTTCGGTGTCTTTCTGAGTACGGGCAGCAAAAATGGCCAACATGCCAATAACCTGAAACACCATGGTAAGAATTGCCCGTGTTATGTCGCTCTTTTCAGCCTGATCAGACATTTTTCCAAAATTTGATGCAGTTAAATTGCTCGGCAGGTTTCCAATTTCGTTTCTGGAAATATCGCCAATGCTTAGGTCAACCCTTTCTGGAATTCCGGTTCGGGCTGTTTCAATAATGTTTTCAAAAGTGGACAAGTTTACCATGGTTTTCGACAATCCAAGTATGGTGCCTCCGCCCACACCTGTGCCACCGAGGTGCTGTATGCAGCCTTCGTTGGCTTTAACAAAGGCAGTGCCCGTACCCATGCTTACAATTATGGCTTTTTTTAGCCCCGATAAGTACAGTCCTCCAAAACCAAGTGCCTTAAATTCTTCAATTTTCTCAACGGGAAGACCCAGCAGGTCGCCACTGATAAATGAAGACCCAACCCCAGTCATTATTAATTTGTCAATGTCTTTAAGGCTGATTTTATTTACACTTAGAAACTTGCCAAGCGCCCCCGATGCCGAAGCAATCGGATCGTTAGCTTCTACTGATAAGGGGTCAATTAGATTACCATCTTTAATGCCAACTATTTTAGTGGTGCTGCCACCTATGTCAATTCCAATAATCATGGCTTTTTCTCCCAAAATTTTAATGTAGTTTCAGAACCTAAAAATCCGAAATACCACTGGCCATTTTTAAAACCCCGATATTTTTTTTAACCCTTCAAGGCACTATCTGCAAACCAGATTTTAAAGCGATTGGTAGAACCCAATGCCAAGCCAGACCCGGTTTCTCGAATAGCCGTTTATAAACGAATCAATACGATAATCAACTCCAAATTCAAGCTCGCTGTCGGGCGTGAGGGCAAACCCCAAAAATGCTGCGGCCCTTATTTCCAAATCGTATTCCCTGGCCTGAAAAGAATTCAGGTATTCATTGTTGAGCTTCAGGTAAAATTCCAGCGGGTCAACTGATTGACCTTCAAGAGGTACTTCTGCAGAAATCCTGTAACGAAACCTGAATTCAGTATCGTAATTTCTTTTGAAGGTTTGATCGGCCCTGAACCTGTGTGATAACCTGAAAAAAGGTAAAGCAGAAACAATGCTAATTTGCTGAATGGTGCGGTTTTTTAGGCCTTCATCATCTATACGCATTAGGTAACCCGCGCCAATTGAAGTACGGATACTTAACCGCTTGGCAGCAATCAATGAAATATCAGTTAACTGGTATTCGTAATCAAAAACTTCATTGTATAATGATTGCATTGATTCGGCCTTAAAATTCAGCGACCAATCTTTTGGTAATTTTTTACTTAGGTTAACCGAAGGCATAAGCCCAAATTGAAAAGTGTTTTGGGCAATAACTGGCAAAGAAACTGCCACAAGAAATATACAAACAATAAAATAATTTCTCATATTAAAACTCTATATTGTCCGACCTGCGCATAACAATTTGCGACCGACTTATAAATACACCACTTTCTGAAAAAAGATATTCATACTGAACAAATGATTGAAGCGTTTTGGTCGAAACAACAACCTCAAAGTTGGTTGTAATATCATTGGTTTTTTGGCCGGTTTGCAAATAAGCCAATACATTATTCTGATTGCCAGTGTATTGTATTTGTGCTTTTTGGAATGAAAACCTTTCGAGTTCGGAGAGCAGGTATTCATTGATACGCTCAAAAGTTTCAGCTGGTATATCGGCTGTTTTAATCTCAATTTCTGCATCTTCGAAAACACCGTTCTCCGAAAACTTTATGCTGTACCTTCTGCCCGAATGTTTGGTTTTGGCCTCGACCGAAATTTTATCAAATCCGGTTTCTTTAAACCACCTGACCTTTCGGCTAAAATTCAATGCATCAATCATTTTCAACGCATTCTCAGGCACACTTTCATCCCTAATTCGCGTTTCTTTTTCATATTTAAACTGGGCAAAACCCAGGTTTGAAAATGTAAGAACCACTACTAATACCAATATTTTCCTCATAATTTTATTGCTTTAAAACCTAGATTAAAATTTTTTCGGACATTTAGAAAACCCCTTTGGTTTGTTTTGCAGGTTTTGATAAGCTTTTTCGAAATCAATTGTTAGTTTTCAGTTCAGTAACAGATTATGTTCAAATTTAGGTTAAAGTTCAATTTCAAAGTCAATTTTAAGTTCAATAACTAAATGCCCATTGCAAGCAAATCGGCAATGTGCAGGGTTTTAATTGGGAGGTTATTTCTTTTAATGTAACCCTCGAGGTGCATCAGGCATGAGGCTTCTGTCGAAACAATATATTGGGCATTGGTTTCAAGGGCATTCAATACTTTTTGTTCGGCCATTGCAGTACTTATAGCCTCATGCTTTACAGCAAATGTGCCACCAAATCCGCAGCAAACATCTCTGTGGTTCATTTCTATCAGCTCCAGGCCTTCAACATTTGCGAGCAGTCGGCGTGGCTGATCGGTAAGTCCGTATTCGCGCAAAGCGGCACACGAATCATGAAAAGTGATTCGGGCTTCGAAACGGCACCCCAGGTTTTCGACTTTGGCAACATTTACCATAAAGTCGGTAAACTCATAAATCTTTTTGCCTAAGTATCGGTTTTCGTTATGAAGAGCCGAATTGTCAAACATTTGGGGGTAATAATTTTTTACCATTCCAATGCACGAGGCCGAGGGCCCCACCACGTATTTAAATTGGCTGAAGTCGCGAATGAATTTTTCGGAAATATGTTTGGCTTCATCGTTGTAGCCACCATTAAAGGCAATTTGGCCGCAACAGGTTTGCTCCGGGTTGTAAAGGGCCTTAATCCTGACATGCTTCAGTACTTTTACCATGCTCATTCCTGTTTCCGGGAAAAGCTGATCTATAAAGCAGGGGATAAAAATGCCAACTTCCATTAGGCCGAGGTTTTAATTCGCAAAATTAATCAAAGCTTTCATTAATGCCCTGGTCAGATTCAAAATCTGTTTAAAGCCTGTGGTGGTGAATTGCCGAAAGCATAATTCCGGCTGCCACCGAAACATTGAGCGATGCAATGCTTCCTATCATAGGAATTGAAACGGCCTGTGATGCCATGCGCAGCAGGGCAGGAGCTATGCCTTTGTCTTCCGAACCCATTATTATTGCAATTGGCCCACTAAGGTCGGCATTAAATAATGAAACATTTGCTTTTTCGGTGGCGGCCAATACCCTTATACCGCTTTCTTTTAAAAAAGCAATGGTTTCCAGTATATTTCCCTCGCGGCATACAGGAAGCCTTGAAAGGGCTCCTGCCGAAGTTTTAATGGCATCGGCATTGACAGGGGCGCTGCCCTTATCTGGAATAACAATGGCATGGGCACCGAAGCATTCTGCCGAGCGGGCTATGGCCCCAAGATTGCGAACATCGGTTACGCGGTCGAGCACCACAAGCAGCGGAAGCTCGCCCTTCTCGTAGATCATGGGCAGCAACTGATGCAATGGCTCATAAGCTATCAACGATACATAAGCAATTACGCCCTGATGGTTTTTGCGGGTAACACGGTTAAGTTTTTCGACCGGTACCATTTGGTAAGGAATTTTTTCGCGCCGGATAATATTGAATAGATGCTGGTAATTCTCGCCCTGCAAACCCTGTTGCAGCAACACCTTCTCGGGTTTTTCTCCTTTTTCGAGGGCTTCTGTAAGCGGTCGAAGGCCAAAAATATAATTTTCCAAAGAAATTTGTTTTTCAGTTTAAATGTTTTGCTCGACTTTCTGAATGCAAAGGTCGCAAAAAATTAGAAGTGGCTTACAAAGCCAAAATGCACTTTTGCATTTCTGAATGCTAAAGGTGTTTGAGGGTCTTTGCCCATGGCATAATAAACCGAAATTATTCCTGGAGCGGTTTGCAAAGTAATACCAGCACCCCCGCCCCATGGCCAGCCGTTGAGATAGGTTCCTGGGCTTTTTCTTTCGAACCAGGCAGCATTGAAAAGCAGACTGAAGTAAGAATTTTCTGAAAGAAAGTAACGCCACTCTCCGGTCATTATAGCAAAGGCAGAGGCCATAATCGACTCTTCATCAAATCCTTTCAGGCTCCTAAAACCGCCAATCCTCAACAGCTCATTTTCGAAAAACTGATGGCCGCTAATGCCTTGCGATCTGAGGTTAATTACCAGCGATGACTGATCTGTTGCCGGAATTCTTGTTTCTGTTTCAATGCCAAAACCGAATTTGTTTTGACTTAGGACTATGTTCTGGTAAATAGACTGGGGTAAGGCATTATTTTCAATAATTTTTTTGTGACCTGCGGCAAGCCATACCTTAATGCCCCTGCCGCGGTTTAATGAAGAATAAAACCCCGAACTATATGCTGCTGCTTCAATTCCAAAAAGGCTGGATCGCGAATCGATTTGTGGTGGTAATGTATCAATTGCTGAGAATCGATTTGTGCTTAATAGTTGTGTACTTTGGAGATCCGCAAAAATGGTCAGCACAATTCTTTTTGGGCTTTTCCACGAAAGCGATGGCCGTTGCCTGAGGCTAATGTAAGAGGTGTCTTGCTTGTGCAAGGCAAATAGCATTGAGGGCGTAAGAGGTGTTGAAAGCAGAAAAGGCAATGCGGCCTCGAGCATTAGCCTTTGAGTGCCCTGGCCCATTCCCAGCCAGTTCATCGACATGCTTTCGCCCCGCTCAAAAATATTTACTAAATGCAGGTTAAGTTGCCCGGTAAGCTGAACGCGGTTTTGATCTAGGGCATTGCCTGACACACCGACAATTCCATCGAAACGATTTGAAGGTTGCCTGCTTACAGGGATTTTAAGAATGGCTTTGCCAGGTATAAAATTTAAAGATGCATTTCCGTTGATTCTCAAAAAAGGCAGATCATTTATCAATTCGGGAGCTGACATAGCCAGTTTTTCGTTGTAAGGCATACCAGCCTTTATGCCAGTAAGCCCGGCAATAAATGCGTCGGCAAGTTTTACATTTCCAGAAAGCTGCACAGGGTCAAAATCAACCCGTTGGTTTAATTCGAGCCTCAAAACTGCCGATATAATGTTCTCTACAATCGATATGCTGTCGGTATGAAGGCTTGCAAAAGGGTATCCGTTGTTTTCGTACCATTCAATTATGGTTTTTTGCAACTGAGCAAAATGGGCGTGGGGTATTGGTTCTCCATTAAAATAATGCTCAAAATAGCCTTCTCGCAGGGCAGCAACGCTGATGTTTGAGTTTCGCAAATGCCAGAAAAAAAGCTTACCTGTGCTAATTAATGCAGTAAAGCCGGCCGAATCGGGAGTGAGCTTATGCAGTTTTGCATCAAAGTAACCGAGGTGCACCAACTTAGTCAGCAAGGAGTCAATCCCGGAACTGAGGCTAAGGCTGTCAGGGTAAAAGGGTATATTGCTTAAATATTCGGGAAGAATTTCTGAGGTTTCGACAGTAATAACACTGAGCCGAAGCAAATTCTGCCCTTTGCCCGAAATTGCAAACAACAGCAACAAAACTGCGAAAACATTTTTCATTTATAGTCAGGATTCAAGTCGCCAGTCAATGGGTTCAATTCCTTGCAACTTGAGTAAATCATTGGTTTTTGAAAAGTGTCTGCATCCGAAAAACCCCCTTGATGCCGACAGGGGTGATGGGTGCGGGGCTTTGAGCACATGGTGCCTCGTGGTGTCAATTAGGGCTTCTTTAGCACCTGCATAGTTGCCCCATAACAGAAAAACCAGTCCTGTTTTTTTTTCAGAAAGGGCAATGATGGCAGCGTTGGTAAACTTTTCCCAACCATGGTTTTGGTGCGAACCGGCCAGGTATTCCCTTACAGTTAGTGTTGCATTGAGTAGCAATACGCCCTGGTTTGCCCACTTTTCGAGGTTGCCCTTGCGTGGTGGCTTTATGCCCAAATCATTTTCAATCTCCTTAAAAATATTTTTGAGCGATGGGGGAGGCTCAAAACCATTTGCTACGGAGAAACAAAGCCCGTGCGCCTGACCAGGACCGTGGTAGGGATCTTGCCCCAACAATACCACACTTACGCGGTTAAATGGAGTGTGGTTAAATGCAGCAAAAATTTGGGGGCCCGGTGGATATATTTTGAATCTGGATTTTTCTTCAAGCAAAAAATTTTTCAAAATTTTGAAATACGGGGCTTGAAACTCCTGGTTCAGGACTTCTTTCCAACCTTGCTCAATTGCTGGGCTTACCGTATTATGACTGGCCAGGTTAGCCATGTATCTGACCTTGATTTGATTTTAGGTGCCTTACCAGATCGTTTAAATTAAAACCTCCGAAATTTCCCGAACTCATAAACAGGAAGCAAGCTTCTGGTTCAGCAAGGGCCTTGAGTCTGTCCAGAAGTCGCCCGGAATCGTTTACTACCTCAAGGCCTTGCTTATTAAATGCCCTCTCAACGGTATCCGTGTCAATGTTGGGCAATTTTTTCAATTGGAGGGCATGATGGCTAAAAAAAACGATGGCGGAGTCTGCGGCTTCCATCGAACCTTGGTACTGGTTAAGAAAATCTTTGTTGAGGCTGCTGTAGGTGTGTAGCTCCATGCAGGCAACAAGCTTTTTGCGAGGAAATTGTTCTTTTACGGCGGCAGTTGTAGCTTTGAGTTTTGAAGGCGCATGGGCAAAATCGCGAAAAATTATGGTACCGTTTTGTTCAAAAACTTTTTCCAGGCGATTGCTGGCTCCCTTAAAACTGGCCATTGCTTCAAAAAACATTTCTGCAGTTATACCCATTTGCTCGCAAACCAGTCGCGCGCCGTTAATATTTAAAAGATTGTGTTTGCCAAATACCTGCAGGAGGTACTTTGCTTTATTGTGAATAAACCAGGTTTTTTCGTTTATTACTTCATAAGCGGGCAGGTTGTAAGGATAAATGTTCAGGTCGGTATTTTGCTCTTGGCTGCATATAGTGTTCAAATGCTCATCGTCGGCACAAAAAATAAGTTTGCCGCCGGGTTCAATGAGGTTGATAAACTGCCTGAACTGATTAAGATAATTTTCGAACGTTGGAAAAACGTTTATATGATCCCATGCAATACCGCTAAGTAGCGCAATATGTGGCCTGTAAAGGTGAAATTTTGGCCTGGGATCAATTGGAGAACTAAGGTATTCATCGCCTTCCAAAATCATATACGGGGCATTGTTGCTGAGTTTTACCATTACTTCGAAACCCTCGAGCTGCGCGCCGACCATATAATCTGTATCAATTTTATGATACCCAAGCACATGTAATATAATGGAGGTAATGGTGGTTTTGCCATGACTCCCCCCAATCACCACCCGTGTTTTGTCTTTCGATTGCTCGTAAAGAAATTCAGGATAAGAGTAAATTTTTAATCCAAGATTTCTGGCTTTTTCAAGTTCTGGATTGTCGGCCTTTGCATGCATGCCTAAAATAACAGCATCGAGTTCTGAATTAATTTTTTCAGGAAACCAACCATATTGTGCCGGAAGCAAACCATATTGAGCAAGCCTGCGGCGCGATGGATCGAAAATCTCATCGTCAGAACCACTTACCATAAAACCTTTCTTATAAAGGGCTATGGCCAGGTTATGCATGGCGCTTCCTCCAATGGCAATAAAATGTACCTTCATTACTTTAAAATAATTTTTATTATTGCCCCCAAAATCTAATAACGTAAGAATTGCGTGTTCGAGATTCCTCAGTACGTTGACCATGGCAGATAGTTGGTTTTTTGATAGGAGGTGAGGGCAGCTTGGCCCCTGCCCACCACCTATTTACACCAAAACCCCTGAAAACCAAGTCATATCGAGCGGAGCGAGAAATCCCGTCATTTTCATCGGGCAAAAGTGATTTATTTTTTTTTTTGAACGATTTGTAAAGGTAATTTTTTTTACCAAAACCAATAAAATTTGACTTAAGCCTAAGCATTTGCACATGCACCAACCTTTGTAAACGCGATTCAATTTGAGCAAAGGTTTTTGTTTCAACTTTGTAACAGTGTATTTTTTTATATTTGCAACTTTGTAAACACGCAATACTTTTGCTTTTTAATTGTTAATTAGTTTGTTATCGAAAAATTTCATGAAATGAAGTTGTTCCCGATAATTGCTGAACACTTTATGATGGATGGTGGGGCCTGTTTTGGGGTAGTTCCCAAATCGATTTGGCAAAAACTTATACCAGCCAACGAAAATAACATGGTTAGGTTAAGTTCGCGCTGTATTTTGGCCGACACCGGTTCAAGGCTCATTTTGTTTGATACAGGCATGGGAAACAAGCAAAGTGAAAAATTTTTCAGCTATTTTTATAGATTTGGGAACGAAAATCTTCAGGATTCATTTGAAAAAGCCGGCTATACTTTCGATCAGGTTACCGATGTGGTTTTTACCCATTTGCATTTTGACCATGTTGGAGGAGCATTGAAAAAAGGAAAGAATGAAGTAGAAATAGAGCCTGTTTTTGCAAATGCAAACTTTTATGTTAGCAAGTCTCAATGGGATTGGGCGCACGATGCCAACCCCCGCGAAATGGCTTCGTTTTTGCCCGAAAATTACCTTTCCCTTTATGAGAGCGGCCGCCTGGAGTTTATTCATCATCCAGGCGAACTTTGCCCAGGCATTGAACTTGAGCTAAAAAATGGCCACACACGTGGGCTTATTGTGCCAACTTTTGATTACAAAGGGAAAAAAGTGGTGTTTACTACCGACTTTATAGCCATGGTACATAACCTGCCTCTGGCTTATGTGCCAGGATTTGATATTGAGCCACTTGAGTCGATGAAAGAAAAGAAGGAGTTTTTGGAAAAGGCAGTTGAAAATGATTATGTACTTTTTTTTCAGCACGACTATTATAACGAGTGTTGCACCCTGCAGCGCACTTCAAGGGGTATTGGCTTCAAAGACATTTTCAAAATAAGCGAATTATGACAAAAGCCCTGAAAGAATTGGCCGACCAGTATAATGAGTTGTTCGCGAGCCTTTCGCCTCAGCAAATTCTTCAAAGGGTGGTAGAGGTGCATTCCGCGAAAGCGGTATTTTCAACAAGTTTGGGTGTTGAAGATCAGGCTATAACCCATATTTTGATGCAAATAAGCAGGGATGTTTCCATTTTTACACTTGATACCGGCAGAATGTTTCCTGAAACTTACGAGGTGCTCGAAAAAACTGAAGCAAGATACGGCATACGTATTAAAGTTGTTTTTCCGGACTACAAGGCAGTAGAACATATGGTGCAAACCCGTGGCATCAACCTTTTTTACTACAGTATAGAAAACCGCAAAATGTGCTGCCACATACGCAAAATAGAGCCGCTAAAACGAGCGCTGAAAAATCAGGAGGTATGGATTACCGGGCTAAGGCGCGAACAGTCGCCCACGCGCCAGGATCTGCATTATGCACAGTTGGACGAAGAAAACCAGGTTATTAAAGTAAACCCTTTATTAGATTGGTCAGATCAACAAGTTTGGAATTTCGTGCGCGATAATGATATCCCTTTCAATACACTGCACCAAAAGGGATTTCCCAGTATAGGCTGCCAGCCTTGTACACGCGCCATTGAGCCAGGTGAAGACTTAAGGGCTGGCCGGTGGTGGTGGGAAAACCCTGAAACCAAAGAATGTGGGTTACATAAAAGAGGCAAACATGATTGAAAATTTTTGATAAATTTTGAAGGAAACTTATCGATTTAATTGCAATTGATTGTATATTTGTGTGAATAAAAACTAAAAACGAACGTTTTGGGCCTGACAGATAAAAAACATATTTACCTTATTTCTGGAAGTGAATTGCTGATAGAGCAACTCAGGCCCCTTGCCGAAGAATACCTTTTTAGCCATGATTCGGACGGCCGCCTGTTGAAAAGAATAAACGGCAACGGAAAAAACAGGGATATTGACATAGTAGTTACCGAATTTGAATTTTTCAGGGATTATATCAATGTTGCCAATAAACCCGACATTCCGGCTTTTGCGCCCAATTTTATTGTGCTTTTAAACCAGCACAATGTTGCTTCTTTTGAGGCATTAAGCCTCCATTTTAATTGCTTTCCAAGTTTTTTGCCATTCGATTTTGAGCAGTTCAAATCCATATTGGCGGCAGTGTTGAACAACCGCAAAAACATATTGAAACTTGAGGAAAGAGAGCGTTTTAAGAAACTATTTCAAAAAGTTCCGATTGCTCAAATGCTGCTCAATCCCTGCGACTTAATAATATTGGATGCCAACCGGGCCGCTGAGGAGCTTTACGGGCTACCCGATGAAAGGTCCCTTTCGGGCAACAGGTTTACTGACTTGCATCCAGGCTTTACCGAAATATTGGGAGAGAAAATAAAGGAAGCACAAAAATTTGGAGCAAGTCAACTTGGAATCCCTCTGGAAAGGAACCATAAGGGTACCCTTGACCTTTCGCTTGCTATATCAAAAATATTAATTGGTAAAAGAGTTTTGCTGTATATAAGCATACAGGATATTTCTGAAGCCAAGGAAGCCGAACGAATACTTACCCGGAAAAACCTTGAACTACAAAAAACAAATTCCGAACTCGACAACTTTGTTTACAGTACCTCGCACGAACTCAGGGCCCCCCTCATGTCAGTACTTGGTTTAATAAGCCTGCTCGAAACAGAGGCTGACAAAAGGGAGCAGAACTTGTATTTAAACCTAATGAAAGGGAGTATTCAGAAACTCGACAATATCATCCACGACATTATTGATTACTCTCGAAACGCGAGGTTTGATGTGATTATATCGCCTGTTGATTTTCATTTTATCCTGGAGAAGACCACCAACAATTTGCAATTTATTCAAGGCTTTGAGAAAATTGAGGTAAGAAAAAAAATAAAAGGGGAGGTTCCGTTTTACTCAGACCGTCGCAGGGTGGAAATTGTTGTCAACAATCTAATATCCAATGGTTTGAAATTTTACAACCCTGTTATCGAAAAGCCTTTTGTGGATGTGTTGGTGCAGGTTAACGAAAACCATGCGTTAATTAGGGTTGAAGATAACGGTCGTGGTATTCCCAAAAATCACCTTCCACGCATTTTCGATATGTTTTTTAGGGGTCATGAGCAAAGTACCGGAGGCGGATTAGGTCTTTATATATTAAAGGAAATTGTTGAAAAATTAAACGGCCATATTCATATCGAATCTACTGAGGGCCTTGGAAGTGTTTTTACAATAAAATTACCTAATCAGTTTCAAAAATAATTTCGAATGGGGGTTGAAATTTTATTACTGATTGACGACAGCGACATTGACAACCTGGTAAATCAACGCATAATTGAGAGAGCAGGGTTTGCTAGTAAAATTGTTGTAAAAAAAAGCGCCTGGCAAGGCCTGGAATTTCTTAATGAGACCCTTGCAAAGAATCCGGCTGATTTGCCTCAACTTATTTTGCTTGATATTAGAATGCCCGACCTTGATGGTTTTGGGTTTTTAGAAGAGTTTAAAAAACTCGATGTTTTTATTCAGGAGCTATGCAAAATTGCTTTACTCACCTCCTCCATTGATTCGGACGATTTCAGGCGTGCAAGCGAAAATCCTCTTGTTAAGAAATTTTTAAACAAACCACTAACGGCCAAAGCTCTGGCTGAATTAAAACTATAATTTTATCGTCAGGGTTGTGGTATTTTTAATAAAAAAGGTCGCTTTGCGACCTTTTTTATTAAAAAGCGACCCATGGCTGATCCTTTTCTTGCTCTGATACCTCCCCTTTCAGATCAAAACTGCCCGGATAAACTACTAATTCAAAGTTTGTCCGACAAGTTGAATGTTAATAACCCCCGGGTCAATTCTGCCAGCTTCATTTCGAAAAACGAAGCCGCTCCGGTTCAGCCGGGGTCGCTTATTTTTTGAACTCTGCAACTTTTTAAATAAAACGAGAAAAACTAATCCAAATCAAAGTTAATAAAATATCCTTCATTCAACAATTCGTTTTTTTACTAAAATTCCCTTAAGTAATTACCCCAATAAATTATAGGCAATAAAAAGATTTGACTTAATTTGATTGCTCTAAATCAAAATGTTAAAATAGTTTATGGTAATTTATTTCACTCAACCATTAAGATTTTCAAAAACCTGAATATTGTATATAATTCAATTTTGTTTTCTTGGTAAAATTTCGTTAAATACGCTGGTTCCTCCGTCAATTCGTATATTTGCTCCGGTAATCCATTCGGACCTGTCAGAAAGCAGAAACTCAACCACTTGCGCTACATCCTCAGGTTTTCCAATACGGCCAATAGGATATTTAGGTTTGGATTTTTCGATCATTTTACGGTAATTTTCCGGGTTGGCAATTACTTTGCTGTCGAGATGCAGATTTGTTTCAACCAATCCGGGACTTACTGTATTTACCCTTATTTTGTAAGGTCCAAGCTCGCCCGCGAGAAACTCTGTAAGCATATCAAGGCCAGCCTTTGAAACTGAATAGGCTATGCTACGCCCCGGAATTCGTGAGGCAATTGACGAAATATTCACTACCGAGCAATTTTCCGAAGCACGAAGCAGTGGAACCAAAGTCTGAGTCAGGAGATATGGCGCATTCAGGTTTGTATCGAGGTTTTTCTTCCATAACTCAAAGCCAATGTCAAGTATCCCTCCGGAAGTAAGCATACCTGCATTGTTTACCAGGCCGTGCAACATTAAGTATTTCTGTTTGATAAAATTATATAAGCGGTTGCAATCTTCAGGCTGGCTTGCATCTCCGGTAAAAAAATCTACCTTGTTTTCAAGCCAGGGTTTGTCAGCAAGCGCCCGTGTTATTTTTTCATGGCTGCGACTGAGCGAAATAACCCTGTAACCACCTTCTTTGGCCAGTAGTTCGGCAATGGCCAGCCCAATGCCTGAGCTACCTCCGGTTACCAAAATATTTCTCATGGCGTTTTTTTCAAATATCAGAATTATTCCACCGAAAATTACTCAAAGGGAAACTATCTAAAAATACTTGTGGGCAAATTCAGGGTATGCCCGCAAGTATTTTCCTGCTTTACGACCCATGCCAATCATTCTATTTAATAAACATCATTTCGCGGTACTTGGGCAGTGGCCACATTTGGTCTTCCACCAATATTTCGAGTTTGTCGATGTGGTAACGAATTTCTTCCATCAGCGGTTTTATCTTGTAGCAATACGCAAGTGCTTTGGCTGGCATTTCCTCAATATGGTTTGCCTCTTTTCGTTCGGCAATCATTTGGCCTACCATGGTTCGTATTTGGGTTACATGTTCCGAAATTTTTGAAATGGCATGAAGCTGTAGTGTAAAATGCTCTTTAAAAAGTGGTTGAGGTAGTAGGTCTTTCAGGCCTTTTACGTTATCGACCAGTAAGTTTTGGTAGCGTATGGCTGCTGGTATTATATGGTTGCCCGAAAGGTCGGCCAGAACGCGCGATTCGATCTGCAACACCTTGGCGTAGTTTTCAAGCCTTATTTCGTAGCGGGCATGCAATTCTCTGGGGCTAAAAATGTTGTTTTTTGCGAAAAGTTCAATGGATTTGCCCGAAATATATGCATTAAGTGCATCGGGCGTGTTTTTCTGATTTGGCAAACCACGCCGGGCTGCTTCTTCAACCCACTCCTGGCTGTAGCCGTTGCCCTCAAAAAGTATGTCTTTCGATTCGCGAATGTATTTTCTAAGTACCCTGAAAATTGCCTCGTCCTTTTCAATACCTTTTTCCATGCTTTTATCGACCTCGGCCTTGAAATGTTTAAGTTGATCTGCAAGAATGGCATTAAGCACAATCATTGCCGGGCCACAATTGGCAGATGAACCTACGGCCCTGAACTCAAACTTGTTGCCGGTAAATGCCATTGGAGAGGTTCGGTTCCGGTCGGTGTTGTCAATAATTATTCTCGGAATCTTTCCAATGTTCAACTTGAGTTCAGTTTTTTCGTCGGGGGTCATTTTGCGGTCCTTTACTTTATTTGCAATGTCGTCAAGAACCGCACTAAGCTGTTTGCCTATAAACATAGAAATGATGGCTGGTGGGGCTTCGTTGGCTCCAAGCCGGTGGTCGTTTCCTGCTGTGGCTATTGCAGCCCTTAATAGCGCCGAATGCTCGTGTACTGCTTTGATTATATTTATAAAAAAAGCAAGAAACAACAAATTGGTTTTTGGAGTGTGGCCTGGACTAAGCAGGTTTTTTCCAGTATTGGTTGCAAGCGACCAGTTGTTGTGCTTGCCGCTGCCATTCACGCCTTCGAATGGCTTTTCGTGAAACAGTACGCGGAAGTGGTGCTTTCGCGAAATTTTATCCATTATTACCATAATCAATTGATTGTGGTCAATGGCAATGTTGGCCTCTTCATATACGGGAGCGAGCTCAAACTGATTGGGTGCCACTTCGTTATGGCGGGTTTTAACGGGTATGCCGAGCTTCCAGGCTTCTACTTCAAATTCTTTCATGAAGGTCGCTACGCGGTGCGGAATAGCACCAAAATAGTGATCTTCGAGCTGTTGACCCCTTGCGGGTATATGCCCGGTAAGGGTTCGGCCTGTCATAACCAAATCGGGCCGGGCAAAAAACAATGCCTCATCAACCAGAAAATACTCCTGCTCCCAGCCCAGGGTTGGGTAAACTTTTGTAATGTTGCGGTCGAAAAGCTGGCAAACATCCACCGCTACCTGATCTAAAAGGGCCATGGTTTTTAAAAGTGGTGTTTTAAAGTCGAGCGCTTCTCCGGTATAGGCAATAAAAATTGTAGGTATGCATAGAGTTCCATCCATAATAAAAGCAGGTGAGGAGGGATCCCAGGCCGAATAGCCGCGGGCTTCGAAGGTATTGCGCAATCCGCCACTTGGGAAGCTGCTTGCATCGGGTTCCTGCTGAACAAGCTTCGAGCCGTCGAACTGCTCAATGGTGAGGTTGGGCTCTACAGGACTGAAAAAGGCATCGTGCTTTTCGGCCGTAGCCCCATTTAATGGCAAAAACCAGTGGGTATAGTGGCTGGCCCCTTTGCTTATTGCCCAGGCTTTCATGGCTGATGCAACCTGGTCGGAAATACGCGGGTCGATTTGGCCCGATTTGTCAATGGCTTCAGTAAGTTGTCTGAAAACATCTTCTGGCAGGTACTCGCGCATTACTAAACGTGAAAATACATTTGTGCCAAAATACTCCGAAACCTTGGGGGGTACTACCAGAGGTTCAGGTAAGGGGCGCGAAACCGCCCTTTGTAATGCAGTAAATCGATGTGTCATTTGAAAAGTGTTTAATATTTTCAAATGTACAACAAAAAATAAGGGGGTGTGTTAAAAAAAACATTATTTTTTTCAACAAAATATTTTAAATAACAGGGGGTAAATACTAAAAAGATAAAAAATCAGATAAATAATTGAGTCTTTTTTAGAATTATGCTGATTTTTTCTTCCTGTGGCAGGTTCCCATCTATCCAGTAAATATTGTTGCCTTGTTTTTCCATACGCCTGAACCAGGTCATTTGCCGTTTGGCAAATTGGTGAATAGCAGTGTTGAGGGTGTTGAACATTTGGTCGTACGAAATTTCGCCAGTAATGTATTGAGTAAGGATTCGGTATTCCAATCCGTAAAATTTGAGCTGCTCAGGTTTTAGTCCTCTGTCGATCAGTCTGTTAATCTCGTTGATCATGCCAGCTTCAAGGCGCCTGATAAGCCTTTCGGTAATACGCTTTCTTATTTCTTCGCGTTCGAAATGAATGCCAAAAATTATAGGTTTGAATTTGGGGTAACCCATTTTTTTTACAAGCTTGCATTTCTGATGGGTTCCTATTTCAACAGCTCGTATCAGGCGCTCGCGGTCCGATGTGTCGGTGGTGTTATGCAGTGGCCTGAATTGCTGCAGCAGTGTAGAAAGCTCTTCGTTGGTGAGCAGTTGAAGATTTTTGCGAAGATCGGGGTCGGTCTCCACTTTTCTAAATTCAAAGCCATTTATTGCAGCTTGGATGTATAATCCGGTGCCACCGCACAAAATTGCCTGCCTGCGCCTTTTTTGAATATGGTTAAAAGCCCTTACAAAATCCTGCTGAAACTCAAAAACATTGTATTCGTATCCAGGTTCAGCAATGTCAACCAGGTGGTAGGGCACCAGCAAATCGCCAACCATAAAGTCGTGCAGGTCTTTTCCGGTGCCAATATCCATATTGTGGTAAACCTGCCTAGAGTCGGCGCTGATTACCTCGCCCTGGCACCGTGCGGCAACCATGGCTGCAAGCCTGGTTTTTCCGGTGGCTGTGGGTCCGGTAATTACTATCAGGGTTTTGCCATCGGGCAAGCTCATGGACTGTCGCTCTTTTGAAAAATACGTTCTTTTTCCATTAGAAAATTTCGAATATGGTCTAACAGGGCAATGGGTGAGTTTTGAAAATCGAGATTATTTTTTATTTCTATACCAAATATAGCAAAAAAGTCCGGAAAAAATTTTTCAAGAAACCCCAACAGGTTGTCTTCATCTCTAAAATTGGCCATTGCCTGATGGTGTTTCAAAAACTGCAAAACCCTTAGTCCATCTACTTTATGGTGACAGGCTTTAATAAATTGGTTACGGTTTTTGCAATTTTTGCGGAGCGGATCAAAAATATCGTCCTCGCCAAAAAGTTGGTTCAAAAATCCGGTCATAGGTGTTTCTGCGCTTTTCTGAAATAAAATTTCGAAAAGATTGTAAGTATCTTCAACCTGGTCGAAGAGCTGGTAGTTATAAATAGGGTAGCTGTCCCAGATTCCGTTGCTGCCCTTTATCAGTGCAGGGCCGGTGCCAAAAAAGACCCGGTCAGAATATCTTGTAGCCGGAAACACAGTGCTTGTGTTGTGGTTTGCAATCCAGCCTGTTTTGCGTAATTTTTGCAGCAAATAAAAGTCTTCTCCACTTTTCTTTGCGGTCATACCGCCAATTTTGCGGTACGAACCCACAGGCAGGGCAATGGCTGAGCCAAGGGCTGTGAATGAGTAAGGCGAGCGTATACGCCACAAATTCAGGGCATAATGCCGCATATATATTTCGTAACGCAGCATGGCGCGGTCAAGGTGGGCATGGCCTGTGAGGCGGTGGTAATAAGGATTTGAAAGCGCCACCGCTGCTGGGAACCGCTCAAAAAGGCTTTCAACCGAAGTAAGGTAATCTGGCTCAACAATGGTATCGGCATCAAGGCTCACAATAATGTCTTGAGGGAGGGCTTCAAGGTTTATTGTGTCCATTATTACCTTGCGTGCCTGTCCAACGCCAAGCGCCTTGCCTTTCCAGCCAAGACCCTGACTGCTGTGATCAATTATATGAAGGGATTTCCAGCCAAGGTTGTGAAGGTAGGAGAGGGTTTGGAGGTTGTTTTGGCAAACGATGAATTTTTCCGGGTCGTTCCACCAAATATCAGGCTGGTTTACGCAAATCCACACACGATAATTGTCGTGCTGTAGTCTTTTAAGGCTATTAATGGTATGCTGCAAAAAGGCCGCTTCGTTCATGGCCGGTATGGCAATATGCAGCGTGCGGCTTACAGGCATTCATACAGGAATTATGTGGTTTTTTTCTGGCGCTTACGTTCATGCTCATCGAGTATTATTTTGCGCATGCGAATATGCTTTGGGGTAAACTCCACAAATTCGTCTTCGCGAATATACTCGAGGGCTTCTTCCATCGAAAATTTAACGGCCGGGGCTATAATCATTTTCTCGTCAGATCCCGACGCCCTGACATTCGATAGTTTTTTGGTTTTGATAAGGTTTACCAGCAGGTCATCCTGGCGGGTGTTTTCTCCAACCACCTGCCCGTTATAGATTTCTTCGCCCGGATCAATAAAGAATTTTCCGCGGTCCTGCAACTTGTCAATAGAGTAAGCTATTGCGGTGCCTATTTCCATAGCAATAAGGGCTCCGTTGCGGCGCACACCTATTTCGCCACGGTAAGGTTCGTATCCTTTGAGGCGGTGCGCCATTACTGCCTCCCCTTCGGTAAGGGTTAGCATATTGTTACGCAGCCCTATAAGCCCGCGCGAAGGAATTTCAAACTCGAGCATGGTGCGCTCATTCTTGTGTTCCATTTGCACCAATTCGCCTTTGCGTTGCGAAACAATTTCTATCACTTTTCCGCTGAATGTTTCAGGAACATGCACGGTAAGGAATTCTATGGGCTCGTGTTTTTTGCCATCAACTTCTTTCATAATTACCTGCGGCTGCCCTACTTGAAGCTCGTAGCCTTCGCGTCGCATAGTTTCAATAAGTATTGACAAATGCAATATGCCTCGGCCGTAAACCATATATGAGTCGGGACTGTTGGTTTCTTCCACGCGCAATGCCAGGTTCTTTTCAGTTTCTTTGAAAAGACGGTCGCGTAAGTGGCGACTGGTTACAAACTTGCCATCGCGCCCAAAAAAAGGCGAGTTGTTTATTGTAAACAGCATGCTCATAGTAGGCTCGTCTATGGCAATTGCCTTAATGGCTTCGGGGTTTTCGAAATCGGCTACCGTATCGCCAATTTCAAAGTCTTCGAGGCCAAGCACAGCACAAATCTCGCCGGCATGTATTGTGGTTTTTAACTTTTCCTTTCCAAGCCCTTCAAATACATACAATTCTTTTATGCGCGACTTTTGTATGCTGCCATCGCGTTTTACCAGCGAAACAGGCTGATTTTGTACAAGGGTGCCACGAGTAATCCGTCCAACGGCAATGCGTCCAATGTATGAGCTGTAATCGAGAGAGGTAATTTGCATCTGGGTGGTGCCTTCGGCTACTTCGGCGGGGGCAATATGCTCAAGTATAATATCGAGCAAAGTCGATATGTCGGCCTCTGGCTTGCGCCAATCGTCTGACATCCAGCCTGCTTTGGCCGAGCCGTAAACAGTGGGGAAGTTTAGCTGGTCTTCGCTGGCATTGAGGCTAAACATGAGGTCGAACACCTTTTCGTGCACCAGGTCGGGGTCGCAGTTG
Source organism: uncultured Bacteroidales bacterium (assembly GCA_964348755.1). Taxonomy (GTDB): domain Bacteria; phylum Bacteroidota; class Bacteroidia; order Bacteroidales; family UBA7960; genus UBA7960. Next base: position 11,209 of record CAYGDW010000028.1, on the reverse strand, counting down.
GGTTTGTCAACTTTGTTTATTACAAGTATGGGCTTTTTGTTGAGCAACAATGCCTTTTCGAGTACAAAGCGGGTCTGGGGCATGGGGCCTTCGAAAGCATCAACAATGAGCAGCACACCATCGGCCATATTGAGAACACGCTCAACCTCGCCTCCAAAATCGGCATGCCCGGGGGTGTCAATAATATTAATTTTGGTGTCTTTGTAGCGTACTGAGCAATTTTTTGCCAGAATTGTAATGCCTCGTTCGCGCTCCAGGTCATTGCTGTCCATAATCAGGTCGCCGGCATCCTGGTTGTCGCGAAATAGCTTTACCTGGTAAAGTATGCGGTCAACAAGGGTGGTTTTTCCATGATCGACATGCGCAATAATGGCAATATTTCGTATTTGGGTCATTGAAAAATTTTAGGGCGCAAAGGTACGAAAAAGTTGACTATTTGCCGATTGACCAAATAGCCAGTCAGAATATTGCCAAAACGGCCAGTAAATGCCCGGCAAATTAGGTGCAACTGTCTGTACTCTAAACTTAAAACTCTTCAGGAGGCGGTTTCTTCATAAAAATTGAAACAATCAACGACATAACAAAACCCAGAAAAGTATAGTTGAAGAGAATTGAGAATGATAGAAAGCCTGGGCTCATCAGGTTGCGTGAAAGATTTAGAACCATTTCCAGTTCATCGTCCGAAATATTGGGGTTACCATCCAAAATTTTATTCTCTGCCGCTACCATTATTGTATTTATGGCGGCTGGGTCGATAAATTTGTAAAAGATATATACGTAAACCCCAAGTAGGAGCGATGCAATGAAAATGGAGAGAGTCCCCAGCCCAAGAGCTTGCCCGTATTTTATAAACCCTCCCAAGTCCTGGTCGCGCCTTGACCTGACAACAACCACTACCCCTCCCAGCATTATGGCATAAGATAAAACCGTACCGAGTGGACTTGTAATGTTGCCTGCAAAATAAAACACAACCTGAATCAGAATTAGTACTAAGCCTATAACAAATCCGTATGTCAGGGCTGTTTTTGCCACACCAGGGCGAATGTTGGTTTCGAAGTTTTCCATGCCAGATTTATTGTTTGGAGAATACGCAAACCTACGCTAATTTTTAAAAAACACCAAAATTAATGTAGCACTCCATTGTGTAATCAATATTAATAATTCAGGAAAACATTTTTTCCACACCAAATTTTTTACTACTTTTGCACCGGGTAAGTCTGGTACGACCAGCTCCCGCTGAACTCCCCCAGGATCGGAAGGTAGCAAGGGTAAGCGGTCGTAGCGGTGCGATATCATACTTGCCCATTTTTTATTTTATAGGTAATATTTTAAAACTCTTAATCAATATCGCCATGAAATTTTTTATTGACACTGCCAACCTTGATCAGATTCGCGAAGCCAACGATCTGGGCATTCTTGACGGAGTAACCACCAACCCTTCGCTTATGGCTAAGGTAGGCATAAAGGGGCATGAAGCCATTATGAAGCATTATATAGATATTTGCAACATTGTTGATGGCGATGTGAGTGCCGAAGTGATAGCCACCGACTTTGAAGGCATTGTGCGCGAAGGTGAAGCCCTTGCCGGCCTGCACCCCCAAATAGTGGTAAAGGTGCCCATGATTAAAGAAGGTATAAAGGCCATTAAATATTTTTCGAAAAAAGGAATAAAGACCAATTGCACGCTGGTGTTTTCGCCCGGGCAAGCAATACTTGCCGCCAAGGCTGGAGCCACTTACGTTTCTCCTTTTCTGGGGCGCCTCGATGATGTTTCGACCGATAGCCTTACTTTGATTTACCAAATTGTAAACATATACAGCATTCACGGTTTCGAAACTCAGGTGCTGGCTGCCAGCATTCGCCACCCCATGCATATTGTTGCCTGTGCCGAAGCCGGTGCCGATGTGGTTACCTGCCCGCTCGAACCAATACTCAACCTGCTAAATCACCCGCTTACCGATGTTGGGTTGCAGAAATTTCTGGAAGACGCCAGAAAGTTTATGTAATATTTTTTTTTGACTTTAACGACCTTTGAGGCATGCTGGCTTAAGGCCTAAAATAATACAAAGAAATAAAAGCGCAGTGGTTTTGGCCACTGCGCTTTTATGCATTGGTGTGGGCCATTTTTCGGTTTTCTTTTTTAAAAGAGCTGCAGGTGCTTTTCTGCTATTTTGTTTAACTTCGTATCATAAACCTTCCGTTGAGGTTTTATGAATTAGCAAAACCATGAAGAATCCAAAGTTTTTTCTGATAATTATTTTTCTGATGCTTGCCCTTGGTGCGTCGGCCCAGCGGGTTGACAGGGTTACCACTGCAGTGGCTGAAAACCCTGACAAAACCTTCAGGGTTTACCATTACGAAATGAAGGAAGACATTGCCAGGCCAGCTGTTTTTAAAACCCAGAAGGCCTTTCGGGAAGCCGACAGCCTGGGTGTCGATTTTATACTCATTCATCTGAATACTTATGGCGGAGCCGTTGATGCTGCCGATTCTATTCGTACCCGCATTTTGCAATCCGACATCCCGGTTATCGTATTTATTGACAACAATGCAGCCTCGGCCGGAGCCCTTATTGCTATTGCTACCGACCGCATTTATATGCGCTCGGGTGGAAGTATTGGTGCTGCCACCGTGGTAGATGCTACCGGCCAGGTGGTGCCCGACAAGTTTCAGTCTTATATGCGCTCAATGATGCGCTCAACTGCCGAGGCCAAAGGACGCGACCCCGAAATTGCCCAGGCAATGGTCGATCCTGGCTTTGAAATACCCGGAGTTGTTGAAGAAGGCAAGGTGCTTACATTTACTGCATCAGAAGCCATGCGTTTTGGATTTTGCGAAGGCATTGCCGAAAATATTGAAGAAGTTTTGGCCCTGGCCGGGATTGAAAACTATGAAATAATTGAGCAGGAGCTTTCGTGGATCGACCGGGTTATTGGTTTTCTGATAAGTCCGGTGGTAAGCGGATTGCTTATAATGCTTATACTCGGGGGCATTTATTTTGAACTGCAAACGCCAGGGGTTGGGTTTCCGATATTGGCTGCCATTACTGCCGCCCTGCTTTATTTTGCACCATTATACCTCGAAGGCCTCGCTTCGCACTGGGAAATTGCTTTGTTTGTGGTGGGGGTAATTTTATTGGCCGTAGAGTTGTTTGCCTTACCTGGTTTTGGGGTTGCCGGGGTGCTGGGTGCAATATTTATACTGGTAGGGCTTGCCATGTCGATGGTTGGAAACGATGGCTGGGACTTCAGCGGAGTGCCTGCCAGAGAAATCATGATGGCATTTATGGTGGTCATTATTGCCTTTTTTATGTCAATGCTGGCCTCGTTTTATCTCGGAAAAAAACTTTTTACCCAAACTTCGTATTTCAAAGGACTGGCACTTAATACAGTGCAAAACACTGAAGAAGGGTTCACCTCGGCCAATGACAAAATGAAAAACCTTGTTGGCAAAACTGGAAAGGCATTTACCGATTTGCGCCCAAGCGGCAAAATTGAGGTTGAGAATGATATTTACGATGCCACCGCCCTTACCGGGTACATTGAAAAGGGAGAAACCATAAAAGTTGTAAAATATGAAACTTCGCAGGTGTTTGTGGTAAAAGTTTAAAGTTCAAAGTTTAAGGTTCAAAGTTTAAGGTAAAGCCATTTCTCCTTTCAGAAACCTGAACCGAGCGAAGCCAGCTCACGAGCGAAGCAAATATACCCCAAACCCCAAACCCTAACAGTGTATAGCGGAACAATGAAAGAAGTGAATAAACCCTTAATTTCCAACGCGAGCCTTTCGCCCTTGTATACCGACTTGTACCAACTAACCATGGGGCAGGCTTATTTCAATAGCCAAAAGCATGAGTTGGCCTCGGCTTTCGATTATTTTTTTCGCAAATTGCCGTTTCAAGGCGGATACGTTGTACTTACCGGAATTGAAGAATTGATGCAGGTAATTGAAGGTCTTCGGTTTACTGCCAACGACCTTGGTTACTTAAAAGAGCTTGGGTTTCAGGACAATTTTCTTAATTATCTTGAAAGTTTTCGCTTTCGCGGAAGCATTTTTGGTATGAATGAAGGCGAACTTGTTTTCCCTTTCGAGCCGTTGTTGCGCATTGAAGGAACCCTTCTTGAAGGCCAGTTGATAGAAACCATGCTGTTGAACTTTCTTAATTTTCAATCGCTCATTGCCACCAAGGCAAGCCGCATTAGGCATTCGGCAGGCCAACGCCTGCTCAGCGACTTTGGGTTGCGCCGTGCTCAGTCATTCGGGGCCTTACATGCCACAAAAGCTGCAATAATTGGAGGGTTCGACAATACTTCAAATCTTTTGGCAGCCAGGCAATATGGCATTCCTGCTTCTGGCACCATGGCGCACTCGTTTATCGAAACTTTCGACAGCGAGTTAGATGCTTTCAGGCACTATGCCAAAACCTTTCCCGACAATTGTGTGTTGCTGGTTGATACATATAATACCCTGAAAAGCGGCCTTCCGAATGCCATAAAGGTGGCAAACGAACTCGAGTCAAAAGGATACAAACTTAAGGCTATCAGGCTCGACAGCGGCGACCTTGCCTATTTTGCCAAAAGAGCCCGCAAGATGCTTGATGAAAGCGCCCTGGGCTACGTAAAAATTGTGGTATCGAACCAGCTCGATGAGCATGTAATAAAGAGCTTGCTCGACCAGGGCGCACCAATTGATATATTTGGCGTAGGCACAAGCATGATTATTGGCAAGCCCGATGGCGCCATTGATGGAGTGTATAAACTTGCCGAGGCCGGCGGAAAGCCCAGGCTGAAAATATCTGACAATGTTCAGAAAACAACCCTTCCTGGCAAGAAAAAGGTGTGGCGATACTTTGACCGCGAAGGAAAGTTTTTTGCCGATTGTGTGGCACTTGCCGATGAGGAAACCCCAACCCGCATGATACACCCTTTCGACAAGGATAAATCATTGGCTTTGTTGGGCATGGGTTCGGAAGATCTATACACCTGCCTGCTCGAAAACGGTAAAACTCTGATAAAGCCGCAGACCCCGTTCGAGCTGCGCGAGAAGGTGTATCAGCGGCTTCAGCAGCTCCCCGAAGAACACAAACGATTCGACTACCCCCATATTTACAAGGTCGGCCTCTCTGATAAACTCGCTGACCTGCGCAGCCAAATTATTAAGATACACCAGGATGTTGGCTCACAGGCCAGCGGGAACCGGTAGCTGATAAAAGGTAAGTTGTAATTAGTTGTGCTGAAATTTTAAATATACTAATCCTTTATAAGTAATGAAAGCCCTTTTGATTGTTGACTTACAAAACGATTTTTTGCCTGGTGGTGCTTTGGCAGTGCCTGGCGGCGACGAAATAATTGAATTGGTTAACGCCCTTCAACCCCATTTTGAACTGGTTGTGGCCACCCAGGACTGGCACCCTGCCAATCATGGCAGCTTTGCAACGGCACACCTTGACAAAAAACCTTTTGAAATGACCGTGCTTAGCGGTTTAGATCAGGTTTTGTGGCCCGACCATTGTATTGAAAGCACTATTGGAGCCGAATTTGCTGCAAAACTTTCGCAAACTGCCGTAGAGGCAATTTTCCGAAAAGGAACCAACCCTGAAATTGACAGCTACAGCGGCTTTTTCGATAATGGCAAGAAAAAAGACACCGGCCTTGGTGCTTTTCTTAAAGGCAGGGGCATAACACAAGTGTTTGTAGCAGGCCTTGCAGGCGATTATTGTGTAGGATTTACTGCATTAGACTCAATCGAACTGGGTTTTAAAACCTTTGTAATTGAAGATGCCACCCGCCCAATTGACCCGGATGGTTTCGTAATTATGAAAAAAGCCATCACCGAAAAGGGAGGGAAAATTATACAATCGGGAGTAATACTTTAAGCCTGCCAATTAGCCATGGAGTTCAGGCCGGTAAAAATAAACAACTCTTTGCTTATAGAAGGAGAAACCTATCCTTTTACAATTTTGGGCCAAATGGAGTTTGATAGTGGTGAATCGTATATGGTAATGCGCGATTTGCTGGGTTTTAAAATGCTTATGCCGGCCGGCTTTTACAAGCACTATCATTTTCTGGAGGGGCAAACCATAATGTGTAGGGTTGACAAGATTAACTGCAACGGCCGAATGTTTCTTGAACCCCAAAATCCCTGGTACACCCAAGGGCAGGTCTTTGAATTTGAGGTGGTTTGTTCAGGACAGCGGTTAAATATTGCAGGGGTTATTGAGTACTATTACCTGATAAACGATGCTTCGGGCAAAAAATGGCGGGTAAGCAGGCCACCCAAAATCAATGCCGGAACTTTTCCTGAGAAGGTGTCATGTTTAATTAGGCGTATAAAAAAGGGTCAATTGTATCTTGACCTGCACGGGGTAAACCTTAATCCGGGCTGCCTTTTACAGGGCCGTTGGTATGAGTTTTTAATTGTAGATGATAAAGTGAACCCCGACGATGGGTTTTCGTACTTTATAGTGGAAGACGCTAACGGACACCGGCACATGATCCGAAAAAAATATTATGTAAACTACCGCCTGAGAAAAGGATCCAGCTTTACGGGAATTATTGATGGCATTTTTGGCAACGGCTACTTGTTTATCGAGCCTAAGCACCCCAATTATGAAATTGGAGGCGATTATATTTTTGAGGTGAACCGCCTGGAGGAATATGTTTTTTCTGATGGAACCCGGCAAAAAATAATTGCACTGAAAGATAGTTTTAACGAAGACATTAAGGTAATTGTAAATGAAAGGGCGGCCATGGAATGGGCACCATACAAAAACCTAAAGTGTCGTGTTTTTAAAATAAGAAAAAGCCGGGTAGAGGTCGAAATAATAGCCCCGGCCTAACAGGCAGATTTCATCGAAGCCACTGCAGCACCATAAATCCCGGCATCTTCGCCTAGAAGCGCCTTCCTTATTCTTATCTTTTCGGGGTCGTAATTGAAAGTGTTTTTGGCAACAGATTCTTCTATGGCTGTAAAAAAACCTTCCCAGGCTCCGGCAATTCCGCCACCAATCACCACCCCATCAAGTCGAAGCAGGTTCAAAATGTTGCTTATCCCAATGCCCACGGCATTGCCCGATTTGCGGTAAACCTCCATGGCAAGGGGATCGCCTGCCGAGGCCATATTAGAGAGTATGAGCGGGGTTATTTCTAAAAGGTCTCTATAAGCTTGCCTGTTGTGTTCTTCTTTTTCAAGAATTTCATTAAACATTCTGATAAGACCCGATTTGGCCGCCATGGTTTCGAGGCAACCAGTATGACCACACTGGCATTTTACACCATCAAAATCAATGATAATATGCCCAATTTCGCCCGAAAAACCATTAAACTCCAATATGCGACCATTATCAACAATAGCCCCGCCAACGCCGGTTCCAAGCACCAGCATCATCATGCTTTCGAGCTCGCGCCCACTACCGGCATGGTACTCGCCCAAAGCGGCCATATTGCCATCGTTACCTATAATTACTTCCGTGCCCAGGTTTTTTTTCAAAAAATCCCTTACGGGGAAACCAACCCATTGAGGTAAATTGGCAGCAAGGGTAAGCATGCCCATTTCCTGATTGAAAATGCCCGGTATGCCAACTCCAACGGCTCGCAACCTGCCCTGCCCGGTAACCTCAGCACTATTTAACCAACTTACCAGGTTGCACAAAGATGCTTCGGGATGATCGTCGCGCCTTACCGGTGTGCTGAAACGGCCAAGCAACTCCTGTTTAATATTGAACAACCCCGCTTTAAGGCTGGTCCCGCCAATGTCGATACCAGCAAATAATGTCTTTTTTTCCATGCTCAAAAATAGAACGAATTTTGATGAATATTCGCACGTTTCGAAAAAATATCACTATAGTCCGATGAAGATGACGGGATTTCTCGCTTCGCTCTAAATGACTGGGTTTTCAATGATTTTGGCAATTTGGGTGGTAGGTGGCGGCTTCGCCGCCACCTACCACTCTTAATAAAAAGCTAACTGACTGTCATTCCGAACGTAGTGAGGAATCTCATGCATAAAATTCTAATCTTTTTTACTTTATCTGACAATAGTGATTTTTTTTTACAAATTCTTGCTTTGTAAGAATTTGGTGTAGCGATTGTTTCTTCAATTTTTTTAAATAATTTTACAATATCACTTTTGTCCTGAAGAAAATTTGATTTCAATTTTAAAATTCTGAATAAATGGTTTTTCATTGTTTTTTGCGAGCCAGTGGAGGGAGTCAGGGGAAAACCTTCAACCTTACGATCAAAATTTCAAAGTATTCTGTTTCGAACACAATGAGCATTGAGTTGCACAAAATTTTAATTTAAAAAATTTTACGGGCAAATATACCTCGAACCTAATTATTTTAATAGCGCTTAACCATGAGAGAGTTGTTGGAAACCTACCATAGTGTAGAAGGAATGAACGGGAGTAAGCTTAACAATCAGAAAATCAGAATCTTACAAACCATAGGCAAGCGAAGAGTGGCTGTAACGATACCCGAGCTGAGCAAGGAATTGAAGATTACAGCGCCTACCTGCATAAAGTTGCTTAATCAACTTATTGCGGATGAGCTGGTTTTGGAGGTAGGGAAGCGCGATACTGCTTCGGGCCGCAAGCCCTTTCTTTACGACCTGAACGATTCGGCCATAAGAGTGATTGGTGTTGAAATTTCGATGAAAAGAATTTCATTTGCTGTACTTGACCGCAAACTTAATACTTTACGCATTAAGCATAAAACTGATTTTGTGCTCGAAAACAACCAAAAAAGCCTTGATCAGGTAATTGGTTTTTTGCAGAATTGTATAAATAAATCGGGTGTTAAGCATGACGACATTTTGGGAATGGGAGTAGGGATTTCGGGCAGGGTTAGCAGATCTGTTGGCGAGTCGTTTACTTTTATGAACTTTATGAAGGAACCTTTGGCTACGCATCTGTCGGAGGTATTTAAAACTGCTGTTTTTGTTGATAATGAAACCCGTTGTTTTGGTATGGCAGAAAAAATATCGGGCAAAGCAGCTCAATTCAGGCATTCTGTTGTTATAAACCTTAGCCGGGGCCTTGGTGCCAGCCTAATTGTAAATAACGCGATGGTTGAAGGCGGTGCCGGGTTTGCAGGAGGCTTTGGGCACATGCAATGGGGGCAAAGCGACAAACGCTGCCTTTGTGGTAAAAAGGGGTGTTTGGCTACCGAAGTTTCGGGCAACTCACTCGAAGAACAATTTAAGGAGAAAATTGCCAAAGGCAAAATATCAATTGTACTTCAAAACAGGCCTATCGACCAGGTGCGCTATGACCAAATACTAGATGCAGCCATCAAAGGAGATGCCCTCTCGGTTGAACTGGTCGGTCAAATGGGTTTTAACCTTGGCAAGGCATTGGGCAATATTATTAATCTGCTAAACCCTGAGGCAATAATAATTGGAGGCAAGTTTTCGAAAGCCAGCCAGGTATTGCTTCAACCGGTAAAAATGGGCATTGAAAGCACTGCACTTGCCAACCTGATGAAGTATTGCGAAGTTGATTTTTCTGAAATCGGCGAACAGGCAGGCTTAAAAGGCGCCGGGGCCATGGTCCTTCAGCATTTTGAATTTATCTGAATTCAATATCTTTTACTTCTTCCTTATCAAGGGCTTCGTTAATCAATTTAATAATTTTTGATTTGCCATAAGAGAGTTCCTGGCGCAGGGCAGGGGAGCTTAGCTGAACACTGAGTGTTTTGTTTTTGTAACTTATGCGTTGCGTATAACGGGCTATGCCCGGGCCCATTATTTTTTCCCAGGCATCTGTAATTTGCAATTCAGTAATCTTTTCTTCCAGTCTGAACATTTTCAGAAACTCCTTGATGGCCTCTCCTATGGTTTGTTGATTCGGGTTTCGCATGGCTACAACTGCTTGCTCAGGTCAGAAACTTTTGAAATATTGCCGTCTTCTACCTGAAAAATCCTGGTGTCGCCACCTACTTTCCTGAAAAGGTTTTCGAGCCTTTCAATATGGGTGTCGGTTACAAAAACCTGCCCGAACGATTCGTCGCTAACAAGGGTCATTAACTGCTCTACACGGCTTTCGTCGAGTTTGTCAAAAATGTCATCGAACAGCAAAATAGGGCTTATACCCTTAATGTTGCGGGTAAATGCAAATTGGGCCAGTTTAAGTGCAATCAGAAACGACTTCTGCTGGCCTTGACTACCATAGCGTTTCACTGGGACGTTGTGAACAAAAAAAGACAAATCGTCTTTGTGAATGCCAACGGTCGAAAACTGGGAAATCAAGTCTTTATCCCGCGCTTCGAGCATTTGTTTGGCAAAACTTCCTGCAACCAATGTGGTTTGGTATTCAATATTTACCTGCTCTTTGCCTCCCGACAAAATGTGGTAGAAATCGTTAAAAACGGGCAAAAACTCATCGAAAAACCGCTTTCGCTCCTCAAAGATTCCTTGCCCGTGCATAATCATTTGCTCATCATATATATCGAGCGAAGCGGCATCGAACCTGCGCCTTTCGGCAAACATTTTGAGCAAGGCATTGCGCTGTGCCAAAGCCTTGTTGTAACTAATTAAACTATGAAGGTAGCTCTGATTGTATTGAGAAATTACACCATCAATAAATTTACGCCTTTCTTCGCTGCCACCCAGGATAAGTTGGGAGTCGCCAGGGCTTATGAGAACCAATGGGTAAAGTCCAATGTGGTCAGAAAGTCGCTCGTATTCCTTTTTATTGCGCTTGAAAACCTTGCGCTGCTGGCGCTTAAGCCCGCAATAAAGTTCATCTTCCTGGCCATTAACCCTGTACAGGCCCTGAATCATAAACATTTCCTGATCGAACATAATGTTTTGGGTATCTATAGGGTTTGAAAAACTTTTGCAAAAAGAAAGGTAATAAATGGCTTCGAGAAGGTTGGTTTTACCAGTACCGTTGTTTCCTGCAAAGCAATTGAATTTGGCCGAAAATTCGAGCGAAATCTCAGGGTAATTTCGAAAATTTAGCAGCGTAAGCTTTAGCAAATGCATGAAACAGGGTTTTTTGACAAAGGTAAAAATTTTATAGGCACCCGGCAGGTGATTAATGTGGCCATATAAAACTATTAAAATTTGGATAGAGCAAAAAAACAAAAAATTAAAATAAAACATTACTACTTGCCGACAAAACCCTGTGATTTCTAGCTATGCCCGAAATGACAGGATTTCCAATGATTTTGGCAATTAAGGGGGTTAGGTGGCGGCGAGGCCGCCACCTATCC
>CAYGDW010000027.1:0-31295 GCA_964348755.1 uncultured Bacteroidales bacterium | reverse complement strand
TAAAAAAGGATAGAATTTTATGCATGAGATTCCTCACTACGTTCGGAATGACAGTTAGTTAGCTTTTTATTAAGGGGGGTAGGTGGCGGCTTCGCTGCCACCTACCCCCCTTAATTGCCAAAATCATTGAAAACCCTGTCATTTCAAGTGGAGCGGGAAATCACGTAATTTTTGTCGGCCAGTAGTGATTTTAAATCGTATTTTGCTTTTTTTCAGGAAAAGTTGAAAAAGGTTTCAATTTTTTCAGCAAGGCTTACTGCCTGAGCAACCCTGTCGGCCATACCTATACCACTATGCAGGTTTCCGGCCAGGAACAGCCCCCTATGGCGTTGCTGTACCTGGCCAATGGCCTCAATACGCTGTGCCGAACCGGCCCCGTATTGGGGTATGGCATAAGGGTAGCGAAACACTCTTACCACATCGGGGTTAAAAGCATTCAGCCCCATCATTTCGCATATTTCCTCCCGGGTAAATTGAAGTATCTCCTTGTCAGATAAATTAATAAATCCTGGATGCCTTGACCCGCCCATAAAAACATTGAGCAGGGCACCGCCGGCCGGAGCCCTGCCCGATAAAAACGATGAAGTGAAAAGCACCCCTAATATGCGTCGGTTTTCTTTTGAAGGGACCAGACCGCCAAAGGCATTTATGCCAATGCCTTTCCATTGGCCGAAACCCATTACTACCTGTACCACTTTTGCATAATCAAGGTTCAAAATTGCCTTAAGGTGTTGAGTGTCGACAAAGGGTAATAATGCTTCCAGGTTGTTTGAACCAACTGTAGAAACCACCACCTGGCTGTTTATCTGAATATTTTGGTTTGGATTCAGGGCCGAAACTTTAAAGTGGTTGTGAATTGCAGTTACCTGGCAGTTTTTAGCTCCAAATACAATCCTATGGCGACCAATTTTGTTTACCAGCGCATTTATCAGGTTTTCGAGACCACCTTTAGCCGAAAACACTTCACCAGAGGGTTTAGGACCTTTTTCAATAAATTTTTTTGCTAGCGCCCCCAATGTAAAACTACCGTAGGTTTGCTCCAGATTGAAAAGTTTTGGCAGGGCATACTGGGTTATAAGCTCATGAGGGTTCCCAGCATAAACACCTGATATAAACGGATCGACTGCATAATCTAAAAAGCTCTCGCCCATGCGGCGCTTTACAAGGTCGGCTACGCTTTCCAGTGGGTTAGTGCCTTTTGGCCTGAAAGGCTCACCAAGAAAGCGTAACTTATCGTTAAACGAAAACAAAGGTGTATCAATGGCCTCTTTAAGACTGGCCGGCAGGCTGTGCCATCTACCCTGTTTCCAAATAAGCCGGCGTTTGGCCTCAGGGTTGGCCACTTCGAGTCGGCATTCGCCCTCCAGATCGGTAAAAAGCTGCATCATTTCGAGGTTGCCCAAAACCCCGGTGTTGGGCCCGGCTTCATAAGTAAATCCGCTTTCGCAAAACGTACTTATTACACCACCTGGACGCTCCTGGCGCTCAACCAGCAAAAAGTCAATCCCCCTTTTTTGCAGATAAAAAGCCAGAGTAATTCCGGTAAGCCCGGCACCAACGATTACAACGGGGCAGGTTAATGGGTTCTCATTCATGTTAAAAATTCACCTTAATGATCATTGTTTTCCTGAGATTTCTGGGTTTCGTTCTGGAAGCGAAGCCACACAACAGGCAGTGCCAACAGGCCCATTGCAATTCCTGAAACAAACAATCCATTGTATGACAGGGCATCGGCAATTTTTCCGCTCAGCACCGCAAAAATCAAACCGCTTAGGTGTACAATAACAATTTGCATGGTAAAGTCGGTGCCTTCGCGGCAGTGGCGCACTTTTTCCATAGCAATGGTAAAAAGAAAAACCATTCCGGCTGCATAAGCGCCCCAAAGCAATGCAACACCAGAATAAATTACGCCAGGCGAGGCAACGTGGGCACCAAAAAAATAGAAGAACAATGGTGGCAACAGATTAAGCATTGCAAAGCCCATGGCTGAATGCCTTCGCCTGAGCCGCCGCATTAAATAGCCTGCCATAAGTGCAAACAAAGCGCCCGATGCTGTTCCGAAAACACCCGAAATCAAACCTACTTCTTTTGATGTGTAGCCAACATCTATCATAAGTGGCTTTACCATTGTCATAATACCGACCAGTGAAGTCTGAAACACTGCCAACAAGGCCACCTGAGGCCAAATATCGCTTTGGGTAAAAAAACTTCCTATGTCTTTAAAAGAAACAGATTTGCTTCGGGGTCTTTTGCGGATAACTGCCACGGGACGGTATATTAATAATGGCACCAATGCCAGCAAAACTACAACTGCCAGAGCCAGCAAAAGCCACAACCATCCCAGGTAGTGATATACTACCAGCAATGCACCGCTTCCTATCATGGCCCCAAAAAATGACCCCATGCTTTGCATACTGTTGCCAAGGCTTCGTTCATCCTTTTTTAGTGTAAGTATTGCCCATGCATCGGTGGCAATATCCTGGGTTGCCGAGGCTGTAATGGCAAGTATCATAAGCACAATAATAGCAGAAAACTGCTGTTCGAGGCTAAAAAAAGCCACTGCGGCCACGCTAAAGGCATAAAATGCCTCGGAGAAAAATATCCATCGACGATAACCCTTGGTTGAACTTCCGGTTCTATCAACCAAGGGTGCCCACAGAAACTTTATTATCCAAGGCAATTTGATGAGCTGCATCAGGCCGATTGCCTCGAGCGAATAATGCTGTTGCCGCATTATGACCGGCACCACTGTTGAGAAAAAACTCATTGGAATTGACTGGGCCATGTAAAGGCATAGCAGGGTAATCAATTTCCCGTTTTTTTGGTCAGCCATAAATTAAAACGAATAGCGCAGTGTTAGCCCGAATGTTAAAGGCTTGCCCTGCTGAATGTATTGGCGGCCAAGGGCTGCAAATAAAAAAGAATGATAGTTGGTAGAGGTGGCGTTGTTTACAAACAAGTCGAGCCCGACATAACGGGCATCTAAACCAATCATGGCATTAAGTGTGCCATAAGCCGTTTGTAAGCTTGTGTTGGCCTCATTCCAGTAGTGGTCGCCTACTGCCAGCCAGCCAATTTGAAATCGAACGGCATCAATTATCGTGGAATTTGTGGTATGGTGGTACCTTAAGCCAGCAAATAATGTATAACGGGGCACATAGGGTATAAAATTTCCTGAGTAATCTACCTGCGCATTGAGGCGATTTTCAACAAATGTGGCATGGGTATAACCATAACTTCCCTGAAACTGTAGGCCTTTGGCAATTATAGCGTTTATGTCTATTTCCAAACCTTTGCTTACTGATGCTCCTGCATTTTTGAGCAATGAACCTTGCCCGCTCGAAAGCATTTGGAATATCTGCTGATTTTTCCAATCGATATAAAATAAGGAGGTTTGCAGGCTTACCCTGTCTTTGAAATAACTGCCTTTAATGCCAAATTCATAGTTCCACGAAAATTCTGGGCTGAAGCTTCTTTCTTTTTCCGTTTCGAACACAGTGTTGAACCCACCGGATTTATAACCTCTTACAATTGCAGCGTAAAGGCTGCTACCCGGTTTAATTTCATAACTCATGGCAAAACGGGGCACCAATTCGTAAAATTCGAGCTCGCTGTTGAAACTGTTTGGAGGTGGCACCGGAAAGGCAGCCTGGATTGAAGAGTTAAAATCGAGGTTTGCGGTTTCATAATCAAGGCGCAAGCCTGCCGTAATGGTAAGGTTGCGAATAACAAAATGTTGCAGGCTGCTTTGGTGAAATACGGCTGCCCCAAAAGTATTTAAACCGGAAATTTGCGATCGGGTAAGCAAGCCAGGCACCATACGCAATCTTACGGCATCGGCTCCAAAGTCAATGGCCAGGTCGTTGTTCACTTTCTGGTTGAACCCAAAAACCCCCATTACCCACTGATAGGGGCCTTTGTACTGAGAGCGGGCGGTAAATTCCTGCGATACCATCCATTGGCTTTGTGCTTGAGTGGCAAATGCCAGGTCGGCCACCGTAAAATCCTGATCAATTGACTGATTATCATCGTAATATTGAAAGGCAGAAACTGATTGAAGTTTGATAAGGGGAGTGTTATATGTAAACACCAGGCCATTAGAGCTCATTTGCCTTTTATAAGTTGAAGCCCTGTTGTAACTTAATGGCAGACTGGCGGCGGTTTGCGCATCGAAAATGGCATAAGGATAGCCTCCCTGGTCGAGGTGTTCATAATGAGTGGTAAATTCGGCCTTTAGTGCCGAATTTATTTGCCAGGCGGCCCTTATCCTGACAGCAGCCGAAAGATGTGCATCGGCATTTGTTTCAAGAAATTCATTTTTAAAAAAGCCGTCGTGCCTTTTGAGGCCGGCACTGATTGCCACTGCAGTATTGCCCGTAACAGGCTGAAAATGCGAAACACCGGCATTTAAAAACCCTGGGTTTCCGCCTGTTAGCAACAGGTTGGTTCCTTTGTAAGCAAAAGGCGACTGGCTATATACATTGATAAGACCGCCCATTGTATTACGGCCATACAAGGTGCCCTGGGGGCCTCGCAAAACCTCAATGCGCTCAACATTGAGCAGGTCAAATTCAAAAACCGATTTTTCGAAATAAGGAATATTGTCAACATATAAACCTACCGAAGGGGCATTGATGCGCGAGCCTACCCCTCTGATATAAACCGGAGAAGTAAGGCGAGAGCCATAATCGGGCATAAAAACATTGGCAACAAAGGGAGCGCCACTCCTGAGGGTGCTGATACGACGCTCTTGCACCTCAGCCCTGTTAATTACCGATGCACTGAGCGGAAGCTGGCTCAGCCGGCCCGATTCGCGCATTGACACAATTTCGACTTCGCTAAGCGAAACCTCGCTCATTTGAATGCTATCAGCCCGAGGGTAAACATTTTGCGCAATGACAGTATTTGCTAAAAAAAGTATTAAAGCGGGTACAAAAACCCCTGACAAAGTAAAACTTCTTGGTAAACTCATGATAAGAACCGGTTTAATGAAAAATTATAGACAAAATTCACTTTTCTGAACAATGCTCAGAATGAGCCATTTTCGAATAGAAAAAAGCTTACTATATAATAGAAATGAAGTTTTGAAATTAACCGGCAGGTGGCGGCCTCACCTTTGGCTGAGAAGGCCAAAAGAAGCATGAGGGCGATTGATAAAAGTTCGGGTAGAAATAAAAGGAAAAACTGCTTGCCAGGGAAGGGTTATCAATTGGGGGTAAAGCTTCACTTTGGTCAAAATCATAAACAGCCACACAAATCTCGGGCGAAAGATATGGCTGAACCAACGATGCAAGCTGCGATTTTTTAACTTCGACAGGCAATTCGCCTTCGGAACCTGAAGGCCAAAACTTGATGCAGGCAAAGCCCCACAGGTAAATACCAAGTATGGCCAGATAAGGAATTGGAGAAGCAAATATGCCAATCAGATACATAAAAATTATCTTTTGGGTTTGCGCGGGTACCAACCCTTGGCCACGCGCTCTTCCTGCCCGATTACCTCGTGGATACCCCAAAGGTTTGCGAAACCAAAAATACACAGAATTGCCGATATTAAAAGATGACTCACAAACAAGCCCGCTAAAACACTGGCCACGCCCACAACAAGAAAAACGTACCTGAACCGGCGCCGGAAGTGGTACTCGCCCTTAATACAGGCCAACCTTGTAGCCCATATTATCAGCAAAGTTGCAAAGCCAGCAATCAGGCCATCGATATTAAACCCAAATACAATTATTGAACTTGTTTCAGGCATTGTAATTTCTTTTAGGGTTTCTTTTTGCTCTACCTTTCAATACCCTTTGGTGTTGCATAAAGATTTCGAGGGTGCTCCAGAAAAGCGAAAATGCCAGGCAACCAAGCACGATAGAAAATGCTGGTCCTAAAAAAAACGAGGCAAAAAGGCATCCCAGCCCTGGGCAAAAAAGCATATACCAACTTTGCCTGCCAAGGAAATACTCCATTTTGGCAACCACCGGATGAAAAATGCCAATCATTGCAAAAGCACCCAACCCCAGAAGCAACCCCTGCCAGTTGATAAAATCGACAAATATTAATGACAACATGCGTGCAAAAGTAAAAAAAAGCGCTATCCGAAAAAGAATTAGTGTACTTTTTTACCTAATAACAACTTGCCTTGTAAAATGCAAGCCTTGGGCCTTAGAAACAAAGCATACCCAAATTGTCGCTATATTTGCTTCAGGAAAACTTCTGTTATGCTTAGCATCTGTATTCCGGTTTACAATTACAATGTTCGTTCGCTGGTAAAGAGTTTGCACGATCAGGCAGTTATACTCGGGGTACCAGTCGAAATCCTGGTGTTGGATGATTGCTCCGAATCAGATTATCGAAACCTGAACCATGATATTTCAGAATTTGAACTGGTGCGGTATGAATTGCTCAATCAAAACGCGGGCCGTAGCCGCATAAGAAATCTTATGGCTGCGAAGGCACGCTATCAGTGGCTTATAATAATGGATTGCGACTCTGCCACTCCCGACGATCTTTTTCTGAAAAGGTATCTTGAAGAAACCAGTGGCGATGCATTGGTTTGCGGTGGGCGAATTTACACAAACAAGCCTGTTGCGGGCAACACCACCCTGCATTGGAGGTATGGCACAATGCGCGAAGTAAAAAATGTAGCCCAAAGAAGCCAGCACCCCCACCGTTGGTTTATGACCAACAATTTTATGGTGCAAAAAAGCGTAATGAAACAAATACCTTTTAATGAAAACATAAAGGGGTATGGACACGAAGACACCCTGTTTGGATATGAATTAAAGGAAAAAGGAATTAGGGTAAAGCACATTGAGAACCCTCTTGTGCACATAGGACTGCAGTCGAATACTGAATTTCTTGCAAAAAGCCGCGAAGGGGTTCAAAATCTTGCCTTTATCAACAACTACCTCGACCAGGGCCACGATCTGGGGAAAATGGTAAGGCTACTGGCTTGGTATAAGGCACTTAAAAGGTTAAAAATGTGTGGAGTGTTTGCTTTCTTCTTCGGGCTTTTTAAGTATCCGGTTGAAAAAAATCTTTTAGGCAAAACCCCTTTTCTTTACTTATTCGACATATATAAACTCGGTTATTTTTGTCAAAACCGCCACCAGACCTGAACCTTATTTCCGTATAGCTGTTTTTGAATCAGAGAAAATTAATAAATTAAAAAAAAAATCATTATTTATATGGGTGTTTTATCAATGTTATCCGGTGTTTTTGGATGTAAATCGAACATACGCCCCTCAAATTCCGGCTGCAAAACATCATTTTACAGTTTGGAAGTTGCAGGCCTTCGGGGCGACACCATCCGGTTTGACCAATTCAGGGGCAAAAAGGTGCTGCTTGTAAATACAGCCAGTAAATGCGGGCTTACCCCTCAGTACGAGGCACTGGAAGAACTTTACAAAAAATATGGCGACAAATTTCAGATTATTGGCTTCCCGGCCAACAATTTTATGAATCAGGAGCCCGGATCAGCGGAAGATATCGCTGGGTTTTGTCAAAAAAACTATAGCGTTAGTTTTTTAATGAGCGAAAAAATATCGGTAAAAGGCCATAACATGCACCCGGTTTACAGGTGGCTTACTGATAAAGAACAGAATGGGTAGAACAGCCAGGCCCCTTTCTGGAATTTTCACAAATACCTTGTAGATGAGGCTGGTGAATTAATGGCGATTTTTTCGCCCAAACTTAGTCCACTCGACTCAAAAATTGTTTTTCTGATTGAGCAATAAGTTGATTTGAATTTTACACTTAAACCACAGCTAATCTACTCCAAGTAAGTTTCGAGAATCCTGCAGGGGGTTTTTGGAACAAAAGCAAACTGATGCATTTCGGCAGGCAAAAGCACCACCTCTCCTTTTACAACCAGTTCTTTGCCTTGTTGGTGTATGATCTGGAATTCACCCTCGATGCAAACAAGCAGTACAAAGGAATCCAAATGATCATAGTCAGCATTAAACTGGCGGTCGAATGCAATCAGGTTAGTAGTAAAATGCTTGTCGCGCACCAGATTAACCCTTCCGTTAGGCACAGGCGAGTAGTTTACCGTAAACTCATTGTTTGGCTTAAGATCAATAACTTCAAGCGCCTGTTCAAGGTGTAGCTCCCTGGGTTTGCCATCAAGGCCGGGCCTGTCCCAGTCGTAGAGTCGGTAAGTTACATCGCTGGCCTGTTGAATTTCGCACAGGGTTATTCCGGCACCAATGGCATGCACCTTTCCGGCAGGCAAAAACAGCACATCGCCGGGTTTAACGGGTTTAGCATTCAAAATTTCGCGAAGGGTACCGGTTTCAACGTGTTTTAAAAGTTTTTCCTTGTCAACGGGTTTATTAAAACCCGAAATGATTTCGGATCCGGGCAGTGCATCAATCACATACCACATTTCAGTTTTACCATTCGAATTGTGTATGCTCCTTGCTACTTCATCGCCAGGGTGAACCTGCACCGAGAGGTAGTCGCTGGTGTCAATAAATTTTACCAGCAAAGGGAATTCGTGGCCGTACTGGTCGAAAACCGCATCGCCCGCAAGGTCGCCCATGTATATTTCAAGCAATTCAGACAACGGATTTCCTTCAAGAAAACCGTTTGAAACCACGGAAACCTCATTGCCAAAAGCGGCCAGTTCCCACGACTCACCGCAATTGGACAGCGGAGCAAAGTCTTTACCCAAAAGCGATTTTAAACGGTCTCCGCCCCATACCTTTTCCTTGAAAGCGGGCCTGAATTTGAGTGGATACAACTTTTGCATATATGTTTCAGGCTCAATATTATACCGGCCATTTAACATTTTCAAGATCATCAAAGCCAACTGCCCAGCTAACCTGAACCAGCGCCTCTTCATCAAAAACAAAATCAACCTGAGCATCATAAAACGAAAGGCGTCTTTCCTCCCATTCTTCTTCATTCTCAGCTTCGAAATCTGTGTATCCGTTTTCTTTCATAAGGTCAATCACTTGTTTTTCAGTAAGTGCAAAGATCTTTTTTCCGAAAAGAACGGCGTCCTCATGGTCGGTTTCGAAGTTAGTGCAGCGATTTTCGAATTCATTTTCGAAATAAACTGCATGTCCCTGGTCCCAGTAGCTCCATACCTCTACCTCCGAAAAATCTTCGTCACCTTCAATGGTTTCCACTTCCTGGGGCTCACCAAAAAAGTCTTTCACTTCATTTTTGGATGCACCGAATTTTAATTCGCCAAAGCCAACCAGTGGCTTGATAATCAGATTTTCTTTCATGTGTGAAAAATTTGTTTTTTATTAAGTCAGTAGCTTTATTGGCCAGCTTCAATTTTATTAATACTGAGGGTACAAAAGAGGCTCAACAATTTAACCAAAAGCACAAAGGCCAAAGGCCTTGAAACAAATTTATAAAATTATTCAATAAGGTTGGGTTAATTTTTTGGGCACCACAAATTACCTGATTGGGCTGTTGGGCTCTTTTGCCATGTGGTTAAAAACCATCTTATCGACCCAGGCCGGGAAAAATTTGTTGAGCCCAACAGTAAGTTTTCCCTGGGTGGTAAGCACCTGCGACCTTTTCCGGCATTTTACGGCATTTAATATGTGCCAGGCGGTCAATTGGGCCGTCATCATTTTCTCTTCGGCCCTAGGCGACTCTCCCTGTGGCGAACCATCTTTTGCCAGGGCAGTTTTTCTGATATTGCTGCTAGTAAAACCAGGGCTGGCAATCAGCACGTGAAGACCTTTTTTTAAGTTTTCAACTCGCAGGGTTTCGAGAAATCCATGTATGGCAAATTTTGAGGCTGAATACCCGCTTCGGCCCGGAAGGCCTTTGTGGCCAGCAATGGATGATATGCCAACCAGGCTTCCCCCTGAACTTAGCAAATATGGAAGTGCATATTTGGTGCAATATACCGTTCCCCAGAAATTGACTTGCATAAGCCTTTCAAGCACCTCAAGGTCAACCTCTTCAAAAAGGGCACGCATTGAAAGCCCGGCATTGTTTATCAGCACATCGATGCCTCCAAAGCGCTCAACTGCTGCCTGAACCATTGATTTGCATTCTTCCCTGTTTGCTACATCTGCCCTGAAAACCAGGTATTGCTCAGGCATGGCCCCTGACAAGGCTGCCGTGTCGTTTAGGTGCTCAAGATTTCTTGCTGCCAAAACCACCTTCATGCCACGCTTCAGCCCATCAAGGGCAAGAGCCTTGCCAATGCCCGATGAGGCTCCGGTTACTATCATTACCTTATTTTTCATTTTTCAACAGGTGAAACAGGTGAAAATTTTTGCAAAGATGTCAAATAAATTTATTACAAACCGCTTTTTGATGCAACACTGACAAATTACAAACAAAAACATATTTCTTAATGGTCACAATAATAAGTTAAGCATAAAGGAAACGGCAATTTTTTGCAAAACTTTGAACTATGCCAGCCAATGCAGGCATTAAATTTTTTTAAAGTTTATGGTTGCCGCGGGCTCAACTTCACAAATGACCAAGGTTAAGACACGCCCTTATTCCGGTAGATAGCACATAAAAAATTTAGTTAGGCTCTAAAAAAACTTTTTGTTTTTAAAGAATAGGCCGTATCTTTGCACTCTTTAAAAAAAAAGCGCCTTTTTGGCAAATGTTCTTTTGTTTTATTAGCATTAGACTTGGTAGCTCAGTCGGTAGAGCACATCCCTTTTAAGGATGGGGTCCTGGGTTCGAATCCCAGCCAAGTCACCAATTTAGTTCAGACTTGGTAGCTCAGCCGGTAGAGCACATCCCTTTTAAGGATGGGGTCCTGGGTTCGAATCCCAGCCAAGTCACCAATTTAGTTCAGACTTGGTAGCTCAGCCGGTAGAGCACATCCCTTTTAAGGATGGGGTCCTGGGTTCGAATCCCAGCCAAGTCACCAAAAAGCCAGGAGCAATGCTTCCGGCTTTTTTTTTAAAAGGTGGTCATCAACAGGTCAATATCCTTGTAAGGGATGTTGAAATACTCTCCGATGTACTGGTTTGTCAGGTTGCCGTTAAACATATATACCCCCTGTCTGACTCCTGGATCGCGTTTGAGCATATTTTCGAAACCTCCATATTCGCCGATAGAAAGCAACACAGGGGCAAAAAAGTTGCTGAATGCATAGGAGGCGGTATGGGGCACCCTGGAAGCGATATTGGGTACACAATAGTGTGTGATACCCAATTTGCGGAATACGGGTTCATTGTGGTTGGTTAATTCGCTGGTTTCCACACATCCTCCCTGGTCAATGCTTACGTCAACAATAACGCTTCCGTATTTCATTTGGCTTACCATTTCTTCGGTAACCACTATGGGTGTTCTTCCCCAGGGCGAATGCAAAGCACCTATAACCACGTCGGCTGTTCGTAGGGCTTTGAGCAAAACTTTTGGCTGAATAATAGAAGTAAAGATTCGCGAGCTGAGGTCGCCCTGCAGGCGCCTTAGCTTATAAATGCTATTATCAAACACTTTTACCATTGCTCCGAGGCCCATTGCAGCTCGTACGGAAAACTCGCCCACCGTGCCTGCGCCAATAATTACAACTTCGGTTGGTGTAATTCCCGAAAATCCTCCAAACATTCGGCCTTTGCCATATTTGCGGTCGCTCAGGTATTCGGCAGCTATAAGTATTGCAGTATTGCCGGCTATTTCGCTCATGCTTCTAACCAGGGGGAATGAGTTTGCTTTATCGCGAATAAGCTCAAAAGCTACGGCAGTAGCCTTTTTGGCTGTAAGCCCCCTGAAAAAACTTTCTTTCTGTATGGGTAAAGCCAGGGCCGAAAACACTACCTGCCCGGGTTTTAGGTAGTCGATTTCCTGGTCGGTAAGGGGCGACACTTTAACAATCAGGCCTGCTTTGTAAACTTCCTCGGCCGAATAAACGATCTGGCCCCCTGCCTCACTAAATTCATTGTCAGGAAAAAAAGCATTCTCTCCTGCTTTGCTTTCTATCAGAACTCTATGGCCATTTTGAACCAGCACGGCAACGGCCTCGGGGGCCAGAGCTATACGGTTTTCCTGAAAGGCAGTTTCGCGCGGGATGCCTACCACCAGGTGGTTTTTGCGCTTTTTTACCTCAAGCATCTCTTCCTGAGGTAAAAACTGCCCGGAGCTTCCAAACAAAACGTAGTCTTTTCCGGTGCGATGCATATTCTATTGCTTTTAATGATAACTTTTCAAGATGAGTCAGAACCGAATAATGCGCTCACTGCCAACGTCTTCCATAAAAACCTTATGACTCCCAGCAGGGAGCAGCGATTCAATTTTGCCGGGCCATTCTATAAAGCAATAGGCACCGGAAAAGAAGTAATCTTCATAGCCAAGATTATAAACTTCTACAAGATTTTTTATCCGGTAAAAGTCGAAATGAAAAATGCTCAGGCCCGAAGGGGTTAGGTATTGGTTAATGATGGAATAGGTAGGGCTGCTGACAATGTCGGTACTTCCAAGGTGCCTGCATAAGGCTTTAACAAAGGTGGTTTTCCCTACGCCCATTGGCCCGTAAAGCGCAAAGATTCTAACAAGGGGGTTGCCAGACAAAAGCGCACCGGCAACCTGGTGGAGTGCCTGGGGCGAATCAATTTTATGTACTTGAAGGGTTTCCATAAAAAAACTACTTGGCCTTCATAAAAATCAGCGGCACCAGCATTTCATCGAGCGAAACCCCGCCATGCTGAAAAGTATTGCGGTAATAGTTTACGTAGTAGTTGTAATTGTTGGGGTAGGCAAAAAAGCTGTTTTCAACTGCAAAAATATATGTTGAGCTTATATTGCCTTTGGGCAGGTAGGCTTCGCCAGGGTTTCGCACTTCAAACACTTCTGTAGCTTCGTATTGAAGACTACGCCCGGTTTTGTACCTGAGGTTGGCGTTGGTGTTTTTGTCGCCAATCACTTTCGTGGGATTTTGAACCCTGATAGAACCATGATCAGTAGTAACAATAATGCTGATTTTTTTTTCGGCCAGCGTCCGTATTATTTCCCAAAGCGGAGAGTGCTCAAACCAGCTCATTGTTAGCGAGCGATAGGCGGCCTCATTGTCGGCCAGTTCTTTGATTACCTCCATTTCGGTGCGGGCATGCGAAAGCATATCAACAAAATTATAAACCAATACATTGAGTTTGTTGCCAATAAAATTGTTTAGGCTCTCAGAAAGTTTTTTGCCTGCGGCCAGGTTCAGAATTTTATGGTAGTTGAACTTTATGTTGGTGCCAAGTCTTTTAAGTTGTTCGGCAAAAAGCTCGCTTTCAAATTGATTGGGGGTTCCTTCGTCGCCCTCGTTAACCCAGTAGTTTGGATGCCGTTTTTCGATTTCGCTTGGCAAAAGCCCAGCAAAAATAGCGTTGCGGGCAAATTGGGTTGCAGTAGGCAGAATGCTGCAATAAATATCTTCGTTAACCACTCGGTAATACTGCTCAAAGAATGGCTGCAAAACCTTCCATTGGTCAAACCTAAGGTTGTCGATAATAATCAGGAAAGTTTTTTCTTCATTTTTGATAATTGGCAGGCATAGTTCGCGAAAGATGGTGTGCGACAGGGCGGGTCGCTCGGCCTGGCCGCTGCGGAGCCAGCCCAGGTAGTTCTTTTCAATAAAACTCGAAAAAACAGCATTGGCCTCAGATTTCTGCATCCTGAATATTTCTTTCAGGCTGTTGTCCTGCGATTTTTCAAGTTCAAGCTCCCAGTAAACCAGCTGGCGGTAAATGTTAATCCACTCGTTAAAGTTAAGTCTTCCGCTAAGGGCTGTGCCAATTTGCCTGAATTCGCGCTGATAGCCCATGGTGGTTTTTTCGCTGACCAGTTTACGGTTTTCAAGGTTTTTCTTTAGCGAGAGTAGAATCTGGTTCGGATTAACAGGTTTTATCAGGTAATCGCTAATGTTGCTTCCAATGGCATCGTTCATTATGCTTTCTTCTTCACTTTTGGTTATCATAACCACCGGAAGGCCGGGCTGTCGGCTTTTTATGCGTGAAAGGGTTTCGAGACCTGAAAGGCCAGGCATATTTTCATCCAAAAAAACAATATCGAAGTCGCGCTCATTAATCATGTCGAGGGCCTCCAAGCCATTGTTGGTGGTGAAAACCGTATATCCTTTTTCCTTTAGAAAAATTATGTGTGGTTTAAGCAATTCTATTTCATCGTCGGCCCAAAGTATCGTAACACTCATAAGGAAAGGTATTTGTAAACAAAAAAAAGAACTGCGGTTGCAGCTTGCAGGGTATCGCCTTAGTAAAAAAAGTCTAAAAACAACCTTTTTTTGGCAATTGCCTGAATTTCAAAATTAAATCGCGTTGGCTTAGAACAAATTTAATCAAAAATACCGAAATTTGATTGTGCCTGTTGGCAAAACCCTGCATATAATTTAATCAAAAAACCAACCCATGAAAACTCAGGCTACCAACAAACTAAAGATTTTTAACGATCCGGTTTATGGTTTTATTCATGTGCCGTACGAAAGCATTTTCGATTTGATTGAAACACCATACTTTCAAAGATTAAGAAACATAAAGCAGCTTGGGCTGACCCATTTGGTTTACCCCGGGGCTTTGCACACCAGGTTTCATCATGCCATGGGAGCCATGTACCTTACCGTGCAGGCAATAGAAATATTGCGCTTTAAGGGGCATAACATCTCTGAGCACGAAGCCCATTCCCTTATTCAGGCGGTATTGCTTCACGATTTGGGTCATGGCCCTTTTTCGCACGCCCTCGAAAATGTGCTGGTTCAGGATTTGAATCACGAAGAGCTTACCTTGCTTTTTATGCAAGAGCTTAACAGCAATGGGCACAAACTCGACACTGCCATAAAAATCTTTAAAAACGAATACACCAAAAAAGCCCTTCATCAATTGGTTATGGGCCAGCTCGACATGGACCGGCTTGACTATTTGAATCGAGATAGCTTTTTTACAGGCGTTTCTGAGGGAGTGGTGAGCTGGGATCGCATAATTAAAATGCTTAACATAAGTAACGAACAGCTTGTAATTGACGAAAAGGGCATTTACAGCATCGAAAAATTTATTATTGCCCGCAGGTTGATGTACTGGCAGGTTTATTTACATAAAACCGTTATTGCCGCCGAAAAGTTGCTTTCAAGCATTGTGCTTCGTGCCAGGGAACTATCTCAAAGTGGCGAAACCCTGTTTGCCACTCCAGCCTTGCAACGCTTTCTAAAAAAAAATTACTCCAAAAATGATTTTTTAAAAGATCCAAGCCTGCTTCAGGATTTTGCACAAATTGACGATTACGACCTATTTGCTTCCTTCAAAGTTTGGATAAGCCACCCCGACCCGGTGCTTGGTGTACTTTGCAGCGGACTGGTAAACAGAAACCTTTTCAAAATTGAAATACAAAAAATGCCGTTTACAACCGAGTACGTACACGAGATAAGGCATAGAACCCGTCAGTTGTACAATATTACTGACGACGAAACCCAATATTTTGTGGTTAGCGGGATAACGCGTAACAGCGCTTACGACCCTGTCATAGGAAATATCATGATTCTTTCGCGCGATGGCACTCTAACAGATGTGGCCACAGCAAGTGACCACCTCAATATTAGCGTACTATCTCACCCGGTCGAAAAGTTTTTTCTTTGCTACCCCAAAAAAGTGAGCGAGCCTTCAATCGGAAAAGCCAGAACAGGCTTTTAGCAAAAGGTAAATTTTATGGCGCAGGCTCAAAACAAACATGGGGCAAGCAAATATTTACTAACTTGCAGCCGTTTTTAAATAATGGATTTCATGGAATTTTCAGCCAGTCAGATTGCAGCTTTTCTGCATGGATCTGTTGAAGGCGATGGGAACATAACTGTTAGCCGGTTCGAAAAAATTGAAGAGGCCACCCAGGGCAGCCTTACATTTTTGGCCAACCCGGCCTACACCCCTTACATTTACAAATCAAAGGCTTCGATTGTACTGGTAAGCAAGACATTTGCCACCGATCACCCCTTAAGCTGCACCCTTGTAAGGGTTGACGACCCATACACAGCTTTGGCCAGCCTGCTCAGTCTTTATAAAAGCAGCCAGCCGCGCAAAACCGGAATCTCAAAGCAGGCATATATAGCCAGTAGCGCCAATGTGGGCAACAATGCATATATCGGCGAGTTTGCCTGGATTGGCGAAAATGTAATTCTTGGCGAAAATGTTTCCGTTTACCCCCATTGCTATATTGCCGATAATGTTAAAATTGGAAACGAAACCACATTGTATAGCGGAGTAAAGGTATATGAGGATTGTGTGGTAGGCAGTAATTGCACCATTCATTCAAACTCGGTTGTTGGTGCCGATGGGTTTGGGTTTGCCCCACAAGGCAACAACAACTACCAAAAAGTGGCCCAGATTGGCAACGTAATTATTGAAGATCAGGTTGAAATTGGCGCCTGCACAACTATAGACCGTGCCACTATGGGCTCAACCATTATAAAAAAAGGGGTAAAGCTCGACAATCTTATTCAGATTGCCCACAACGTGGTGGTTGGCGAAAATACAGTTATTGCGGCTCAAACTGGCGTGGCCGGCTCTACCCGTATCGGAAAAAACTGCATGTTTGGAGGGCAGGTTGGCATAAGCGGACACCTGAATATTGGCCAGGATGTTAAAATGGCTGCCCAAACAGGCGTTTCTTCACACGTGAAAGATGGGCAGATAGTAATGGGATCGCCAGCCATGGAAGCAAACAAATACAGAAAGTCCTTCATTTATTTCCGCAATTTCGAAACCATTGTAAAACGCATTGATGAGCTTGAGAAGGAAATAAAAGCCCTGAAAGGCACCCATTAAGCAAATACTTAAGTTTTTCGCTAATCAAAATAGTCTTATCTTTGTGCCCACCTTAGATAACCCGTACCATTCTGTTATTTTTAAAATCGCTATGACAGATTTTCAGCATACTATTAAGGCCCCGGTTACCGTATCAGGAGTAAGCCTTCATACAGGCAAACTGGTTACCTTAACCATAAAGCCTGCCCCCGAAAACACCGGCATTATTTTTATTCGCACCGACATTGGCCCAGAAGCCATTGTTGAAGCCGATGCCAGTTATGTAACCGATACCTCAAGAGGTACAACCCTTGAAAAGAATGGCATTCGGATAGGTACCGTTGAACACGCCCTGGCAGCATTAACAGGAATGGGGATTGACAATGCCATACTTGAACTCAACAGCCCCGAAACGCCAATTTTGGACGGAAGCAGCAGATTGTATGTAGAAGCAATACAGGAAGTAGGTACTTCCAAACAAAACTCGCCCAAAGAGTACTTTGAAATAAAGGAAACCATAAGGTTTTACCATAAGGAAAAGGACTGCGAAATAATTGCTTTGCCCAGCTCAGAATACCGAATTACCTGCCTGATTGATTTCAAGTCGAAGGTATTGGGTCATCAGCATGCCAGCATGAACTCCATCGGAGAATTTCCCGGTGAGATAGCCCAGTGCCGCACTTTTGTTTTTTTGCATGAGCTTGAATACCTGCTGAACAAAAACCTGATAAAAGGCGGCGACCTAAGCAATGCCATTGTGTTTGTTGACCGGCCGGTAATGCAGGAAGAGCTTGACCGGCTAGCCATTCTTTTTAACCGCCCCAGTGTTGCGGTGCTGTCGGAGGGCATACTCAACAACCTCGAGTTAAATTTTCCGAATGAACCGGCCCGGCATAAACTCTTGGACGTTGTTGGCGACCTTACCCTTGCCGGATTGCCAATAAAGGGCCATATTATTGCAAACAAACCCGGCCATGCATCGAACGTGCTATTTGCCCTCGAATTAAAAAAACATATCAGGGCCCGCATGGAGCAGGAAAAGATACCTGCATACAATCCTGATTTACCCCCGCTTTTCGATATCAAGGATATAATGAGGATGCTGCCCCACAGGCCGCCATTTTTGATGGTTGACAAAATCATTGACCTTGGCGAATCCCATATAATTGGAGTAAAAAATGTTACCATGAATGAAGCTTATTTCATGGGGCATTTCCCAAAAGAACCTGTTATGCCAGGGGTTCTTCAGATAGAAGCCATGGCCCAGGCCGGAGGCATCATGGTTCTTTCTCAGGTCGAAGACCCTCAATCTTACAGCACCTATTTCCTGAAAATTGATCAGGTTAAGTTTAAGCATAAAGTGGTACCTGGCGACACCCTCGTTTTTAAGTTAACCTTAGTTAGTCCGGTACGCAGGGGCATTTGTCTAATGCGTGGGCTGGCCTATGTTGGACATAAATTAGTGATGGAGGCCGAGATGATGGCCCAGATTGTAAAAAACAACCCTGCATAATGAATCAACCTTTAGCATTTGTGCATCCACAAGCCAGGATTGCCCGCAATGTGGTTATAGAACCTTTTGTAACCATTCATAAAAACGTTGAGATAGGCGAAGGCACCTGGATTGGATCGAATGTAACAATTATGGAAGGCGCCCGTATTGGAAAAAATGTAAAAATTTTTCCGGGTGCTGTAATAAGTGCCGTACCGCAAGACCTGAAGTTTGAGGGCGAAGAGACAACTGCCGAAGTTGGCGATAACACCACCGTTCGCGAGTTTGTTACCATAAACCGCGGCACCAAAGCCAGTTATAAAACCGTTGTGGGCAGAAATTGCCTGCTTATGGCCTATGTTCACGTAGCTCACGATTGCTTTGTAGGCAACAATTGCATTTTGGCCAATGCCGTAAACCTTGCAGGCCACATAAAAATAGATGATTTTGCCATTGTTGGCGGGCTTTCGGCAGTGCATCAATTTGTAAACATTGGCCCCCACGCAATGATTTCGGGTGGCTCGCTGGTGAGAAAAGACGTGCCCCCTTTTACCAAAGCGGCCCGCGACCCCCTTTCGTTTGTTGGTATTAACTCTATTGGTTTGCGCCGCCGTGGCTTTTCGCCCGAGAAGATAAGCGAAATACAGAACATTTACCGTGTTATCTTCAACCAAAACCTCAACGTTTCGCAAGCCGTAGCATATATTGAAGCCGAAATGCCAGCCACCCCCGAACGCGATGAAATACTTAGCTTTATTGCAACCTCCAGCCGGGGTATTATGAAGGGCTATAGTTCAAAAGAAAAGTAAGCCCGTAAACCCATGCAAGTATCACTTGCCGATGTTGGCAAACGCTTTAACCAGAAATGGATTTTTAAAGGCCTGAGCTTTCAATTTGATTCAGGCCTTCATTATGCCGTTACCGGGAAAAACGGGTCGGGAAAATCAACATTATTGCTAATAACTGCAGGTTACTTAAGCCCAACGCGCGGCAAAACCCAATGGCTTCGCCAGGAAAAACCCATCGAAGCCGAAAAATTGCACAAATACCTTACTATTGCATCGCCTTATTTAGAACTCATAGAAGAGTTTACCCTTGACGAAACCTTAAAGTTTCACCAAAAATTCAAGCCATTTGCTAATGGGTTTAATCCAGGCAAATTAACCGAGCTTTCAGGTCTGGCCGAAAGCCGGCATAAACCCATAAGACATTTTTCGTCGGGCATGAAACAACGCCTCAAGCTTTTGCTGGCCATTGCAAGCGACACCCCGCTGGTGTTGCTCGACGAGCCTTGTTCCAACCTCGACAACGACGCTGTAATGTGGTATCAGAAACTGAAAGAAGATATGGGCACCGGCCGAACTTTTGTTATTTTCTCAAATCACAACCCCTTGGAGTACCCCAATGTTTGCAAAATTTATTCAATCTGACAAAATTGCCCTCCACAATCCAGGTTTTGTCGGAAAACAGCAATTTTTTTATAATTTTGTGCCCTAAAATTTAACAAACAAACTGATTTTTAATTTTTTATGGCAACAACCGCAGATTTTCGCAATGGATTGTGCATCGAGTTTAATGGCGAGCTATACAGCATAGTTGAGTTTCAGCATGTAAAACCAGGCAAGGGCGGCGCATTTGTGCGCACCAAATTAAAAAACCTTAAAACCGGCAAGATACTTCCCAACACCTTTAATGCCGGAGTAAAGATAAATGTTACACGCGTTGAACGAAGGCCTTATCAGTACCTGTATAAAGATGAGGCAGGCTATCATTTTATGCATGCCGAAACTTTTGAGCAAACCTACATACCTGGAGAAATAATTAACGCTCCCGACTTACTTAAGGAAGGTCAGGGCGTTGATATTGTTTTTCATGCGGATACCGAGACCCCTCTTCAATGCGAACTTCCGCCATTTGTTGAGCTAGAAATTGTGTATTCGGAGCCCGGTGTAAGAGGCGATACAGCCACCAACACTCTTAAACCGGCCACTCTCGAAACCGGAGCAATAGTAAATGTACCGCTATTTATTGATACCGGCCAAAAGATTAGGGTCGATACCCGCGATTACTCATATTCTGAACGAGTTAAATAAACAAGGCCGATGCAATTAAACCCAACCCTAACCCTGAAACAGGTTGCAGATATCCTGAAAGCCAAATTTGAAGGCGATCAGGCATTTGAAATCAGTGGTATTAACGAAATACACATGGTAAAAAAGGGTGATCTCACTTTTGTGGATCACCCTAAATATTATGACAAAGCCCTGAACTCAGCCGCATCTACCATTATAATAAACAAGCCCGTAAAATGCCCTGAAGGAAAGGCCCTTATTTTTTCCGACGATCCATTCAGGGACTTTGTTTCGCTTATTAAGAAGTTCAGGCCTTTTGAACCCGCCAGTGCTATGGTTAGCAGCTC
Organism: uncultured Bacteroidales bacterium; assembly: GCA_964348755.1. Lineage (GTDB taxonomy): Bacteria > Bacteroidota > Bacteroidia > Bacteroidales > UBA7960 > UBA7960. The sequence goes on along the minus strand of CAYGDW010000027.1, from coordinate 10,666 downwards.
CGCAATAATTGGTCAAGGCTCCCAGATTCAACCAGGGGCTTTTATTGGCAACCATGTGGTTATTGGCAAAAACTGCATTATTCACCCCAACGTAACCATTTACGACCATACGGTTATTGGCGACAATGTAATTATTCATGCCGGTTCGGTTATCGGATCAGATGGCCTATATTATAAACGGCGACCTGGGTATTACAACAAGCTCGAGTCGGGCGGTAGGGCGGTAATCGAAGACAATGTTGAAATTGGCGCCTGTTGCACCATCGACCGTGGCTCTACGGGAGATACTACTATTGGCTGGGGCACCAAGTTTGACAACCATATTCATATAGGCCACGACACTATTATTGGCAAAAACTGCCTGTTTGCAGCTCAGGTTGGCGTGGCAGGCTGCGTTATTATTGAAGACGACGTGATACTTTGGGGTCAGGTTGGGGTTCAAAAAGACCTTACCATTGGCAAAGGTGCAGTTGTTTTGGGTCAGTCGGGCATTTCAAAATCACTCGAAGGCGGCAAAACGTACTTCGGCAGTCCTGCTCAGGATTCGAGAGAGGCTATGAAGCAAATTGCCCTGGTAAGAAAACTGCCTCAGGTGTTTGAAAAAATCAATTAGTCCGCGCAAATAAATTGTGTTCGCAGCATAAATGCAATCCGGCTTTGCAGGTGCAATACATCGCAAGGCTGTTCCAGCCTTATGATTTAGCCTTCTGTTATTGACTGCTTTGAGCCGAAAAGGCCTTGTCTTCAAGTTGAAGGTCTTCGGGATTGTACTTGGATGGGCATTTCAAAAGCAGGCTGGTAGCTACAAACATTTCTTCATTATACTTGCCAATGAGCACCACCTGGTCAGATTTTTCAAAATCCTGGGGCCTGGGGCCAAAATAAGTTACCTTACTTTGGCCACCCTGGTTGTCGGTCATATAAAAAGTAAGCATAAGGGTTTTACCCTCCACTTTTTCTTCTATAGGTTTGTCTCTTATTAAATCGCCAATAATACGAAATTCGCGGCCCGGGTTCTGCATGGCTTTTTCAAAACTGGCATAGGTATCGGCACTGTAAAAGGTGCTTATAATGGCGCCAATGGCAATTACAATAAATATCAATCCGGCTATGTGTGTTTTTTTCATTTTGTTTGGTTTATTATAAAAACGCCCAATATGTCTGTTATCAGACCTTTCTTATTCGCACTCAGGCAATCTGGCAGTAATTAATTTGCCAGTGTTTGAATGGTAAGGGCAAGCCAGTAAAATGCTCAATTGCCTGTCTGGCTTTTACTTTTAGCCTCATCGCTTAGTTTGTCAAGTTCTTTTTCGGCCTTTGCCAGACGGCGCTCAAGATAAAACAAAAATGAAGCAATTCCCAAAAGGATTATTGATAATACAATGACCACCACGATCATTTTTTCTCCAGACTCAATCATATCAAATTTTTTCGTTAATTTCTTCAATTCCCATGCGCAGGGCTGCAATGCGGTAATAGGTTCTGAAAATCCACCATGCCATAATCATCCATCCCGCTATAGCGGGAAAAAACACCTTGCGCATACGGGGATCAAGGTCGCCTGTTGACAGGGCCGGGTTTCCTTCAATGCCCGGGTGAATTGATCCTTCGGCCAATCGTGGCAGAATCATTATAAACACAAAATACAGCACAAAAGCAAAAATATTGTAAACGGCAGCAAGGCGGGCTTTTTTTTCGGGCTCTTCAACTGAGCCCCTCAGCACCATATAGGCCAGGTAGGTAAGCATACCCACAACGGCTCCATTAAGCTTTGGATCGTTTACCCAAAAGCTGCCCCAGGTGTTGTGGGCCCAAACCATGCCGGTAGCCAGGCCAAGTACTCCAAAAACAAGGCCTGTTTTTACCGCCGAAACGGCTTTAAGGTCGTCTTCGGGTTTCGAGTACCGCAGGTAACGCAAACTGAAAATTAATGCCATAAACAAAATGAACATCATGCTGAACCACATACCCACATGAAAGTAAATGTTTCGCACGGTTTCGCGTATTACGGGCAGTTGGGGAACTTCGAAAAGCAGCCCGCCCGCAATAACATATAGCAGGATTACAACCCCCAACAACTTCCACCAATTGTTTCTAACAAATTCCATATAGGTTTTACTCCTTCCATATATAAGGAAACAAAATATTTGACAGAACAGCGGTAATTGCAATCAACAGGACAATTACAAGCAGATAAGGCGCCTGCTCTGCAATGCTTGCCCCATCAATAGCCCCTGCCGACACCCTGATCAGCACCAAAAGCAAAGGCAGCACCAATGGAAAGCTTAGTACGGCCATAAGGGTAAAATTATTTCTGGCTTTTGAAGCAATTGCCGAAACCATGCTGAGTACCGCGGCAAAACCCACCACGCCCAAAAAAAGATTCAGAATAAACAGACCAGGGTTTTGCACCGGATTACCCAAAAATGCAATAAATACTAACAAGCCCGCTATTGAAAGAGCAGCCAGAAGTATGGCATTGTAAACAATTTTTGCATTTATAACCGACTGAGGTCTAAGCAGGGTATAATAGTAAAGCAGGCGTCCGTCGCGCTCTTGCAAAAAACTTTTGAGCGTGGCATTAATGGCCGCAAACAACATTATGATCCAAAATAGCGAATTCCATGTTGGCACATCAATAATCCGCTCAAAACTGAGGTAGCACACAAAAACGGTTGAAACCAGATAAAGCAGCACCCCGTTGAAGGCAAATTTCTGCCTCCACTCAAGGGTAACCTCTTTCCTGATCATGGTACTTATTTCGTTGTGCATATCCTTTAAAAAATATTAATCAGGCAAAAATAAACCAATTTACCGAAATCGGCTCCTTATATCGGCAAAAAAACAGCCCGGCGCCAATAGCGCCGGGCCAACCCAAATTTATAAAAGAAAACTCAATGCTTTACCAACTTAAGCCTTGAGATTACCTCAGATCCTTTAATGTTAAGAAAATATACACCTGATGATAAATCATACAAACCGAGTTGAAGTTTTTGGCCTGCAATTGTTTCGCCGAGGTAGAATTCCCGAACCAAACGTCCGTTAACATCGAAGAGGGAAATCAGAATATTGCCACCAAAAGTATTGTCGAACGCAATCCAGGCATTGTCGCGAACCGGATTTGGATAGATCTTAATGCCAGTTTGGTCCAAATTTCCAATGCTTGCCGGGCTAAGATTGAATGAAAGGTTTTCGACACAACCATTTTGATCGCTTATAAGTATAGAATAAGTTCCAATAGGTAGGTTAGTGAGGCTTGGAGTTGTTTTGCCATTATTCCACAAAAATTCCAATTGCCCGGTTCCTCCGCTTACATTCAGGGTTATTCTACCGTTTTCCATGCCTGAATCGGGTATTACCAAATCGGCATCAACCACAATTTTTGGTGGGCTTGTAATGGTTAAAAACTCTTTGTAAGTACACTCATGAAAATCAGTTACCTGCACCCAGTATCTTCCTGCGGGCAAATTGCTTATTTGAGTTTCGGTATGTGCCGTGCTCCAGTAAAAACTATAGGGCGAAGTGCCTCCTTTTGGACTTACAGAAATGTTGGTAGTCTGACCGTTACAAATAATATTTCCATGTTCGTAAGTTAAATGGAGCGGATGTGGTTGAGTGAGGTTGAACGTTTTTGAAGCAAAACATTCATTTGTATTTACAGTAACAATGTACGTTCCGGAGCCAAGGTTTGTCAAGGTTTGCCCAATTGGGCCATGAAGCCATTTGTATTGAAGGTTTTGACCTCCTCCGGCCAGACTCACCGTAATACCTCCGTTAAAATCGCCATAGCATAAAACAGGGGTAACAACCGATGATATTGAAGGGGCAGCGGCATCGTTTATTACAACCGGAATTTCTACCTTGCAGTTGTCAATAACATTTGTAACAGTAACATGATATACGCCGGCTTTAAGGTTATACAGGTCTGACTCCTTATGGCCGGTTGACCAAAGATAAGTCAGGGTTGCATTGGGGTTTTTTGGTATTACCAGGGCGGTACCTCCGCTTTGTCCGCAGCCTGGCGAAGCCGCCGAAAAGGAACTTACTTCGGGTTTGTGCCCTTGGTTTGCAATAACAAAACTTGCCTGGGCTTGGCAACCCAAAGCATCAATAACCTGCAGTGTGTAATTGCCCTCGCCAATGTTTACCAAAGAGGGCATCGATGCCCCGTTGCTCCATTTATAATTGACCGGCTCAAAGGCGCCCTCCAGTTCTACTAAAATTGAGGCATTGTTTAGCTTACATGTTTCGGGGCTAATTGTTCCTTTTACTTTAATTTCATTCATTTCAAATTTTAGTTCAACCTTTACCTGCCCTTCACAACCTTTCTGGTCGGTAACGGCAACCTGGTAAATGCCTGCCGGGAGGTTTCCAGCCTGGTTTTCCTGCAAGCCAGGAAAATCGTTCCAGACAAATTTAAAAGGACCTGTTCCGCCTTTTGGCTGTAATAGAATGCTGCCATTGTCGGCAATACAAACCGGATTTCGGGCCTGGGCGTCAATCATTAGGGTGTTGGTTTGGCCTACAAGCACCTGCACAACACCCTGGCAGCCAATTTTATCGATAATCTGCACCTTGTAAGTTCCTGGCAGCAAGCCGTTTGCATGTGGCCCGGTAATACCGCTTAAACCTTCCCACAAAAATGTGTATGGTGCAAAGCCAGCAAGCGGAATTACGGTGGCCTGGCCATTGGGAGCGCCACAGTCCGAGGGCAAAGACTCGAAAGTTGCCTCGAGGTTTTGCGAATCAATGTTTACCAGCATAGTGCCGTGGCAACCCGAATCATCCCAAACCTGCACCTGGTATTGCCCAATGCCGAGACCAGTGGCCACTGACTGATTAATGGCAGGATTGGTATTCCACAGGAATTTATAGGGGGCAAATCCGGTTAAGGGAATTATGGTTGCCTGTCCATCGCTGTTGCCGCAATAGGCAGGGGTGGTATTAACCATAAACAATGGGGCACATTCTGCCACGTTTTGTCCCAAATTAAGTCTGATCATGGGCACCTGCGATTCGGTTTGCCACAATCCGCCAATTTGCGTAAAGGCACTTTGGGTAGGCAATCCAATTGGCAATTCTGATGCAACAAGCAAGTTTTTATTACCTCCAGGGTAACGTATTGCAACAAGATATTTGTTTCCGGAAACTAAATTTACAGCGCTGCCAAAGGGTATTGTTACAAATACAGCCTCATTTTGAGCAATTTTTGAAATGTGGTGGCTTTCCACGGCGAATGGTGTTGACTGGGCCACCAGCGAAAATGAACTTCCTTGCTGTATGTAAATCCTGGCCGTGATTTCTGCCCCGGCCTGGGTCTTGTCATTAAAAGCTACCGAAACTGAAGTGGCCGCAACATCCATAAAAATATCAAAAATATTTCCTGTAACAAAATCCTGCCCGGAGTTTGCGCCAATTCCCCAGCCAAAGTAAACCCCCTGATCGCGGGCATATACTGAATCGGTAATCAATACCCTTGCAGTGGCGAGGTTATTTTCAGGGTAATTGTCGCCTTGGTTTTGGGTTACTTTAAATTCTATATTATAAACACCCCTTCCGGGGAAAATAAATTCGGGCGATGAATTCAAAGCCACATTGCTGCCCGAGGCCAGCTGGCTTAAAGCGGCACTTTGTCCCTTGTACAAATACCTGTTTACACTGGCGTTAAGGCGAATACCAGATTGGGTGTTGCCGCCCACATTACGAACCAGGCCAGAAAATTGCACATTTTGCTGCTGACCACCTGGCACCATGGTATAACCGCCGTATGATACGGCAAATAATTCGAGGTCGTTGGCAGTAAAAGTGTTAATTGAAACATCATCAATCATCCAGAAGTAATGCGAGGCTCCGGTTTTTCTGAAACGAATCCAAACCTGCGGCTTACCAGCGGCAACATCCGAAATGTTTACCAATTGATGTATGGCGTTTTGGCTCAGGTTGTTTGGCCAAACCTGGTTTTTTACATCATAACTTACCCAGTTCTGGCCATCGTTACTTACCTCAACCAACAGCTGCGTACCCTGAAAACTGCAACAGTACCTGAAAAAATGCTGAAACGACAGCATTACATTGAGCTGATTACTCAGGTCAATAGGCGGACTCTGTAAATAGGCGTTGGTAAAGCCCCCCAGATTGTTTGCACTGGCTAGGTCGCTGTCGAGAATCATAAACCCGTTGGCTGCAGAGGTGCTTTTAATGGCAGGCACCCCCTGCGAGTATCCTCCCTGCGGCCCGTTATACGTATGCGAAAAACGGGCATAACCACTCACGTCAACATTTAGCCACCCTGGCGGCAGCCCACTATCAAAATCTTCGTACCAGACCGGCACACCAGCAGACTTGTCGGTTTCAAAAACCGGATCAGCATTAATAATTGTGTTTACTACAGTCTGGCGAGGGTAAAAAACCGGATCTGATGAAAACACCCTGCAAAAAGCAAAGGAAAAGATTATTGGCAGTAAGAGCCTGCTTGAACAATTTGCTTTTTCCATTACAATTTATTTATACATTGTTTGGTCAAAGAATAAAGGTAAAATAAGGCATAAAACCCTGATTTTAACCAATATATTTATAGGCATTAAAACTATACAATTCATATTGCTGAACAATCAGTAGAATACTGAAATGCAGATAGTTAATTCGGGGTAGAATCCACCTGTTTTTTCGATATTTTTTATTCGTTTGCCGCAATAAAAAAAGTGCAGGCATATTTTGCCTGCACTTACTACAAAAGTATTTAGCCCAGATAATTTTAAATTCGTATTTGATTACAAGCTGTTTTTCAGTTTGTTAAGCTTGTACCCCGATTGTTCGGAGCATTCTAACAAATACAGAATTAGGTTCAGGTCATTAATTATCAGCAGGGCTTTATCGTCGGGCGAAAGCTTAACGGTTTTTTTGCCTTCTTCAGAAAAGTACCCAAAAATGGCGGTGGCAAACAACCATGAATTAAGCTCTTCGAAGCTCTCTTTACTGTAAAACCAAGTTTCGTTGTATAGGTTTGCTCCAATAAACCGTTTCACCTTGTTATCTTCAAGCATTTGGCCAATTATATGTTTTTTTTGCTCAAAAACTGCATGTACCACACCTTTTTTACCCTGCGACAATTCGCCTGCAATGAGTGCTTCGTGCAGGTCGTAAGCCTGCCCGCCCCTTTGAAGTAAAATATCAAGAAGGTCTATATCGCGTTCAATTTCTTCAAAACTCCTTCCGGTGCTTCTGAGAACCCTTTGCAATGGCCATCGGAGCATAAGGTCGTTTAGCAAGGCTTGTTCCTGATCATTGGTAATGGTGAGTTTTTTCAGCGCATTTTTTGCATAAAAAGCAATCAATAGCATTGCAGTTTCCCTTATTCCGGAGGTAACCCCGGGTAAAGGCATATTTTCTGCTGAAGGTTGTTTAGTAAGTTGCTTATGCTGAACCAAGGCCGCTTCATGATTTTTTACAAACCTGTAGGCCATTTTAACCGCCTGCAAACAATCAAAAAACTCTTTTGTAGCAAGCTGGGGTGCGGCGGGCAGGTTGTAGTGTGAGCACACTTGCTGAGCAAAAGCATCATACCGGTTTACCAGCAGCTCAAGCGAAGGGTCTTCCTGAAGGGGTATTGCTGGCTCAAGCAACGATTCGGCCAATGGGTCAATTACTTCGGCATTAAAAAGAGGCTCAAAGGAAGCATAAACCCTTTCGAGTATAAGTTCCTTTAACACTTGCTCTACGCTTGCTACCCCCTGCCCTGCCAGGCTGTAATGCAACCTTTGGTATATTCCCGATTCATCAAACACCTCTCTGAAATGCCAGAACACTCTGTATTCAAACCCTTGCAAACTCCAATGAATACCTTGCTCATAAATATCGTGGCTACTTCTGAGGTATTCAAGCCCTGAAACATGCTCGCGCATTACATAGTAAATCCGGTGGTCTGAATTTAAGGCCAGTGCCTGGCCAAGGTTTACTACCTGGGTCTGTCCCTCGTGTCCTTCCTTCAGAAGTTTTGGGGCCGACCATTTTATCCGGCCTGAGGCCATTGCGTATTTGTTGTTAAAAAACACCATTACCCGCTCGCCATTATTGCGGTTGGTATAGGCTATTACATTTTCGTTAATGTGGCCGGCATCGTCAATGTAATCAAATATATTGAAATGCTCAACCTCGCTAAACAAATTCCTTTTGCGCAAAAGCGGGAAAATTTCTTTCTGATGCTTATCGACCAGCCACTGCTGGGGTTGTTCGTTGTAATATGCACGCTGGTATTCCATGCCGTATTTTTCGGTATATCCTTCAATTTGGCCGTGGGCCAACATTGGCAATCCAGGCAGTGTGCACATCAACACGCAAACCCCGAAGTATTTGTCGCCAGTGCCAAACTGCCTTATGGCTGTTTCCTCATCGGGGTTGCTCATAAAGTTTACATACCTTTTTAGTATCTCGGGTTCAAACTCAAGGGTATTTGTAATCAGGTCGCGGTATTTTTCATTCTCTTCATTTTTGAGCATGTGCATAAATGCTGAGTTATAAACCCGGTGCATACCCAGGGTACGCACAAAGTACCCTTCCATAAACCAGAATGCTTCGGCAAGCAAAAGTGTTTCGGGCATGGTTTGATTCATGCGGTCAACCACTTCGCGCCAAAATTCAACAGGGAAAAGAGTATCGAAGCGTGCCTGGGACATGGCATAGTCGGCCCGTGAAGGTATATCGCCACCGGTGCCTGGCCTGGGATACCAAAGCCTGGCAAAGTGCTTCTTAGCCAGTGTCATAGCCGCATCGAACCGAATGATAGAGAAGCGTTTTGCCACTTCAAAAATCATCTGAATAACAGCTTCGCGCACTTCTTGTTTTATCATGTCGAGCTGGGCTGTATCGTTCCAGGGCATGTTGGTGCCGTCGTTTCCATGGTAAATGTATCGTACATCGCCCGTGCGGCGGTCAACACGCTGAAACACCACGGCAGCATCGGTTTTTGAAAAATAGCCGTCTTCAATTCGTATCTCAATATCTGGGTGTTCCGAAAGATTTTTGCCTGTGAACCGATAGGCAGGGAAAGGCGATATGGGCGACTGAATGAAAAAATCGGGGTTTTCTATCACCCACTTTGAGTATATTCCGGTGTGGTTTGGCACCATATCACTGGCCAGCCTAATACCACGCGCCTTTGCCCTTTGGTTCAGGTTTTGGTAGGCGGCTTCCCCGCCCAGGTCGTAAGCAATCTGATAATCATAAAGCGAATAAGCCGAAGACACTGCATCGGTAAAACCCATAATGTGCTTTATCTGGCGCGATGCATTGCTGCGCTCCCAAATACCAATTAGCCAAAGCCCCGTGAAGTTCCATCTGGCCAGTTGATCGAGTTCCTCATCGGGAATCTGATTGAGCAGGCGAATCTCGCGCTGATATTTTTTCGAAAGTTGATCGAGCCACACCCAGGCATTTTTTGCAATAAGCACTACTCGAGGCATCCAATGCGTGTCTTGGGTAAAGGCTTCGTGCTCCTGGTAATCTCTTTCAGCATCGTGCGTATAATCATAGCCCGATTTTCCCATAAAAGCTCCTTCGCCCGAACCGCCTTTGTATTTAGGCACAAATGTGGGCATACTGCCTCCACCGCCTTCAAGCCGAATGTCTTCCTTCATCAGGTCTTTTCCTTTTAGTATTCTGACGAAAACTTCCTGAGGAAGTATGTCCTTCCAATGGCTCATAACAAAATCGAGCTGGGCATTCAAATCGTAAGGAGCCATTAAAAAAGGGGCCTTTAAAAGAGAAATTAAATCCATGTTGTCAGGGCCGAAAGGCGGTTCATTGGCAAAAAAACCCTCGAGCAGTATCAGAAATTCATCTATTGCCTTTTGATTTTCAAGATAGTTGCGGTCAAACAGGTCGCGAAACTTTTTGGTGGCTGGGTTTAGATTTGCCAGCAAAAGCAAAAGCAATTCCTCAATGCTTATAATAAAGTTTGAACGCCCCTGGCTTAAACCGCTCAGCCAGCCTGTTGCCGAAATCCTTTGGCGGTAAACCTCCAAAGGGGGAAACTGCAAGGTAAAATCCAGGAGCATGCGCCGCATCTTTTCACCTCCCATGCTGCCATAAAGCATGGCTTCGGCTTTGCGAAACACTTCTGGATTGTTAGTTTTCTCGTATTGGCGAAGCAAAAGGTGGTAAACCTCATCGAGCAGGCCGGCAGCATTTAGCTCACCGGCATAGATGTGCTGCTGAGAAGGCCTGCCTTGGTTGAGCCTGAAAACCAATTGCCTTACCGATTGAAAATCGGCAAATATTACCCTGCCATCGGTGGCAAATAAATAATCTTCAATCTCGAGTTCACGACGGATTTTTTCTGCAATGTGAAACTCAAAAATAACCTTCCCGCTAATATCTGCTTTCTCGGCCATAATACTGCTTTATTACTTTGGTGCAAAGGATAAAAGTAAGGATTTTTTTGTTTAAACTATATTGCAACTTGTTTTAAGGTAAGGTTAAACAGCAATGAAATATCATGATTGTTTTATGGAAAAACACCACTGACACCTCCTGAAAACATGCAACTTTATGATGCCTATTTAGATAGCTTTGCCAGGGATATTTTACAAAAAAAGCCCGGCACTGCTGCCAGGCTTTTGGGTGGAAGATGGGACTCGAACCCACGACCCTCAGAACCACAATCTGATGC
>CAYGDW010000026.1:0-31566 GCA_964348755.1 uncultured Bacteroidales bacterium | reverse complement strand
AAAAAATAGAAACAGAGCTGTTATCGTTTTTTGCCTGGTTTCAAAATGCCGGTGAGAATTAAAAGCAATGGTTTATGTTAAAAAATCATCTATTTTTGAAGCCCGATTTACAGCAAAATTTACTAAAAACCCGGGCCTATGAAGTTATTGCAACAAAGGTTTTCGAAGTATGATGCCCCTCAGAGGGCAATGGAAATGGGCGTTTATCCATATTTCAGGGTAATTGAATCAGACCAGGACACAGAAGTTTTGGTAAATGGAAAAAAGGTTTTAATGTTTGGCTCAAACAGTTATTTGGGTCTAACCAATCATCCTGAAATTAAAGAAGCTTCCAAACAAGCCATTGACCGCTACGGTACTGGTTGCGCCGGATCGCGCTTTTTGAACGGCACCCTCGATATACACATTGAACTGGAAGCAAAACTGGCTGAATTTGTAGGTATGGAAGCTGCACTGGTTTACAGCACTGGTTTTCAGGTAAACCTTGGGGTAGTATCAACACTTACAGGCAGGGCCGATACCATTTTGCTTGACGAAGCCGACCATGCTTCAATAATAGAAGGAAGCCGACTAAGCTTTTCGAAGATCCAGAAGTTTCGTCACAATAATATGGAGTCTCTCGAAAACAAGCTTAAAAAATGCGATGGGGCTAAGGCAAAGCTAATTGTGGTCGATGGTATTTTTTCAATGGAAGGCGATATAGTAAATCTTCCTGAAGTGGTAAGGCTTGCCAGGCAATACAATGCCTCTATTATGGTTGACGATGCCCACGCGCTTGGCGTAATAGGCCAAAACGGCTCTGGTACAGCCTCGCATTTCGGCCTGACCGATCAGGTTGACCTGATTATGGGTACATTTTCAAAGTCGCTGGCTTCAATCGGGGGTTTTATTGCTTCCGACAAGGAAACCATCAACTTTTTGAAACATCACTCGCGATCGCTGATTTTTAGCGCCAGCATTACTCCTGCCTCCGCAGCAAGCGCCCTTGCTGCAATTAAATTAATAAAACGCGAACCTGAACGAATCAAAAAACTCTGGGAGCTTACCAACAAGGCCTTAAATGGCTTTAAAGAATTGGGTTTCGACACCGGCAAATCTGAAACGCCTATAATTCCGCTTTATGTGCGCGACGATTTCAAAACCCTCATGCTTACACAAAAACTGCTCGACTCCGGAATTTTTGTAAACCCGGTTCTTTCTCCGGCCGTCAAAAAGGAAGATACCCTTATCCGGTTTTCTATTATGGCAACCCATACCCACCAACAGTTAGATTTTGCAATGGAAACCATTGGCAAAGCCGCCAAAAACCTAGGGATTATTTAAAAATGGAAAAGGTTGTGCTCATTACTGGCGTTTCTTCGGGCTTTGGCCGGGCAATTGCTCGGCTTCTGGCCAGTAGGGGGCATATTGTTTATGGAACCAGCCGCAGCGATCAAACAGCTATTGATGGAGTTGGGGTTTTGGTTGCCAATGTAAATAAACCCGAAGAAGTAGAAAATGCCGTGGGTAAAATTTTTGACCGCGAGGGCCGTATCGATGTGCTTGTAAACAATGCAGGGTTTGGCCTTGCAGGGGCCATTGAAGATTACTCTGAAGGGGAGGCAATGCTCGAACTCAATACCAACTTCCTTGGGGTTCACCGCTGCTGCCAGGCTGTGCTCCCTTATATGCGAAAACAGGGCAATGGCACAATAATTTCAATTGGCTCCATTGCCGGCATTATGGGCATCCCTTTTCAAGGCTTCTATTCGGCAAGCAAGTTTGCCGTTGATGGTTATATGCAGGCTTTGCAATATGAGCTAAAACCCTATGGAATAAAAGTAGTAATGGTAAACCCCGGCGACTTCAAAACTGGTTTTACCGACAACCGGCAACTTGTAAAGGCTGCAACCAACAGCCCCTACAGCCATCGATTCAGGCAGGCCCTTGAGATCATTGAAAAAGATGAAACCAATGGGCTAAACCCCGAAGTGATTGCAAAAAAAGTTGCTGCAATTGTTTCGGCCAAAAATCCCCGTTACCGATACATAGTTGCCTCATTCGACCAAAAACTTGCCGTTTGTCTTAGTAAAGTCCTTCCACAAAAAATGTTTTTCAAAATTATTGCAGGGCATTACAAGGTTTAAGGCAATTTTTTGAGACTGATTGCCTGGCATTACTCAGTTCCCAAAGATTCTGTCATTCCAAAGTAATAAACCTGCATTAAAAATTTAGCTTTGATTACTTTATGGGTATGGCAAAGCGTTTTAAACTCTCGGGCAAGATGTTGTAATAAGGGGTAGGAGCGGGCACCACTCCTGGTTGTCCGAGTTCTTCAAGAATTTTCAACCCTTTCTCACTATCGAGCAAAAAGGCTGCAAAGGCTTCGGCAAGCTCAATGTTGCGGGCTTTATGGGGTATTGTAAGGCCATAAACCATTGATTGGCCTGTTTCGGTAATGGTGCTTCCTGGTGTTGCACCAAGGGTAACTGTACTTACCTGGCCATACCATTCTTCCAGTTCGGGGTCGCCAAGGCTTAACTTTGCCGGAAGGCGCAAGTACGGCAAATTGTGCTGCTGTGCCACGCTTCGGTATAGAAATATGTAATCGATGTGCCCACTCTCGAGCAAGGCTATCAGGTCGGTTTCTTTTGGGCGTATATTTCGCCGGTCTTTGTCAAGCAGTCTGTTTGGCAGTGTTTCATCATTATAATAAATACCGGCGAGTTTGGCCGTAAATACAGCCCTTACTCCGCAAGGGTCGTGGTCTGGGTTGCTACGGCCAATCTGCACATCGGGTCTGAGCAAAATCTCGTACCAGTTTTGCTGGTTTATCTCGCTTGCATAGCGCGACTTCGCTGTATAAACTATGGCCATTTCATTGGCAGCAAATTTAATGTTCCAGCTTGCATGGTCAGGTATCAGCATATTTTCAATAACCATATAGTCGGCCGAAAGGTAAAGGTCGCATGGGGTTTCAATCTCCATAACACGTCGTGCCCCAGCTTTGCTTCCCCAGGCCTCGGTAAGTATGCGCACATTGGGGTGCTCAGCCCCGAAAGCTTCGCTAATGCGATGCACAGGGTAAGTGAGGCTGCCAGCGTGGATAATGTGCAGTGTACCCGATAGCCCGTCAGGATTTGAAGCTTCACGTGGGGTACGGTTGCACGAGTTGAATATCAATAACAACAAACCCGCAAAAAGATAGATTGCTCGTTTCATAATGGGTAATTTTGTTTTTTAAAGGTAAAAAATTTGTTTAAAACCCAACGACCACCGGGAGTAAGGATCTCGCCGGCAGTCAGTTGAGCGGTTAAAAACCAAAGAATTGGTAATCAGAAATTAAATCTTAGCTCTGCAGTTATCATTCTTCCGGGCGCTATAACATTTCTCGAATCGATATAATCTGAATCGAGCAGGTTATGTACCATAATTGCTGCCATTATTCCGCGGAATATTCTTCCGTTCACCTGCAAGTCAACAGTTGAAAATGACTCGATTTTTTCTGTGTTTGCATCGTTGAGCCATTGAGCATCTTTGTAGTTGTAGGTTGCCAATAGGTTAAACCACTTTGTTTGCCAAATTAGACCAACATTCAACAGGTTTATTGGTTGAAACACCAGCTCTTTTCCTGCAAGGTTCAGGTCAATATTGGGGTTTAGCAACCTGAATTCGACAATTTCGGTATGCGTATAAGACCATGCTGCATTCATTGTAATGTTTCTGCTAAGCTGGTAATTGGCAGCTATTTCTGTGCCCATAATATTAACTTTTCCGATGTTGTCTTTTCTGCGAATTGGCTGCATGCGGCCACCCAATCGCAGCGAGTCGCCAGTCGAAATAAATGCATGATAGTCGGTTCCGATTGAATAAAACCCGCTGGTTGTAAAAACCAATCCGCTGAAAGGGAAAAAGTCAGCGCCCAATTCGAAATTGTCCAGGTATTCAGGTTTCAGAAACGGGTTAGCTAATTTCATGCCTCCCGAAATTCGTCCTGTTCTGCATAAATCGTCGAGCACGGGTGCTCTGAACCCGCGGCTGTATCCTGTGTAAACCCTAAAAAATTGAGGATTGTAGTATTGAACAGACAACCTCGGGCTAAAAGCACTCCATGAGGCATCTCCAAGTTCTCCAGCAAAATTTTGAAGAAAAGAAGTCGCGCTGGTTGGATTAATAACCCTAAACGCACCATCATAAAATCCTGAAAAGTCGAAGCGCAAGCCTGCCAGGATTCTCCATGGACCCCCACCCGGGTTGAATTCATCTTGCAGAAATATGCCCAATTGGTTCATTTTCCCAAGGTTAAGAACCTGATCGGTTGAGGTAACGTAACGGTCAGCCCCATCAACTCCCCCATGCCTAAAATCAATTCCGCCTAGCAGGGAGTGGTTTTTAAAGGTTTTGATATTAATACTGCTGAATAAACCAAAGTCACTTCGAATCGACTCCACATCAAAGCGCGTAAGTTGGGTTCCGCGAAGGCTTTCCCTAATAATTTGATAATTTTCGCGTTGGCCGTATGCAATAATATTCAAACTTACCAGGTCAGAAAAATTGCCTGAATAATTAACATTGCCGTTGAAGTTTGCGAAATTGTTATAAGCCCCTTCCGGGGAAGCCAGATCAAAACCCTCGAAACGGCTTCCGGTACCTCGCTGCCCATTGTAATAGGATACCCCCCCGCTGATAAGGTGCTGGTCTGAAAATAGGTAGCCTATCCGCCCCGAGGCTCTGTATTCATCCAGAAAAGATGCAATGGTATATTGGTTTATTTCATCAACAGGCGTGGTTACGTATCCATCGCTGTTGCGGTAAAAGGCGCCGGTACGCCAGAATAATTTACCGCTTCGCCCCGAAATGTCGAGGTTGGTGCGGCTGGTGCCGAAAGTACCGTATGATTGCCTCAACTGGCTCTCGAGCCGACGTGTGGGCACTGAACTGATGAAATTAATTACCCCACCCATTGCATTGCCACCATGTATTGATGAGCCTGGGCCTTTGAGCACTTCCACCTTTTCGATGCCCAGGGCATCCAAGGCGTTCCAGTTGACCGACCCCCCATCGGTTTTATTGAGCGGAACCCCATCCTGCATAACCAAAACCCGGCCCTGCTCATTGCTCATACCTCGCATGGTTACCGTGGCCGACGATAAGAATGCCGCTCCACGGCTTACATTTAGGCCGGGAAGGCTCTTCAGAAAGTCGTCGGCCGAAAGCGCCGGAGTGGCTTCAACGCGGCTACGGTTTACAACCTCAAGCCTTACAGGCACCTCAAACAAACCTCTGCTGGTTCGCGTTCCGGTAACCACTACCTCCGAAATCAGACTCCTTACAGGCGATAAAACTATTTCAGCCGGTGCGGTTTGACCGCCCGCCTCAACTTCAAGATATATTGACTCAAAGCCTACAAACCTCACCTCAATCTGATATCTTCCTGGTTGTGCAAAACCAAGTTCAAAAGAGCCATCGTAGGCACTAACCACCCCCTGTTGGCTGCCAGCTACAACTATGGTGGCACCTGGGAGCAACTCGCCTTTTGAGTCCTTTACTACGCCCCTGAAAATTACCTGGGCTTGAAGCGATTGAACTCCAAAACACAAAAGAATAATTAATAATCCTAATTTCATTGTAAAATATGGTTTTATTTTATAATCACTATTGTCCGATAAATTCTAACAAAGGAAGAATTAAGTGGTTGAGATTCGTTACTACGTTCGTAATGAAAGATAGTTAGTTATTTGAATAGGTGTTGGGCGGAGGCAAAGCTGCCGCCCACCACCTACCTTCTCCAAAACCCCTGAAAGCCCTGTCATTTCGAGCGAAGCGAGAAATCCCGTCATTTTCATCGGACAATGGTGTTTTATAATAAATAATTACATAACAAAATTGCTGGCAAAGATAGCGATATGAAAAATAGGCATAACGGTAAGTAAAAAATTATTCCGGTTCGTGTATGGAGTTTAGCTCATCAATCAACTGTTGAAATATTTTTTTTACCGATGGTTCAAATTCATTATATACCTTGTCGAAAAAATCAACGATTTTTTCTCCCTGGGTCGTAAGTTTTGTCTGACCTCCCTGGGCACCTCCGCGGGTCTTTTCAATAATTGGGAAACCCAATTTTTCTTCAATATTTTTAAGTTTAGACCAGGTTTGCCTGTAACTAAGGCCTTGGTTTTCAACAGCAGCTCTCAAAGAGCCGGTTTCCTTAATGGCCTTCAGAAGCTTCCATTTACCTTCGCCAAAAATACTAACATGGGCATCGGTTTCAACCCAAATTTTGTAATTAAGCTTAAGTTTCTGGTAATTTTTTGCCATGGCAAAAGGTTTATAGTACAATGTTAATTAAAAATAGAGCCATTCATACCAAATAAAATTAATTTTGTTCCCGACATGCATTTTTTTCATATCGGAATTTAATTAAAACTTTATGCGATTAAGTACAAAAGTAATTCTCGCCTTGATATTTTCTTTTTCTGTGTTGCTGTATGGCTGCAAAGGTATTTTGCCCGATGTACTTACTGGTGCCTCATTGCCATTTAATCCTAATGGCAATAGTCTTTTTCATCAAACCGACCTAACCGCAATGCCTTCAGGCACCCTTGAGGTGGCAGGCGAAGTTGCCAAACCGGGAATTGTCAATCTCAAAAATTTTTACAAGCGAGAGGTATTCATTCGCGAAGCAAAACTGACACCCGATAGACTACCTGAATTTATCGGGGCTTACCGTTATAAAGGCTATTCATTGTTTGACTTGCTGCATCCGTTTAATCATCAGAAAAAAAACAGCGGTGAGTTTCGTCCGGCCATCGATTTATATGTAATAGTAGAAAACGATAAAGGAGAGTCGGTTACAATAAGTTGGGGCGAAATTTTTTTTACATCAAACCCGCATCAAATTCTTATTGCAACTGAAGCGGCCCCTGTAAAGCCATACAAAAAAGAAGTTGAATACCCTGTGGATAGTCAATGGAAACTTGTGGTGGGTTCTGACCTTTTTGCAACCCGGCAGTTAATCAATCCGGTAAAAATTACCGTAAAATCGTTCGACAGGAAAAATTATGCAGTTAACCGCGATCTCAGTCCCATGTATTCGCACGAATTGAGAATTAGCCTGATGGATAGCCTTATATTTAATGTAAATGAATATACACACGAAATGAACAACCTGACCTATCGCTCTATTTTTTACGGCATAGGAATGGGTCATCACCCGAATCATGTTTTTAATGGTATTTCATTAATTAATGTTTTTTCGAAACATATTAATCACCTTGATCCGGATTTATTGCGAAATGGGTTGGTATGCTTTGCCGGAATCGATGGTTATCGCGCCATTTTCAGTTTTTCCGAGCTTTTCAACAGGGTGGATCAGGCTGCTTCAATGCTTGTAGTTACTGAAGATGGACTTGATGGCGGCCGTTACCGCATTTTTCATCCTATAGACTTTTACGCCGACCGCTCGGTGAAATCACTGGCAGAAATCTACATTTTTACCGAATAGTACAGGAAGTAAACTAAATTTGTTGTTTTCATTGTCGGCCGCTTTACTCGTTTATGAAAGACTACAAGTTTGTTTTTGCGCTTTTCCTGGTCATGCTTTTGGCCTGGCTGTTTCCCGGCCCGGGCTCGCCCGACAGTGTTATCCCAATGAAAACCATTGGCAGCATTGGTATTTCTTTAATATTCTTTTTTTATGGCCTGAAGCTCAGTCGCGAAAAAATACGCATCGGCCTGCGTAATTTCAGACTCCATCTGTTGGTTCAGCTATCTACCTTTCTGCTGTTTCCGATTATTGTCATGCTGTTTTTTCCGCTTTTGCAGAATGATTATCAGCACACGCTTTGGCTGGCGGTATTTTTTCTGGCGGCATTGCCTTCAACCGTTTCGAGTTCAGTTGTAATGGTGTCGCTGGCCAAAGGTAATGTGCCGGCGGCCATTTTTAATGCCAGCCTTTCTGGTATTATCGGCATTGCCATTACCCCGATATGGATGGGGCTTTTTATGCAGGCGCAGGAGGCCGACTTTGACTTTTCTCAAATTTATCTAAGGCTTTTGTTGGAAATCATATTGCCAGTGGCGCTTGGATTGTTGCTGCAGCCGCGCTGGCATGCCTTTGCCACAAAGTATTCGCGGCAGCTTGCCATGTTCGACAAGAGCGTAATTTTGCTCATCGTGTATAAAAGTTTTGCCGAATCGTTTTATGCGGGTTTGTTTGAAGGGATTGGCTGGTACGATCTGTGCCTGCTCACCGCACTGGTCATCATTCTTTTTTTTGTGGTTTACGGAATGATTTTTTTCATTTCCACCTGGATTGGCTTTAACCGCGAAGACCGCATCACGGCCGTTTTTTGCGGATCCAAAAAGTCGTTGGTGCATGGCACGGTGTTCTCGAACGTGTTGTTTGGAAACATGGCCACCGCCGGTATCATGCTCTTGCCTCTCATGATCTTTCACGCTTTCCAGATATTGGCCGTGAGTGTTATTGCCACCCGCTATGCACGGGAGATTGAAGTTTGAGCTTCAGGCCGAAGTTTTATAGATGAAAACTGAATATGATATAATCAGCCCAAGGAGGCTAGCTTGAAGTAACAGAAGATGGGATGCAAAAATGCGGAATTGAGTTTGTATCCTAAAGTCAGACTAAATTCATTTTAAGACTCAATCGCAATATGTGCAAAAAAAGTTTTTCCCATCAGGGCTAAGCCCCTGAGCCTAATAGTGCTGGGTTAAGCCCAGCGAAACCCATTGCCCTTACAATGCAATTAAAATTGGGAAAACATTGCGAAGTATTTAATTTTTTTAGGAGAAATTAAATCTTTTTAACAAAAATTATTAAAATGTAATTGTTACAAATTAAAAATAATTGTAACTTTGTATAAAATTAAACCATGCACAACATCCAGGAAATAGCCGGAAAGCTGACGCAAAGTGGCCTAAAGGTTACCCCGCAGCGTATTGCCGTAATGCAGGCATTGATGAAGTTTCACCATCACCCCACCGCAGAAGAAATTTTCCGTGAAGTTGCGCAAAACATTCCGGGCCTTTCGCAAACAACAGTTTACAATACGCTCGATGTTTTTGTAAGCAAGGGCATTGCACAGCGCATTTCCACCGATGCCGACGTGATGCGCTACGATGTAATAGCCGAACCACACCATCATCTGTATGGCCTTGGCACCACAAGGGTAGAGGATTATTTTGACCCGGAGCTGGACAAAATACTCATGGATTATTTTGAGAAAAAAAAGATCAAAGGCTTCAAGCCTGTTGAAATCAAGCTGCACCTAACCGGTGAATTTGATGAACAGAAATAAATAAATATACTAACCTTTAAAATTATTATTGAAATGAGTAAAATAAATAAAATCGGACTTGACAAGGAACAGAGCGCGAAACTGATTGAAAAACTCAACGACCTTTTGGCCAACTACCAGGTTTTTTATCAAAATACCCGCGGTTTTCACTGGAATATTAAAGGCGAAAAGTTCTTTGAGCTTCACGTGAAGTTCGAAGAACTATATACAGACCTCCAGGTTAAAATTGACGAGATTGCCGAGCGTATCCTTACCTTGAGCGGAACCCCGCTGCATACTTTTGAAGATTACCTGAAATTGTCGAAAGTAAAGGTTGTTCAGAATGCCGTTGAGGCCCAGGTATGTATGGAATCAATTGTTGATGCATTTAGTGTATTGCTTGAAAAGCAGCGAGTAATACTTGACCTTTCGGCCAAATACGATGACGAAGGTACCAACGCCATGGCGAGCGATTACATCCGCGAACAGGAAAAGCTTGTCTGGATGTACACCGCCTGGCTTGGACAAAAGTAATATCAAACAATAGTAATCGAATCTTTTTTAGGGTCGCGTCTGTGGCCCTTTTTTTATGCCAGTTTTTTAAATAATTTGGCTTATGAAATTCAGGAAATTTTATAGCTTTGCATTGGTTATTGTAAATGCTTAATTTAAAACCATTTAGCAAAATGTTTTTGTTTTCTGATTTGTTTTTGATCTTCTTTCAGGTTCTTGCTGGAATTCCCAATTAGGGCAAATGCTTTGGGGCCGCTGCTACGAGGTCATTATTACAAATCAGAGTGAAACGCGAACAGGTTTATCAATAAGCTTCTATTTTCACTTTTATAATGAACCGGCGCCCCAAAAAGGTTTCCGGTTTTGTTTTTTTCTGATAAATCATTCAACAATAAATACTTAATAAATTATGAAAAAACTTAGAGTTATTGCTTTTGGAGGTAATGCATTGCTGCGCAGGGACCAAGTTGGCACCATCGACGAGCAGGAGCAGAATGTTTACGAGACCTGTCAGCACCTTGTTGGTTTGCTCAAAGAGGGCCACGACCTGGTTATTGCTCATGGAAACGGACCTCAGGTAGGAAACGTGCTTTTGCAGCACGAAGCCGGCTTCCGTATTTATGGATTGCCCAAGCAGCCTATTGATTTCTGTGTGGCCGAAACCCAGGGATCCATTGGATTTATGATAGAGCAACAATTGCGCAATGTGCTTGCCGAACATGGAATTAAGCGCAATATTGTATCGCTTATCACCCAGGTTATGGTCGACAAAAACGATCCGGCTTTTCAGAATCCGACCAAGCCGGTTGGTCCTTTTTATACCTTGGAAGAAATGGCTGAACTAAAAAAAGAACACCCTGGCTGGGTATTTCAAGAAGATCCGCGCAAGCGTGGCTGGAGAAGGGTAGTGGCTTCGCCCAGACCCATTGCAATTCCAAACTGGGAAGCGGTTGAAAAGCTGGCCCGAACCGGTTCCATTGTAATTACTGTTGGTGGTGGTGGCATTCCTGCCTACACCGATGAAAAAGGGAAGATGATTGGCATTGATGCTGTAATTGACAAGGATCTGGCTTCTGCCTTGCTGGCCAACAAAATAAAGGCCGACGAGTTTTGTATTCTTACCGATGTGCCCAATGTTTTCATTAATTTTCACAAACCCGGCGAGCGTAAACTTGGGCGGGTTTCAATACCTGAAATTAAAGAACACCTGGCCAAAGGGCAGTTTACCGAAGGCAGCATGGCACCAAAGGTAAGGGCTTGCATCGAATTTGTTGAAAATGGCGGAAAGGAAGCCATTATTACCGAAGCCACCCAGCTCGAAAACTCCGATGCCGGAACAGTAATTTACGGCAAATAGCCGGCTAATTATTTGAATTAAACTGAGAATAAATGGCGCAGAATTACTGCCCGACCCACCGCCTGAGAGCAGCAGTTTTCAGGCGGCTTACCATCATATCGGCTTCAACGGGCAGATTAAGGCGTATTTTTAATCTGCCACCAAAATGGTTTTCGATCCTCTCTACGGAGTGAATATTGACAATTAACCGCCTGTTTGCCCTGAAAAACTCCTCAGGGTCGAGTTGTTCCTCCAGTGTTTCGAGGGCAAAATCTATCACGTGTTCCTGACGGTCAAACGTGAATGCCCTTGTAATGCGGTTTTCGTGGTAAAAACAAGCTATGTCGGTTACATTAATTTTTACATATCCGCTGCCCTTCGAAACCAAAAAACGCCTGCGATATTTTTTTGTGCCAGTTTTAATTGCTTCGATAAGTTCATGGTAATTTTCAGCAACGGGTTCTTTGGGCGCCTTTTTCAAATAGTTCTCGAATTTTAATATGGCTGCTTCGAGCTCGCTTTCTTTAAATGGTTTGAGCAGGTAGTCTATGCTGTTTACCTTAAATGCCCTGATGGCATAATTGTCGTATGCGGTGGTGAAAATTACCAGGCTGCTTACATCCACCTGATCGAAAATGGAGAAACACAGTCCATCGGCCAGTTGTATATCGAGAAACACAAGGTCGGGTTGAGGGTTTTTTAAAAACCATTCAACCGTTCCCTTTACACTCTCAAAAGTGCCTGCAACCTCCCATTGGGGCCGAAGTTTTTTAATCATTCCCTGAAGCAGCCTCATATTATGGGCTTCATCTTCCACCAATGTTATATTAATTTTATGGCTCATAACAGCGGAATTTCTACTTCAAAAAATGACTCCTCGTGTCTAATTATTACCTGCTTTGTGGAAAGCAAAGCATAACGCTGCTGCAGGTTCTTCAGCCCGGTTTTTTCAGAAAAATCTGAATCTTTTGGTTGCAAGTTGTTTTTGACCGAAAGGCTGTCTGCTCCTGCATTGATTTTGATTGTAAGGGGTGCATTTTTCAGGGCTATGTTATGTTTCAGGGCGTTCTCGACCAACACCTGCAAGGCTAAAGGGGGTATTTCCCTGTTTAATGCTTCGACTTCAATTTTTGAATGAATTTCGAGTGCTGCTCCCATTCTTTCCATGTGAAGTGCGGTATATGCCTGTATAAACGCCAGTTCATCAATAAGTTTAACAGTTATTTTGTCTTTGCTTTCGAGCACATATCGGTAAACATCAGTAAAATTTTGGGTAAATTGAATGGCTGCCTCAGGCTCGTATGTAATCATTGATTTGAGTACACTCAGATTGTTGAACAAATAGTGGGGATTAAGCTGTGCCTGCAACCCCTGATAATCGCTTGCCAGCTTAAGGGTTTTAAGCTCTTCGAGTTGCTTTATTGAGTGCGCCCATTTCTCAATTATGCGCATGGTTACCGAAACCAGAATAAGGATAAATATAAAAATAAGCCCGAAAAGGATCATGAGTTGCATTACCGGGTATAAAAAGAATAGTGGCTCCAGTCCGGCAAGGATAAAAAGTGCCAGTACCAAGATTCCGAGTACAAAACTGATAACTATATGCAACAACAGTCGGAGGCTAATCTTTTCGGGAATTGGCAGGAAGCGTTCGGCCAGGTGATCAAAAAAAACATTGCCTTCACTTATTATGTTAAATATCAGAATTGTGCGAATGTATTCCATAAGGGTAACCTGAAGGCTTGCATCGCCGGTTACTTTTTGGGCCATGAAGAGGAAAAGCACTGCAGTTGCGCTTACCAATACCAGCCTAAGAAAAAAACTTTCAAGGGTATAATCAGACAACCGGCTTAAAAAGGTAAGCTTAGCGCTTTTCATTGATTTCAAGGCTTTGGACTTTTCAAATATAAACCAATTTACCTTTGGCAACTTCAAAAGCATCTTTTGTGATCACCGGCCCAGTTTTCCTATTGTTTTCAGCCATTCGGTTTCTTTTATCCTGAAATCGGCCATGGCATCAATAAGCTCGCTGCTGGCCTGCTGCCATTGCGTTTGCGCCAGTAGCAGGCTGGTTATGGTTTCCATTCCGAGTTCGTAGTTGTTTCGGCTTATCCGCAAATTTTCCTCGGCATGGTACAGGGCATCGCTGCTTATTTGAATTTTTTCCCAGGCAAGCATTCTGTTCAGGTTGGCCTGCTCAGCTTCAAGTTGCATAAGTTGCAGGTTTTTCTCCATTTCCACTTGTTTTTTTTCTAGGTCAATGCGTGCGGCACTAATTTTTCTCATGCCCTGGCCCCAATGAAAAAGTGGAATTTTTACCGATGCAACCACATTGAGGCTGGTGTTTGAAAATTCTGTTCCGCTGAATTTTACTCCACCAATATGGGTGTAACCGGCCTGCAGTCCAGCCGTTGGAAGAAAGTCGGCCCGGGTAATGCGTATGCTTTGCTCGCTTAGCTGTATGTTTTTATCGAGCAGCCTGTACTCGGGCCTCAGCCGGGGGGTTATCAATGCAGGCGAAATTGGCTGGGGCTGGGTTGTTTCAATAATTGTGTCGGTTGCAATAAGCTGTGTGGCAAAGTCTAATCCTGTAATGCGACAAAGGTTCATGCGGCTTAGTTCAAGGCCGTTACGGGCTTTCTGCAGATTGAGGCGGGCGTTGTTGTGTTCAACCCTGGCTTTAAGTAAATCATTTCGGGTGCTCATGCCTGCTTCGGCGCTGTTTTTGGCTAATTGTACCAACTCTTCGAGAAGGGCTAGAGCCTGTTGGGCCAGGCGCACTTTTTGGTGTAAGGATACAAAAGTCCAGTAGGCATGGTCTGCAGCAGCAATTGTGTTGGTTCGTTGCAGGTTTATGTTCTCCGAAGCCATATCCAGACCAATGTCAGCCATTTTGTTTCCCGCGCTAATTTTTCCTCCGGTAAAAATGGGCTGCTCTAAGGCCAAGCCGGCTAGGTAAGCCCCACTGAGGCTTATTTCGAGAGGAAGCCATGCATACATATTAAATACCGGGTTGCCATCGAGGCCTATTACAGGCTGCCCGGTCATTGGGTTAATCATAATGTTGGGCTCAAGCTGGCCTGTAACCGGGTTGGGTACCTGGGTGGGCAAAATCATTTCGAGTTCAAAATCTTTGTTTTGATAAATGACCGTGCCTGTGGCCGAAAAGGCAGGTAGCCTCACCGAACGGGCAGCTGCCAGTTGATGCATTGCCTGGCCGTGCTGCAGGTGCGCAATGCGCAAGTCCTTGCTGTGTGTAAGTGCCATTTGCCTTGTTTTTTCAAGGGTAAGTAACTGTTGGCCGTAAACCTCTATGGGCAAAGAAACAAATAGCAGCAGGGCCGTAATAATATACTTGTTCATAAGTTTATGTCGTTTTGCAAAGATTTGATTAAAGAAGGTTTTACACCATAAAGGGCGGCATAAAGTATTGGCACAAATAGCAGGGTAATTAGGGTTCCCACAAACAAACCGCTAATAATTGCAACTGCCATACTGGCATACATGGGGTCGGTGAGTAGTGGCAGCATTCCGAGGATGGTGGTTATTGATGCAAGAAGTACCGGTCGGGTGCGCGAAATGGTTGCGTTTACAAGTGCAAGGTGCTTTGGGGTGCCCTTTTCTATTAGGGTTTCTGCTTCATCAATCAGCACAATAGCGTTTTTTACTATCATACCCATAAGGCCAAACGAACCAATTATGGCCATAAATGTAAATTGCTGACCAGCAATGATCATCCCTGGCACTATTCCAATAAATGCCATGGGAATACAGGCAAGTACAATGATTGGTTTTCGGAAATCGTTGAAAAGCAAAATTAGGGTAAGGATAATTAGCAAAACGGCAATTGGCAGGTAACTGAAGATATTGACTATTGCTTCGCGTTGCAGTTCGTATTCGCCCACCCAATTTAGGTTGTATCCCGGAGGCAAAGCAATTGACTCAATTTCTTTGAGGCTGGCCTGGCGTACCTGGGCAGGGCTGTAGCCATCCATAGGCTCGCACTGCACCTGTATGGCCCGTCTTCCATTAATCCGGCGCACCACCTGCTCCTGCCAAGTGAGGCCAATGCCGCTTGTTACTGCACTTAAAGGAACCGGGCTGGTTAGCTCGCTAATTATTTCATCAGTGGTTTTTATGCCCAAAAGCAAATCTCGAAACATTGCCTGGTTAAGGCCGGCAATGTTTGGCATCATGCTCCATACAGGAATATCTTCCAGGTTTTCGGGCAAAGACCCATCTGGGTTTCGCAACTTCAAAGCTATGCCAATGCGGGTTTGCCCCTCGAAGTACTCGCCAATGGGCAAGCCATCGGTTGCCATAAGCAAGGCGTTGCTTACATCCTGCCTGGAGGTTCCGGCTCTTAGTGCTGCCTGCTGCATATAACTTGCTGTAAGGGCAAAGCCCATTGGTTCCCAGTCGTGCTCAAGGGTGTGTTGGTTTACAAAGGGGTTGCGGCCTAAAATACCAATGGCTTGTTTGGCCAGGCTTCGAAGCACAGCAGGATCTGGTCCTGAAAATTCGGCTTCGACAGTATGCGACGATTTGATAGACAAATTGTATTTGCGAATACGGGCGCGTGCATCAGGAAAATTATCATGTAGATAGGCTTCCAGCACCGGACGCATACGTAGCATGGTTTCATAATCGGTAAAGTTTACAATCAACTCGCCGTAGTTGTCGGCTGCTTCGCCCATTGGGCGCACCAGGGCATAGCGCGAGGGTGTTTGCCCATGGCTGCCTGCCACCATTTCTACCTCAGGTAGCGTAAGAAAGTGTTGAGTAATACGATGCAGGTCGGCACTGACTTGCTGCGGACTGCTGCCAGCCGGCAGTCGATATTCAATGTAAACCTGTTTGTAATTGAAGTCTGGAAAAAATGTATTTCTAATATTAGTAAAGTTTAAGGCAGCCAAAGCAAGCAACAATGTTGCCACCACCAGCGATGCGGTTTTGTAGTGCATGAGCTTGCACAGCACCCGCCGTAGCAAACGATAGCCGCCTCCACTAAAAATTTCGTTTTCGTCAGAAGCCACGGGTGTGTTTTTGAGCAATTTGGCCGAAAAGAGCGGCACTTGTGTCATTGCCAGCCCCCAGCTTATAAGCAGCGAGATGCTAAGTACCACAAAAAGGTCGCGGGCATAGGTGCCGGCGGCATCGTCAGAAAGGAATACCGGCAAAAAGGCTGTTGCAGCAATTATTGTTGCCCCAAGCAGTGGCCAGGCTGTGCGGCGTGCCGGATCAATGAGGGCTTGCGGACGTTTAATACCCTTGCGGTGGTCAACCAGAATGCCGTCAATTACAACAATAGCATTATCAACCAGCATACCCATAGCCACTATAAATGCCCCAAGCGAAATGCGCTGAAGGGTGCCTCCGGCAGCCAGCAATACGGGCAAGGTGGCCAGAATGGTAAACACCAGCCCCGCGCCAATAATCACTCCGCTACGCCAGCCCATAAACAGCATCAACACAACAATAACAATAAGTACCGAAGCTGTAATGTTAATCAAAAACCCGTCAATTGATTTTTTTACCAGCTCGGGCTGAAAAAAGATTTTATGGAAGCCGTAGCCTGCCGGTAATTCTTTTTGAAGCTCTTCAAGGCTTTTTTCTACCCGTTTTCCAACTTCTACTATGTTTTCGCCCGACTCCATCGAGAGCGAAATCCCAATAGCATTCTTGTTGTTCAGGTGCAAGGTGTTTCGAGGTGGGTAGGAGTAGCCATCTTGCACCCTGGCAATATCGCCAAGGCGAAATATGCTGCCATCGAGCCCTTTTACCATTACATTGGCCACATCGGCCGTATTTTCAATTTTTCCACTTACCATCAGGTTAATGCGCTGATTGCCCGTATGCAATGCTCCCGGATACAAGGTTGAAGTTTGACCGCTAACCGCTGCTACAATTTGCAACGGAAATACGCCCAACTCGCCCATTGCCGAAGGGGTAAAAACAATTTCTGTAACCGGGTTTTGTTCACCATAAACCTCTACTCGGGCCACACCCTTTACGGCCAGCAGCTCTCGTTTTATGAAACGTGCCATACGGCTCATTTCGCGATTCGTATAACCATCGGCCGTCATGGCATAAAACATGCCATACACATCGCCAAAGTCGTCGTAAATCATTGGCTTCATGGTCCCTTCGGGCAATTTGTCTTCCACTTCTGCAATGCGCCGGCGCAAAAAATCCCAGCGTTGTTCAATCTCTTTTTGAGGCACAGTAAGCTCAAGGGTTACAGCAACTACCGACAGGCCAACCCCTGAACGCGAGCGAACCGACTCCACATTGGCAAGGGTGCTAAGGCCTTCTTCAATAATATTTGTTACCTGCATTTCTACCTCGTGGGCTGTTGCACCCGGCCAAACAGTAACAATCAGGCTTTGCATCACTACCAGTTCGGGGTCTTCGAGTTTGCTTATTCTTGCAAATGCCAATATGCCACCTGCCACCATGCTGAAAAGCAGGAAATAGAAAAAGGCCTTTCGGCGAAAGGTAAGTTCTGTAATTTGCATCACAATAACCCTCCAACATTGGTTTCCGTCACTTCTTTAAGGGGTTCAGCTTTTTGCCCTTCACTCATAAGGCTAACACCGGCTACTACAACCTGCTCACCAGGTTGCAGGCCGCTTTCAATACTTATACGCCCCCCATCTAAAAGTTTTCCGCTTGTTACCTGCCTGCTGTTTACCAAATTGGTGGCCGGATCAAAAATCCAAACAAAAGTTTGATTGTCTCGATAGAACAGGGCGCTCAGAGGAATACTGGCATTGGGTTGTCGGTTGCTGCGAAGCGTTAGGGTTACAAGCACATCCATGCCCGGAGAAAGCCTGTGCCGCACTTCCGGGTCAAGCGCCAGCTGAAGCCGAAACAACTGGTTTTGATTGGCCCTCTTGCTTATTCCAAGCATCCTTAGCGGGAGCACATCCTCGCCCAGAAGAGGTTGCTTTGCTGTAAAAGAAATTACATCATCAAGTTTGGTAAAAACAGATACTGGCAGGTCAACATTAACATGATATTGGGTTACATCAATAAGGGTTGCTACTGGCATACCCGCATCAACCATTTCACTTTGCCTGAAGTTTATCTTTTGTATATATCCCGAGGCTGGCGAAACAAGGCGGGTGTCGTTTAGCTGATCCTGGGCTCTCCTGAGCTGGGCCTCAACCATGCTGAGGCCCGAAACTGCCTTGTCGTAGTCGTTGGCCGAAATGCTGTTGCGATTGTACAATTCTATTATCCGGTCGGCCTCGGCTTTTACCTGCCGGTATTGGGCGCGGGCTGCCTGCAATTGTATCTCGTAATCGCGCGTGTCCATTATTGCTACAACCTGGCCTGCCCGAACCTTATCGCCTTCGCGCACCATAAGGCGGGCAATAGGTCCGGCCACCCTGAAAGCCAGGTTTACCTCAGAAGCCTCGCTGATTACACCAGAAAAAGTTCTAATCTCAAGGGTGTCGGCCAGAGCTGCCGGTTCAGTCTTAACAATTATGATTCTTGCTTTTTCATCGGTGCCATTGTTGCTGCAGCCCCATAAAAGCACCCCAAGCAGGGCCAAAATTCCGAAGTGTTTGTTTGGTTTCATTTTTTGTTGGTTGTTGGTCGTTCCAAAATATTGTGTTTATAAACAAAGTTACCTCATGGGCATCCTGCAATATTTAATTTTATGTGCGAAGTGTCGAAATTGGCAACTGAATTGAAGCAGTTTTCTTATGGGTTAAAATTAAAATTTGTATTTTTGGCACCTTATCAACCAATAAAATAGGAGATATAAAATGGCTTACAACCTCAGAAACAGGAGTTTTTTAAAGCTTCTTGATTTTACACCGAA
Organism: uncultured Bacteroidales bacterium; assembly: GCA_964348755.1. Taxonomy (GTDB): domain Bacteria; phylum Bacteroidota; class Bacteroidia; order Bacteroidales; family UBA7960; genus UBA7960. The sequence continues at coordinate 12,608 of CAYGDW010000026.1, read as the reverse complement.
AGAAATTAAATTTTTGCTCGATTTGTCGCTCGACCTGAAGAAGGCCAAGTATGGCGGCTATGAGCAACAGCGCCTGAAAGGCAAAAACATTGCGCTGATTTTTGAAAAAGACAGCACCCGTACCCGTTGTGCATTCGAAGTGGCCGCATTCGATCAGGGCGCACTGGTTTCTTATCTAGGCCCTACTGGCAGCCAGATTGGAAAGAAAGAATCGATGAAAGATACAGCCAGGGTGTTGGGGCGAATGTACGATGGCATTGAGTACCGCGGTTATGCCCAGACTACTGTAGAAGAGTTGGCCAAATATTCGGGAGTGCCTGTTTGGAATGGGCTTACTAACGAATTTCACCCTACCCAGATCCTGGCCGACTTTTTGACCATGATGGAGCACAGCGACAAGCCGCTACATCAAATTAAATTTTGCTACCTGGGCGATGCCCGCAACAACATGGGCAACTCACTTTTGGTAGGTGCGTCAAAAATGGGTATGGATTTCCGCGCAGCAGCACCAAAATCGGTACAGCCCAGCGAAGAACTTGTTACTCAGTGCCGCGAAATTGCTAAACAAACTGGCGCCAGAATCACTATAACCGACAATATAGCCGAGGCCGTAAAAGATTGCGATTTTCTTTATACCGACGTATGGGTGTCAATGGGCGAGTCAGCTCACGTTTGGGAAGAGCGTATCAACCTTCTAAGACCTTACCAGGTAAACATGAACGTAATTAAACAAACGGGCAACCCCAAAGTAAAATTCCTTCACTGCCTGCCTGCATTCCACAACCGCGAGACCACAATTGGCGAGGATATTTTTCAGAAATTTGGCCTTGATGGCATGGAAGTGGTCGAAGAGGTTTTCGAATCAGAACACTCAATTGTTTTTGACCAGGCCGAAAACAGGTTACACACAATCAAGGCCGTCATGGTGGCCACACTGGGAAGTTGAAATCTGCATTAGGTATGATTTTATTTAAAGCCGGAAATTTTCCGGCTTTTTTTATTCCTTTTCACTATTGTCCGGTAAAGTAAAAAAGGGTAGAATTTTATGCATGAGATTCCTCGCTACGTTCGGGATGACAGTCAGTTAGCTTTTTATTAAGGGGGGGTAGGTGGCAGCTTCGCCGCCACCTACCCCCCTCCTTACATTGCCAAACCCTTTGAAAACCCTGTCATTTAGAGCGGAGCGAGAAATCTTGTAATTTTTGTCGGCCAGTAGTGATTTCTTTTATTTAATAAAACCATTGTTGTCCGATGAAACGAGCATCTCACCTAAGGCGAAACAACCGGGCTTGCAAGCTCACCGGAGGTAAACACGGCTGCACCGAAGCTCAGTGCAGCTAAAATTCACCCTGCGGGTTCACACGTCCAGCCTTAGGCGGGACGTGTGAAGCTATCCGACCGTAATCATAAAATTATTTACTGGTGAAAAATAAGTTACTTCAAATATTTCGATTTTGTATTTAACGTTTTTTATACCTGATGGCTATTGCCGCACATATTGGATTGAGGTGCCACCAGTTTGTATTGAAAGAAAAGAGTTTGGTGGAGACTTTGGCCCACTTAACCCCCTTAACCCCCGAAATTCATAAAACAAAGGTCAACACGGGCATAGTGAGAGGTCTATAGGATTTAACCGAACAATGGTAGAAAAAATTATGAATTTTTATGATTTATTCACCCAATCAGCATTTTATTAAAAAAAAACCTAATTTAGCGTCATGTAATTATCAACCAAAACAATTAGCCATGAGAAAAATTTTCGCACTAATTTTTGCCGTTCTATTGTCATGTTCTGTATTTGCAGGGGGCTTGGTAACCAACACCAACCAAAGTGCTTCCTTTATTCGCAATCCATCGAGAGGTGCCTCTCTCGAGGTGGATGCAGCCTATTTTAACCCTGCTGGTTTGACTTTTCTCTCCGATGGTTTTCATTTTTCTATCAGCAACCAAACCATTACCCAGGAGCGGACAATTTTCAACGATTTCATTAGGCTCCGGATGAAGGATTTTACTGGCGATGTAACCGCACCTTTGTTTCCATCGGTTTTTGCAGTTTACAAAATAAACCGGCTGGCTTTATCATTGGGAGTTATGCCTATTGGTGGTGGTGGAAGCGCATTTTACGATGATGGCCTTCCTTCATTCGAAATGCAAGTTGCCCAGATTGCGGCAGGCCTTACGGCTTCGGGTATTCCTACAACCCAATACGGTTACGACAGAGAATTCGATGGCAGTTCTGTTTTCTGGGGGTTTCAGGGGATTGCAGCATATCGCGTAACCGATAAGCTTTCAGTTGCGGCAGGTGCACGGTATATTATGGCCAGGAATTCTTACTCCGGCTATTTGCGCCATATTGGTATAAACCCCAATCAACCAGCCTTTGGTTCATTGTTTAACGGAACGAATGTAGTTCAGGCCCCATTCTTCTTTGCTTCGGCGGCTACAGTTCTTACTGGTTGGAGCTCAGGGGCAAGCAGTTTTGCAACCGCTCTGCAACCCATTATTACCGGAGGAGGAGGTGCCGTATTATTGTCAAATGGAACCACCGTAGGGCTTACTGCCGATCAGGTAACCCAAATTCAAGGGCTAATAACAGCAGCAGGTCAAAATCCTACCCCCATGACTCTTTCTACAGCGCAAACCACCCTGGCTGCTGCAGCCCCGGCTTTTGCCTCGCGTTCGGTGCAAATGAATGCAATGGCACAGCTAACAGCCAACAAGCAAGTAGATGCAACGCAAAAGGGTAGCAGTATTGCCCCAATATTTGGCCTTACATTCAGGCCTATCGAACAAATTGTGGTAGGCTTCAAGTATGAACATAAAGCCGAAATGACCCTCACAAACCATACTGTGCTCGATGACACTGGCCTTTTTCCTGATGGGATACAAACCCCATCTGACATGCCTTCAAAATTCTCTCTTGGCGTGGCTGTTGAACCTATACCTTGGTTGCGACTGACCGGAACCGGCCATTATTACCTCGACCGGAAAGCAAATTATGGTAAAAAAATACACGGTAACTTTGTCCCAAACTCAGAAGTTATTGATAAGAATCTTTGGGAAGCTGCGTTTGGCGTAGAACTTAAAATTACTGACCGACTGCTTCTTAGCACAGGCTACCTGAGAACCAAATCGGGGGTTAATGCAAAGTATCAGTCAGACCTCTCGCACAGCCTTTCTACCTACAGCCTCGGAGGAGGAGTTCGTTATGGAGTAGCCGAAAACATTAACCTCAATGTAGGATTAATGAATACCTGGTATGAGGAATATTTCCGAAATTTCGGAATATACGCTGAAGCATACAACCGTAAAGCATTCGTTATTGCATTAGGTGTTGATTTTTCGCTCTAAGCAACTCATTCTTGGTTTTTATAAGTGCCCGCTCCCGAAAATCCGGAGCGGGCTTTTTTTGCAATTGTATTATCTTTGGTTGTCATGGAGGGTTTATGAAATTTAACAGTTGTTTTAAAAACGAATTCCATTTGTGGGTAATGCCCAAAAATGTGATAATTTTGCCAACAGTTTCTTAAAAACAAACTAATCTAAAGCTATGAGAAAAATTATTGCAATGTTTATGGCCATTTTCCTCGCTTCGGGCCAGGCTTTTGCCGGAGGTATTATGACCAACACCAACCAGAGTGCATCGTTTGTCAGAAACCCTGCCCGCGATGCTACTCTCGAAATTGATGCTGTATATTTTAATCCTGCCGGCCTTACCAGCCTTCAAAATGGATTTCATCTTTCGCTAAGCAACCAAACCATTTTTCAGAATCGTGAAATTACCAATGCCAACCCTTTGTTAAACTCTTCTGTTTACGAAGGAAAAGTATTTGCTCCGGTTTTCCCAAGCGTTTACGCAGTTTACAAGTACAATAAACTTGCCTTGTCATTTGGCTTTAACCCGGTTGGGGGTGGCGGTGGTGCCGAATACCAGGATGGTCTTCCATCGTTCGAAGCATCTGTTGCTTCGCTGGTGCCACTTCTTTCTCAATTTGGAGTTACAGGCTACCGCAATGATGTTTTTTTTGAAGGTAGCTCTGTTTTCTTCGGCGCCCAGCTTGGCGTTTCTTACGCCTTGGCCGATTGGCTATCAGTTTTTGCTGGCGGTCGATATGTGTTGGCAAACAACTCCTACAGTGGCTATATGAAAAACATACAAGTTAATACACCGGTTGGCTGGATTAAACCTGGCGACTATCTCCGAGCAATTGCACCAACACTCCCAAGCGCACAGAGGCCAATTGTTTTGGCTACAGCAAATGCCCTCGACCAGCAAACAGCCGATGTAGAGGTTGATGCCATGCAGCGCGGCAGTGGTCTTACACCAGTTATTGGCCTGAGCATAAAGCCAGGCGACAGATTTAATATTGGCATAAAATATGAATTCCTTACCAAACTTGAGCTCGAAAACCATACCACCATTGATGGCACTGGTATGTTCCCGGATGGAGCTAAAGTTCGTAGCGATATGCCAGCCATGCTTTCAGTAGGAGCCGGGTTTAAAGCCACTCCAAAACTGACCTTGGCTGCTGGAGTTCATTATTACTTTGACAAAGATGCTGATTATGGCAAATCTCTTCCAAACAATGAGATTATTGACAGAAACCTGGTTGAGGTGGCGTTCGGTGTTGAATACCATTTTAACCGGGAACTTATGTTTAGTGCCGGGTACCTGCGCACCCAAACCGGAGTTAATGAGAAATTTCACAGTGATTTGAGCCACAGCCTCAGCACCAATTCTGTTGGCCTGGGTGGTAGGTATTCATTAACCGATAATGTTGACCTGAACCTTGGTTTTATATACACCATGTACGATGGCGCTGATAGGTTTATAAACTATGGCACCACTATTGGCACCCACAAAGAATCTTATAAACGCTCAAATATGGCTTTTGCCATTGGGGTCGATTTTAAAATACCACTTCGCTAATGCCTGGCTAATGAAAATTATAAATTGGGGGCGCCAAACTGGTGCCCCTTGTTTGTATTTTGAAATTTGAAAATGATTGTTGAAATTTGAAGAAAAACCAATCATAAAAACCACTACCATGGTAAGGCAAATTGAAATAACCCTTCCGGCTTTCTGCAGGGGGTTTCATATAATTACCCGCTATATTACAGATGCACTTGGAGAATTGCCCGCAGCCGGGTTGCTCAATGTGTTTATACATCACACCTCAGCCGGTTTGTGTATAAACGAAAATGCCGACCTAAGCGTACTGCACGACCTTGAAAACGGTTTTAACAGAATTGTTCCCGAAAAGCTTTCTTCCTACACCCACACTCTGGAAGGCGACGATGATATGCCAGCCCATGTAAAATCTGCCCTCACAGGGGCTTCTCTTTCAATCCCAATTGCTGGCAGCCGGCTTAAGCTGGGCACCTGGCAAGGCATTTGCCTATGCGAATTTCGAAACCATGGAGGCCCCCGTAAGCTTACCCTGACAATTTTAAGCTAAGCCCTGTGTGGTTCTCCTGAGTTATTATTAAACATTAGCCTGTCAGAGTTGTTTATAACATTGAACTATTTAAATAACAATAAAGTGTCGGGAAGTCTTTTTAAAAGTATTGAACTTAAAGTTGAGGGCATGAGTTGTACCAACTGTGCCCTGGGTATAAAAAAAACCCTCGAAAAAGAAGGTTTCCATAACGTGCAGGCTGACTTTACTACCAACAGTGTTGGCTTTGAACTTTCTGACGAGAGCCGGCTTGCCCTTGCTGTCAGGCGCATTGAATCGTTGGGTTATTCGGTGGTTTTGCCAAATGAGGGTGGGTTTGAACAGAAGAAAAAAGGGATGTCGGGAATTGAAAAAAAATTCTGGTTTACTGCCATCTTTACAGTGCCTCTTATTTTAGCCATGTTTTTACCGGTGCCACTGCTGCACAACGATTTGTTTCAGCTTGCCCTTACCATACCGGTGTTTTTAGTTGGTTTCAGGCATTTTGGCCTAAGTGCCTTCAACAGCCTGCGCGCGGGAGTAAGCAATATGGATGTGCTTATTTTTCTGGGAAGCACGGCAGCTTTTATTTACAGCCTTGTTGGAACCATTTACAGCCTTGGTCACGAGTATATGTTTTACGAAACCTCTGCGGCTATTATAAGCATAGTGCTTCTGGGAAATATGCTCGAGCACCGGTCAGTAAAAAAAACTACCAGTGCCGTTGATGAGCTGGTGCGGCTACAAAAAAATATTGCAAGGCGAATTGTAAATGCAGAAAACGGAAATTCTGAAATCATTGAAGAGGTAGATGCTTCGCTCATAGAAATTGGCCAAAGGGTGTTGGTAAACTCCGGCGACAAAATACCTGTTGATGGTCTGATTTATTGGGGTCAGGGAAGCCTTGATGAGGGAATGATTTCGGGCGAAAGCCTGCCGGTTGATAAAACCTTTGGCGATAAAGTAGTAGGCGGTACCATACTCGTTTCGGGCAATATAAGAGTACAAACAACTGCCACAGGCAAAAACACGGTGCTTTCGCAGATAATAGAAATGGTGCGCAGTGCCCAACAAGACAAACCCAGGTTGCAAAACCTTGCCGACCGAATCAGTGCCATTTTTGTCCCAACAGTAGTAATTCTTGCGGTACTTACCACCACAGGCTGGCTTTTGTTTAGCGATCTGCCTTTTCGCGATGCACTCATGCGCGGGGTAGCTGTGCTTGTTATAGCCTGCCCTTGTGCACTAGGCCTTGCCATTCCAACGGCCGTGGTGGTTGGGTTGGGTCGCATGGCAAAAAGCGGAATATTGGTAAAAGGAGGTTCATCAATTGACAAATTGGCTGGAATACAAACCATAGTTTTCGACAAAACCGGAACCCTTACTACCGGAAAATTTGAAGTAAAACGCCTGCAGACCTTTGGAATATCTGAGGCCGATGCCGGCACCATTATTCACAATCTTGAAAAGCATTCAACGCACCCCATTGCTGCTGCACTGGCCGGCCATTTCCGCGAAAGCGGTGAGCTGGTATTTGAAAGCATAACAGAAGAAAAAGGACTTGGTGTAAAGGCTAAAGGCATTGATGGACGCAACTATCAGGTGGGTTCATATTCGATTGCCTCAAAACTTACTACCGACGATACGCACAACGTTTACCTGCTGATTGACGGAATGCTTTCCGCATGGATTGATATTGAAGATCAAGTAAAACCTGAAGCTGCCAATACAATCGGATTTTTGAAAAGTAAGGGGCTGAAAACGGTTTTGCTTAGCGGCGACAGGCAGAAGCGTTGCCAGGAAGTAGCTGATGCCCTTGGTATTGAAGTAGTTTTTGCAGAGCAACTGCCCGATCAGAAACTCGAAGTGATTAGTATGCTTTCGAAGCAGGGCAGTGTGGCCATGGTAGGCGATGGAATAAACGATGCGCCTGCACTTGCAAGGGCCGATGTGGGCATAAGCATGAGCGATGCCACGCAAGTTGCCGTAAAATCGGCCGAAGTGGTTCTGCTCAGGGGTAATCTGGTGTTGCTCGCCAGGGCTTTTACAGCCACGCGAACCACTTTGCGTACTATTAAAGAAAACCTGTTTTGGGCTTTCTTTTACAATGTAGCTGCCATACCTCTGGCCATGGCCGGTTACCTTACTCCAATGGTAGCTGCCGCTGCAATGGCAATTTCTGATATAATTGTGGTTTTGAATTCGCTTAGGCTAAAAAGAAGAAACCTTAGATAAAAAAACCGCCCCGAATTTGTTCGGGGCGGTTTTTTTGGTTTAGGGCTTTACTAACCATTCATCGAAAGCAGAAATTCCTCGTTGGACCTGGTGTGCCTAATGCGATCAAGCAAAAATTCCATTGCTTCCATTGGGGTCATGTCGTTTATAAATTTGCGAAGCACCCAAATACGGTTCATGATGTCTTTATCCAAAAGCAGGTCTTCGCGGCGTGTACCTGATGCCACAATGTCAATAGAAGGGAAAATGCGCTTGTTCGACAGGCGGCGATCGAGTTGAAGCTCCATGTTTCCGGTTCCTTTAAATTCTTCAAAAATCACCTCGTCCATTTTTGAGCCGGTATCAATTAGTGCGGTGGCTATTATTGATAGGGAGCCTCCGTTTTCGATGTTGCGGGCTGCACCAAAAAAACGTTTGGGCTTGTGCAGCGCGTTAGCATCAACGCCACCCGAAAGCACCTTGCCCGAAGCCGGTGCTACCGTATTGAATGCCCGTGCAAGGCGGGTAATGCTGTCGAGCAGAATCACTACATCGTGGCCGCATTCAACCATACGCTTAGCTTTTTCGAGCACAATACTTGCCACTTTTACGTGCTTTTCGGCGGGTTCATCAAAGGTCGATGAAATTACTTCTGCCTTTACGTTGCGAGCCATTTCGGTAACTTCTTCAGGGCGCTCGTCAATCAAAAGTACAATCAGGTAAACTTCGGGGTGGTTGGCGGCTATTGCGTTGGCCACATCCTGGAGCAAAATGGTTTTCCCAGTTTTGGGTTGTGCCACAATAAGGCCGCGCTGCCCTTTGCCAATAGGCGAAAACATATCTATAACCCTGCACGACATGGTTTCTTGTGAATGGCCTGTGAGTTTAAATTTTTGGTCGGGAAACAATGGTGTGAGAAAATCAAATGGAACCCTGTCGCGCACTTCGGCGGGGTCGCGACCATTTATTTTTTCTACCTTAATAAGCGGAAAATACTTTTCGTTTTCCTTGGGCGGTCGAATTCCGCCTCTAATGGTATCGCCGGTTTTAAGGCCAAAAAGTTTTATCTGGCTTTGCGAAACGTAAACATCGTCGGGCGAGTTGAGGTAGTTGTAATCTGATGAGCGCATAAACCCATATCCATCAGGCATAATTTCGAGTACGCCTTCGGCAATGATTATACCATCAAACTCGTAAATAGGCTCGCCTGTGCGACGGTCTAAGCCTTTGGGCTTGTAGTGCTCTTTTTCCTGAGGCTGGGTTTCGGCCTGCCCGGATATATGCTCAGATTTCTGGGTTTCATCGGGCTGAACTGGCACCAAAATTTCTGGGGTGACCTCTCTGGGCTGGGTTTCAATATTTGCTTCTGCTTCTTCAATAAAGGTGGTAGGTTCCTTGGTTAGCTCGTCCTCGAGCAATACCTTTTTGCGGTGGTCATGGTCTGCTGGTCTGTCTGGCCTGAAAAACGGACGCTGGTCTGAAGGCTTTTGACCTTCGGTTGGTTTTGAAGGTTCGCGTTTTTCCCATGGGGGGCGTTGATTTTTTGAGCCCATACGGCTGTCGCGATGCAGACTCTCTCGCTGCTTATTGTCGCGCTGTTGATTGTCGCGCTGTTGATTGCTTCGTGGTTGGTTGCGTTGTTGAATATTATGGTGCTTTTGCACTGGCTCCACTTTTGCCAATGGCTCGTCCTTTTCCGAAGTTTCTTTTGTTTCGGGCTTTTCATGCTCATCGCGTTTTTCGATACTCGATGAGCCGGCAAAAATCTTTTTGCGTGGGCGCTGCCCGGGTTTCTCAAATTGCTTTTCTTTTTGCAAAACTTCCAGGGGAGGGTTCATGGCCTGCGCGTCGAGAATCTGATAAATAAGGTCTTGTTTTTTATAAGATTCTACCCTCTTTATTTTTAGCTCCTTTGCAATTTCGCGGAGCTCGTTTAAAAGCTTGTTGTTGAGTGAACCAATGTCGTACATAAATATGTGTTGAAAATGAATAGTGGGTAGGGGATTTAAAATGCAATGGGCCGCAGAAATAAACTCAGCATTATCAATGCGTCAACTGAAAAATTATCAGCAGCGGGTTTGAATCCTGAAACAAAGATTATGGTTTTATAAAAGAAAAATTCAGAAACGAACGAAGGAATTGTTTTGCAAATATAAACAATATTGGAATACCACCATAAATTACTTTTTTAACCCCCTTTGAGTTTGGAAATGCAAAAGCCCTGAAAGACAGTATGTGGATTAATCATTTTTAATACTTTTGCATAACCTTGCATTTATTCATTTAAAATTAATGACCTATGTTGCAACGTATCCAAACGGTTTACCTTACAATTGTGTTTATTTTTACCATGCTTGCTGTTTTACTGCCGCTTGGTAATTTTGATTTCGATGGTGTTAATTCGGCCCTCAAAATTACTGGGCTCGAATTGCCTGCCAACGCCCCCTCAGAACTGCGCCCCGGTTGGCAAAGTATTGCCCTTTCAGTGCTTTGTTTTGTTATTATGGGCCTTACAGTTTATACTGTGTTTCAGTACAAGCGCCGCAGGTTTCAGATTCAGCTCGGCAAGGTTATAGTTTTGCTGCACATGGTGTTGGTATTTTCAGCTTTTTATTACATCGACTTTTATACTGAAAAGCTTTCGGGTGCTGCCTTTAGCCATTCGCTTGCCATTTATTTGCCCCTTATTTCAATGATTTTGGTTATTGTGGCCAACAAAGCCATAAAAAAGGATGAAGAGTTGGTGCAATCGGCCGACCGTATCCGATAGTCTTTTGTGGAAATTGCTTTCATTTTTGTTTGGTACAATTTTGTGGTTTTACTCTTATACTTTTTCGGCCTGCCTGTGTTTTGTTTTTTGGCCTGGTGGCTGAGTTAACTTTACATATTTGAATTTTTCCTGGGGTAATACAAGAAGGTTTAATTCGTGGGCCGATCGAAGTCGCCTGTTGTATGGCAGCCGGTTGCAGCGGGTATCGGTCAATGCCGGATTTAGTTGTCCTAACCGCGATGGATCCCTTGGCTGGGGTGGCTGCACTTTTTGCAACAACCAGGGATTCAGCCCAGCATATTGCCAGCCTGAAAAACCTATATTAGCACAGCTTGACCAGGGGCTTTCCTTTTTAAAAAAGCGCTACAAACGCCCTGATGTTTTTATTGCTTATTTTCAGGCTTATACCAATACACATGGTTCAATTGGGCTGTTAAAAACCCTGTATAATGAGGCAATGCAGCACCCCGAAATAAAGGGCTTGGCCATTGGCACACGCCCCGATTGCATTGACGAGGAAAAACTCGATTATTTTGCCGAACTTGCCAAACAGTTTATCATTACCCTTGAATATGGAGTAGAATCGTGCTACAATGAAACCTTGCAAAGAATAAACCGGGGCCATACCTTCGAACAGACTGTAAAAGCAATTGAAATGACAGCCTCGCGTAGTTTGCATACGGGTGTGCACATGATATTCGGATTGCCAGGCGAAACCCGCAGCCAAATGCTCGATCAGGCAAAAATATTATCGGGTTTGCCCATTCAAACCATTAAATTTCACCAGCTGCAAATTGTAAGCGGCACCTCTATGGCTCTTGAATACAAGCAACATCCTGAGCGCTTCAATCTTTTTCAACTCCGCGATTACGTCGAATTTATCGCGAAATTTCTGGAACAGCTTAACCCCGAAATAAGCATAGAGCGACTTTCGGGCGAAGTGCCTCCAGCAATCAATGAGGGCATAAGTTGGGGCCGAATCAGAAGCGAGCAGGTAATAGGCCTCATAGAAAAGAAAATGGAAGATTGGGGCACCTGGCAAGGCCGCCTCTGGAGCAAGTGATTGAATACTGCCTGTTTATAGCCCCCATGTTTTGCAATCAATTGCCAAAAATATCTATATTTGTATAAATTCTATTAATTTCAGTGGAGTCCAGGCAATTTGAATATCGAAACCCCCAAAAGACCGAGGCAGCCATGAACCTCTCAAAAAACAAAATACTGGTTGCGGTTAACCTTGAAAACAACTTCGAATTCCTAATTGAGCAATCTTATTCGGTTGCAAGTGTTTTTGATGCTGAAATTCTGTTGCTCTTTGTAATGGAAGGTACCGGGGGTCTTGGAAGGTTTATTTCGCCCGAAGATTACATGAATCAACTCATGACTCATGCAAGGATGAAATTCGATGCAATTGAAAGTCTGGTGCGAAAGTTTGCCACCAACTCACGCATTCCGGTGTCTTATATATTAAAAAAGGGAAAAGTTTACGATCAGATTATTGAAACAGCCATTGATCAGGAAGTAATTCTGATAATAATGGGGGTTGATGATGGCGACAACAAGCCCAAAAGTCGGTTTTTGGGCAGCAATACTCTTAACGTAGTTCGCGAGGCTCCTTGCCCCGTCATCACTTTAAAAAGTAATAAGGTTTACCCTGCATTCAGAAATATTCTGGTGCCTCTCGACCTGACCGGGCATACCAAAAAGCAGGTTCAAAAAGCAATAGAATTAGGAAAATACTTTGGAGCCGCAATACATCTTGTTTCTGTATTTACCGATAAAAAAAAGATAACAGGCCTGCTCAAAACTGTGCAGATAAACCAGGTGCGCAATGCGATTGCCAGTCATGGTATACAATGCACCACCGAAATACTAAAACAACCCCCAAAAGGAATTTCGCATAGCATTTGCAATGTTGCCACCATCAAAAATGCCGATCTTATTATTATACTTACCACACAACGGAGGAATTTTTCGAGGTTTTTTATTGGCTCCATAGCACAGGAGATTATTTTTATGGCATGTGTTCCGGTGCTAAGTCTTGGGCCGCGTGCCGAGTTCAAGCCTCATTTGGTAACTTCTTTTATTGACCCCCTTAATCTTATGCAAAAAAAATCAGGCCTGAAATTTTTGGCTTAATCCATAATTGATGTTCTAAGCTAATAATTTTTTAATCCTAAAGTGAG
>CAYGDW010000025.1:0-32782 GCA_964348755.1 uncultured Bacteroidales bacterium | reverse complement strand
AGGGGTAAACCTTTCTATTACCAGGAGCGCCCAGGAAAGGATGCACGCATTTTCAGGCTGTATAAGTTCAAAACCATGAACGACCGTCGCGATGCAGCCGGCAACCTGCTGCCCGATGCAGAACGGCTTACAACGATCGGCAAAATCGTACGCAGCACATCCCTCGACGAACTCCCTCAACTCATCAATGTGCTCAAAGGCGATATGAGCCTGGTTGGCCCAAGGCCGTTGCTCCCGCAATACCTGCCCTTGTACAATGTGCGGCAGGCACGCCGGCACGAGGTTCGCCCCGGCATCACCGGCTGGGCACAGGTAAACGGTAGAAATGCCATAAGCTGGCAGCAAAAGTTTGAATACGATGTGTATTATGTAGATCATCTTAGCTTTGCATTGGATTTGAAAATCCTGTGGCTTACCCTAATGAAAGTGATACGGAGGGAGGGGATAAATACCGCCCCTGCCATGACGATGTCCGAGTTTTTGGGATCTGAGGGCAATTGATTACTTTTGATTGTACTAAAATTTCCATATAAGCAAACATTTAACTTGCCATAAAAACTATATCTGCAATGGAAGAAAAATTCATTGAACTGTTTAAGGAAATCCTTGAGATTGAGGGTCGTGAACCACAACTGAGCGATGAGTTCCGCCATTACGACGAGTGGAACTCCCTCAGCCGTCTGTCGCTCATAGCCATGCTCGATGATGAGTATGGGGTAGAGATTGAAAACGAAGACTTCGCCCGCATCAAAACGCTGGCCGACTTGATCGACGAAGTAAAAAAACGCCAAAAACCATAACTCCTAACAACTCACAACTCACAACTCACAAATGCCTCTACTAAAATTTGAAAGCACCGGAATCACCGCCCTTGCCGCAGCAGTACCGGCCCGGATTGTTGACAACCACGCTTTTGGAACTACCATGGGTGTGGAAAACATGGCCGAAGTAATCGAAAAGATTGGCATCAAAGAGCGCCGCCGCGCAGATGAGGCCACATGCGCCTCAGACCTCTGCTTTGCAGCCGCCGAAAGGCTCTTTGCCGACAACCAGATCGACCGAATGGAGATCGACCTGCTGGTATTCGTTTCGCAAACCCCCGACTACCGTATGCCGGCAACCGCCATTACCCTACAGCACCGCCTGGGACTTCCTGAAATCACCATGGCTTTCGATATCAACCTTGGATGCTCAGGCTTTGTTTACGGCCTTTCGGTAGTGTATGCGCTGATGCAGCAGACGGGTATCCGCAAGGCCTTGCTGCTCGATGGAGAAACACGCACCAAGGCCTATTCGCAAAAAGACCGCAAAACGGCATTCCTGTTTGGCGATGCAGCAGTGGCTGCCATGGTGGAACGAAATGAAAAATACGGCCCCAGTTACTTCTCCCTGAACTCCGACGGATCGCGGCATGATCTGATCATAGCACCTGCTGGCGGCTACCGCATGCCCAGTTCACCCGAAACAGTGATAGAAAAAGTAGTGGACGAAGATGGCAATATCCGAAGCCTGGAACATGGGCAGATGAACGGCCCCGATGTTTTTAACTTCGTCATCCGCGAAATCCCCAAAGACTTTAAGAAAATATATGAGTTTTCGAAAACCGAAAGGGAGCAGATCGATTACTTTGTGTTTCATCAGGCCAACAACTACATGAACGAATATCTGATGAAAAAGCTGAAGCTCAATCTGGAGAAAGTGCCATCATCGCTCGAAAAATTCGGCAACACATCGTCTGTTTCCATACCCCTGACCATTACTACCCAATTGCAACATGCACTCGTGGGCCGAAAAAAATTATTGCTGGCAGGTTTCGGCGTGGGCCTCTCCTGGGCAACAGCCGTGCTGGATTTGGTGGATTGCAGGGTGAGTGATTTGGCTGAGGTTTAGTTGTGAGTGATGAGTAAAAAATAAGAGATGGGTGGTGAGTAATAAGTAAACAGTGATGAGTTGTGAGTTATGAGTTATGAGTTATGAGTTGAAAGTATTGAGCATGAAATAGCACAAATGGCTACAATTCAAGGTTTTCGGGATTTAATCGTTTACCAAAAAGCGTATCGGCTGTCACTGGAAGTTTTTGAGGTTTCAAAGGATTTTCCCAAAGAGGAGAAATATGCTTTAACGGACCAGATCCGCCGATCATCAAGATCTGTAGCGGCCAACATTGCAGAAGCCTGGGCAAGGAAAGCCTTTGTAAGCAAGTTAATAGATTCCCTTGGCGAAGAATACGAAACTGAAGTCTGGCTCGACTTTGCCAAAGACCACCAATACCTTAGCCAGGAAACCCACCAGCGCCTGACAACAGAATACCAAGAAGTTCGAAAGATCCTGATATCAATGACCACCAACCCTGAAAAATTCTTTCGCTAACCCCCAACTCATAACTCATAACTCATAACTATGCTCTTTTCGCTAAAAAACAAAAACATACTCATTACCGGCACCTCCTCAGGCATTGGCCGTGAATGCGCCATGCTGTGCAGCCAGATGGGAGCTACGGTTATTGGTCTGGGGAGAGATAAAAATCGCCTCGGAGAGACTCAGAGCATGTTGCCGGAACCTGAAAAACACCTGTTCATCCCGGTTGACCTGCTTGACTACCAAGAAATGGAGGCGGCCATAAGTAATGCGGTATCCCAAAAAGGGAAACTCCACGGAATGATCAATAGTGCAGGGATTTCCACTACCCTGCCCCTGCGCATGATGAAACCCGACAAGATGGAGGCTTTCTTCCAAACCAATGTATCGGGAGCCATTAATCTGGCCCGGCTTCTTAGCAAACCTGCAAATTTAGCTAAAGAGGGCGGAAGCCTGGTATTTATTACCTCGGTAATGGCCACCGTGGGCGAGTCGGGTAAGTCGCTCTATGCTATGACCAAGGGTGCAGTGCTGGCAGCCGCCAAATCCATGGCCATAGAGCTGGCGCCTCGCAAAATCAGGGTCAACTGTGTTTCTCCTGGCGTAGTGGTTTCCACTATGTCACTAAAATCGCATTACAGCCAAAACGAAGATACACTCAGTCAAATAAAAAGCCTTCATCCTTTAGGATTGGGTGAGCCGCCGGATGTGGCTGCCGCTTGTGTGTATCTGCTTTCCGACGCCTCCCGATGGGTTACAGGAAGCAATTTGGTAGTGGATGGTGGATATACGGCACGGTAAACAAGAGTTGGGGGTTATAATAGGGGGGTGCTTAATTTTCTACCCGGAATTTTAATCCGCTCTTTCAGAGCGTTATAATATTCACTTAATTTTTTACATAGGGCGTTGCCCCTTGGCTGCAATAAATTGGGCTTTCAGCCCGGCAGAGCAATAATGATTTTGGCTGTAATGCGTTTGAGGCCTGAAAGGGGGCAGACTAAGCACCCCAACGGCAAAACCTTGTGCAACAAAACAAATCAATGAACCTTACATGCAAAAAATAATTATAGTCGGCGCCGGAGGGCATGCCGCAGAAATTGAAGAATATATCCGCTACAGTCGTAAAAAAGGCAGCGGCCCGAAGATGGAAGTCATTGGACTGATCGACGACAACCCCGACAGCTATAACCAATACCGCTTCAAAGCGCCTTTTCAGGGGCACATTACCACACATAAGGTGATACATGATGCTGAATACCTTATTGGTATAGCCAATCTGAAGTACCGTCGAAGCATCACAGAAAAACTCCTGGCCGAAGGAGCGCGTTTTGCTTCTTTTGTTCATCCTGAAATTTATCTGTCAGAGTCAGCCTCCCTTGGGCATGGCGTAATCATCGCCCCTAATGCCAATATTGGCCCAAATGTGGTAGTTGGCGATTTTACCCTGATTAATGCCCGCTGTAGTATAGGCCACGACTCCCGCATAGGAAGGTTTAACTTGCTAAGCCCAAATGTTTGTTTTTCTGGTTTCACAACCATCGGCGACGAGAATTTGTTTGGAATCAACAGCGCCACCATTCCCGGAATCAGGGTGGGGCACCGAAACAAGATTGCCGCCGGCATGATTCTCGACCAGCATGTGGCCGATGATAGCACTGTTTTCTACCGGCACAAGGAAAGGGTTATTGCCCTACCAAAACAGCTATTCTGAGAAAGCAAAGGTGGCAACATTTTGCTGCCTTGTTGTTCAACATCTCCTATAGCTCCTTCAAATGCTACAAACGCAAACGCTCTAACCCACCACTTCCGAAGAGTGCGTTGAGGTTGGCATAGGTGCCGCAACCAGGCAAAATACCCGTATTGGACGCAACACCATCGTTGGGGGGGCAGGCCATAGTCATAGGAGCAATGCCCAAAAATTCGCTGGTGGTGGGTGTCCCCGAAAAGAAAGTACAAAACAAACAGTAAAAACTAAGCCACTGAATCCCTCTTTTGCGGGTTAGTCAACAGTTAGTTTTTAGTTTTTAACCTTTTACCTTTGGGCTTTGGTGGCGAAAGAGAAGAGTAATAGGCAGACAGCCTGCATCGAGGCAGCGGGGAAGCGAAGCCCCATGCCCTATACCCCCGTTGCAAGCAAACAACACGGCCATTTGTGTGTTAGCTTTTTGTAACTTTGGCATCCCTTTTTTATGCCATATCATTTCATTCAAAAATCTATCATCATAACACCCAAATTACACAATGCCTACCTTTGTCCGTACCTTATTCTTGCTTTTGCCGGCTGTTTCAATCTTAATAGCAACCACAGTTCCGGCACACAGCCGCGAGCCATTGGCCTCAAAGCTGCTCCATACACAGAGAACCCTCTCGCCCCCAACCATTGATGGCGAATTGAACGATGCCGCCTGGAAGCTAATAGAGCCTGTTACAGATTTTAGTCAGTATGAGCCGCACAATGACCGGCCTGCTACCTATCAAACCTTTGTTTGGGTTATGTACGACGACAACAACCTGTATATTGCAGCCCGCATGCTCGACCCGGAGCCTGAAAAGATCCTTACCGAGCTTGGCCTTCGCGACCGCGGCGCCCACCTCAATGCCGACCAGTTCTGGATCGACATTAACCCCTTTAACGATGGTATTTATGGATTTCAGTTCAGGGTTTCGGCTTCGAGTGTGCAAACCGACATAAATATTTCGCATGGCACCGGCAGCAGGTTTAGCATGGGCGATGTAAACTGGGATGCCGTGTGGATGAGCGCTACACGAATTACCGACACCGGCTGGGAGGCCGAAATACGTATTCCCTACTCTGCCCTGCGATTCCCTTCGAACGGAAACCAGGGGTGGGGTATAAACTTCTGGCGCGAAATCAGGCGCTACCGCGAAACCTCAAGCTGGAATTTTGTTGACCGCCGCATTGCCGACCCCCTGGCAAGCAAGGGCGTATTAACAGGAATTGAAAACATTGACCCCCCGCTGCGTCTGTTTTTCTTTCCTTATGTATCGGCCTACCTCGAAGACAACGGTACCGGACAGGGTTGGAGAGGTACCATCAATGGCGGACTCGATGTTAAGTATGGAATTACAGAGAGCTTTACCTTAGATATGACCCTTATTCCCGATTTCGGACAAGTACAATCTGATGCCATGGTGCTAAACCTATCGCCTTTCGAAATAAGGCATCCTGAACGAAGGCCTTTTTTTACCGAAGGCACCGAGTTGTTCAACAAAGCCGACCTGTTTTACTCAAGGAGGGTGGGCGCCCGGCCCTCTGGATTCAACCTGGCCGACGACAACCTCGGCCCTAACGAAGTTATCAGGCAAAACCCCATGGAAACACGCCTTATTAATGCTTCCAAACTTTCGGGCCGAACCGATGGCGGAATGGGTATTGGCGTGTTCAATGCAATGACTGCCCCGGCCAGGGCAATAATTGAAAACCCCATTACCGGAGACTCCAGAGAGGTGGTAACCCAGCCCTTTACAAACTACAACCTGGTTGTACTCGACCAAAGCCTCAAAAACAACTCCTTTGTCAGCCTGGTAAACACCAATGTGGCTGGCCTTATTGATGGATATAACGCCAACGTAACCGGTACCGACTTCCGATTTCTCAACCCTGACGGAATGTTCAGATTATCGGGTGCCGGAGCAATAAGCCAGCAATACTTCCGCAATAACAATAACCAGTTCGGGTATAAGTACAACCTGGCAATTGGAAAAGTAGGCGGGCAATGGCAGTACCAGTTCAGAAGAAATGTGGTAAACGATACCTACAACCAGAACGATTTGGGTTTTATGAGGCGAAATAATCTCATAAACGACGGAGCCTCGCTGAGCTATAATATTTTTGAACCATTCTGGAAACTGCTCAGCTTTAACACCGGAATATCGGCAGGTTACGAACGGCTGTACCACAACAACAGTTTTGCGGCATTTGACATTGAGCACTATATCAGCGCTTTGTTTCTAAGCAGGTTTCATTTGTTTACCCGTATCGAATATTCACCCCTGGGCGAAAGAGACCATTTCGAACCCCGAGTGCCGGGATGGTTTTTCAACACAGCCAAAGAAATAAACCTTTTTGCCAGATTTTCGACCGACCACCGACGGCAACTATATTGGAGCGGAGATGTGAGTTACGAAAAGAAATTCTCCGAATATAACCAGCACGAAATTGCGTTCGAACTTGGCCCACATTTCAGGGCCAGCGACAGAATGAATCTGAACTACAACATTGAATTCCAGATAGAAAATAACGACATAGGTTACGTTAGCCTCCTCAATAACGAAAACATCTTCTTCGGGATGCGCGACATTACAACCACCGAGCAAACCCTCGACGGCTCATATATGTTCAGGCACAACCTGTCGGTGGGCTTTATTCTTCGCCATTACTGGTCGATGGTCGATTACACCCACCGCTATTTCTTGCTGATGCGCAACGGAGGTCTGGACGAGTTTTATGGTATCCCCGAACAAGACGACATAAACTACAACGCGTTTACCTTCGATGTGCGCCTTACCTGGAACTTTGCCCCTGGCAGCCAAATGACCCTCGTTTATAAAAATTATATCGAGTCAGAGCAGGATTTTCTTACGCGTGGCTACCTGAATAATTTCAGAAGCTTTATCGACGACCCTCAAATTAACAGTCTTTCGGTAAAATTCCTGTATTATTTAGACTCCAGGATTTTCGGAACGCGTGCACGATCCTGAAAAACAGAGCCTTTGCACAAGTGTTTTTTTCAGTATAATTGCAATTTGCATTGACATCACAACCTGATAACCAGTCGTATGGTAAAACCTGCCATGACTTGCCTCGAATCTGGCTCTCTTCTCCACACATGGGTGGTGCTGAGGCTGATTTTGTACGGCAGGCTTTCGAAAGCAACTGGGTGGCTCCGTTAGGCCCCAATGTCGATGGCTTCGAAACCGACCTGCAGCAATACACGGGCGCTGCCCATGTTGCAGCCCTCAGCAGCGGCACGGCAGCCATTCACCTGGCACTTATAATGCTTGGTGTTCAGGCCGGCGACCACGTTATTTGCCAAAGCCTTACTTTTTCGGCTTCCGCAAACCCCATAGCATACCTGGGTGCCACACCAGTGTTTATTGACTCGGAACCAGATACCTGGAACATGTGCCCCGACGCCCTGGAGTCTGCCCTCAAAAAGTTAAATGCCAACGCCCAACGCCCAAAAGCCATAATCCCCGTTCACCTCTACGGCATGCCCGCCAGGATTGCCGAAATACTTGCACTGGCCGCAAAATATGACATCCCGGTAATTGAAGATGCTGCCGAAGCACTTGGTTCACACATAAACGGCCGCCATTGTGGCACCTTTGGCACCATAGGCATACTTTCGTTCAACGGAAACAAAATTATTACAACCAGCGGCGGCGGAGCATTGCTCTCGGCCAATGAAGCCCTGGTACAGAAGGCACGCTTTCTGGCCACTCAGGCCCGCGACCCCGCCCCGCACTACCAGCATAGCCACATTGGTTACAACTACCGCATGAGCAATGTGCTGGCTGGCATTGGGCGGGGACAAATGCAGGTGCTCAACCATAGAATAAACCAACGACGCGATAATTACCTGTTCTATTATGAAATGCTTGCAGGCGTGCCCGGAATCACCTTCCTGCACGAACCAACAGGCTACTTCTCAAACCGCTGGCTTACAACCATTATGGTAAACCCCGCCCAGAAAGGGGGCATTACCCGCGAACACATAAGAATGGCCCTTGAATCTCAAAACATTGAATCGAGACCATTGTGGAAACCAATGCACCTGCAACCCGTTTTTGAACAAAACCCATACTTCGGGGCAAAAGTGGCCGAAACCCTTTTCGAAAACGGACTCTGCCTGCCCTCTGGTTCAAACCTTACTGAAAACCAAAAGGATCGCGTGGCTGTTATCCTGAAAAAGATGCTAACCCTTTCTTAAAAATTGTTAATAAATACCCGTACATTTCCTGACCAATATTCGGTATTTTAGGTTAAATTTACGGCCAGACTTTAACCCTCACCCCTAATTACTTTAAATGGAACGCATTAACGACCAGATATACAAATTACTGATGAAGGTTTACAGCCGGTATGCAAACCATTTTTTGCCAAGCTGGTATGTGCTGGGCTTCGATATTTCAGCCATTTTCTTCGCCTTTTTTGTGGCTTATGGCATACGCTTAAATCTTCAACTATCGCTATACAGGGTCGATGTGGTGGCTGTATATGCAGTGCTTGCAACCTTTGTTTATGCCTTTTTCATAATTTTATACCGATCGTATATCGGGGTTATCAGGCATACAGGGTTTCACGAGATTACAAGGGTGTTTAAAGCAACCGGTTCGGCCTTTGCAGTATTGCTTTTAACCGCTTTAATTTTCGACCTGAAGTGGTTCGGCATCGACTTCTCGGGGCGTTATAACACATTAGTCATTCACTTTTTGCTATCATTTTTCGTGCTTACCGGTAGCCGCATTGCCATCAGGCATGTATTTAACAGGCTGGCAAAATCTAGCTCCAGAATAAAGCGGCGGTTTATCATTTTTGGAGCAGGCAGCGCTGGTGTCGCTACCTGTGGCGCATTGCTGCAGGATGCTCAAATCGATTATCAGGTAGTGGCCTTTGTCGATGACAGCCCATCAAAAACCGGCAAGATGCTCAACGGAGCACCGGTTGTGCTTCCTGCCGAAGCGCTTACCCAAAAGTTTATTGAAAGAACTTGTGTCGATATGTTTATTATTGCCGTGCAGAACCTGGGGGTTAACCGCCGTCGCGAGCTGTTGGAAGAGGGCCTTAAGCTGCACCTCGAAATGAGGGTTATGCCTCCCGTGCGCGACTGGGTCAATGGCCGCCTTAGCGCTGCCCAGCTCAGGCGGGTGCGCATAGAAGAGCTGCTCGAGCGCCTCCCCATAAGTCTGGGCGTAGAACACGTGGCACGCGACATTGAAGGCAAGGTGGTGCTTATTACAGGCGCCGCAGGCAGCATCGGCTCAGAGCTGGCAAGGCAGGTGGTTACTTACAAACCCGCCATGGTCATCCTTTTTGACCAGGCCGAATCGGCCCTCTACGACCTCCAGTCCGAGATAAACCACTCCCCTGATCTCAAAACCAAGGCCTATCTTGCAAAGTTTGAGGTGGGCAATGTGCGCGACCACCAACGAATAGAAAGGCTCTTTGACACCTTTAAGCCCGATTTGGTGTATCATGCCGCCGCTTATAAGCA
This sequence comes from uncultured Bacteroidales bacterium, assembly GCA_964348755.1. GTDB lineage: Bacteria > Bacteroidota > Bacteroidia > Bacteroidales > UBA7960 > UBA7960. The sequence continues at coordinate 23,186 of CAYGDW010000025.1, read as the reverse complement.
TGTGCCGCTTATGGAAGAAAACCCCTACGAGGCTGTTTGCGTTAATGTGATGGGCACACGGATTGTAGCCGATATGGCCACGAAATACCGAGCCAAAAAGTTTGTGATGATATCCACCGACAAGGCAGTGAACCCAACAAATGTTATGGGCGCCACAAAACGACTGGCCGAAATCTATGTGCAAAGCATCGTTTCAGCCTCAACCCAGTTTATAACAACCCGCTTCGGCAACGTATTAGACAGCAACGGATCGGTTATTCCACTGTTTCGAAAACAAATAGAAAAAGGTGGCCCCCTTACCATTACCCACCCCGAAATAACCCGCTACTTCATGATGATACCCGAGGCCTGCAGCCTGGTGCTCGAAGCCGGCACCCTGGGCCACGACAACGAAGTCTTCGTGTTCGATATGGGTGAACCAGTAAAAATTATTGACCTTGCCCGCCGCATGATTCAATTGGCCGGCCTCTCACCCGGCAAAGACATTGAAATACAGGAAATAGGCCTACGACCCGGCGAAAAACTTTATGAAGAGCTGTTGTGCAGCAGCGAAAACACCTTATCAACACACCACCCCAAGATTATGCGCGTCAAGGTTACCAGTTATAATCATTCAGAAATACTACGCCACCTGAAAACGCTTGAAAAAACCCTCGAAACCTGCAACAATCTCGAACTTGTTGCCAAGTTAAAGCAAATGGTGCCAGAGTATATTTCGAACAACTCGGTTTACGAAGCCCTCGATGTAAAACAAAACCCGGCAACCAGTCAACATTAACCACCACCAGTTCATTCTCAGTGCCAGGTTTAATCAAATCACTCCTTACGGTAATGCCAATATTCTGGCTGGTGCTTGCAGTGGCATTTTTTCTTCACTTTCGTGGAAAAAGGATTGCTGCCCGGTGGGTGCTCAGAATTGCCCTGGTCGGGTTGATGCTGGCCAGCACCGGGCCTCTGCCCCGACTGATGATCAGCGCGCTCGAAAACCGTTATGAGCCTCTTACCGCAAAGGTTGCTCCAAGTGCCAACCACCCCCTGCATATTCTGGTGCTGGGCGGAGGCCATACCTCCGATGCCCGCCTGCCGGCCAATAACCAGCTGTCGGTCGGTGCGCTGGCACGCCTGGTTGAAGGCATAAGAATACAACGACAACACCCGCAAAGTAAACTTATTCTTTCAGGATTCCCCGGAAAAGACCCCGTCAGCAATGCAGAAGTAATGTACCAAACCGCACTGCTTATGGGCGTTGATGCACTAAGCATGGATACCATACCCCAACCCGAAAACACCCGCCAGGAAGCAATGGCTTACCTCCAAAAATTTGGAAACCAAAACCCCCTTATCATTGTAAGCACCGCCACTCATATACCCCGTGCCATGATTTGGTTTCGTAAAGCCGGCCTCAACCCGATACCCGCCCCCACTCACCACAGCATAAAAAAAAGCCCCACCGCCCTAAACATATGGTGGTTGCCAAGCCCCGAAAACATAAACCTTACCGACCGCGCCATTTACGAATACGCTGGAATAATACAGGCAAAGCTTATAAAAAAGTAATTTAAGAGAATTGAGATACTTAAGAGAATAAGCGGATAGCGGCCGGAAACCTGTGAAGGGAGTTGGAAGGAGGTGCTGAATGCCGGAACCCACAAAACCGCTTCTGCCAGCTTAATGAATAAACACTTTTCAATCCTTTTGCGTAATGAACGAATCAACTTATTCAAGAAACCCCGAAACCATCTCAGGCGCCCTGCACGACCAGCTGGTAATGATGGACATACAGCAGGGAAAATACTTTTCGCTAAATCCGGTTGCCACCCGTATCTGGGAACTGCTCGAAACACCGCTCGACCTGAAGGCCATTTGCAATGTCTTACTGCTTGAATATGATGTAACACTCGACCAGTGCCAGCACCACGTGCAGGAACACCTTTCGGAAATGCAAAAACTCGGACTGGTTTTTCAAAATAATATAGATGAAAAGCCTGCCGGCTATTGACTTCAATTATGCGGCAGCTAACATAAAAAGGAATAACCGGCAATGGCAAAACACATTGTTTCTTTCATTGGCCTAACCTTCACCGAAAAGTTGATGCTTTTCGAAGCCTTGTTTTTTCAGTACATTATCCGGTTGCTAATGTTTATACTGCCTTCCAGGCGGGTTTTAAAACTGTTTCAATATCCGGTAAAGCCTGTAAAACATGCTGAAGAAGTTGTGCTGGAGCGTGTTAAAGCGGCCAATGCCCAGGCCAACCTGCTCGCGCTTTGGAAAAACCGATGCCTTGTTCAGTCGCTCTCTGCCCGTGCAATGCTTGCATGCCGTGGCATTGCAAGCCACTTGCATTTTGGTCTGGCAGCAGGCCCCGGCGGCAATGCACAGGCACACGCCTGGCTAACAGCAGGCACCTTCGAAGTGGTTAACAGGGGCCAGGCGGAAGTAGAGTTCATTAAAGGGCGAAACAAAACAATATCCTGAGGCTAGCCCAAAATCCTTTCTCATAAAGCCACACACCCTGACTCCCCACAACAATTACCCTACAACTGACAACTTCCAATTAAAATGAAACGAACCTTCGACATAATCCTCTCCCTGGTATGTCTGCTGGTGCTAATGCCTCTCTTTTTGGCGGTGACGGCCGCCATAAAAGCAAGCATGCCTGGACCCGTATTTTTCAAACAGTCGCGAATAGGCCGCCACGGCAAGTCTTTCCGCATTATAAAATTCAGAAGCATGGTCGTAAACCGCGAACCTGTCAGCATAACACTTGAAAGCGACCGCCGCATTACGCCACTGGGGCGGTATTTGCGCAAAAGCAAAATCGATGAGCTGCCACAGCTATGGAACATCCTTATAGGCCAGATGAGTTTTGTAGGGCCAAGGCCCGACCTGCCAGGCTATGCCGACCAGCTTACCGGACACGACCGCATCATACTCAGCCTTAGGCCCGGACTTACCGGGGCCGACTCCCTGGCATACCCCGCCGAGGAAAGCATCCTGGCAAATCAGCCAAACCCGGAAATGTATTACAACAAGGTGCTATATCCCGAAAAAGTAAGAATCAACAAAGAATATGTGCTAAACAGAAGCTTTTGGGGCGATGTGAAAATAATCTGGAATACCTTTTTGTGGCTTATACGCAAATAATAGCCCTGAAAGGAAAACCCAATATAACCCATAGACTACCCCTGAGGATAAAGAGCATCTTCAACAACCCACCAAAGATCATCAACTGCATTCATTCTGTGTTCGAAAAACAAACCATTGGGTCGAATCCGGCCATTATCCATGTCCTCGGCAAGACCTTTGCCTGGAATCATTTGAATATAGTGATAATGGTAAATGGCCGGCAGGTGGCCCGCTTCTCGGCCCTGAATGTTAGGGGAACATGGGTATCGTTGCCCCACTTCGACCATGGCGGGCTGTGGATTGATTGGGAGATCACGGGCGCATTGGGCCTTTCCCTTTCGGGGAACCAACAAGAGAACGCTCAAATTTGGCACCGCCAGCTAATGCGCTGCATTGTGCACTTTGTAAACCGAACACCTTTGCCACGAGGCCGGGATCACCAATTATGTCTCAGCCTTACCCCCGACCAAATACAAAAGGCCGCTTCGTGGCCGGAAGGCAGTGCTAAGGTGCAGTACCGAAGCCCTTTCCGCGAAAGCGAGAACGCTACAGGAGGAAAAGTAGTGAGCTTTTTGCCCCTTATCACAAACCAAGCCCTGACACCCGCGCATTTTCGGCAGCCCATTGCCCGAAAAATACGCCGCGCAATGCTGCACGGGCTTCAGGCAGAAGTAGGCGAAGCCAGCCTGCTCAACGACTTTTACCATGTGTACCGCCGAAACATAAAGGAATTAGGCTCGTTTGGGCTGCCCGAAAAATTTTTTTACCATTTGGTTAATGACTGGAGCCACGGACATTGCCTGCTGGTAGTGGTTCGGCATAAAGGCAAAGCGGTTGGCGCGGGGGTGTTGCTTACTTATAACGGTATGGCCGAAAATGCATGGTTTGCCACCCTTGGCCGCTACAACCGAATGTATGTAAGCTACCTGCTGCACTTTGCACTTATGCGCGAGGCCGCCCGCCTGGGCTGCCACACCTACGGCATGGGCCGTAGTACCACCGGCAGCAGTGTGCATCGCTACAAGAAGCAATGGGAAACTAACGACCAACCCCTTTTTTTTAACGCCACCTTCGCACAAAAAAACCCTGCCAGCCTTTATCCAAGACTCAAAAACCTGCTAAGGCTTATACCCATGCCCATAGCAAAAATTATTGATGCCTGGCTGACAGAAAAAATTTATTGAACATAAAGGAAGAGTTTATAGGCAACATAAAGCTTGCAATTGCTTGAATACCGGCGGACGAGCAGGCCTGAAATTATTGCCGCGCGGCCCTGCTCCTCACCTTTTTGACCGGAAGGCAAAACAAAACTTAAACCCTTATCTTTGCAGGCAGAAAAGAGTGGCGCAGTTAAACAAATGCGCCAATACAAACAATACCACGGCTGCCATGTGGCCAAAATTTAAACAACGACCTTTGGCAAGCAGGCTGAACGCCCCAAACTATGAATATCCTTACTTTCGACATAGAAGAATGGTTCCTAACGGAGGACTCGCGGCAGTTTGCCCCTGAAGAGTGGACAAAGTTTGCCCCGCGCCTTGAGCATAATACGCGTTGTGTACTGGATCTGCTGGACAGGCACAGGCAAAAGGCCGTTTTCTTTTTGCTGGGCTGGGTGGCAGAGCATTACCCCACCCTGGTACGCGACATTGCCGCCGCAGGCCACGAGATTGGATACCACAGCTTTTACCATCACCACAACGACCAACTAGCACCCCAGGCCTTTGAAGAAGACCTGGTAAGGGGCCTCGACCTGATAGAAAAACTTACCGGTTGCCGCCCGCTGTATTACCGCTCTCCTTACTTTTCGATGCATGGTGGCAATCTATGGACGGTGCCCATACTTATAAAGCATGGCATTGTGCTGAGCAGCTCCATACGCTGCCAGCGAGGCCCTTCAGGGCAAAGCCTGCCCGATGTGCCTTTTAAATGGGCGCACAAGGGGCAAACATTGCTTGAGTTTCCGCTCCCTGCAGGTACCCTTGCGGGAATGCGCCTGCCTTTTGCCGGAAGCGGCTATTTCCGGTTTCTGCCCGGAGCTGTAGTACAGTATCTGGCTCAAAGCCGAAAATACAATATGTTTTACTTCCACCCGCGCGACTTTGACCAAAATCCGCCACAATCGCGTAGGCTCAGTCCGGTGCGAAACCTCAAAAATACCTGGGGAACCACTCGGGCACTGGCAAAGCTCGAAAAGCTGCTGCTCCGAAACAGATTTATTACCTTCGGCCAGGCTATTGAACAATTGAACGGCGCCGAATCGATGGACGTGTTTCAAACAAATTAACCGCAGGCTGCAAACTGGCCACCCAATGACCCTCCTTAGCCCGGGAAACCCTGCCTGGCTCAATGCCTGGAGCTGCAGCCACCACCCCGAAGTGTTTGCCCACCCGGCTTATGCAGCCCTTTTTGAGGATGAGAAAACCCTCGCACGTGCATTTTTGTGGGAGGGCACCGAAGGCAGCATCATTTACCCATTTTTGCTACGTGACTTGCAGGGCGAGCCATTTTGGCAACCAGAGCTGGGCGAAGCTTACGATATAATAACCCCTTATGGCTATGGCGGACCAGTGGTGGTGGCCGGCAAACCCTCGCAGGAGTTGTACCGCCGGTTTTTTGCTGCCCTTGAGCATTGGGCTACCCAAAACAAAGTAGTGTCGGAATTTGTTCGGTTTTCGCTGTTCGACCAGGCCCCATTGGCATATTACGGACTGGTGCAGCACCAAAACGACAACATTGTGGTTGACCTTACTCTGAGCCACGAGGACCTTTGGAAAGGCTTCCGGCACAAGGTGCGCAAAAACGTGCACGCAGCCCTGTCGGCCGGCATCACCATAGAAGAAGACCCTGCCGGAGAGCGGATGAGCGGGTTCCTGGAAGTGTATCAGCACACCCTGAAGCGGCGCAACGCAGCAAAACAGTATTTCAAACCCGTTGGGTTTTTTAATAAGCTTACCCGGACACTCGCCCAACACATCATGTTTTTTCACGCCATTTCGGGCAAAAAAGTGGTGGCCTCTGAGCTGGTGCTGCTTTCGGACAGCCGAATATACTCATACATGGGGGGCACCCTGTGCCAAAACTACCAGCAACGGCCCGGAGACCTGCTAAAGTACCACATTGTAAAGTGGGCACGCCGACAGGGCTACAAACAATTTGTAATTGGTGGCGGCCACAAACCCCACGATGGCATTTTCGCATTCAAGCAAGCCTTTGCACCCACCGGAATTTATCCATTCTTTACCGGGAAAAAAGTGTTTGACCATGCAGTTTACAAACAACTGGTGAAGCACCCCACAGAAAAGGACGATTTTTTTCCCGAATACCGGCTTGGAGATTACAGCCCAATTTAAACTTCCAACAAATGCTCTTTCAAAATAAAGCCCTGCATCCGCTCAATGACATTATTTTCTTCCTGGCCCTGCTGTTCGGGTTTCACTTCATTTATCTGGGCTGGTCGCAGGGACTTGGGTTCTGGCCTTTGGAGCAGCAGGTGCAGTGGCTTTTCGAAACGGTTGCCGCGGGCGCCCTTTGGCAAAGCGTGTGGGTGTTGCAGACCCTGGGCGTAGAGGTGTTCATTATTGACCAAACAATTTATGCAAACAATATGCAAAGCTTTGTTTCGGTTGTGCCCGAATGCACCACCTTAAAGCAATGGATTCATTGGATAGCTATTATGGCTATTTTTCCAGGCCCGCGCAAGCACAAACTATGGTACCTACCCCTGGGGGTTGCCATTATACACCTCACCAACCTCGTCCGCATCACAGGCCTGTTGCTAATTCAATTCCCATTCCCAGGGAAATTTCATTTCTTTCACGACTACTTCTTCAAAACCCTGTTTTATGCCGTAATCTTTTTGATGTGGGTGGTGTGGAACGAGAAGTTCAAAAGTGCCAAATAGGAATATCGGCATAGAAAGAACCGGAATGCTGGCAGCCTGTTGTTTATACACGCCAGTACATTCCTTTAAAACCATCAGCCTTTTCGTTCAAAGCAAAACTAAGTAGTCAAGGAATCTCTTTGGCGAAAATTAAATTTGTTCGGTTAATACTGATAAATAACCTTCAAATTCAATAATATATTTTCAAATACTATTTTGTTTTATGGATTTTTTTTTTAGCTTTGTCAATTGTTAATGCTTGCTTAAAGCAACGAACAAAGCAATTGGGATATTTTATAGCCTTGGGACGCAAAGCAACCGTTGTTTTTGCATGCAGTTATAGCGCTGTTATTTTTATCTGTTAAAAACAATACCTTTCGGAATAGCCCTCCTTAAAAACAAAACCCAATGCCTTATGAAAACATCTACTCATTTGTTGAAGAGCCTTTTGAGGCTGGTTCCTTCATTGATTTTGGCAATATCCCCCTCCTTGGGTTTTATGGCCTGGGGGCAAACAGCTGAAACATTTCAATCCTCGGAAACTTTTAATGTTCAGGTCAATGCGCCCCGGGTTACGGTGCAGCTTTTGGGAGGTGATGGCGCCGACGGCTCGCACATCCAAGGCAGCGTTGCTGATAATGCGGGAGGTAGTGTGCCGGTTACCTTTTATGTAGATATGACCGGCCATGCTTATACCGATGTGTTCCTTGCCGGAAGTTTTACCAACTGGGAAACCAACCAGGTGGCAATGACAAATGTAGGCAACAATATTTTCAGTTTTACCACTACCGCGACTTTCGATGTGGGTACAGCCATCGAGTTTAAGTTCCGCAATGGCACCGGCTGGGAGCCTGATAACAACCGCACCTATACGGTTGTAGAAGGCACAAATGTATATCATGCCGTTTATGGCGTAATGGTTCCGGCTGTTATTGGCTGGGCCAATTTACAGCATCCTGCAAGTGGAAATATTGCCGTCGGGTCAAAATTCGATGTATATGCCCGACTATGGGTCAATGGCATTTCGGGTGAACAGAACGGTGCGGCGCAAATTCCTAACTTGCAGGCATGGATAGGTTACAGCACCGAAAACACCAACCCAAATACCTGGACCAACTGGGTGCCTGCCATTTTCAACGGCGATGCCGACAACGAATATGGTCAGAAAAATAATGAAGAATACGGTGTCGAACTCGGAGCGCACATTACGGCACCTGGCACCTATTACTATGCCAGCCGCTTTAAGCTGGGCATGGCCAATAATGTGTACGGAGGCTACCACGGAGGAGTACCATACGGACATTTCTGGGATGGTATAACATATATATCCGGAACCCTCGTTGTGGAACCTGTTTACCAGGTAACCTTCAATGTAGATATGAGCCGCGTAACCGGGTTCGACCCGGCTGCCACCAGACTGGATATTACCGGTACCCTATTTACACCCAATTGGCAGGATCCGGGATCGGCCGAAGTGCTGAGGATGACCCGCCTGGACGAAACCCCGATATTTTCCAAAACCCTGAGCCTTAAGGCTGGAACTTATGAATATAAATATTTTTATGATGGCAACTGGTTCAACGGCGACTGGGAGAGCCCCTCGAACAGAAAAATAACCGTAACAGGCAACACCACAGTTGACGATATATTTGGCTTTATAAACTTCAGTGGCTTCGGTAATCTCGATGACGATAATTCCTGGGATGTCATTCTTGAAGAAGAAATTAATCCTTTAAAGATTAATATTAAGGGGATACCTGATGTAAGCAGTGAGAGTCAGTTTGAGCTTTCATCGCTGATAATTTCGGGAGGGTATCTTACCATTTTCGGTAGTTTAACTGTCTCTGATTATTTTGAAAATCTACGGGGCGTTGATGGCCTGTTTATAGAAGATGGAGGCTCGTTGATTGAACCCGACGGGGTAGTGGCCCAATTAAGACGAAACATTCCGTTTGGTGGCTGGCATTTTATTTCGTCGTCGGTGGCCCCTGCACAAATATTAGGGTCCGACTTTGCCCCGAACACCAGTCCGCTTCCTGCCAGTTTCGATTTTTACTCATTCAACGAAAGTGTGCCTGACAACCTGCCCTGGATTAACCTTCGTGGCAGCGACGGTACTCCCAACACTACCGATTTCTCCAATTTTGTTTCCGGAAAGGGTTACCTGGTAGCATATTATGCGGGCTACGGGACTGAAAACCCCTTCCGCTTTGCAGGTCCGGTCAACACTGGCGATATAACCATACCTTTGAGCAATATCGGCCCCAATGCAGCGCTCAAAGGCTGGAACCTGATTGGCAACCCATATCCTTCAGGCTTATGGTGGAATCCTGACCAATCTTCGGGCCTTGCACAATCTTCGGCAGCAGTTTACGTCTCACAGTCAGAAAATCCGGGCTATGTTTATATTGAAAATGACCTGCTGCTCCCCAACCAGGGTTTCTTTGTACTCACGGATAATGCCACAGAGTTTACTTTTATGCAGAATATGCGCGAACATCCAAGCATAAATGTACAGAAGAGCAGTACTTTGCCCGAGGCTTTGGTGCTTAGGCTCTCAAACCAGAGCAATGCCGACAACACCACCATCCGCGTGCTTGAAGGCACTGTATTTGCGCGCGATTTTTATGATGCCTCAAAAATGTTCAGCTTCTCGGCCCACATGCCGCAGTTATACAGCTTTACCAGCGATCAGGTGCGTGTAGCTATAAACAGTGTGCCGGCAATAAGCCATGATTCGGAGTTTACTTTGGGCCTGCGCGCCCCTGCTGCCGGCCAGTACACCCTTACGCTGACCGAAAACAGCGGCGCTTTCATGAGCCACCCGCTCTTTGTGCGCGACCTGAAAACCGGAGCCGTTCACAACCTGCAGCAGTCTCATTCGTTCAGCTTCCAGGCTGCCCAGGGCGAGGACCCGGCACGCTTTGTGCTTACCTTTGCACAGCCCACCAATGTGCCAACCTTAGGCGAAAGCCTGGTAAATATTTACACCTGGGGCAACACCCTTTACCTGAACTTCAGCACCGAAGCCCCCGGCCGACTCATGCAGGTGTACGACCTGAGCGGGCGAGTGATAATGAGCCGCAAGCTCAACCAGGGCTCCAGCCATACCTACCAGCTAAATGCCGAACAAGGCGTTTATGTAGTAAGGGTTAGCAGCCCCGAAGGTGTAAGCTCCCAAAGGGTGTTTGTGAGGTAGCAGGGGTACCGAAGTTTCGGGAGAAACCATAATTGGCTTTAAGCTAATGGTTCGTTGATGGGGTTTTTCTGACAACCGCTGACTGATGACTTTAGGCAGGTGGCTTATGATTGCCGACTAAAGGCTGCTTCCTGAAAAACCCTCCGTAGCGCTCGACCCACCATACCCAAAGAGCGAAGATGACTACATAGAAGAAGGGGCGCAGTATCCAGTCGTGGCTAAAGTTCCAGTATTCGGGCTTCCAGACAAGTATGAGACTGAGGGCAATGATGCGAAACACATTGGTAAAAAACATGATGAGCCAGCCGGCCGGGATAAACCACAGTTTTTGTTTCCATGGGCCCGGAAACAGAACAAACAGCACGGAAATCTGGTAAAACTGCTTTAGTCCCGAGCAGGATTCGTTTACGGTAATGTATCCGTTTACCTGCCCGAAGAGCATGGTAGTGGGCGGGGCTACTTCTATTTGAAGGCCCAGCACCCTTGTATTGAACCACAACGACTGCCTGAACACTTGCTCGGCCAGCCAGGCAGCAGCCCCCGACACCATATCGACCGCCATGATAACCCTGTGAAAATCCCACCAGAGCTTGTGAAAGGCATAGGTAATGAGGGCAAACAACACCACGTTAACCATGGGTGTGAGCCTGTGCCGATGCAGCCATTGACCTACATTGCTGTATGTGCTTTTGACATTCATGATTTGAAAATATGCAAAGATAGATAAAGAAGGGATGAAACGAATATGTTTGCGAATTAAACACAAACACCCATGAACCGAAGTTCAGCGAAGCTAAAATAGCAAACATGGAGTACCATCCGACCTTATTCATAAAATTATTTACGGATGAAAACAGAGAATGGGTGTTAAGTGGAAACGCCGGTTTTTGTTGCCGTACCGACAAATATGTAAAAAAGCCACTATTGTCCTCAATAAACCTTTAGATCTGGCGTGGCACCCAATTCGTGGTTTCGTTAGGCGCGGGATGATAGTGGTTTTTATCGTACAGGAATGGGAAAAAACAGAATTGAAATGGTTTTTTAATAATTAGCCTGAATAATGGAAGCAACAAAATTAAAAAAACGACATGGTTGATGTTTTTAATGTTTAAATTTGAAGTGTTTTAACCTAATCGATTTGCTTTGAAGCCATTGATGAAATTATTTGAGAAAAACAATTCGCTGCTGGTATGGTCGTGGTTTCTGGCACTAATGGCGGGATTGCTGCTGAGGTTTCTTCACGTGCAGGTTACTGCCTTGCTGCTTAAAGCATATTCAACAGGTTTTAACCTTCAGGTTTTCAGAATTACTTATCAGAACACAGGCGGTGGAACATGGACTGATGGCCGGGTTTTTATGGTTTATATTTTTGCAACCATGCTGTTTCTTTTTCTGGGCCTGATTTTGGTAAACACTCTTGAAAAAAACAGGATTAGAAATGTAAAGGTCAGGCTCTTTTTAACCTGGCTCGCCTTTTTCTCGGTTTTTTTGTTGCCCCTGCAACTGCTGGCAGCCGTTTTTGTGGTTGATGAGCTGGGTTTTGGCCTTAAATGGTTTATACCTGAATGGCCGGCAAGGTTGGTGGTAGCCTTGGCTTGTGTGGGAATTGGGCTGATTTTCAGGAAATTTTGGATACGGTTGTTTATCAGAACAGCGCCTGCTCTTGATGCAATAAACGAATACGGGAAAAGGCGAAGGTTTATCAGGGTAGTTCTTTTGTATGCATTGCTGCCGGCAGCAGCGGTTACAGCCATGTTTGCTGTAAGCGCGGGAACCGCCACCTGGCTGTTGGTCAACTTGTTTCAGTTGCTGGTCGTGGTGGCCTTTGCAGTACCTGCCCTGCGATTGAAAACGCCCAGGATTATTAAAACAACCGACACATATTATCTCCCACCCCTTGTATTCATTGCCATGATAGCAGCAATAACCCTGGTTTTTCTGCTGAACCTGTTTTGGCTGCCAAATTAGCCTTGAAATATTGGCACCCTCAATGTATTGAAATCTTATTTAATAAACCTGCAACAACTAAATGAAAAAAGATGTTAAGCTCCGGGTCGCTTCAGCTCCCGGGGCAGGCAAGCCATAAACCCCACGCCCCATGATCCCCAATATATACCCTTTAGAGAATGTTCATATCAGGAAGCTTGCCGAAATTGCACCTGTTGAAGTGCCTGTGTATGCTACTGAGAGCCTACAGGTAAATGCGCGGGAGTGCCGGCTGGTAATAGCGGGTGCCGGGGTTTATTATGCCCTTGAAGGCCGTCAGCTTTGGTATGCGTCAGAACCTGGGGCCGATACGCAATGGGCAACAGGGCAGCTTGAGGGGCTGCCCTTGGCGGCCTTGCTGCATCAGCGCGGGGTGCTTCACTTCCATGCTGCCAGTTTCGTGTTCGAAGGTGAAGGCGTGCTGCTGCTGGGCCAGAGCGGAGCAGGCAAGTCGTCGCTCACAGCCGCTTTCGCAATGGCTGGCGCCACGGCCCTGTCCGACGACCTCAGCGCAATAGTGTTCGAGGGCAGCCAGCCAGTTATATGGCCCGTTGACCGCCAGATTCGACTTCGGCAAAACACCATTGGCCAACTGCAACTCGGGCCAGGCCAACTGGAGGCCCAAGACCCAATCACAGGAAAATACACCTTTAAAACCAGGCCGCACCAAATAGATCGTTTTGAGTTGCATCATTTGATACACCTCGAAACTTACCCGGGCACAAACACCTGCTTAGAACCCCCACCGGCCCAGGAGCAGTTCAGCCTGCTTCGCTCAGAGGTGTGTCACTGGGAAATATTGCGCGGAATGCCCCAAACCGAAAAAGATTACCTGGGAAAAATACTGCAAATACTCAACCACACCCAGCTAATACGCGTGCAACGATCCGAAAACTGTTCAATTACATGCTTGCAAAAAACCATTGCCAATTTTATGCGAAAGCAAAAACAAAAAGCTTAATAATTCCGTTAATAAGGAAGTAAAATTTGGTAAAACACTCCTTATTCCATAATTTTGCCGGGATTGTAAGCCATACCAGCTCAAATTGCGATGAAAACCCAAACCCACATAAAAAAACCCTGGCTCAAACCCGTTGTGAAAATTGTGTCAATTAAAAGGGATACTTTTATTGGTACAAGGGGCCCAAAGGAGGCAGGTGGGCGCTTTCGAGCCCATGATCGTCGTGTATAGTAGTTTTTTTACTTTTCCTTCAAATTTCTTGTGAATGATGTACGGAGGAGCAAATTTTTATGGTTTTTCAACTGAAATGAAAACCAACGAAATTGCCCGTTTATTGGAATTACCCGGTACAAAAACCGTTCAGGAAAGCCATTGGGGCTTATGCGGTGGCGCTGTTATTAATCAGCGGCTGCCGGACAGTGCACGGAATTTTTTATACGCCGATGCATTGGCAAAAATGCTGGTGTTGTTTGATGGGAATATTTACAATTGCAGCGAGTTGGCACAAACGCTGAATGATCAGACATCCGAAATCCTAAATCCTGTTTTGGTTGCCAGGCTTTTTTTGAAAATGGGGCCTGGTTTTGTAAAAGAGCTGAACGGCGACTTTGCTATATGCATTTATTTGGCCGAAAGCCAGGAGCTATTTTTGTTTCGCGACCATGTTGGGGTAATACCTTTGGCTTATACCATCAACAACGGGGGCGTGTTTTTCTCAACCGGCATGCTGGGTCTATGCAGGGCTTTTTTTAACCAGGGAGCCATTTTTATGGACCCTTTGCTGAGCTTTGAAAAAGCCGTAAACCACCTGCTGACAATAAACCCTGAAGTAAAAAAGCTTACGCCCGGGCATTACCTGCATTTTAATGCAAACCAGCACAAGGAGATAAAATACTGGTTTCCCGAAAGGGTAAAAACAAACAATAATCTTCGCTACGAGGAAGTGGTTGAAATGACCGACCGATTGTTGATTAATTCGGTATCCATTCGCTGCGACAAGAATTATAAGGCGGGGGCGCATTTGAGCGGCGGCATTGATTCGGGCATTGTGGCAGCAATTGCCCGAAAAAATTATGCCCACCAGGATCCGTTTCTGGGTTTTTCGTGGAGCCCTGATGGGCCTACCAATATTGATCCGGTTAACGACGAACGGGTGCTGATAAGGGAAATTGCATGCATGAACAATATAAAACCGGTGTTTTGCAACCCAACCGAGGAAGAACTTAAGGGGTATGTAACAGATCTTTACAACAATCTGGCTTATTTTCTCGAAGAAAAAACCATGGAAAATGCCATGAAAGAGGGAGTAAACCTGATAATGAGCGGTTGGGGGGGCAATGAGTTTATAAGCAAACTCGATACAGGAATTGACTCCGACCTGTTGTTTCAGGGCAGGTTTAAAAAGTTTTTCGAAAAGAATCCGTTAAAAAAACCAAGAAAACTGGCCCATACCCTTTTCTACTTAATAATTATGCCCGCCCTTGGCATATTGGATTGGCCCATGCGGGAAGCCTACCGCGAGTCAACCCGATACTTTAAAAAGGAATATAAGACCAACGACCTCGAAACCATCAGAAAATCATTCTTTTACCGGTCAAGAAGAGAGCGGCACCTTAATTTCATACAAAACTATTTTATTTCTGAAAGAACCGAAATACAGCATCACATTGGCTTCAGGAAGGGTGTTGAATTCAGGTACCCTTTGCTCGATGTGCGTATTATTGAGTTTATGCTGTCGGTTCCATCGCATTTAATGGTTCGAGGCGAGAAAGAAAGGATAATTTTGCGCGAAATAAGCAATAAATGGCTCCCGCCAACGGTTTGGGATCGGGCCGCCTTTATGGATCCTGTGCTGTTGGCTTCTAAAAGGTTGAAAATACAAGAGCTTGGAGGCTTGTACCTGAGCGAGGCCCAAAGCTGGAAAGATAACCCTGACTTGTATTTTGTTGATTTTGATTTGTTGCTCAGGGATTTACAAAAGGCGGCCAAAAAAAAGGTTTCTGAAAACCCTGATCATTTATACTCGAGTGTGTTTACTTTAAAAGTGCTTCATGAGTTCAGCAAATCATACAGGTCGCTTTCCCAGTCGTCATATTGAAGATTTGCAATTCTCCGGCTTCGGGTTTTAGGTTTGCCAAAACCGCCAACCGGCCAAAGTCAAGCATTCGTAAAATATTTGTCAGGGGCTTATTTCAAACTCCGAACCTTCGTTTATATTGAAAGTATAAAGCAACTCTGCCTGTTGGTTTTTTTCAAGCTTCATGGGGTTTCCAGGAATCCATAGCTTGCTTGCCCATGAGTTTTCGGGGGTGGCCTGCCCCGGATGAATAGAAAAACGAAGGCTTTGGGTAAGACCCAGATCAAAGAAGATCAAAATTCCGTTGAGCCAGCCACTTTGAAGCGCTTTGAACGAATGGTACGATTCAAAGAATTCGGTTGGCGAGGTGTTCAGGTCGATATCGGCTACCATTATGGGGTTTGCCAAATGCGGCCAGTGGCGTGTTTCGAAAGTGTTTAGTAGGGCGTGGTACGATTGCCGCCTGCATGTTTCCGCATAGTTCGAAAAATCGAGGCCATAATCCATTTTCCACTTTTGGGCTTGGTCTTTGGTAAAAAGGTGCCGGTTTATTATGCTATCGGGCACGGTCAAAGGCAGTGCAAATATTTTTAAAGTATGCGGTATCAGTATGGCTCCGGGCTTAAGCAGGCGTTGAAGGGCATCGTTGGTGGTTTGTATAATGTTTTCGTCGAGCGGGTCGTTTCCTACTATTTCGCTTACCAAAATATCGGCCTTCTCGGGCAATTCAATTTGGGTTGAGTCGCCTTCTATTATGGTAATTTTTTCCGATAGGCCATTCAACTCAAAAAACTTTTGGGCCAGCCTGGGCATGTTTGGTGTGCGCTCAATGGCGTAAACATGCCTTGCGCCAGCCATTGCGGCGGTGGCAGCCAGAATGCCGGTGCCAGTGCCCACATCCACCACAACATCGTTGGGGGTAACCGTTTCGAATAGCGCTTTCTGAAACGAGGCGGTGCGAGGGTAATCGTTAAGCATTCGAATATGCACATCGGCAGCATCGAAACGGCCCGGGTCCGATATAATCTTTGGCTCCTCCTGCCCCGGCGTTCGAAGTATTCCAAGCTGCTGCAAATCAATTATTTGAGAGGTTGTCTCTATGTAGCCTGGCAAACCCTTAATACGCAGCATAAGTTCATTTACGCCTTGCTCCATGGTTTTGGGTGCGGAAAATACATCGAGTATGGCCAGGCTGTATTCGCTAACAAGGTAGCGCTTGCCATTGTGATTAATGCTTGTCCGGTTTTCCTTTATTCGAATATCAAGGTCGAAAGCCCGCTGCAGCAGTGTGTTCTTAGAAAGACTCATGGTGCGAAATTAATGAAATTTAGTGGCAGTTTTCAACAATTGTTTTGCCGATCTGGTGGCGTTAATTTCATCTGCCTCCCGATGTTTCGGGGCAGCAAAAAGCCATTTTTCTCAAAAGGATCTTGCTGAAGCCACCTACTTTACCCCGTATCTTTTCAATAAAAACCTGCCTGGCAGCAGGAGCTCAATCGGGTTGGCGCCCTGGCTCCAAAGCGAGCGCCAGGCATACCACAGCATTCTCCGTCTCCAGGCCGTTCCCGGAAAGGCTGTGAAAATAAACCAAAAGTACCTAAGCAGGCTTCCCGGCGAGTGGTACTCCCCTTCCATGTTGCCTGTTATTTTTTGTTGGGCAGTTTTCAACAAAAACGAGTTGGTTGTTGCCACGGTGGGAAGGGTAAAACAGGGGATAAACCAATTTTTAACCAGTTGGTTGTAAAGCCCTGTCATTTTTTCGGCCCTGAAAGTTGCAACCATTTCGCCCAAACGTCTTTCATCAAAAAGTTTTTGGCGGGCTATTTCGTGCACATCGACCAGCCATTTGAGGCGGCGCCAGCCGTGCATACCCCCGTGTATTACGAGAAAAAGAAGGTCGAGCTCGGGATTTAGCACCCTGAATGTACGACCCTGCAACACAAGGGTGGTTGTGTTTTGGGCAACAATTTGGTTTAATTTGCCAGGTGGTAGTATGGGGTAATAAAACAGTTGCCAGTGCAGCTCCACATCGAGTTCGGCGACAGGGTTATGGAGTGCTATCTGGTTGCGGAAGCGCACAAGCTTAAGTTGCCTGGTAGGATTTAATGGCCAGGGAAAAAGCGACGGCACATAATCCAACTTTTCAAGCGTTGCAATAGCTTTTTCAATATCATCGGGCGAAAGCAGCAGGTCTGCATCGCCGGTTTGGCGCACGGTGGGGTCGCCATATATTTTCTGCGAAAGCACAAAACCCTTAAGCGGGATAAAGTTTATTCCGGCCATTCGAAGGGCATCGGTTACCTCAAGAAAACCTTTTAGTTTTTTCAGCGCAAGCGCCTTGTATCCAAGCTCCCCAACAGAAAAATGTTCGCCCAGCAAAGCATCGATCTGCTCGTGGCTGAGCTGATGGCGATGAAGTAGCAGAGACCGGCTAATGGCGTGGATCATATACCAAAGGTATAATTTTTTAAAAACTGCCGGACTTTGGCGGTGGCCAACCGCTAATGGCTAATGTTATTTTTCGCTTTTTAGTAACTTTTACTGATTCGCATCTTCATGGCTTTTCAGTGGCCCAACTTCATACTTTTCATTAATTTTACCCATTCAAAAACAAGGTCCATGCTTATAATAGGAATAGCCGGCGGGTCGGGCTCGGGCAAAAGCACAGTAGTAAAAAAGATTGTGAAGCGCCTGCCCAAAGACAGTGTTTCGTTGATATACCAGGATGCTTATTACAAGGACAATGGTCATTTAGGTCCTGAAGAACGGGCCAAGATTAACTTTGACCACCCCAGCGCCATTGAGTTCAATTTATTGGTAAAGCATCTGGATGCGCTTCGCGAGGGCAAGGAAATACCCATGCCTATATACTCGTATTTGACCTGCGCCCGTGCCAAAGATACCGTGCCGGTTGCGGCCCGCGAAGTTGTGATTGTTGAGGGCATTCTGGTAATGCAAAATCCGCGTCTGCGCGAACGCATGGATATAAAGATTTTTGTTGATGCCGACGCCGACGACCGGCTCATGCGCATTATTTACCGCGACATTCAGGAACGTGGCCGCTCTTTTATTGATGTTTTGGAGCATTACGAGCGATTTGTAAAACCCATGCACCTTCAGTTTATTGAACCAAGCAAGCGCTACGCCGACATGATAGTGCCCCAGGGCGGCGAGAACATTGTGGCCATCGACATCATTACCTCCATGATAAAAATGACCCAAAACTCCCGCGAAGCTGGCAAAACACCCTAAACCCAGAAATGATTCGTTACAACTTCCACACCCACTCGCAATTTGACGATGGAAAGGAACCTCCCGAAAATTATATTTTATCAGCCATAGAAAAAGGATTTGCAGCCCTGGGATTTTCGGCCCATGTACCCCTGCCTATCAAAAACGAATGGCACCTTCCGGCTGACAAATTTCCGGGATATGTGTCAGAAATAAGGAAGCTCAAAGAGCAATACAAGGCGCAAATCAGTTTGTATCTGGGGCTCGAAATTGACTATATTCCAGGTGTTTCGGCCGATTTTGAAGCATGGAGCAAAACCACCCCGCTTGATTATTGCATAGGTTCGGTGCATCTTGTTGCCGGTCCCCAGCCCCAACAATTATGGTTTATTGATGGCCCGGCCGATGGTTTTTTCAGGGGTGTAGAAGAAGTTTTCGCAGGGGACATACGCAAGGCCGTTACAGCCTTTTACCAGCAAAGCACAGCCATGGTTAATACCCAGCCCATGCAAATAATCGGGCACATGGACAAGGTAAAGATGCACAATAAGGAGAGGCTGTTTAGCCAGGAGGAACCCTGGTATATTGAGCAGATTGACCGCCTGCTCAGAGCCATTAAAGAAAAGGATGTGATTGTTGAACTGAACACCCGCGGGGTTTATACAGGCAAGTCGAAAGAGTACTTCCCCTCCACTTTTGTGCTTGAGCGCTGCCTTCACTATGGCATTCAGGTAATGGTAAGCACCGACGCCCACCACCCCACGCAAATCGATAGCCATTTCGACCAGGGCGTGGCCCTACTCAAAAATATTGGGTTTAAAAAACTGGTAACGCCCTTCTTCGAGACTGAAATTTAAAAACTACACAGATTAAAACGGCTGTTGCCAGTTAGGTCTTTCAGGAAATTTTGAAGCAGCCCCACCCTCCTCAACCCTTATAACAATTACAACCCTAACAACCCCTGCAACCCTTAAAACCCCTGCAACATTTTCTGCCAAACACAGTACTGCATATTTTTCTTTTTACCTTTGCATTTTAATGCCCCCCACCAATGAGCGATGCGATTAAGCACGAATGTGGCGTGGTGCTGCTCAGGTTGCTAAAGCCCCTTGAGTACTATGTATCACACTATGGCACTGCGTTTTACGGTCTGAACAAGCTTTATCTTTTAATGGAGAAGCAGCACAACCGCGGGCAGGATGGCGCCGGGCTGGGCTGCATAAAGTTTGGTGTGCCACCCGGCTCCAGGTATATGAACCGGCTTCGCAGTAACAGCCCCAACTCCATAAAAGAAATTTTCGACACCATTCACCGCCGTTTTGACCCGGTAAGAGAGCGAAACCCTGAGCGCCTGGCCGATGTAAACTGGCTAAAGACGAACATGGACTTTGTGGGAGAATTGTATCTTGGCCACTTGCGATACGGCACTTTTGGCCGCAACAGCATAGAAAATGTACACCCTTTTGTGAGGGAAAACAACTGGATGTCGAAAAACCTGATGATTGCCGGAAACTTCAACCTGACCAATGTTGATGAGCTTTTCGACAGCCTTGTAAATATTGGACAACACCCCAACGAAACAAGCGATACGGTAACCATTCTTGAAAAAGTTGGACATTTCCTCGACGACGAGAACGAAGACCTGTACCGCAGGTTTAAAGCAGAGGGTTACAGCAAGCGCGAAATTTCGCCACTTATTGCCAAGCACCTCGACCTGCAGAACGTCCTGAAAAATGCCAGCAAATATTGGGATGGGGGCTATGTTGTGGCCGGAATGCTGGGTCATGGCGACTCATTTATTATGCGCGACCCTTGTGGCATTCGCCCGGCATACTATTACAAGAACGACGACTTTATTGTGGCAGCCAGCGAACGGGCGGCCATTCAAACGGCCTTTAACGTACCCATGGAACGGGTTTATGAGTTGCAACCGGGCAATGCGCTGATTATTAAACGCGACGGAACTACCGCTGAGCATACTGTTCGCGAGCCACAAAAAAAAGCCTCCTGTTCTTTTGAGCGCATTTACTTTTCGAGGGGCACCGATTCCGACATTTACCAGGAACGCAAACAGTTGGGGCGCCAATTGGTGCCGGCCATACTTCGGACCATAAATCACGACCTGGAAAACAGCATCTTTTCATACATTCCAAACACGGCCATTGCAGCATTTAAGGGCATGACCGAAGGCCTGAATGACTTTTGCGACCAGATAAAGGCCGACCGCATAATTGAATTGAAAGAAAACATTACCCCGCAAAAAATACAGCAGATTTTGGCACTTCGCCCCCGCGTAGATCAGATTGCCGTGAAGGATGCCAAGCTGCGCACATTTATTACTGCCGACAATGCCCGCGACGACCTTGTAGCCCACGTTTACGACGTAACTTATGGCGTGGTGCGCCGCGGCCACGACAACCTGGTGGTAATAGATGACAGCATTGTGCGCGGCACCACACTTAAGAAAAGCATCATTCGAATGCTCGACCGCCTGGGACCCAAAAAGATTGTTATCGTTTCATCAGCTCCTCAGATCCGATACCCCGATTGCTATGGCATTGATATGACCCGCCTGGGCGATTTTATAGCCTTCAGGGCAACCATTGAGCTACTCAAAGATACCGGACAGGCCGGAATCATAAACGACGTTTACAGGCGCTGCAAAGAGCAGGAAACCCTGCCCCGCGAAGAGGTAACCAATGCCGTGAAAGACATATACCGGCCCTTTTGCCCGGAAGAGATTTCTGCCAAAATAGCTGAAATGCTGCACCCGCCCCAGGTAAAAGCAAAACTCGATATTGTGTTTCAAACCATTGAAGACCTGCACGCTGCATGTCCCGGACATACCGGCGACTGGTACTTTACCGGCAACTACCCCACCCCTGGCGGAAATAAGGTGGTAAACCGCTCATTTTTAAACTACATTGAGGGAAGAACGGAAAGAGCGTATTAGGTTTAAGATTTTATGGTTGGGATTAGAGGTTTAAGAGAATATTAAACGCTCCTGCATTTAAAAGAACTTTTGATAATTAATTTATTATCAATATTTTACTACAAAAAAATTGCCGCGAAGCAATAAAATATTAATGACCACAGGTTAAAACCCGGTGTCGGAGAAATAAGTCGAAATTTTAGCGCTGGGGCACATCCCTTTTAAAGGTATTGAAGTTCGTTGCAAGGCATTGTGATAAGGTTCAATTTTAGAAATAAAAAGGGAATTTACTCGAAAGAGTATTCATTATCACTACTGGCCGACAAAAATTACGTGATTTCTCGCTCCGCTCGAAATGACAGGGTTTTCAATGATTTTGGCAATTTGGGGGGTAGGTGGCGGCTTCGCCGCCACCTACCCCCCTTAAAAAAAACTAACTGACTGTCATTCCGAACGTAGTGAGGATTCTCATGCATAAAATTCTACCCTTTTTTACTTTATCGAAGAATAGTGAAATTTTATATCGTTTGCCTGGTGAGCAGCATATTTCGCTTAAGCGACTTGACAGCAAGATAAAACCAAAATTTAAATGATAATTTAAGAACTGATTTTTTTCAGTTAATATTCCGGTCCCTTCAGCCTGGCAAGTTGTTTCTAACTTTTTGTTTTTCGCTGCTTTAGCACCTCTTCCAGCTGTTTCTTTACTTTAGAAACACTCTTTGAGTAATAACTTCTTCGGGGCTGCTAACCCTTACTACATAAACGCCTTGTCCGGCATTTAGCTGGCAGGTGTGGCTGGTGCCCTGGTTGAGCTTGTGGCTCATTATCTCTCTCCCGCTCAGGTCGTACACCTGCATGAGTCGGCCGGGGGCTTCACTGCTGAAGTTTACATACAGGGTATTGCCCCAGGTTTATATATTCACAAGGCTTTCGCCTAAGGTGGGCTATTTGAATACCTGGCTTAAAATATACAACCCCCAACTGTCAATACTTAACAGATGGGGGTTATGCAAAAAGGCAGTAGTTGGGTTATTTTTTGAAATCTTTTCGGGCGTCGTACAATTTTTTTGCGCCATACGCCAAGCCCAGTGCTGCCAAAATGCCCAGGCCGCTGCCCAAAGGAGCCGGTTGGTCCTCATTTTGCCCGGGAGGCGGTGGCGGCGGAACCCCCTGAGCCTTTAAATACGGGGCAGAAAAAAGCAACATGGCAAACAACGACAGTCTGAAAATTATACGCTTCATAGTTTTATGATTTTCGAAGTCAAAGATAACAAATTTTTATTATTAGCAATACCAAATAATAAAACACTAAAAAAGATGGCCGGAAACATTAAATACGCAAGGTCTTAGGGGAGGTTTGGTTTTGAGCCACCTCCCGTTCAGGGTTTTCTTTCTTTCTTTCTATAGCTTTTTTCTGAACGCCTTTCGCGCATTATAAGTTTTTATGGCACCATAACCGGCAGCTAGTGCAAGCAATATGCCAATTCCGCCTGCAATGGGCGCACCCCCGCCGGCAGGCTGGTTGCCTCCTGCTCCTGGCTCTCCGCCAGGTGGCTCTGGCGCCTGCCCCAGGGCAATACCTGACACCAACAAAAACGCACTCAAAAAAATCAGTTTTTTAAAGTTAGTTCTCATATTTTTGTTTTTAGTTTTAAAGTAAAAAGTCAAAATTTAATCAGCCTATTGCACCCCGAAGTTTCGGGACTACCGCCTACCTCACAAACACTCTTTGGGTGCTTACACCTTCGGGGCTGCTAACCCTTACTACATAAACGCCTTGTTCGGCATTT
>CAYGDW010000024.1:0-35523 GCA_964348755.1 uncultured Bacteroidales bacterium | reverse complement strand
GTATTGAATGATTATGAGCAGTTAAATAATAAAAAAAAAGTAGTAAATTTGGAAATCTTTAAAATAAAGTTTTAAACCAAAACCAAGCAAAGCTGGCTAAACGTATTGAAATTTGCCCAGTGGTCTTGAATGAATTTTTAAAAGAAAAGTTATGGCAAAAATTAAAATTCTGGTTGTTGAAGATGAAAGTATTGTAGCCAAGGATATTCAAAACAGTCTGAAAAAGTTGGGATATCTGGTTCCTACTACAGTAAACAGTGGCGAGAAAGCCATTGAAGAAATTGAGGATAACCGTCCTGATTTGGTGCTGATGGATATTATGTTGAAGGGTTATATGACCGGTATTGATGCTGCCAATGTTATCAAGGAGCGTTTCGGAATTCCGGTTATTTTCCTTACAGCCTATGCCGACGACAATACGTTAAGCAAAGCTAAAATTACCGAGCCTTACGGTTATATTATCAAGCCGTTTAAGGAGAAGGAATTGCAGACTACCATTGAAATGGCTATTTTTAAGCACGAAAAAGATCAGGACGTTAAAAAAGAGCGTGATCTGTATCATTCAATCATCGAAAATAAAGAATCGAAAGATTCTATTTTTGTAAGGGCCGACTATCGGCTGAACAAAATTAATTTTGATGATATCTTTTATGTAGAAGCTTTGAAAGATTATGTTGTAATCAACACTTCAGACAATAGCTACACCACGCATACCACCATGAAGGAAATGGTGCGCATACTGCCCAACAAGGATTTTGTGCGGATTCACCGATCATTCATTGTAAATTTGAGCAAGATTTTTTCGATTAAATATCCCGACCTTGTTATTGAGGGTAAGATGAAAGTGCTTCCTATTGGCGGATTATATCGCAAAGAGCTTTATAGCAGGCTTAACCTGATTTAGGCTTAGTTTTAATTATGCCAACCCCTTCTGTGATATAACATGGAAGGGGTTGTTTTATTCTGCAAGTTGAAAATTGAGTTCCTTTTTGATAAAATCGGTGCTTTTGATTTTAATTTTAACAGGATTTCCCAATTTATACACCTTTCGTTTATTGTTTCCAATTACCTGAAAATTATTTTCGTCAAGATAATAGTAATCGTCGTCCAAATCGCTCATTCTAATCATTCCTTCTATTTTGTTTTCCTTAATTTCAACAAATAGTCCCCATTTACTAACGCCCGAAATAAGGCCTTCAAATTCATGGCCAATTTTGTCTGCCATAAACTCTACCTGCTTTAGTTTTATTGAGTCTCTTTCGGCATCCTGGGCTTTTTTTTCCATATCCGACGAGTGTTTGCAAAGCTCTTCATAATGTGTCGCAGGCGCGCCAGGTTTTCCATTTTCATAATCGAACAATAGCCGGTGAGCCATTACATCGGGATAACGTCTAATGGGTGAAGTAAAATGGCTGTAATAATCAAATGCCAGGCCATAATGCCCAATATTTTGGGTAGAATATTCGGCTTTGGCCATCGACCTTATTGCCAGTGTTTCAATAAGATTTTCTTCGCCTTTACCCTGCGAATCTTCCAGTAGTTTATTGAACGATTCTGAAATATTCTTGCGCGTATCTGTCTTTAGGCGGTAACCAAGTTTGGCCACAAAGGTTGATAACGTGGTTAATTTTTCGAGGTTTGGAATATCGTGTATTCTGTAAACAAAGGTTTTTGGTGTTTTTTGGGCTTTTGGTTTGCCTACTCTTTCGGCTACATAGCGGTTTGCCAAAAGCATAAATTCCTCAATAAGCTTATGGGCCTCTTTTTGTTCTTTAAAGTAAACTTCAATAGGTTTGCCTTTATCATCAAGATTAAATTTTACTTCTTTTTTCTCAAAGGCTATTGCGCCATCCTTCATACGCTGTCGTCTTATGGTTTTAGCCAGCTCGTTCATAGTGAAGATAGCTTCGGAATGAGGGCCTTTTCTATCTTCAATTATTTGCTGTGCTTCTTCATAACTGAAGCGCATATCTGAATTTATTATGGTTTTACTGAAACGTGATTTTAAAATTTTACCTTTTTCATTTATGGTAAAAATAACCGAATAGCAGAGTTTGTCAGTATTGGGATTGAGCGAGCAAAGATTATTCGAAAGTTTTTCGGGAAGCATTGGTATGGTGCGATCGACCAGATAAATTGATGTGGCTCGGTTTATGGCCTCTTTGTCTATTATACTTCCTGGTTTTACGTAGTGGGTTACATCTGCAATATGCACCCCTATTTCCCAAAGGTTTTCTTCTAATTTTTTATACGAAAGGGCATCGTCCAGGTCTTTGGCATCGTGCGGATCGATTGTAATGGTTAGTATCTCGCGAAAGTCTTCGCGTTTGGCAAGGTCTTGGGTTGTAATTTCTGAAGGAATTTTTTCGGCAGCTTGCTCCACTGCTTTATCGAAACGTGCCGGAAGCCCGTACTGAGCCAGAATGGCATGCATTTCTACCTCATTATCGCCCGGCATGCCCAGCACCTCAGTTATTTTTCCATGTGGGTTTTTTGATGGCGGTGTCCAATCAATAATTTCTGCAATTGCTTTTTGGCCATTTTGCGCGCCATTGAGGTTTTCGAGCGGAATAAATATATCAACAGGCATACTCTTACTGTCAGAAACTAAAAATGCAAAATTTCTGCTTATCTGTACCAAACCTACCCACTTTTTGTTCGGACGCTCCAAAATTTCAATTATCTCACCCTCGGTTTTCTTTGCATTTCTTTTTGGAAATAGCCTCACCTTTACCAAATCGCCATGCAAGGCCGTATTGGTGTTGTTTGGGTAAACCAGCACATCCTCCAGTAATTCATCCGAAAGTATATATGCCTTTCCGGTTTGTTTCATATCTACCCTTCCGATTATGAAAGGTCCAACCTGTTTGTGCTTTTCAGCAAAAAGGGGGCTGAGTTTGAATTTTCCGTTATATACTTCAAGCAGTACGTTTTCTTTGGCCAATGTAAACAAAACACCCGAAATAAATTTCCGGTTTTCAAGTCCCTCATCTCCAAGCGCTTTTGCTACCTGCTTGTAGTTATAAAGGCTATCTTTGCTATTAATAAAAATGTTTATTATTGAGTCCCTTAGCCGGTTTTTTATAATTTCTTTTTTCTCTGCCATAGCAAATGTGTGTTCTAAGCGTTAGTATTTTATGACAATATAAGCAAAATATTTGCAAAATAATGCTTTTTCGAGGTGCAAAGTCTTCTTTTTGTGTAAATTTATTTATTTGAACCATCGGAATAATTGGTTATTATGGCAGGAAATTTTGCTTGAAATGAATGAACAATTTATCAGGCGATATTACTCTAATTTACTCATAAAGGGCACTTTACTTTTTGGAGCAGGCTTTCTTTTTCTTTTTTTAATATTTTCTTTTCTCGAAAATATTTATTATTTCAGCACTGCCGTCAGGTTTATTTTGTTTTATGGCTTTATTCTTTTCAACCGTTTTGTTTTTCTGCGATTTGTTATCAGGCCATGTGCTGTTTTTTTTGAAAATTGGTAAACATATTACTGAAAGCCAGGCTGCTGCAATTATTGGGCAGCACTTTAAAATGGAACTGCACGATAAAGTTAACAATGCCCTTCAACTTCATAAATTCCTTCAAGAAAATCCCGGTCATAGTGATATGGTTATTGCCGGTATTGAACAAAAATCGCAACAATCCATTCAATTATCATTTTCCGAAGCCATCGATATGAAGGGCAACCTTAAATTGTTGCCTTTTTTGTGCTTCCTATGCTTATACTGTTGGTTATTTTCTTTGTGAGGCCTTCGTTTGCCATTAATCCTTCCAACCGTATTTAGCACTATCATATCCATTTTTCTCAGCCAGCACCTTTTGGGTTTGTCTTCGAAAATGAACTCACAGCTTTTCAGGGCGAAAACATTGATATTGTCGTCAAAAGCATGGGGTCAGTGCTGCCTGCCCAGGTTTGCATTACCTACGCTAATGGCAAATTTGAAATGATTGGCCTCAGCAAGGGTGTTTTTTCGCACCAATTTCGTAATTTACAGGAGACTTTCGTGTTCACTATTGATTCAGTGGGTTTTGTATTTGGCCCTTACCTGCTTAGGGTAATACAAATGCCTATATTCAGCCACTTTAAGGTTACAATAGAAAATCCTGCTTATACCAGGCTTGGCACGCTTCAATACAGTAATGTTGGAGATATTAATGCTGCCGAGGGGGATAAAATTTTGTGAGAGTTTAATACTAGAGCCAGCGGCCAGGTTGCATTCTTAAAAAATAAGGCCGAAATAGCTGTCCAGGAGGTCAGTGCAGGCGTTTATTCGCTATCTGTGGTCGCTTATAGACCTTTCAGATATAATGTTTATGCCTTGAACAACGAAACAGGCAAGGGTGATTCTCTGGAGTATTTTGTTCAGGTCGAATCCGATGCCTGGCCCCGGATGCAAATTGAAGAACTCACTGATTCTGTGCTGGTGTCGTACCTTTTTTTCATGGGTGTTATTCAGGACGACTACGGGTTCAGCAGTCTTCAATTTAGCCACAGAATTTTTAAGCAAACTCCCCACAGGGCAGGGGAGGAGGCCAAATTTATTAGCCAGAGCCTGCCGTTTTAGTCAAATGGCCTTAATCAAACATTCTACTTTGATTTCGACCTGAGTAATCAAAATATTGGGCCCGGTCAAACCATCGAATATTTCTTTTAAGTAGCAGACAATGATAACATAAATGGTGCTAAAACTACCAGAAGCCAGGTATTTTTCTTTCTTGTTCCAACTTACGAGGAGCTTATTTCCATAGGCAATAAAATCAACCTGCAACACAAAAGCAACCTGAGAAATGAAATTTCAGGAGTCAGGCAATCGAGGCTCGACGTTGAAGAAATTCGAAAGCAACCGCTTAATAATGAATCTATTAGCTGGCAACAACGAAATGCTATTGATAATATACTGACCAGGCAACGCGAAACAGAGCAAAGTTTTGAGCGCTTTCGCGAAGAAATGGTGCGAAACCAGATACGACAGCAACAATTTTCTGAAATAAATGATCAAATCAGGCAAAGGCAAGAGGAGCTCAACAGGTTGTATGAAGAAGTAATAGCTGATGAGTTGGGAATGCTTATTAAAAAACTCAGGGAAGAATTCGACAAGCTCGACCGCAGCCAGGTGCATGACATGCTAAATATGATAGAGTTTGAACTGCAGAATATTGAAAATCAAATGGATAGGGCCCTTGAGTTGTTCCGCCAACTTGAACTCGAAAAATTGCTACAGCAAAGTATTGATTTGCTTGGCAAAGCGAAATAGCAACAGGAACAAAATGTTAAAATTAAGGATTCTGAGCAAGTTGCTATTGAGCAAAATATTGAAAAACAACAAGATATGAAAGAATCAATCGACAATGTTTCTGATTATCTTAATTAATTTCGCGAGAAAAATCAACAACCAAGTCGGCCTCATGGAATTGATAATACCAAGGAAGCCGAGAGTGCGCTAAAAGAAGAATTGGAACTGGCTGTTGATCAACTTGAGCAAGGTCGCAGCAGGCAGTCAATTGCGCCACAACAAGGGCCGTTCAACAAATGAAACCATTGGCTTTGCGACTTACCGATATGCAGGCAGCTATGGTTCAACACCAGCTCACCGAAGACTCAAGAGCTTTGAGGCAAATTTTAGAAAACCTACTGAAGTGTAGTTTTGCCCAGGAAAATCTTTTACTTGAAATACGCAATGTAAACATGAACGATCTGCGCCTGGTAGCTTTAATTCAGGAGCAGAATAAGAAAAAAGGATGATCTGCGAATGGTAGAAAAATACTGCTGGCGCTCAGCCGCAGGCAAATTCAAATAGGCTATTTTGTGTGCCGCCAGGTTTCTCAAATTAACCTGAATCTCGAATTGGGCCTTGAAGACCTTATAAACCGCCGGCGGTTTTAAGGGGCCAGCAGACAGCAGTTTGTAATGACCCACATTAACAACCTCGCCCTCTTGCTCAACGAAAGCCTGCAAAATATGCAAATGCAAATGGCAATCAACAGTGGCAACCCCCTGGACGGTAATGGGCGATTCGATGGCAATTTTTCCGATTCAAGGCAAATGCAACAACAGTTAAACCATTTGCTCGAACAATTGCAGCTTGGGCATCAGCCTTTGCCCGGTCAATCTGGCCAAATGCAATCCATGAGCCAACAGCTTGCCTGGCTCGCTGCACAGCAGGAGGCCATTCGCAATTTGCTTCATGGGCTTTCAGGTGAGCTCAAAAATGAAGGCCTGGATACGCAACCCCTCGAGGAATTGCAACGCGATATGGAGGCCACTGAGCTCGATATTGTAACACAAAACATATCCATAATTACAACAGATCTTCAGAAACTGATTCTTACCCGTTTTCTCGAACACGAAAAGGGGCAGCTCGAACGCGAGCAGGATGAAAGACGATAAGGCACTACCGCAAAATAATACGAATTTAGTAACCCTGCAAGCCTTTTTCAGTATAATAGTAAAAAGGACCGCGAATTGGAAATGCTCAGGAGCATACCCCTTGGGCTTAGGCTATACTACCGGTTGCTTGTTGAGAATTATTTCCTTAACATTGAATAACAATCATTATGGTTGAACTGAAACAGCATTTGCGGTTAAAGTCAAAAAGGGAAGAAATACATAAACTCGAAGCATTTATAGAGAGGATCTGCGACCAGTACAATATTTTTCATTCCTATTTTGGCAACATTCTTTTTTCTGTATCCGAAGCATTTGAATTTGCTATAAGTGAAAAAGCCGGAAAGCCTAAGCATATAGATATTTACTTCGATTCCAGACCTGACGGTTTGGTGTTTAAGGTTTTGCTTCATGACCGCTTTCTTGAGATAGCTGCCCTTTTTCAGGAAGAGCTTGATGCTACACTCGAATCTGACAAAATTACCGACACAGAACGAAGCATGGTAATGATCAGGATGCTGAGCGATGAGGTAAATTTCGATGCCAGAAAGGAGCTTATGGAAATGGTGTTTTATATTTCGAGCATTAACCAGCACCTTACCCGCGAACGAATCAGGCTGCTCGATCTCTATTTCGAAATGATTAACGAAAAAAAGCCAGTTGAGTGAAAGGGCAATCTGATATTGCTTTCTTTTTTGAGGAGGTTAACATTCCCGGGTTTTCTGAAAAGAAAGCTCGGGATTGGATTATTAAGGCTATTTTAGTAGAAGGGCAAGAGCCTGGCGAAATTTCGTTTATCTTTTGCAACGATGAATATCTGCATCTACTCAATATTCAATACCTTAACCACGACACCCTTACTGATATCATTACTTTCGATTATTGTCAGGAGTCCGGCAATATCTCTGGAGATTTGTTTATTAGCCTCGACAGGGTTAGAGAAAACGCCAGCGATTTAAACATTTCGTTTAACGATGAGTTGCATCGTGTAATGATTCATGGAGTTCTTCATCTGTTGGGTTATACTGATAAGGATGCTGCCGAGGCAGACCTTATGCGGCAAAGAGAGAATTATTACTTAACTTTGCAGGTTTAATAAGCTTTAATTTGGAATTTTTATGTTTGAGCACTACGATATAATTGTGGTTGGAGGTGGGCATGCTGGTTGCGAAGCGGCTGCTGCCTCTGCTCGTTTAGGCTCTAAGGTGCTTTTGGTTACGCTCAATCTGGGTGGAATTGCGCAAATGTCGTGCAATCCGGCCATGGGGGGTATTGCCAAGGGGCAGATTATTCGCGAAATTGACGCCCTTGGCGGCTATTCTGGTATCGTAACCGACCACACCATGGTTCAGTTTCGTATGCTCAACCGCAGCAAGGGCCCTGCTATGTGGAGCCCGAGGGCACAAAGCGACAGATTTTTGTTCTCTATGAAATGGCAACAAATCCTTGAATCCATTCCCAATTTGCATTTCTGGCAGGATATGGTTACAAAAATTCTTGTTAAGAACGGAAAAGTTTGTGGTGTAAAAACTAGCCTGGGAGGCGATATTTTTGCCAGGGCTGTGGTGATTACAAGTGGAACTTTTCTAAATGGCAAGATACATATAGGAAAGAAAAATTTTAGCGGTGGGCGCCTTGGAGATGCCAGCGCCTCTGGACTTACTGAGAGTTTGCGCAAATTTGGCATAGAAAGCGACAGGCTTAAAACCGGCACGCCTGTTAGGGTTGACGGGCGCTCAATTGACTTTAGCAAAATGATTGAACAAAAGGGCGATGATGAGCCGGGTAGGTTCTCTTTTACCGACACGCCCAAAATTAGCCGCCAGCTTAGTTGCTTTCTTACATACACCAGCAATGAGGTACATAATATTTTGCGCGAAGGTTTTGATGATTCTCCTATGTTTACCGGCCGGATTCAGGGCAGCGGACCCCGATATTGCCCATCGATAGAAGACAAAATTGACCGCTTTGCAGATAAGGAAAGGCACCAGCTTTTTGTTGAACCCGAGGGTTGGAGCAGCAATGAGTATTACGTAAATGGTTTTAGCTCCAGTTTGCCCGAAGAAATTCAGTTTAAAGCATTGAGAAAGATTGCCGGGTTTGAAAGCGCCCGAATTCTAAAACCTGGGTATGCCATAGAATACGATTTTTTCCCTCCGGTACAGTTGCAGTTCTCATTAGAATCGCGCAAAGTTGAGAACCTGTTTTTTGCAGGCCAGGTTAATGGTACTACTGGTTACGAAGAGGCAGCGGGGCAGGGGTTGGTTGCCGGCATTAACGCGCATTTAAAAATTACTAATATTATTCCGCTTGTTTTAAAGCGATCCGAAGCCTATATCGGTGTGTTGATTGACGACCTTGTTACCAAAGGCACCAACGAACCTTATCGGATGTTTACGAGCCGGGCGGAGTTTCGTATTTTATTGCGGCAAGACAATGCCGATCAGCGGCTAACCCCCACAGGTTACCGGCTTGGATTGGCAGACTCAGATCGGATAAAAAGGCTTGAGCGCAAAGAAAAAATTATTGGCGAAATTGTAAACCATGTTCAAAAGGAAAATACCAATCCTGAAACTATAAATGCTTACCTGGCCAATGTAGGCTCATCGTTGCTGCGTAACCGAACGCGTGTTGGTAATATTTTGTTACGACCTCAGGTATCGCTCAAGGGTCTTATGGCTGCTGACAGCCGGCTTGCAGCTTTTATAAATGGTTTTTCGCGCCAGGATGTATATGAGGAGGCCGTTGAGGCTGCCGAAATCATGCTAAAATATGCTGGCTACCTTGAAAAAGAACAAGACCATGCTGACAAAATTACCAGGCTCGACGAAATCAGACTCAGTGAACAGCTTGACTATTTAGAAATGAAAGCCCTAAGCCTTGAGGCCAGGGAAAAGTTAACGCGTATAAAACCTCAAAATATTGGCCAAGCCAGCCGCATTAGCGGAATTACACCTTCCGATATTTCGGTGCTGCTGGTACAATTAGGCAGGTAAATTGTTTCACGTGAAACAATTTATTCAATTACCTGCAAAACAAATACAAAATGTTCCACGTGAAACATTCTTAAAAATGGAGTTTTTGGTTCAATGCCCATTATGCGGAGCGGGGGAGGAGCCCTCTCATTTTCTTGAATGTGCCGATTACCTTATGGGCAGCGGAAGCTATTCGATGGTAAAATGCAAATTGTGCCATCATGTTTATACCAATCCCCGCCCATTCGAAAATGACCTGGGGGTTTTCTACCAAAGTCAGGAATACATTTCGCACAAAGAAAAAGGCAGTAGTTTTCGCGAAAGGATTTACTTCCGTGTGCAGGCTTATATGTTGAAACGCAAAGCAAGGCTAATAAACACACTAAAATTGCCCAAACCAAAGCTACTCGATGTGGGGAGTGGGGCTGGTGCATTTCTAAGTCAAATGAAAAACCATGACCTTCAAATAGTTGGGATAGAGCCCAATGCTACCGCCCGCCTCAAAGCACAGAAAAAGGACATGCATGTAATTGAAAATCAGAATCATATACCCACAAACGAAGAAAGCAGCTTCGGAATCATCACGCTTTGGCATGTGTTGGAGCACCAGGCCGATTTTATGCAAAGCCTGCAACTATACCATCGCTTGCTCGCTCCCGGAGGTTGGCTGGTAATTGCCGTGCCCCTTTATCTGGGTTTCGATGCCTGGTTTTATGGTAAGTATTGGGCAGCATACGACCTTCCTCGCCACCTTCATCATTTTAGCCCTAAAACCCTAAAGCTTGCCACCCAAAATTGTGGTTTTGAATTTCGGGGCTCATTTGGCATGTTTTTCGATGCATTTTATGTGGCCATGCTCAGCGAAAACAACAAGGGCAAGCGTCTTGGCGCTTTCAGAGCCATTTGGGTGGCTGCCTGGTCAAACCTGCTGGCCGCCTTAAAGCTAAGGCCCTGGTCAAGCCAGATAATGGTTTTTCAAAAATCGACCTGAATTAATTCCGGCGTAGGTTTGTGGAACGCTGTTTGTGGTGCATAAAAGGCCGCAAACTGGTGTAAGAGCCGTCAGCAATCGTAAAAAGCGTAAATTAGCGGTGGTTTATAGCCCAACACCCAAAACAGCAGCCAAAAACTCAATGAAAGGTACAGGCTCTAAAATTTTATTGCAACTGTCAATTATTGCCTTGCTGGCCCTTTTGCTCTCGGAGGTTAGCTTTAGCTTTCGCCAAAAAAAAATTGACCCGCAGAGTGTTGCCAACGAATTTCAATCGGCCTTTACCGAAAAAGATAAAAGAGCAACTGAATTGTTGACGTGGCTCGATTTTGAGGTACGTAGCAAAGGCACTGGTGTCCAGCAGGGTCAAAGCCTTTTGGGGAGGCTAGAGCCAATGTTTGAAGCCGAAGGCCTTACTTTTTTTGTTTACTCGGCCGAAAAACTTTTGTTCTGGTCGCATAATGCTGTTCCCATTGGCGAATCCTGGCGCAACCTTGGCCCCAAAGGGCTAATCAGGCTCAACAACGGCTGGTATTTCTATCGCACCCTTTTGTCTGGCCCAATCAATACCGCTGTATTTGTTTCAATTAAAAGCAATTTTAAATACCAGAACCGTTTTCTAGTAAACGACTTTCACCCCGACCTGCCTGTAACCAACAACATTTTTTACGTTTCTGAGAAAGCAGAAGGAGGGTTTTCAATTGTTGATGCTGATAGTGATTTTGCATTATTGCTTGTGGTTCGGCGCGAAACCGGCCTAATGCAAACCAGGTCTTTAATGCAGACCCTGGCAGTAGTTTTGGCCATTTTGAGTTTTCTTGTTTTTATATACAGCTCATACAGGTTCTTCTCGGGTTGCTTTTATGCCGGAAACCGCCTTTGGGCACTAACAGGTTTTGCCAGTGTAATAATAGCCATCAGGCTGGTTACCTTTTTTGCCGGTTTGCCATCGGTTTTTTACCACGGACAGTTGTTTTCGCCGGCACTTTACGCTACATCCATGGCGCTGCCCTCATTGGGCGATCTATTTATCAATGTGTTGCTTTTCAGCATTATTTCTTATTTCTTCTTTTCTCACCTTAAAGGATTTGAAATCAAGCCCGGATCGCACAGCAAACGTATTATTGTATCTTTCTTTCTGTTTTTGTTTGTTGTGCTGCTTAGTACAATGGCCCTGTACATTATGCGTGGTCTTGTAATAAACTCAAGATTGAATCTAGACGTAAATTTCATTTTCAGCCTTGATGTGTATAGTATGGTGGGATTTCTGATTATTGGTTGTATTTTCTTCTCTTTTTTCTTTTTGGGAATGGTGCTCTTCCGTTTGGTGTACCACCTTATGGGCAGCAAGCGCAGCTTTTGGTCTGTTTTAATAGTTTCGGCTCTGGTGTTTTTGGCCGCCGACTTATGTTTTGGTAGTTTCAATCTGTTACCTTGGTTGCTGTTTGGTGCCGCTACCCTGGTTTTTGAGATGGAACGAAGCCAGGCATTAACCCGAATGGGATTTACACCCCTCATTATTGCGTTGTTTATTTTCAGCATTATTTCAACCTTTGCCCTTTACCGATTTAACGCAATAAAAGACCAGGAAAAACGAAAAACCTTTGCCCTAAAGTTAGCCTCTGAACAAGACCCAGTGGCCGAATACCTGTTTTTTGAAATGGAGCAAGCCCTGTATAACGACAACCAGCTTAAAAACCTGGTGCTAAAAGATCCATTTAATGAAACCGCCATATATCAATACCTTCAGCACCATTATTTTTACGATTACTGGGGCAAATACGACCTGCAGGTTACTGTATGCCAGCCCAACGAAGTAATACTGGTAAGGCCAGCAAACATTGAAATCGTTTGTTCGACCTACTTCGATGATTACATTAAAACATTTGGAAAACCCACCGTGAGCGCCAACCTTATTTACCTTGACAATAATACCGGCCGCAACAGCTATATTGCCAAAATACCCATATACGGATCAGAAACCACTGCAGGCATACCATTATACCACGTGTATCTCGAATTTGATTCAAAATTTGTGGCCAGGGGAATGGGCTTTCCAGAACTGCTTATTGACGACCGGATTGATATAAACCGTGAGCTTGCAAACTATTCGTATGCAACATACAAAAACGGCGAACTGATTATAAAGTTCGGCCCATACATATACAGCATAGACCTGGCTGTGTATGGCCAGTTTAAAGAGCAGTTTGTGTTTTTCGATTTTGATAATTATCAGCATCTGGTTTACACCAAGGATGAAGACACCCAGATTATTATTAGCCGCCCACAACAAACTTTTCTTGAAGGCATAGCACCGTTTTCTTACCTTTTTTTGCTGTTTTTCCTTTTGTTAATCATATTTTCATTGCTCGAAAGCCGCAAGGAGAGGATTGAATGGTTTAAGCTAAATTTTAAACGGAGGGTTCAGGCATTTATGATTGGGCTGGTTATCCTTTCAGTAATTACAATCGGAGGGGCTTCTACCTGGTTTATGGTCAATATTTACCAAAACAAGAACCTGTCGATAATTAACGAAAAATCGCAAAGCGTGCTTACAGAAATGGAGCATTATATGGCCGGCCTCGATGCCCTCGACAGCAGATACTATTATTTTCTTTCAGATCTGTTGCTTAAGCTGCACAACGTGTTTTTTACCGACATTAATATATTTAGCCCCGATGGGTTTTTAATTGCCTCAAGCCGACCCCGGGTTTTTGAAGAAGGCCTTGTTGGCTCGGAAATGAATCCTGTGGCCTTTGCACAATTGCGCACCCAGCAAAAAAGCCAATTTATACAAACCGAAAAAATAGGAAACCTAGAATATCTTTCGGCTTACGTTCCCTTGCGAAACAACCGGCACGAGCTGCTTGCATACATTAACCTTCCTTATTTTGCCAAGCAAAACGAATTGCGAAACGAAATATCGTATTTCATGCTGGCTTTTGTAAATATCAACCTGCTATTGCTTGTGTTTGCAGTGGTAATGGCTCTTTTTATTTCAAATTACGTTACCCAGCCCCTTCAACTGATTCGCGACAGCATTGCCCGGCTTCAGCTTGGCAAAACCGATCATAAGATTGAATGGACGCGCAATGACGAAATCGGAAGGTTAATAAAAGAATACAACCGAATGATTGATGAGCTGGCCATTAGCGCCGATTTGCTTGCCCGAAGCGAACGCGAGTCGGCATGGCGCGAAATGGCAAAGCAAGTAGCCCATGAAATAAAAAACCCCCTTACACCAATGCGCCTTAGTGTGCAGCACCTCGAAAAGGCCTGGAAAGAAAACGTACCCGATTTTGACCAGCGACTGGCTCGTTTTACCAAAACCATGGTTGAACAGATCGATAACCTGTCGCTAATTGCCGGCGAATTTTCAGATTTTGCCAAAATGCCGGCCGGAAAAAACGGTCCAATTAACCTGCGCCTGTTTATACCTGAGATATTGGATTTGTATAACGACCTCGATAGGGTTGAAGTTGAGCTACTTTTGCCTGAAGCTACAGAGCCATTGATGGTTTATTCTGACCGCAACCAACTGCTCAGGGTTTTCAACAACCTTATTCGAAACTCAATACAGGCATACCACAAAGACAATATTGCCCGTATTCGCATTGTTTGCGAAAAAGGCGAATCTTTTGTTAAGTGCCATGTAATAGACTTTGGATGCGGAATTCCGGAAGCGCAAAAGGGCAATATTTTCAGCCCATACTTTACTACAAAAACCGGCGGCATGGGCTTGGGCCTATCAATGGTAAAAAACATTATTGAAAACAACAGGGGAGAGATTGGTTTTGTGTCGAATGAAGGCATTGGAACAACTTTTTCTTTTACCCTGCCATTATATAATTCTGATATTTAGGTGTATATGAAAAAAGCCCTGGTGCTGGCACTTTTAATGCCGGCAATCAATGCACCTTTGCCTGCCCAAAAGGTATTTGTTACCGAATGGAAGAGCGAAGCAACCCATATTGCTTATACTACCGAATGGAAGAGCGAAGCCAATGTTATAGCCTATGTAAGTGAGTGGAAAACAGAAGCCAAGCCCCTCTCAGGCATTTGGTATTTTACCGAATGGAAAAGCGAGGCCGAAATAATTATTTACTATACTGAATGGAAGAGCGAGGCCACTATCAAAGTTTTCTTTACCCGGTGGAAATCGGAGGCCGGGTGGAATAAGGAGCCATCAAAAAAATAAGCGACATCCCAAATCCTCGCTGTTTATCTGTACACAAGGGGTTTTACCTCGTTGTTGATTACCATAAGTCCGTTCATGGCCAGCGCCCTCATTTCGTCTTCGCCAGGATACACAAAAACCGGCCCCAGGTGCTTAACACGCTCTGATACTGCTTCAACAAACGGCTTACCGTAGGCTATACCACCAGTAAGAAGTATGGCATCAATTTCGCCCTTTAGTACTGTTGACATGGCGCCTATCTCCTTGGCCACCTGATAAGTCATGGCATCCTGTATAAGCTGGGCCTTTTCATCTCCGGCTTTTGCAAGCTTTTCTACTTCGTAGGCATCGTTGGTACCTAAGTATGCCACATATCCTCCTTTGCCGGTTATCATTTTTTTAATTTCCTCTTCGGTATATTTGCCGCTGAAGCACAATTTTACCAATGCTCCCACAGGAAGTGTGCCACTCCTTTCGGGCGAAAAGGGCCCTTCGCCATCCAGGGCCTGATTCACGTCAATAACCCGGCCTTTGCAATGTGCCCCAACGCTTATGCCGCCTCCAAGGTGAGCTATTATTAAGTTTAGCTCTTCGTAGCGGCGCGAAATAGACTTTGCATGCTGGCGGGCTATGGCTTTCTGATTCAGGGCATGAAATACCGAAATCCGCTCGAACAGGGGGTGGCCCGAGATACGGGCAATAGGCTCGAGCTCATCTACTACAACCGGATCGGCAATATACGCCCTGGCCGATGGCAACGATTGGGCAATGTCGTGGGCAATAAGACCCCCAAGGTTTGATGCGTGCTGTCCAAGCACACCTACCTTCAGGTCTTCCATAAGGGCCTCGTTAACTTTATAAACACCCGAGGGAATGGGCTTAACCAATCCGCCACGGCCAACCACCACGGCAATCTGCGAAATATGAATGCCAGCCAATTCAAGTTCTTTTAGTATAATGCCCTTGCGGAACTCATATTCGTCGGTAATTTTCAAAAAACCCGCAAGATCCTCGGTACTGTGCTTAATGTTTTTGAGGAATATTTCCTTTGTATTGCTGAACACCGCAACTTTTGTGGAGGTTGAGCCAGGGTTAATGGCAAGAATCAGTTCTTTGTCCATAAAATAAAGTCTGTTTTATTTTGATTAATTAATTTACTGCGGCAGCCAGGGCAATGCTGTTTAGTTTTGTTTCGTCGGAGTCGGCCCTTGAGGTAAGCACAATGGGGGCTGAAGCTCCCAAAATAACGGCAGCGCACTTTGCCCCTGCAAAGTAAATAAAAGCCTTGTAAAGGGCGTTTGCTGATTCAATGTCGTCGGCCACAAGAAGGTCGGCTTCACCCGCCACGGGGCTTTTAATGCCCTTATAATCGGCGCTTTTTTTGCTAATGGCATTGTCGAAGGCAAGCGGTCCATCAATTATGCAGTCTTTAATTTGGCCGCGTTCGGCCATCTTTGACAATGCGCTGGCATCGAGCGTGCTTTTCATGTCGGAATTTACTGTTTCTACTGCACTAAGCACAGCTACCCTGGGGTTTGTGATGTGAAGTTTGCGCATATATGCAATCGCATTGTTTATAAGCGAAACTTTGCCATTGAGGTCGGGTGCAATGTTCATGGCAGCATCGGTAAGGCCAATAACCTTATGGTAAGCCGGAAGTTCAAAAAGGGCCAGATGCGAAATAAGTTCGCCCGTACGAAGGCCCCACTCCTTGTTCAATACAGCCCTTAAAAGACTGGATGTGCCCAGGTTTCCCTTCATTAATATATCTACTTGGCGCTCCTTTACCATTTTTACAGCAATGGCGGCAGCCTGATCAACATTGGGCTCATCGACCACCTTAAAGCTTGCCAGGCTTAGCTCAAGTTTGGCAGCAATGGCCTGCATTTTTTTTTCATCGCCAACCAATATCGCCTCAACTATGCCTTGCTTGCTGGCATTTACAACTGCCTCAAGGGCATTCTCATCGTGGGCAGCAGCCAATACCAAGCGCTTTTTGGTGTGGGTGCGGGCCATTTCATGTAGTTCTGAAAGTTTCTTTATCATATCGATTTATGTATAAAAATTTAATTATGTTCGGCATCAAAATTAACAAAATCTTTGTAGCTGTCATTTAGAAAAGGATAACATTAAGCGCATCCTACAAAAAAAAGAGGCCCGTAAAGGACCTCCGTTTTGCTTCAATTTGCCTGGCTTAGTCAATTTCTATGCTGCGGCTTAGACGGGCAGATTCGGGGTTGAGTTTAGGAACGCCAATGTATAAAACACCGTGGTCGTATCGGGCTTTTATGTTTTCGGCATCGGCTGTTTTTGGCATCGAAAATGAACGTGTAAAGCTCTCTAATCCAAATTCTCGAAGAACAAACTTTTCTTCACCTGCTTTTTCTTCTTTATTTTGGTATGAAACAGAAAGCACATTATTTTCCATCTGCAATCCAAAGTCTTCCTTTTTCAAGCCGGGAGCTGCAATTTGTATTTCAAACTGGTTTTCGTCTTCACGAATGTTGGTAGCCGGCACACACCCACAGTTTTTTTCAAAACCAGTGTTAAAGCCTTTTTCCATCATTTGGTCTATTAAGCTCGAAAGCCGTGGGCGGTTGTGCCATCTAATTATAGTCATGGGTAAGTCCTCCTGATTATTTTTTAAAGGTTACTAAAAATTAGTTTTCAATCGGTGGTCAAATCTTGTTCCTGATTTGAATTTTTAAATAAAACAAGGTTTTGCGGCCATTTTGGCCGTTTTATAAACTCTCCCTCAAATCTTATACGCCAAAATGACCGGTTTTTGTTTTTTCAATTTGTTAACAAAAACATTTTGAACCGGGTAGGGTTTAGTCTTTAACTTAGCACCCTTTTAATCTTTTGCCCGCTTTAAGAGAAGTCATCAATAACAAGCATGGATAGCCAGCACAAGAAGATACTTGATTTTTTCAGGGTTCGTCGCATAATTGCACCAATGATTTTGGGCCTTGGGGTGGCTGCTTTTCTGCTTTTTCGCAATTTCGATGCCTCTGCTTTTGGGCAGATACAATGGACCTCCCGCTCGTATTTTTACTTGTTTATGTCGTTGTTGCTGATGGTGGTTCGCACAGTTGCGTATATGTACAGGTTGCGGGTGCTTACTGATGGACAGATTTCGTGGAGGCGGAGTTTTGATGTTATCATGCTATGGGAGTTTGCCTCTGCTGTTACTCCGTCGGTAATAGGTGGCTCGGCCATTGCTCTGTTTATAGTGCACCGCGAGGGCATAAGCATGGGCCGTACAACGGCCATTGTGCTGGTAACCGCATTTTTAGATGAGTTGTTTTACATTTTGATGGTGCCTGTTTTAATTGTTACAGTAGGCACTGAAAATTTGTTTACCTCGGGCGGAGAATATGTAATGTTCAACACTCGTTTTGGCACCCAGGGTGTTTTTGCTATTGGGTATATTTTCATAATGGTGCTTACAACTACAATAATTTACGGGGTTTTTATTAACCCGCGAGGCACCAAATGGATATTGCTCAATATTTTTCGCTTGCCATTTTTGAGGCGGTGGCGCCCCAAAGCTGCCGAAACAGGCAACGAGATTATTATTACTTCGCGCGAACTAAAGGGCAAACCAGTCAGTTTCTGGATTAAGGCATTTGCCGGCACTTTTGTTTCGTGGACAGCACGTTTCTGGGTTGTAAATATGCTTATTATGGCCTTTGTGGGTCATGGCGACCACCTTCTTATATATGCGCGCCAACTGGTTATGTGGGTCATTTTGCTTATTAGCCCCACTCCTGGAGGCAGCGGGGTGGCCGAAATAGCTTTCAGCGGCTTTCTTGGCGACTTTATCCCGATGGGCCTCTCGCCAGCCATGGGGCTTATGTGGCGCATAATTAGCTATTACCCATTCCTTTTCATTGGAGCAATAATTTTACCCGCCTGGCTCAAAAGGGTTTATGCACCAAAACCAAAACCACAACAAACCTTTGAGCCGCCCCTTAAAACTGTCTGAGCTTTTTGTTGAAAATTGTTTGCTAAGTTTGATATATTTGAAGTGATTTTGCAATGGTCAATTCCTTATTATGACTTCGCCGGCCAACGACATTCAGATCAAAATGTTTTCAGATCCATTGCAGTACTTTACAGCAATGCTAAACGATATTAAGGCCGCCACTCAATTCATTTATTTAGAGATTTACCGTTTTCGCGACGATCCGCTTGGCATTCGTTTTCGCGATAATCTTATAAAAAAGCAGCGCGAAGGGGTAAAAGTCAGGCTGTTGATCGACTCATGGGCTGCCGCCTCGAGTACCGCTTTTTTTCAGAACCTTATTGATGCAGGTGGCGAGGTAAAGTTCTTCAAGAAAATTCGCTTCAACTGGGATGGCTTTACTAAAGGCCACCGCCGCAACCACCGCAAAATTTTAGTTATAGACGACCAGATTACCTATATTGGCTCTGCCAATATTACAAGCTACTCGTTCAATTGGCGCGAGTCGATGTTTCGCCTTAAAGGCCCCATCGCCAAAAAGTTCAAAACCATTGTGCTCGAGAACTTCCGCATTTATAACAAGTATTTTTACGATAAACAAGCCTATACTCGCCAGGTAAAGTTCGATGATTTTGAAATTATCAGAGATGTTCCCTCCCTTGCCCATCAGCCAGTCAAAAAAAAGTTTGTGGAGCTTATTTACAAGGCCAAACGCGAAATTATAATTGAAACGCCATATTTTCTTCCAGGAAGCAGTTTGCGCAAAGCATTGATGGATGCTGCAAACCGCGGCGTAAAAGTTAGTGTAACCATACCCAAAAAGTCTGATGTGGGGGCACTCGATTTGCTCACCTCAAAGTATCTTGGCGAGTTGGCGCGGCAAGGAGTTCGGTTTTTCTTTTTTCTGCCACAAAACCTGCATGCAAAACTATTTCTGGCCGACCGCGAAATTTTTATGA
This sequence comes from uncultured Bacteroidales bacterium, assembly GCA_964348755.1. Taxonomy (GTDB): domain Bacteria; phylum Bacteroidota; class Bacteroidia; order Bacteroidales; family UBA7960; genus UBA7960. The sequence continues at coordinate 16,057 of CAYGDW010000024.1, read as the reverse complement.
TAGGCTCTTCCAATTTCGATTATCGCAGCTTTCGTTATATGCATGAGATTTGCCTTGCCGGCAGGCATAAGAGCCTGGTAAGGCAAATGGTAAACCATTTTAACGAAACCCAGAAGGACTCGGAGCCATTTAACCTTGATCGCTGGACGCGCCGCCCCGCAATTCAAAAACTATTCGAATGGTTGCTGGTACCTCTTAGGCATTTGTTTTAAAATAACCCCTGACTTATCTCACCCTTCCGCCATGGGCAAAGGTTCGCACATAATAGGGCTCGGCGAGGTCGCTCACAATAACCCCCCTGGTCGATGACACATGTATAAACTTGTTGTTGCTCAGAAAAATACCAACGTGCGATATTTTTCGACCTCCCGAAGTTCGAAAAAATACAAGGTCGCCCTCATTTAGCTGCGACTTGCTTATTTTTTTGGCATGCTCTGCCATGTGGGCGCTCGAGCGGGGCAGGCTTACCTGATAAATTAAACTGTAAACTACTTGCACAAAACCCGAACAATCGGCACCCTGGCGTGTGTTGCCCCCAAAACGATGAGGCGTGCCAAGCCACGATGAAACCTCACTTATTAATTGCGGATTTTCCGTGCCATTGAGCTGGTAGCCCAACCTGGCCGAAAACTCAAGGTAAAAAGCATGCTCAGATGCATTATCTGCAACTCTGCGGGCCTCGCGCTGAACACGACAACCCGATGTAGCAATGATAAGGGTAGCAATGAATAGATGGCCAAGAATTTTACCAGCATGAGGGGCTGACCGGATTCGAAATGTTGCAGGGTAAGTCATAAAAACAAAAATAATAATAAAACACCGCTTCTACTAAAAAAAAGGAAGCGTTTTGACGCTGCTATGTGTAATTTTTTAATTAATTTGGCCGACAATATCAATAATTAAAACATTAAGTCGTATTATATATGAAAGAAAATCAGTATATCTTAAATCCAAACCCACTGGTAAAACATTTGCGCAAGCTTCCGCATGAGTTTACGAAAGAGGACATTATTCGTTACATTGAAGACAATGAAATTAAAATGGTAAACTTCAGGTATGTTGGTGGCGATGGCAGGCTAAAGGAGCTCAATTTTGTTATTCAAAGCCTCGAGCATTTAGATAGCATCCTTTCGAGCGGCGAGCGGGTTGATGGCAGCAGTCTTTTTTCGTTTCTCGAAGCCGGCTCGAGCGATCTGTATGTTGTGCCCCGTTTCAAAACTTCATTTCTGAATCCTTTTTCGGAAGTGCCAGCTATTGACATTCTTTGCTCTTTTTACGATAAAGATGGCAACCCGCTTGCCAGCGCCCCCGAAAACATAATGCGCAAAGCCCATAAAGCCCTGATTGAAAAAACTGGTTACGACCTGGAGGTTATGGGCGAAATTGAGTATTATGTAATCAGCGACAAGGACCCCCTTTATAAAGCCACCGACCAAAGGGGCTACCATGAATCGGCACCCTTTGTTAAGTGGGAGCAGTTGCGCACCGAAGCCATGCTGGCTATTGCCCAAACCGGCGCACAAATAAAATACGGACACTCCGAAGTGGGTAATTTTTCGGACAACGAGCACGAATACGAGCAAAATGAGATTGAATTTTTGCCTACCAACATTGAAGATGCTGCCGACCAGCTTATTATTGCAAAGTGGATACTTAGGCAGGTGGCTTACCGCTATGGGGTAACGGTGAGCTACGCTCCCAAAATTACTGCAGGTAAGGCCGGAAGCGGTTTGCATATACATATGCGCCCCATGAAGAATGGCAAAAATGTTACCATAGACAATGGGCACATAAGCGATGTGTCTCGAAGGGTCATTGCTGGAATTCTCGATTTGGCTCCTTCGCTCTCGGCTTTCGGAAACACAATCCCTACTTCATACTTTCGTTTGGTACCCCACCAGGAAGCGCCCACCAACGTATGCTGGGGCGAGCGCAACCGCTCTACACTTATTCGGGTTCCACTAGGGTGGATTGGTGCCAGCGATATGGTAAAAAAGGAGAATCCGCTTGAGGAGGAACATCTGGCCGATTTTAGCGACAAGCAAACATTTGAGTTTCGTTGCCCAGATGGATCGGCCGACATTTACTTGCTCATTGCAGGCTTGTGTGTTGGTGCACGTCATGGGTTTGAAATGCCTAACGCCCTTGATTTTGCTCAAAAAACGCATGTTGATGTGAACATTTTTGACGACAAGCATAAGCACCGCACTGCCGAATTAGCCCAACTGCCATGTTCATGCGTTAAGGCAGCCAATTATTTGCGCGATCAAAAAGAGGTTTACCTGCAGCATGGCGTTTTTACTGAAAGCCTGCTCGAGGGTACCGCCAAACGTCTCGAAGCTTTTAAAGACGAAAACCTGCGTGAAAAAATTAGTTGCAACCGCGAAGAAACCATGAAGCTTGTCAGACAATTTTTGCATTGCGGGTAAGCTACGGGTTTATGTTGCAGAGGGTAAAATGGCGCGGGGTGTATTGCCCATGGCTAATAATGGAGAGTGGTTTCAACAAAATGCTTTTCCTGCAATATCAAGGCGAGAGTAAATCCAGGGTAAGAAATACATAATAAAAAAAAGGCCTGCATTTACTCGCCGGCCTTTTTGTATTTTGCATGTGTTTTATTTCATCTTTTTCATGACCTCAACCAGGGTGTCGGTCAGGCGGCTGGCGCCAAAGCGCAACCAGTGTTTGTTGAGCCAATTTGGACCAAGCACCTGTTCGGTCAGGATATAGTATTTCAGGGCTGTTTCGGGGTCGGCAATGCCTCCGGCAGGTTTTACCCCAACCATCATCCCTGTTTGGTGGTAATGGTCTTTTATGGCCTCCAGCATTATAAACATGGCCTCAAGGGTGGCGGCGGGCTGTATCTTGCCGGTTGATGTCTTCAAAAAGTGACCGCCTGCCTCAAGTGCTATAATACTGGCGCGTAAAATGTTGGTGGCCGTACCCAGCTCACCGGTTTCCAATATCACTTTCAGGTGAGCTTTGCCGCAGGCTTCGCGTATGGCAGCAATCTCATCAAATACCAGGTTGTATTCCCCTTCAAGAAATTTGCCACGCGAAATTACCATATCAATTTCGTCGGCTCCTTCATCAACGGCATACTTTACTTCGGCAACCTTGATTTGAATGGGCGATTGGCCAGCCGGGAAAGCCCCTGCCACAGCCGCCACCTTTATGTTGCTTGCTTCAAGCACCTCCCGGGCAGGTTTTATAAGCGTTGGATAAACACAAACAGCCGCCACATTGGGTAAACCTAAACCCATTTTATCAAACATTAGCGCCTTTTGGCACATCTTTGCTACTTTTTCACTGGTGTCGGCCCCTTCAAGTGTAGTCAGATCAATCATACCCATTATGGCAGGGTAAACCTGCATAAGGTTATTTATACCAGTATTTGATTCTAAAATTTTCTGAACACTCAGGCGAATATCCTCATCGCGCAGTTCGGGAGTTTTGCTAAAATCTGTCATGAATGGGTTTTGTTTTGCAAAGTGCAAAGATAATGTAAAACAGCTGTTTTTTTGTAAAATAACCCTGTAAGCCCTTTATTCAGGCATAATTCCTATGCAAAGTGGCTTATTCCTTCCTTTAAAATTCAAATTTGATAACCCAATATTGTTTATCTTTGCCACCGAAACCTGGCTCCGTAGTTCAATTGGATAGAATAGCAGATTCCGGTTCTGTCGGTTGGGGGTTCGAGTCCCTCCGGAGTCACAGAAAACAAAAAATAGCTGCAAGCGATTTGTTTGCAGCTATTTTTTTTTGCTCTTTGCAATTATTACTGTGGTTTGTTTTCCATGCCATGGATACGCGCTTTCCCTGACCCGTTTCGGATTAAATAGAATTTTTGAACGGCTTCAATTTTTTTAACCCTTTTACAACCCTGTATATTCATAATACGTCTTTATTGTATATATGCCATGAGAAACCTGGCTTTTATTTTATCAAACCCTGCTTGCATTAAAACCAAACATAAAAAGTATGAATTTTCGCTGGTCTTTCATTGATTTGTTTATTACCCATGGCCGCACCTGTCAGGAGTTTAGTTAATGGGTATGCCTGCCTTGTTAAAAAAAATTGCAACCCAAATATTTTAACCCATTCATTTTTAACATTAAAAACAATTATCTTGAACCAAACAAAATTCTTTTTGCTGTTGTCTTTAATTATTGTTTCCGGCCTATTTAGCAGTTGTAAAAAGGAAGATTCAAACAAAGGCAACCTGATTATTTCTGCAAGAATGTCTCGTAGCGGAATTAACCCAAAGCAAACCACTCCAATGCTTGTTTTCAATACGGGCTATGTGGTTGTGCGCGAAGTAGTATTCGATGGCGAAATGACAAATGGCTCTTCTATCTCTATCACGGAAGAGAAAATTACTACAATTGATCTTGTTACAGGAGTGGCAAATCCTCCTTTTCTAATGGACATTCCGGCCGGAACCTATACTGATATAAATTTGGGTATAGAAATTCAGGATGAAACCAGCCGGCCATCGGTAATTGCTGAGGGTGTATATACCAACGCTTCGGGAGTGGCCACCCCTAAAAGGTTTGAGTTTAACTCGGGTGAGGTTTTTGAAGCCAATTCGGTTGGAACAGTTACTCTGTCAGCAGCCACTCCTGCAACAGCAAAAATTACCTTCGATCCGCATGAGTGGTTTTCGGTACTCACCAGAGCCCAACTTGATAATGCAACGAGAACCAATGGGGTAATTATAATAAGCGAAACCAGAAACTCTGGATTGTTTACATTAGTGGCCGACAGGCTTGATGATGCCACCCAGGCTTATTTTGAATAAGATTCAACGCCCCAATTTCATTAGCCTTGAACAGCCCCTAATTTTGCTGTTTAAACCCGTGTTCGGAAGCGGGAAACTAGGTCTTTATATTGGTTTTGTAATTGCCAGCCAAGCATTTACATCCATTGGCAATTTTTAGGTAACTAATCATGTTGAATAACCCTGTGAATACAGTGGGTTATACGCGAGGAGTAAATTCAAATCTTCAGATGTAGGAGCCTACGCATTTTGGGATTACGAACCGGCAGGCGGATTTTCGGTGCAACTTAATACCCAACTTGGTCTGGATTGTATAAATGCCGAAAACACAATCATACCATCTACAATTATGCTTATAAAAACACAGGTTTTGGTCTTTTGCAGGCCTAAAAGTTTAAAATAGCTTGTAGATTATACAAAACATGGAGGCTGAGGCGAAGGACTTTTCGCTTCAGCCACTTGGTTTAATTCTATTAATTGTGGCATGCCTTGGATTTTTGTAAACCCTAATTTACAACTGATTGGCTGGCTGCGTTTCCGTTTCGGGAAATCTTAGGCTATAAATAAGGGCTTCGAGCTGTCGCAAATAGTTGCGTTTGTCAAATTTAGGTGCATATACGAATCCGTCGAGAATTACCAGCCTTTTGCGCGCCGGGTCAACCATTGTATAGTTTACAAAAGGACCTCCCATAAAGTCGCCTTCAACACGCCACAGGCTTCGGGCTTCTATTGCAAAGTGCCCGTTGAAGTTTACCTCCCTGAATAGCGGGCTTAACTCGGGATAGGTTGTCATAAATGTGCCTGGGAATTGGCCCGGTATATATTGGCGTGTAATGGAGTCGCGGCGGGCACGTATAACATCGTGGTTGAAGTCGTGGTCGGGATCTGTATAAGGCAAGGTTGCAATCATTACACCCATTTCAAGGTCGTCGCGGGTTCCGGTTCGTCGCACCCACACAAAGTTTTGGCCGCGGGCAGCAATGAAGTATCCTTCCGGAATAACCATTTCGTATCCAAACACCTCCCTTACAACGTTTTGAGCATGGTGGTTTGGCATTCGCCTATTGGCGTTGTTTACCCTTTCGCGCTCAACCGATATGTAGTGGTCAATAAAGCTTTGCCCATTTACTTCGAGAACCCTCCTGAAAATGGAATCGTTAGGGGCTTTTACGCGTATAACCATCTGAGGATTCGACCACACATCTCTCGATATTTCCATGGTTGCCCGCTGGTAATTCTCCGAAATCTCGGCCATAAAAATGTGGCGGTGTGTTTCGAACATTTTTATGAAGTTTTCTTCGGGTATTTGCACCAGATCAAACATTGGCTCAAAGGCCATCACCATTGGCACCTGCGCCTGAAACACCTCGCGTACAACACCTCCAGCCGGGCCATCGTAAAGCCCGCGGTTCATAACCACCAGCAACTCACCTGCGCGGCCTGTAGCAGATGGTCGGGGATGGCGCTCTGTTTTGCAGGCTACAGCCATTAAAATAAGTAGAAAAAAAACGATGTTTTTCATTTTAATAGGCTTAAGTATTTTATGAAATGAAGAGACCACCTCAAAAGTCGAAAAAATTCAAATTGCCACTAAATCACCAAAACTCTAAAAAAAATCAAAACATAGATTGTTAGATTTTTAATATGTGAAATTTTGTGATATCATATCATTGTGGCTAAAAAATAAGCTTTCGAAACCGCCTTTTCAAAATTAACACAAAAAGGGCCAGGTTGTTGATGCCTTGTTGATTTACCCTGTGCCGGCACTACGGGCAGTATTTGCCGGTGAGCTTGTACCAGGAGGTCTTACCATAAGTTGTTGTCCAACTTGTATAGTGCTGCTGTTCAGCTTGTTCCACTCCATTAGGTTGTTCACGGTAATTCGGTATCGGGTTGCAATTGCACCAAGCGTTTCGCCTCTTTTTACCACATGAACGTTGGTAGTCGATGGTGCTGTGGGTTGCTTGTTGGCAGGAGCTTTTACAATAAGCCTTTGACCAGGCCTAATGGTAGTGGTTCGTAAATTGTTGAGGCGCTGTATTTCGCCCACTGTGGTACCATGTCGGCGGGCAATGCTTCCCAGTACTTCGCCAGAGCGCACCACATGCGTGGTAGTTTCTTCCACTCGCACTGCAAGTTCTTCCTGGCGCACAAGCTCAGGGCTGCGAAAGTTGTATATGGCCGCCTCGTTAGAAATGAAAATTTGGGCCATATCTTTTGGAAGATGCAAAACATAAGGATTTTCAGGATTGTTAGGAATGATGTCCTTGCGAAAGGTAGGATTGAGGAACCGAAGGTTTTCAATGGGAACTTCAAGCAACTCACTAATTGTTCGAAGGCTTAGCTGCTGTCTTACATGAATGGTGTCAACATCGAAGTGCGAATAAATGGGAGGCACTGCAAATAGGTTGTGCTCTTCGGCGTGTTCCATCACGTAGGTAACGGCAATAAAGGCCGGCACGTAATTTCGTGTTTCGCGTGGCAGGTGCTGTGCAATCCGCCAAAAGTCCTTTACCCCTCCGGCGCGCCTAATGGCCCGGTTCACGTTTCCTGGCCCGGCGTTATAGGCTGCAATTACCAGCGACCAGTCGCCGTATATTTTATAAAGGTCGGCCAAATGCTCGCATGCAGCAATGGTTGAACGAACAATATCGCTGCGGTCATCAACGAGGCTGTTTACCTGCAGGCCATACATGCGGCCAGTATGAAACATAAATTGCCATAGGCCGGTAGCACCCACCCGCGAACGGGCAATGGGGTTCAGGGCCGACTCAATAACCGCCAGGTATTTTAGCTCAAGGGGCAGGTTAAACCGGTCGAGTTGCTCTTCAAAAAGGGGGAAGTATAGTTGCGAAAGGCCTAACATTCGTTCGGTGAGTGCGCGACGGCGGTTGGCATAAAGTTCAATATAAGCTTTAACCTGGGCATTGAAAACCAATTCGAAAGTCGATTTATCGTTCATCCGGTTAATTCTCTCCTGTAAAATAGAGTCGGAAAAAACAGGCACAAATCCGGCTGGGAAACTGTGCCGCCTTTCTACTGGGTCGCGGCGGCTATCAATGTTGCTAAAAATCTTTAGGGTTGAAAGGCTGTCGAGCATGGCCGAAATGGGGTCATCGGGGCCTATTACAAAAATGGTGGAGGTGTCTGTTGCCTCGACCTGGGGTGCAACATGCTGGGCTTGTGCCATATAAGGCATTAAGTAAATTGCCAGGGTAAGAAAAAATAGCTGTTTTATTTGCATTTGGCTAAATCAGTTTAGTTCATGTTCAATGTAACCCTGGTTGGGGCTAAAAACATAAAAGGGGCAATACAGAAATTGTTTAGAACAAGTAAAACACCGGATCAAGGCAAAATGCCAAAACCAGTTAAGAGGGATTCCAGAAAGGCAGCATTTGCTTATTGGGCAGGCTGGTCGTCTTTCTTTTCGGGTTCGCCTTTCTGGGCATCTTTAAACTCTTTCATTCCTTTTCCAAGTCCGCGCATAAGTTCAGGAATTTTGCGTCCGCCAAAAAGAAGCAATAATGCCAAAACTATCAGCAAGATTTCCTGGGCTCCAAGCATTCCAATTACAAACAGGGTTTCCATAATGGGTTATTTTATTTCTCAGGGTACAAAGCTAAAAAAAAAGTGTGCAAATCCCTTTCCGGGTAAAAATTATCTCTGTTGGGCAATCCAAACAGCTGGGTTTAATTTTTCGTTTCCTCTCCAAATTTCGAGGTGCAAATGGGTCTTGCCGTCACGGTTGTCGGTTGCCACACTACCAATATCCTGTCGAATACTTACTTTGTCGCCATTTTTAACATTTACCTGAGCAAGGTTCGAATAAACTGTAAGATACTCGCCATGCCTCACAATTACGGCATAATGAGCTCCAGGTATTGTAATGACTCTCGATACGGTACCATCGAATATTGCCCTGGCTTTTGCTCCTGGCACGGTGGCAATATCAATGCCGTTGTTTACAATTTTTATGTTTCGCAATACCGGGTGCGGTTGTTCGCCGAAGGTTCCTGTAATAACTCCACGCTCAACAGGCCACGGCAGCTTGCCCCGGTTGCCGGCAAAATTGTTTGAAAGTAGTTGTTCTTCTGGGGTAAGGGCAAATGTTCCGGGGGTAACGGGCCGCCCTGCAGCACGTGCTTGCTCTTGCGAGCGGCGGCGTTCTTCGGCAATAATGCGTTCGATGTTTCGTTGCAGCTCCTGGCGCGCCCTTTCCTGCTGCTGCAACCGTTGCATTAAATCCCGCTCTCTTTTTCTGAGTTGGCTAATGGCTTGATCCTGTTCTGATTTTTCGCGGTTCAGGTCGTTCATGGCCTGCTGCTGCTCGTTGCGAAGGCTTAACTGCTGTCGCTTTTGCTCTTCAAGGCGTCCTACCTCCACCTTAAGGGTGTCCTGGGTTTGTACAATTTTTTCGGCCTGAAGTTGTCTGTGTCGTGCATACTCTTGCAAGTAACGCAGCCGCTTGAAGGCCTGGTTGAAACTTTTTGAGGAGAACAAAAATGCGATGCGTTGGTAGTTGTTGCGTGTAAGCCAGGTGTACTGCACCATTTTTGCATACGATTGCCGCAACTCTTCCAAATCGCGCGTTAGCTCCTGAATATTTTGGTTCTGTTGGTTAATACGCCTGTTTATCTGGTTTATTTCGTTTCCAATTGCCCTAACAAGGTTCTCGCGCTGAACAATTTGCGCATTGAGCATTACCAGATGGTTCATGCTAAGCTCGGCCGATTTTCTGGTTTGCTGAAGCATGTCGTTTATCAGGCGTATTTCGCGTTCAATATTTTGTTTGTTTCGCTCAAGGGCTTCGCGGCTTTGGGTTTGGGCAGCTAGGGTGGCGGGCAAAAACAGCCCGGCAAGCACAATCAATGAATACCATGGTTTTAACCTGGCATTGCAGCGCGCCATGTATTTCAACAGCCTGCTCAAAAGTCGATGGGTTTATACCTTGTGGGGATTGAAAAGGAAAAATCGAGTGGGCTGTTCAGGCTGGTTTTGCTTGTTCTATAGCTTAGCTCTGCCCTGCTGCCGGCATCGGTAAAAAGTAAAACAATGTTGTTAGGAAACAATTGCCCTTCAATTTGCTCAAAATTTAGGTAATCAACCCTTATCATTCTCTTCTCACTCGGGTCGAATGCAATGCTTTGTCTTATCCTGTAGGTGCTGGGGTCAATCCAAAGGCTGTGTTCAATTGATGGCGCGTTGCGGCTGGTATGCCGGTGTCGTGTTGAAGAGCTAAGCAGCAACATGTCGCGGTCATTGGCAACGCGGAAATTGTCGGTTGTAAAATGCTCAAAGTCGTTTCCGGTAAGGATTGCCTGTAACATAAAAAAATCGAGGTCGGTGCCAAGCATATTGTTTAAAAAACCGATGTCGCCAACAAAAAAAGAAGACTCAAGCCGGTTTAAAAACTTCACCGTATCGGGGGTTACCAGCAACCTGGCCACCTCAATACCCAAAAAGGGAGTTACTGAAATGTAAATGGCCTGGTTTTTTTGTATTCTTATGCTTCCGCTAATAATATACGAGTTGTTTTCCCAAATTGCGGTTCCAGAAAACCGGGTTGAATAAAAGTTAAAGTTTGCATGGTTCGAATGCATAGCCCTTAAAGCCCTGTCGGGCGATTTCAGCAGGTCACCTATGGCAGGGGTAATGTCGCGCCGGGGTTTGCATGCCTGAAAAGCGCCTGCGGCCACGAGCAGCATAACCAAAAAAATTAAACCCCTCTTATTCATACAATTTACGGTCTTTGATTTTTTTTGGCAACAAGTCAGAAGCATCGCCTGCTTCAAGGGCTTTTTGCCAAAACTGCAAAGCCTCATCGGCCAGGCTGAGCTTGTAAAGCACATCTCCATAGTGTTCGAGTACGGTTCCGCTTGGTTTTTCAGCGTTTTCAACGGCTTTGCCAATCCATTCGCGGGCTTCGATGTAGCGCCCAAGTTGATAATATACCCAGCCAAGGGTGTCCTGATAGGCCGAAACCCCAGGGCTCAGTCTATTGGCTTCAGTGGCCATAAGCTCGGCATCGGGCAGTCGATGCTTTCTTACGGAAAGGTGATATGCAAAATTATTAAGCACAGTGGCGTTTTTCGGGTCAAGCCTCAGCGCTTTTTCATAACTCTGATCGCTGCGCCGGGGGTCGTTCAGGTAATGGTAAGTGTCTCCCAACATTGAGTAAAATTGCACCATAAGTACCGTATCGTTTTGAGCCAATACTGCGCCGGCCTCTAATGAAGAGGCCGCATCGCGGTAGTTTTTAAGTTGCAAATTTGCCAAGCCGTTAAACAGAAACAAAATGGGGTGCTCAAAGAAATGCTCCAGCGCTCTGTTTGAATGTGCCAGCATAGCTTCGTATTGTTCAAGGCTGTTGTCAATAATCAGTATTTGTTGCCATACTTCCACTTTAGAAGGGTCAATTTTGGCGGCCATTAAAAACTGTTCGCGGGCCTCAGTCAGGCGTTCTTCACGGGCCAGAAAATCGCCGTAAATAAGGTAAGGCTCGGCCTGCTCAGGGTGCAGTTCAATAAGTATAAGACAAAGTTCAAGTGCCTGTTCGAGATATAAAGGGTTTTGTTGTGAAAGGTTATAAAAAGTGTAAAGTATGCGTCCCTTGCCTTCGGTATTGAGTTCGGGGCTCTTAAAGGCTATTTTTAGCAATCCGAAGGCTTTGTCGGTTTCGCCGCGCGACTGAAAGTAGTCGGCAAGCATCAGATTGGCAACGGGGCTTTCGGGGTTTGTTTCGAGCATCTTTTCAAAAAGCGCTCTTGCCTTTTCTGGCTTACCTGTCTCCATATAAAGCTCTCCGAGCATTTCGGCAAACAGGTTTTCGCCCGGAAACAAGGCCACTATTTTCTCAGCTTCTGCTATGGCTTCATCGGTGCGGCCAAGGTCAATAAGTATTCTTTGCTTTTGCAGCGAAACCTCCTCCGAAAACCCTATAATGCTTTCTATTCGGTTAAATACCTGCAGGGCTTCAGCCATTTGTTTGTTATAAATGTAGGTATTGGCCAGGCTCGATAAAAAGTCGAGGCGCTGAGGATGAAGGGTTGTCAGTCGCCGGTAAATTTCTACTGCCGACTCTACTTGGTTCGATAGGGTGTATATGTCGGCCAGCACAGTAAGGTAAAAAGTGTTATTGGGGTCTATTTCAACCGCCCTTTTTGCATACTGGAGTGCATCTTCAAATTGGCCTTGCATGGCATGCGCCTTGGCGAGTTCAAACAGAGCCGCATCGTTGAATGGGTCTTTGTTTGTTGCATTATAAAACAGAACTACAGCTTGCGCCCAGTTCCCAAGCATTTTATGCCGTGATCCATCAATTAAAAGGGCTGTGCTTTCGAGCCGGTCGCGATCGCTTACATGGGTCCGAACAATGTGCTCAGTTGGGGTTGCTAAAGGCGCCTTGGTCGTTTTGCATGAGACCGATCCCACCCACAAAGCAAGAGACAGAACGAATATTTTCGGGGAAATGATACTCTTCATTAATGGTTCATTTTTATTTGAGAGGAGCAGGTCAATTTTTTAACTGCTTCTGTTTTTAAAAAACGGATTTGCCGGTTATTGATTGCAGGCGGGCTTCAATTATTTGGTACCGGTATGTCCGAATCCGCCACTACCCCTTTGTGTATTGTTAAGTTTTTCGGCTCGAACCAACGTAACCCTTTCGTGACGGGCAATTATCATTTGGGCAATTCGGTCGCCACTTTGGATTGTAAATTCCTCGGGCGATAGGTTAACAATAATAACTTTGATTTCGCCCCTGTAGTCGGCATCAATTGTGCCTGGTGTGTTAAGCACAGTTATGCCGTGTTTTGCAGCCAGGCCACTTCGCGGACGTACCTGTGCCTCGTATCCTTCGGGCAACTCAATAAAAACACCAGTGCTTACCAAAGCACGCTCAAGGGATTTTAATACAACGGGTGCTTCAAGGCTGGCCCGCAGATCCATTCCTGCCGAAAAAGCCGTTTCGTAGGCTGGCAGCGGGTTGCCCGACAAATTTACTATTCTAACTTCCATTTAGTTTGATTAAACAGCCTGTTTTGAATTCGGTTTGCCACAAAATTAATTAAAAGCCAGGTAATACTTTCTTAATGAAGCATAAATCTGAACCAGGATCAAACATTTAGTTCTGTCTTTGCTGGCTTTCGCTTAGAATAGTTACCTGCCTGAATAAATTGCTTTTCCGGGCATTGGTTGCGCCTGTTGTTGTTTAACTACAAAAGGTTTTGCTGTTTAAACCCGATTGGTTTATTAATAGCAAAACCAGTTTCTTTTTGGCAGGAGGCAACCAGGGCTTGCATCAAATCGGTACATGGGCCAAATTCTTTAAATAATCAATTGTTTTACCTGATTTTCAATTTGTCCGCCTGTAAAATTAAACTTCCGGGCAAGGGTTGCTACCATTTAGGGATTAAGTTCGGGTAGCTTGCTGAGCCATATTTGCTGTCGTACCATGGCATCGGGCCTGGGGAAGTCGATTTTCAGAAGGAATCGCTGCTCAAAGGCCTTGTCGAGGTTGTCGGTAAGGTTGGTGGTGGCAATCAGAATGCCTTTGAACCTCTCAAGCTCCTGAAGCAGAATATTTTGTATCCGGTTATGGGTATGCGAAATATTACAGGAGGCTTTGCCGATATTCAAACGCTGCAAAAGCAGCCCGTCGGCTTCGTTTATGAATAATATGGGTTCGGGGAAAGTGCATTGGAGTAACTCGCGGTAATTATCGAAGATGCCTTTAACCTGTTTCTCGCTTTCGCCATCCCACTTGCTTTTCGTTTCGCTCAGGTCAACCATCATCAGGTTTCGGTGCTACTTTTTTGCCATCTGAAGCACCAGCTCAGTTTTTCCAGTGCCGGGCTGTCCAAAGAAAATATCCGTGATGCCCGGATTCATTTTGTTTTTTTTTGGCTTCCTCCAAAAATAACTGATATTGCTTCGCATCCAGCATTTTTTCATGAATATTGATGCGTTCAGCCACTTTCTGGTTGAAAATAGCGTTTTTCCCTTTATCTACCAGTGCGATACCAGGCCTTCATGGGTGTTTTCCTGTTCTGCCTGAGATGGGAAATCGACAAAAAGTAAGCGCAGGGCCTCAGCGCTCAGGTTAAGTGTTCGGTCTTCATGGCGCCCTCCTGCGCTGAGTTTTGCCACCCCTTTGGCAACCAGTTCGTGCCGGCCTTCATACACATTACTTGTTAAATCGATCTGGTCGCTAAACCGTTCAAACAGGATGTCGGAGAAATAATGGGGAGCGGTTTACATTTTCTGTTTAGGTAATTCATTGCCAGGCAAAGAGCCACAACCTTGCTGCTGGCATGGTTGAGGTTGGAATTCAGGTAGTGTATAAAGGGCAATTTTCGGTTCAGGGTCCGCAGCTCCTCAGTTTCGCGAATTAGCTGCACCGCTTTCAGGCTGCCCTCTTCGCGTTCGGCCAGCAGCTGTTCCATGTAACCGAGCAAAGCAGGAAAACTCATCTTGCTATTGATTTTAAGGAAAAACTGATTGCCGATCCGTAAGGTTTCCATCACATTTTTCGGGACACAAAAAGATATGTCGCGATAAGTTTACTTGCGTTTGGAGACGTTGGAGTTGCGTTTTAAAAGCGAACAGGCTTCCAGCACCTCAATATGAGCTTAAAGTGAAAGCGCTCGTACCACCTTGCTTTTGAAAAACCTGGCCAGCATATCCATGGTTACTTCCGATTGCAGGTTCAGCTAAGCCATTACTGCAAAAAAATGGCCGGCATATATGATATATGCTACGCTTTAACCAGTTAAAAGGATTGTATAATGCAAAAATACAGGCTAAAAAATAAATTTCGGCCCGTTTTGGGATTACTTATTAATATGTTGAAAACTTCTCAGAAAAGCAAAGGGTGCTATAACTTTCCGGACTTCTCTACCTCTTTCATTATTTCGAGGGCGCGCTGTAAGTCTTCTTCCAATACTAGAACCTTTACCGGGCCGGCACCGCCCGGGGCAGTGATGTGCGGGGCAATAGTGCCCAAAAACTCATCTTTCAGAGAGGTTTTTATCCCTTCATTTTCTAGAATAAGCTGAATCATGGTGGCCTGGCTGTATGTGCCTGCTGATACAGCAACCAGCCGGCTTGAGCTTTTATTTTTCATGAATATAAGTATTGTAAAATATAAAAATACAAACGATATAAAAGATGGTATAAAAGTATAACAAAAAGTTCAATTGGCTTGCTTATGATAATGTAACCGGTTGGTTGCCGGGTTTATAATAACAATCCAGGGTTTTTTAGGAACGAAAAACCTGCAGCACTGACGGGCTACCCATTGGTTTTATAACAAAATATAAAGCCTGCAATCAATTGATTTACAGGGCATATAATTGCATTAGCTGCTCCCCCTCCTGGATCCCGCACCAGCGGGAGGACCCTCTGATTAATCCCGCACGTGCGGGACTCTAACCAACTGATCCAACACCCCGAATAACTCAGGACCATTAATCATTTTCTCAATCAGGGTGCGGCTTTTTTGTTTTTTGATATACTTTTCGATTTTCATTGCAATTGCCCGGTTTTTTCCACACTCAAAAAGAGCTACCATTTCCCATGGTCTGTATTTTGAAGTAAAATTATTGTGGTCAGAAGTATTGTGCTCAGAAATACGGCGCCTGGGTTGGTCCGTATAGCCAACATAATACTTGCCAAAGTTTTTTGATCGTAAAATATAAATGTAGTACATAGATAAAAAAAGGAGGCCGCTTGTGCCTCCTTTTCTTGCTCCCCCTCCTGGATCCCGCACCAGCGGGAGGACCCTCTGATTAATCCCGCACGTGCGGGACTCTAACCAACTGATCCAACACCCCGAATAACTCAGGACCATTAATCATTTTCTCAATCAGGGTGCGGCTTTTTTGTTTTTTGATATACTTTTCGATTTTCATTGCAATTGCCCGGTTTTTTCCACACTCAAAAAGAGCTACCATTTCCCATGGTCTGTATTTTGAAGTAAAATTATTGTGGTCAGAAGTATTGTGCTCAGAAATACGGCGCCTGGGTTGGTCCGTATAGCCAACATAATACTTGCCAAAGTTTTTTGATCGTAAAATATAAATGTAGTACATAGATAAAAAAAGGAGGCCGCTTGTGCCTCCTTTTCTTGCTCCCCCTCCTGGACTTGAACCAGGGACCCTCTGATTAACAGTCAGATGCTCTAACCGACTGAGCTAAGGAGGAGTGTTTCCTTATTTCTCCCTTACCCTCTGATTAATCCCGCATGTGCGGGACTCTAACCGACTGAGCTAAGGAGGA
>CAYGDW010000023.1:0-37566 GCA_964348755.1 uncultured Bacteroidales bacterium | reverse complement strand
GCTCACTTTAGGATTAAAAAATTATTAGCTTAGAACATCAATTATGGATTAAGCCGGCATGGCACCCACGTGGCGGGTACAGTTGGAGGTACAACCTATGGTGTTGCCAAAAATTCGCTCCTGGTTGCTGTTAGGGTACTCGATAACAGTGGCAATGGCACCAATTCCGGCGTTATTGCCGGCATGGACTGGGTTACAGCCAATCACATAAAACCAGCCGTAGCCAATATGAGCCTTGGCGGAGGGGCAAGCCTGGCTATTGATGATGCAGTAACCCGAATGTTTAATGCCGGAGTTCCGGTGTTTGTTGCTGCCGGCAACGGAAATCAGGCCGGACGCGAACAGGATGCCTGCAACTACTCGCCAGCCCGCGCACCAAGGGCTTATACCGTTGGCGCTACTTCAAGCTCCGATGCAAAGGCTTCTTATTCTAATTATGGCAACTGCGTCAAGCTTTTCGCACCTGGCTCAAGCATTACCTCAGCATGGCATACCAGCAATACGGCCATTAACACAATAAGCGGTACCAGCATGGCCACTCCGCATATAGCTGGGGGTGCTGCTTTGTTTTTGGAAAAAAACCCGGCCGCAACCCCGCAACAAGTTTATGATGCAATTACTGCCAACAGCACCAAAAATAAAGTAACAAATTCGCGCACAACCAACAACCACTTGTTATACACCCTGGGTTTTGGCGGCTCTACCACGCCGACCCCCATTAACCAAAACCCTGTAGCGGAGTTTACATTTACAACCACCGACCTCACTGCTTCGTTTAATGCCAGCGCCTCAACCGACCCCGATGGAAGTATTGCAGGTTTTGCATGGGACTTTGGCGACGGAACTGCCGGTAGTGGTGTTTCGCCCCTAAAAACCTACAATGTAGCCGGTACCTATAATGTTACATTAACAGTTACTGATAACCTGGGTGCTACCGGCACAAAATCACAAAACGTTACCGTAACGGCTCCGGCTACTGGCGGAAACAACCTACCCGTAATCACCACATTCAATGCCACTAAGTCGGCTTCAGGGCCCTGGCACAGGGCAATTATAAACTGGGCCGTGGCCGACATTGATAACGATCTGGCAACAGTCAGGCTTGAAATTTTGAATGGAACCACGGTGCTCGAAAGCACCATTCTGAGCCTTAGCGGAAGCAGCGCAACAGGTAGCTCAGAATTGCGCTCAAGAACAAACCCAAATGGCGCACGGATAATTGTAACTGATAGCAGAGGTAATTCTGCTACACTTACTGTAGCTATTTAGCGGGTTTTATTTGTCTTTGATTTAAAAATAATGCCGCCCGGTTTGCCTGGGCGGCTTTATTATAATAAGGCCATACAACAATCTTTTTTCCAAACATATAAGCCAAAGCATTGGCTTGAGCAGCCTCAACTTAGCTTTTCTGGTTAAAAGACTCCGGCATACCGCTGTAAAACAAACCGCCGCTTCTTGCTCAGAAGAAGCGGCGGTTTGTTTGTGTTGACCGATCAGGATTCGAACCTGAACAGGCAGAACCAAAATCTGCAGTGCTACCGTTACACCATCGGTCAGTGCCGTTTTTGTTTCGGAGCGCAAAGATAAAACTAATTTTTTTGACTGCAATTATTTTTTCGATTTTGATACAACAATTTAACCGGCTTTTATGGGTTTTTCATAATTTTCACAGGTAATAAATAGCATGCCACTGTAAATGAAAGTTAAAAACCAGGACTTTTCTGCGGTTTTTTAATATCTTCGCAGTCGATTCAGAAAGGGTAAAATTTGTTACAACCTGCATTAAACTTAACTTACCAATCCCTATAAAGCGATGGACGAAAAGTTATTTAAAAAGATTGACAATTTATTGGCCTGGCTTGCTTTTGCCTTAGCAGGTCTTGTTTATATGCTCACCATAGAACCCACGGTCAGTTTCTGGGATTCGGGCGAGTTTATTTCGGTGTCGTATAAATTGCAAAGCCCACATCCGCCTGGAGCGCCCTTATACCAAATGATGGGCCGCATATTTTCATTACTGGCATTTGGCGATGTTACCAAAGTAGCCCTTTGGGTTAATGCCATGTCGGCATTTTTCAGTGCCCTTGCTGTGAGTCTTTTGTTTCGCACAATTACCATCATGGCAAAAAAACTTATTGCAAAAGAAGGCCAATTAAGCCTTGAAAAGGCCATTGCCATATTTGGCAGCGGTTTTGTTGGCGCCCTCACCCTTGCTTTTAGCACATCCTTTTGGTTCTCGGCCGTTGAAGCCGAAGTGTATGGGGTTTCAATTTTTTTTACCGCATTTGTTTTTTGGGCAATTTTGAAATGGGAGGCTGCTGATGGACAAAAAGATGCCTGGAAATGGCTGGTGTTGATTGCCTTTGCCGTCGGTTTGTCAATTGGTGTGCACATGCTTAACCTGCTTGCCATTCCTGCCATTGTTTTTGTATATTATTTCAAAAAATTCCAGGTTACGCCAAAGGGAATCATAATCACTGCTATTATTTCGGTTGCTTTGGTTGGCTTTATTATGAATGTGGTTTTGCCCAGCATTCTTATTATTGACTGGTGGTTCGAAAAATTCTTTGTAAACACCCTTCGTTTGCCATTCCATTCAGGGACCCTTGCATTTTTCATTACCCTTATTGCCGTAATTGTTTTCGGATTATACTACACCCAAAAGCACAAAAAGGTGATTTTGAACACCATAATTTTGGCTTTCACTTTTATAGTTATCGGGTATTCCTCATATTTTATGCTTGTTATCCGCTCAAATGCCCAGGTTCCTATCAACGAAAATGCGCCCAAAGATGCACTTGCCATGCTGGCCTACTTAGGTCGCGAGCAATACGGAACATGGCCATTGTTTTATGGCCCCTATTACAATTCGCCCATGATTGAGCTTAACGACGGAAACCCCGTTTATGGGAAGAACCCCGAAACACGCCGTTACGAGGTTGTAAATCAGCGTATTGGAACTGAGCCGGTTTACCACCCCGATTTTACTACCATATTCCCAAGAATGTGGAGCAGCCGACCTTCAATACATATTACAGGTTACCAAAACTGGGGCAATGTTCAGGGGAGGCCCATTCGTTTTACCAATCAGGATGGACAAACAGAGGTAATCAACAAGCCCACCTTTTCCGAAAACATCAGGTTTTTCTTTGCTTACCAAATTGGGCATATGTACTGGCGATACTTTATGTGGAATTTCGCCGGAAGGCAAAACGACATCCAGGGCCATGGCAGTCCTGTAGAAGGCAACTGGCTGAGCGGAATAAACTTTATAGATTCTGCCCGCCTTGGGCCACAAAAAAACCTCCCCGAGAGCATGTCCTCAAACAAGGGGTATAACCGGTATTATATGCTCCCCTTGCTAATCGGAATTTTTGGTATGCTGTTTCAGCTTCGCCGAAGACCCAATGATACACTGGTAGTAGCCCTGCTTTTTTTTATGACTGGCCTTGCTATAGTAATTTATTTGAACCAAACCCCTTTTCAGCCCCGCGAACGCGACTACAGCTACGTTGGCTCCTTCTATGCCTTCGCAATTTGGGTAGGGCTTGGTGTGCTCAGTCTTCACAATTTTTTTGCCAAAAAAATCAACGGAAAGGTTGCAGGTATTGCAGCCACAATACTATCTCTGGTGGCCGTGCCGGCATTAATGGCCGCCGAAAACTGGGATGACCATAACCGCTCAAATCGTTACCTTGCCCGCGATATGGCAAAAAATTTTCTGGTACCATTGCCTCCCAATGCAATCATTTTTACCAATGGCGACAACGACACCTTCCCCCTGTGGTACGCACAGGAAGTAGAAGGCATACGTACTGACGTAAAAATTGTGAACCTAAGCCTGCTAAATACCGAATGGTATATTAACGAAATGATGCTACGCAAAACCTATGAAGCACCGCCCATTCCACTAAGCCTCCAGCCACATCAGTATCGGGACGGAACCCGCGATTTTGTTTTTCTGGTTGAAAGCCCTAATCTGCAAGGGTTTCAGGATGCAGGCAGCATTGTTCGCTTTGTAGCAAGCGACGATCAGCGCACCCGTATTCGCACCTCAAGAGGTTTTGAAGATTTTGTGCCAACCAGAAATTTTAGGCTGCCTGTTGACCCGGCCAAAGTTGTTGCCAACGGAACGGTGGCTCCCGAAGATGCCCACCTGATTGTTCCGGCAATTGAGTGGAGCATTGAAGGCCAGGGCCTGCAAAAAAATCAGCTAATAGTGCTCGATATGTTGGCAACCAACAACTGGGACCGGCCGGTTTATTTTGCCATTACAATCGGCCCTGAATCATATATGGGACTTGAAGAATATTTTCAGCTTGAGGGAATGGTATATAGGCTTGTGCCCATTCGCACAACCAGCAACGACGGGCAGCCTGGAAGAATTAATACCCGCATTTTGTATGACAACATAATGAACAAATTTGTCTGGGGCAATATTTACGATCCAAAAGTTTATCTGAGCGAAGACCACCGCCGCATTACAATAAACTTTCGCAATATAATGCAGAGACTTGCTTTTGCCCTTGTTGAAGAAGAAAAGGCCGATTCGGCCATAGCCGTTTTGGATCGCGCTATGGAAATTATGCCCGAAGGCCAGACTCCCTTCAACTATTTTACACTGCTTATTGCCGAGGCGTATTACCAGGCAGGCGCTACCGAAAAGGCCGGGGCCATTGCCGAAAGGCTTATTAGCCATTATACCTCAGAACTTGCCCACTATTTTTCAATTACCGGGCCTGGGGCTGGGTATCTCGAACGCGGCAAACAGGAAGGTCTGGCAATATTGCAACGTATTCAGTTTCTTGCCAATGCCTTTGACCAACCCGAATTATTGCAAAAAGCAAAAACAGGATTCGATACGTACTACGAACTTTTCATGAAGGGGTTATAAAAAACTTGGGAGAGAACACATAAAGCACTTACTTTAGGCTCATAATGCCTTAAAAAACAGGCTTTTTTTATTGTGATTTAAGAAAAAAGTGTTACTTTTGCACGAAATATTGCAAACGCCAATTTGTTGAGGGGGCAATTAAGTCCCCTCTTTCTTTAGATACCAGCCAAAATGATTGACTGTAATAAAATCGAAAACATAGTAAACGAGTATCTTGAAGGCTCAGTAAAGTTTGTTGTAAGCATAACCATAAGGCCTGGCAACCGGGTGCAAGTTTTGCTCGATGGCGAAGAGGGAATTCATGTTTCTGACTGTGCCCTGCTGAGCAAACATATTGTGTCCCATTTTGACCGCGACAAAGAAGATTTTGAACTTGAAGTATCATCCGTGGGAGTTGGCTCTATATTAAAGTTAAAAAGGCAATACCAGATCAATGTGGGCCGAAACATTATGGTTTTGGGCCACAATCTGAAAAAAAACCGGGGAAAGTTGACGGAAGTACTTGACAACGGAATAAAAATAGAACCGGAAACAACCGCCAAAAATAAAAAAAACCCCACTGAGGAAGATAAATTTATTTTTTTTGATTTTAATGACATTAAGGAAGCCCGTATTCAGGTTTCCTTCAGCTAATTCAAAACAATAAAACAAAAGCAGGTTTAACAAATAATTGACCTAAAGAAGATGGAAAGTATAAATTTGGTTGAGTCGTTTTCCGAGTTTAAGGAATTTAAAAATATTGACCGCTCCACCATGATGCTGATCCTTGAGGATGTGTTTCGCAACATGCTCATGAAGAAGTACGGATCGGCCGACAATTTCGACATCATTGTAAATATTGACAAGGGAGACCTCGAAGTGTGGCACAATAGGGTAATTGTTGAAGATGGAGAGGTTAAAGAACCCAGTGCCGAAATTGCCTATTCGGAAGCTATAAAAATTGAACCCGACTTTGAAATTGGCGAAGAGGTGTCGGAGCCGGTTAAAATGGCCGACTTTGGCCGCCGCGAAATTTTGGCAATTCGCCAAAACCTTGCCTCAAAAATTCTTGAGCTCGAAAAAGACAGTGTTTATAAAAAATACAAGGAACGTGTTGGAGAACTGATCTCTGCCGAGGTGTATCAGGTATGGAAAAAGGAAATTCTTGTGCTCGACGATGAAGGCATTGAACTGATACTTCCGAAAACTGAGCAGATCCCTTCAGACTTTTTTCGCAAGGGCGACTCGGTGCGCGCGGTTGTTACCCGTGTTGAAATAAAAAACAACAGCCCACTAATTATCCTCTCAAGAACCTCGCCCGAATTTCTCGAACGCCTTTTTGAACAGGAAGTACCCGAAGTTTTTGATGGCCTTATTACAATAAAGAAAATTGTAAGGGTACCTGGCGAAAGGGCAAAAGTAGCTGTTGAAAGCTACGACGACCGCATTGACCCGGTTGGCGCATGTGTGGGCATGAAAGGATCGCGTATTCATGGCATTGTGCGCGAACTGCGAAACGAAAATATCGATGTGATAAACTTCACCACCAACTCAACCCTGTTTATAACCCGATCGCTTAGCCCTGCCAAAATAAACTCAATAACACTCGACGAAAAAAACAAAAGGGCAGAGGTGTATCTAAAACCCGACCAGGTTTCTTTGGCTATTGGCAAAGGCGGGTTTAACATTAAACTCGCTGGCCTGCTTACCGGTTACGAGATTGATGTATATCGCGATACCGACATGGAAACCGAGGATGTGGACTTGATGGAGTTTTCTGACGAAATTGAACAGTGGATTATCAACGAGTTTAAAAACATTGGCTGCGACACAGCCAAAAGTGTGCTGAACCTTAGCGTAGAAGACCTGGTAAAGCGCACCGACCTTGAAGAAGAGACTATTCTCGAAGTGATGCGGATACTAAAGGCCGAATTCGAATAATTAATGTAATTTTGCAAGATTTTTCGCCTGCCTCGATTTTTTTGTTAACCTAAACCAGAATATGACCGAAGGTGCTGTAGTAAGACGTTTGAGTAAAGTTGCCCTTGAGTTTAACATTGGCATTTCAACCATTGTTGAGTTTCTGGGCAAGAAAGGCATTTCCTTAGAGAACAATCCCAACTCCAAGCTCTCTGAAAGCGCCTACGATTTGTTGTGTAAGGAGTTTCAGCAGGAAAAGAAACTAAAGGAGGCAGCCTTGGGTAAAGGCCTTGAGCCTGGTATTCGTACTCCTATATCAATGGACGAGCCAAAAAAAGGTCGCGAAGCCGAAAAGGAAGGTTTAGGAAAAAATGTAGCCCCAGAAAAAGAATTGCTCATAAAAGGGCATAAGCCTTATGAGGAGCCTCAAATATTCAGGGAAGTGAGTAAACCTGCCGGATTAAAAATTATTGGGAAATTGGAAGACCCCAAACCAGCCGAAGCTGAAACCTTACCGGAAAAACCTTCAGTTTCACAACCCGTAGCAAAACCAGAAAAAGAGCCCCAGAATATTAGCCCAACCAACGTGGAAACTGCTGAAAAAGAGGTTGTTGAAACCAAGCCTGAAAGGCCCGGACTTAAGGTTATAGGTAAAATTGATTTAGAACCTAAACCTGAAAATAAAAAGGAAGAGGCTACCAACGAGCCTGTGGCAATAGTAGCCGAAACGCCTCCACCGGTTGCCGACAGCATGCCAGAGCCTGCCAAAACTGAAGAGAAACCTGGGGCCACCAGGCAAGACATATTTAAACCCGAACGCACCAAGCTTTCAGGGCCAACCATTGTGGGCTCCATAGAGCTTCCTGACCCCAAGGGAGCTGCCAAAAAACCCGTGGCTTCGAGTACCGACAATGGCAAATCAAAACGCCGCAAACGCAAGCGCATCAATAAAAAAGAAAAGGGCCCGGATGTGGTTGCTCCAAGCACCCAGCCTGAAAAGGCGCCACGCCCTGAACCAGCTAAGGCACGAAAGCCCGTTCGCCGCGACCATATTATTAAACCTGAAGTTTCGGATGAAGAAATCCAGCGTCAGGTGCGCGAAACCCTTGCAGCACTGAGCAGCGGTGGCGGCAAGTCGAAAGGCTCAAAATACCGGCGACTAAAGCGCAATATCCTCGAAAAGAAACGCGAAAAAGAAATGGAACGCGAAACCTCAGAAGGAACAGTGCTTAAAGTTACCGAATTTATTCCTGCCTCAGAGCTGGCCAACATGATGAACGTTAGCGTTAATGAGGTCATTGCCACATGTATGAGCATGGGCGTATTCGTGTCAATAAACCAACGCCTCGATGCCGAAACCATATCAATTGTGGTTGGTGAGTTTGGCTTTAATGTTGAATTTGTAGCCCTCGATGAACAAAAAGATATTGTAGAAGAGGAAGACCGTCCCGAACAGTTGAGGCCAAGAGCTCCGATTGTTACCGTTATGGGACACGTTGACCATGGCAAAACCTCGCTGCTTGACCGCATTCGCAAAACCAACGTAATTGCTGGCGAAGCTGGCGGGATAACCCAGCACATTGGGGCATATTCGGTCGAACTTGATAATTCAAAAACAATAACATTTCTCGACACCCCCGGTCACGAGGCATTTACGGCCATGCGGGCACGTGGTGCCAGAGTTACCGACGTGGCAATAATTGTGGTAGCCGCCGACGATAATGTGATGCCACAAACCATTGAGGCCATTAACCATGCCCAGGCTGCAAACGTGCCCATTGTTTTTGCCATAAACAAAATTGATAAGGCCTCGGCCAACCCCGAGCGCGTTAAGGAAGAACTTGCCAAACTCAATATCCTGGTAGAAGACTGGGGCGGAAAGTATCAAAGTCAGGAAATTTCGGCCAAAGCAGGCACAAATGTTGACACTTTGCTAGAAAAAGTATTGCTCGAAGCCGAACTCCTCGACTTGAAAGCCAACCCATCGCGCAGGGCATCTGGTACTGTTATTGAGTCATCGCTCGACAAAGGCAGGGGCTACGTTTCTACCATGCTCATACAAAACGGAACCCTGCACGTTGGCGACATTGTAGTTGCAGGTGTAACCCATGGAAAAATAAAAGCCATGTTTAACGAGCGTGGACAACGCTTAAAAGAAGCCGGCCCGGCCAGCCCTGTGCTTATTCTCGGCCTCGATGGGGCTCCCCAGGCCGGAGATACATTCAACGTTATGGAGTCCGAAAGTGATGCCAAAACCATTACAAATAAACGCCAGCAAATTTATCGCGAACAGGGGCTGCGCACCCAAAAGCACATAACCCTCGACGAAATTGGACGTCGAATAGCAATTGGCGACTTCAAAGAGCTCAACATTATAGTGAAAGGCGACGTGGACGGATCGGTCGAAGCCCTCGCCGACGCCCTGTTGAAACTCACCACTCAGGAAGTTCAGGTCAATACCATTCACAAAGCCGTTGGGCCCATTACCGAAGGTGACGTGCTGCTAGCATCAGCCTCAAATGCCGTTATTATTGGCTTCCAGGTCAGACCTTCGGTGGCTGCTCGCAAACTTGCCGAACAGGAACAAATAGACATAAGGCTATACAGCGTTATTTACAATGCCATAAACGAAATAAAATCGGCTATCGAGGGCATGCTCTCGCCGGAAATAGAAGAAAAGGTAATTGCAAACCTCGAAGTGAGAGATGTGTTTAAAATTACTAAGGTTGGAACTGTGGCCGGCTGTATGGTGCTTGATGGGAAAATTCACCGTAACTCAACCATTCGCCTTATTCGCGATGGCATTGTGGTTTATACCGGAACCCTCGGATCGCTCAAGCGCTTTAAGGATGATGTAAAAGAAGTAACATCAAGCTACGAATGTGGCCTAAATATTGACCGTTTTAACGACCTAAAGGTTGGCGACATTATTGAAGCCTTCGAAATCAAAGAAATTGCAAGGAAATTAACCTAATAAAATAAAAATCTGAGCGCGGCGCCCAGATGGAATTCTGGTTGCCGCGCTTTTTTGTTCCCTTTCGGGAAATTTTTATAATTTCAAAAAAAAATTATCATGATCGGATTAAAGGTAAAACTTGACAACGCGGCAGCTATAATTAGCCCGGAAGAACTCGCTGTTTTCGAAGCGGAAATCAAATTTCACCGTTCTAATATTTACAACAAAACAGGCCGTGGAAATGATTTTCTAGGCTGGGTCGATTTGCCTTCCTCTGTTTCAGAAGAATTGCTGTGGCAAATTGAAGCTGACGCCCTTAAAATGCAAAAACAATCAGAGGTGGTTGTGGTGTGTGGCATTGGTGGTTCGTACCTGGGGGCAAGAGCTGTTATAGATGCCCTGAACCACCCGTTCCAGGCCTTGAATAACCGCTCCGAACGCAAAACACCCCATATTATATATGCAGGCCACCACCTTGATGAGGATTATATGGCCTGCCTGCTTCAGTTTCTCGACAAAAAAGAATATTCGGTTATCGTAATCAGCAAATCGGGAACTACTACCGAGCCTGCTGTGGCGTTCAGGCTTCTGAAAAACCACCTTGAAAATAAATATGGTGGCGCGGCAGCCTGCAACAGAATTTTTGCAATAACCGATGCTGCAAAAGGGGCACTGAAAAAACTTGCAACCGAAAAGTGCTATTCAACCTACATCATTCCCGACAATGTTGGAGGCAGGTATTCGGTGCTTACTCCCGTGGGCCTGCTGCCAATTGCTGTGGCCGGAATCGACATCAGGCAACTGGTGGCCGGCGCAAAGGCCATGGAGGATTTTCTGAAACAAAAAGAAAACCTCCATGAAAACCCTGCTTCGCTTTATGCAGCAGCCCGAAACATACTTTACCGAAAAGGAAAAACAACCGAGATACTGGCTTGCTACAACCCCTCGCTTGGCTTTACCGTTGAGTGGTGGAAACAGCTCTATGGCGAAAGCGAGGGCAAAGACCAAAAAGGAATATTCCCCGCCGGTGTGGTATTTACAACCGACCTTCATTCAATGGGCCAGTATATTCAGGAAGGGCTGCGCCATATTTTTGAAACAGTACTTGCTGTCGAAAGCAACCAAAATAACCTACTGATACCTTTAGATTCAGACAACCTTGATGGGCTTAATTTCCTTGCCGGAAAAAGCATTGGAGAGGTAAACCGGATGGCAATGCTGGGTACAATGATTGCCCACGTTGATGGCGGGGTGCCTAACCTTGAAGTGATTATACCTAGCCTTGAAGCTCGCAGCCTGGGAGAATTGATTTATTTCTTTGAAATGGCATGTGCATTAAGCGGGTATATTTTGGGGGTAAACCCATTCGACCAACCTGGTGTTGAAGCATACAAAAAAAATATGTTTGCACTGCTCGAAAAACCAGGGTTTGAAAAAGAAACGGCCGAAATTAGAAAAAGACTTTAAATGTTGGTTGATTGGGGGTGTTGGGACTGCCGGGAATTAACAGAAAAGTGAGCTATTGGCAAACACTTAGTTTCCCTTGTTTTTAGCTTTTGACTGGTGCCTGGTGCCCAGCCCCTAAAAATTGCCTTCGGTGTTTACTTGTTCTTTTTAGTAAAACATGAGCGGCAAAGGGGTTCATAGGCGTCGGTTTCGCCCAGCACCACAAGCTTGTCGTTAGCAATGGTACGGTGCGAGTATTGTGCCAGGCTGCCACAATTAACGCAAATTGCGTGTACCTTTGTAATGTACTCGGCCATGGCCAGTAAAGCAGGCATTGGACCAAAGGGCTTCCCTTTGAAATCCATATCGAGCCCCGCAACAATTACCCTTACACCCGAATTGGCCAATTGGCTGCATACATTTGGAAGCTCGGAATCGAAAAATTGTGCTTCATCAATGCCAACCACATCAACTTCATTTGCCAGGAGAAGAATATTTGACGAGGAGGGCACAGGTGTTGACATTATTTCGCGGGCATCGTGCGAAACCACTTTTTCATGATCATATCGGATATCGATGGCAGGCTTAAAAATTTCAACCTTTAAACGTGCAATTTTTGCGCGCTTCAATCGGCGGATAAGTTCCTCGGTTTTGCCCGAAAACATACTGCCGCAAATTACCTCTATCCAACCCCTTCGCCTGGCGCGATCTATATCATTTTCAAGAAACATAAAGCAATTTCCTTTAATCTTTGTTATCTTTATGCGGAATTTTTCTAACCTGCCCACACAAAAATAAACATAAACTTTTACCTGCACGTTTAGAAATATATCTTGTTTTTTAAAACTTTTCCAGTTTTTAACCATGCATCAAGAAATTAAAGACCGAATTATTCACCTGCTACAAGAGATAGTAGAACGCACCCACTCAATTAGCCAGCCAACCCGCCCTGAAATTGATATTGAAATTGATATTGCAATGGACGATATACGGCAGCTTTACCGTGAGTTTGATTTGTTGCGGCGCATTCAACCAACCACGGCCACTAAAATGCCGCCTTCGGATGCCGCCGAGGTAGTTGCTCACACACAACACACAAAACCTGAACAGGTTGCTATTGATTTGGTGCCAGCATCAATTGTCGTTGACGAGGTTCCATTACCGAAAATTGCCGAACAGCCCGCAGTAAGCAAAGCTCCCGGCCCGGCCCCTGAACCATTGGAAGAACCCCAGGCAGGTAAAGAATTTGTTGCAGGGAAACCAACCCCAATTCAGGAAATTCATGGTATAAACCCTGAGTCGGTTTTGGTAAAACCCGAGGCTGCAAAGCCAGCCGATTTGCCCCATAATGGCAATCGGGGTGTGGTTGACCTCTTTACGCAGGAAGCACCCCGGAGCGTAGGCGAAAACTTTGCCAGAGAAGACAACTCCCTGCACAAAAGAATTGTGGCCCAAAAGGAAGACCGCAGCATTGGCACAAGGCTTCAGATGACTCCTGTGGCCAACCTTAAAGACGCCATCGGGGTAAATGAAAAATTTCTTTTTATCAATGAACTTTTTGGGGGAAATATTCAGGTTTACAACGAAGCCATTGCCAGGCTCAACTCTTTTGGCAATATGCAACAGGCATTTGATTTTCTGAATGAACTGAGCGACTCGCTTGCCTGGGACCAAAACCGCTCGGGGCAAGCCATTGAAAAAATGGCCAACTTTGTTCAGCGCCGCTATATTGACCGCAAATAACCAAGCAAAACCGCGGGCAATGTCAAAACTGTATATTGTGCCCACGCCCATAGGCAACCTCGAAGACATAACACTTCGGGCAATACGTATTATTCGCGAGGCCGGCCTTGTAATTGCCGAAGATACCCGAACCACATTTAAACTTTTGCAGCATTATGGCATTAAGGTGCCAATGATGGCCCATCACCTGCACAACGAACACAAGGTACTGCCAACCCTTATTACCAAGCTGAAATCGGGTTTAACTTTAGCTTTGGTTACCGATGCAGGTACACCTGCCATATCCGACCCTGGTTTTTTGCTGGTAAGAGAGTGTATCCGCCAGGGTATTGAAGTAGAGTGCCTGCCAGGGCCTACTGCTTTTGCACCAGCCCTGGTGAACTCGGGCTTGCCTGCCGATAGGTTTTGTTTTGAGGGTTTTCTGCCGCAAAAAAAGGGGAGAAATACTCGATTGGCTTCTTTGGCCCTTGAAACCCGCACCATGGTGTTTTACGAATCGCCCCACCGTTTGCTTAAAACCCTTGCCACATTTGCCCAGGTGTTCGGGCCCGACCGCCAGGCTAGCGTTGCACGCGAACTAAGCAAAATCCACGAAGAAAACGCCAGGGGAACCCTGCACGAGTTAATCGCTCATTTCGAAAAAGGAAATGTAAAAGGCGAAATATGCATAGTGGTGGCCGGGGCAGCTACAAAAGGGAAAACAGAAATACACGACGGGGATTAATCGTTGAGTTTAAGCACGGCCATAAAAGCTTGCTGAGGAACCTCAACATTGCCAATCTGGCGCATGCGTTTTTTGCCCTTCTTTTGTTTTTCAAGCAACTTGCGCTTACGCGAAATGTCGCCTCCATAGCACTTGGCAGTTACATCCTTTCGCAAAGCTTTTACCGTTTCGCGGGCAATTATTTTTGAACCTATACCTGCCTGTATGGCAATGTCGAACTGCTGGCGCGGAATCAGCTGCCTAAGTTTCTCGCAGATGCGTTTGCCAAAATCAAATGAGTTTTCGCGGTGGATGAGCGCCGAAAGTGCATCTACATGGTCGCCATTGAGCAAAATGTCGAGTTTAACTAGCTCCGACGGTTTGTAACCACTCGGATGATAATCGAATGAGGCGTATCCACGCGAAATGGTCTTGAGCCTGTCATAAAAATCAAAAACGATTTCGGCAAGCGGCATTTCAAAGGTCAGTTCAACGCGGTCGGTGGTAAGATAAACCTGATTTTTTACTACGCCCCGCTTATCAAGACACAGAGACATTACCGCCCCGATATATTCTGACTTGGTAATGATCTGCGCAGTAATATAGGGTTCTTCAATGTAATCAAGCACATTGGAAGAAGGCAGGTCTGAAGGGTTGTTTACAATAACTTTTGCCCCATTGGTAGTGTAGGCATGATACGAAACGTTTGGCACGGTGTTGATTACGGTCATGTCGAATTCTCGCTCAAGGCGCTCCTGCACAATTTCCATGTGTAGCATACCCAAAAAACCGCACCTGAAGCCAAAGCCCAAGGCAGCCGAAGATTCCGGTTCAAATGTTAAAGATGCATCGTTAAGCTGAAGCTTTTCCATGGCGGTGCGAAGCTCCTCAAAGTCTTCGGTATCAACTGGATAGATGCCGGCAAACACCATGGGTTTCACGTTTTCAAAACCCTTAATGGCATTCTGGGTTGGGTTTTTTACATGCGTAATGGTATCGCCCACCTTCACCTCGCGCGCATCTTTTATGCCTGAAATAATATACCCTACATCGCCGGCCGAAATCACTGCCTTTGGAATCTGAGCAAGCCTTAATACTCCAACCTCATCAGCATGGTATTCGTGTTGGGTATTCATAAATTTAACATGATCGCCGGTTCTGATCTCGCCATTGAGCACCCTGAAATAAGCAATTACTCCCCGAAAAGAGTTATACATCGAATCAAAAATAAGGGCTTGAAGGGGGAAATCGGGATTGCCTTTGGGCGGTGGAATCCGCTTTACAATGGCCTCAAGTATGCTTTCAACGCCAAATCCTGTTTTGCCACTGGCCGGAATAATATCCTCGTAATCGCAACCGGTAAGGTCAACAATCTGATCGGCAACCTCTTCGGGCATGGCACCAGGGAGGTCCATCTTGTTTAAAACAGGAATGATTACCAAATCGTGGTCTAATGCCAGATAAAGGTTCGATATGGTTTGAGCTTCAATGCCCTGAGAAGCATCTACCACCAGCAAGGCCCCTTCGCAGGCTGCAATAGACCGCGAAACCTCATAGCTAAAGTCAACATGTCCTGGAGTGTCAATAAGGTTTAGTTTGTAAGCCTGCCCGTTAAGCTCATAGTCCATTTGAATGGCATGGCTTTTTATGGTTATACCCCGCTCACGTTCCAAATCCATATTGTCTAAAAGCTGGTCCTTAAATTCGCGGTCGCTTATGGTATTTGTGGTTTGAAGAAGGCGGTCGGCCAGGGTACTCTTCCCGTGGTCAATATGAGCAATTATGCAAAAGTTCCTGATGTGTTTCATAGCCAGCAAAATTACAACTAAAAAACCATATTTTTTTTAATTTTGGAGTTTGCGCCCAGTATAAAATAAATGGATCTCTTTAACCGTATTTAACATAAAAAACCCTTGCACCGGAGCTGTTCTTTGGCGCTTTTAATAAATCTCTGCATGCTTCTATTACGCGTTTTTCCCATTTTATGGTTATCGTTTTCGGGCCTTAGTGGTTATACCCAGGTTATATATCCCATTAGCCTGCACAATGGGCAAACCATCACAACTTGTTCGGGGGTCTTTGCCGATAGCGGAGGCAATTTTCAGACGCCCTATGGGCCTAACGAAGACTTTTCTGTTACTTTTTGCAGTAGCGATGCACAGAATCCTGTTTTGCAAATGGTATTTGAAAATTTTCAGCTTGGAAGCGGCGATGTGCTTTATGTTTATGATGGGCCCAATGCCACTTCTCCCCTAATTTTTCAGGCAACCGGCAACCAATTGCACGGCAAAATGGTGTATGCCTCAAGTGGGTGCTTACACTTCAGGTTTGTTTCATCTCCAACAAGCCAGGCAAACGGCTGGATTGCCGGCATACAATGCCTGAGCTTGTGCGAGACTTTTTTTGCAGAAATTACTCCCTTGGCCGGAAAATTCAATTACTGCCCCAATGCCGGAAATCTTGGCTTTACGGCCACATCTGGCTATTTGCCTCAAAACATCAACTTCAACCCTGGGGTCGTGCAATACACCTGGAAATTTGAAGGCACCACACACACAGGTCCGGTTTTTTCAACATTTCTGAAAGACCCTGGCGCCTATCCTGTTACACTTACTGCCACAGACCCGGCCAATGGGTGCCAGGCAACAAATACTCAAATAATCAAACTTGGCACTTTCCCTGGTTTTAAAGGCACAAATGCCACTACCGACTCGGCTTGTGCTGGTCAGGCATTCGCTTTGGCAGGAGTGGCAACCACAACCATTTGGACAGGCTTCGCAACTTCGGTTGCTGCAACCACCCCCATACCCGACGGAACCGGCCAGGCTTATGAGTCTTCATTGGTTTTTGATATCTTTAAACCAGGCGATGCCATTTTATCTTCAATTGATTTTGACCGCATTTGCATTAATATTGAGCATGCAGTAAACGGGCAGCTTCAGTTTGAGCTCGAATGCCCAACAGGAAACCGGATAAGCCTGAAGGATTTCGGAACTGGTACAGCCAATTTGGGCGAGCCGGTTTTATGGGATAATGTAACCCCGGGTGTGGGTTATGAATATTGCTTTACAAACCAGCCGGCCTTTGGCACCATGGCCCAAACAACACCACGTTTTCACCAGTACACCGACAGGGCCGGAAATTATTACTTCAATGCGGCATACCTGCCAGCGGGCGCATACACCCCCGAAAACAATTTCAACGGATTGATTGGCTGCCCCCTAAACGGGAAGTGGACTCTCAGGGTCAGGGACAATGCCCCGGGCGATAATGGATTTATTTTTGGATGGAGAATGTTCTTTAAACAAGATTTTTACCCTGACTCACTAATATTCTTCCCCGAAATATTGCAGCGCAGGTGGTTTAGAGGCTCCGCACACCTGGCCGGAAACCCTGCATCTGTTACAGTAAATGAACCCGGAAACCACTCTTTCCGCTTTGAAGTAACCGACAATTTTGGCTGCAGCTTCGATACAACCGTGGTGGTTTTTGTTAGGCAGCTACCCCGGGCCGAAGTGCTTTCGTCAATTGAATTACCTGTGTGCCAGGGAGACTCAACCTTGCTCAGCGTTTCGCCTGTAAGCACCATTAACCCAGGGTGGTCGTATCAGTGGTACTTTAGCAACAACCCCATACCCGGAGCGGTTTCTGACACCCTTATGGCAAAAAAACCCGGAATTTATATGGTGCAGGTTACAGACAACAGAACTGGCTGCTTCGATTTTTTTAGTTTAACAGTTAGCGAACAAAACTGCGAGCTAACAATACCCAATGTGTTTACCCCCAACAACGACGGCTTCAACGATTTGTTCGAAATCCTGAACCTCGAGCATTACCACGCGCAAATAATTATTTTTAACAGGCATGGCCGAAAGGTATTTGAGCACTCAGATTACTATAATAACTGGTGGGATGGCCGCAATGCGCCTGATGGAACCTATTATTACGTGCTAACTTTTACCCGAGGCGAAGTGCGCCGAACCGCAGAGGGCGTTATAACAATTGTCCGCTGACAAAACGTCGTGTATTTTATTGCCTGATTTCCTGACATTTTGGAGGGTTTTTTGTTTATCTTTCAAAGGGCATAATATTTGCCTTTCAAAAGGCTGCTTTATAGCATTTGATATCAAAAAAAACTACAATCATGTTTAAGGAAAAGGTAAATCGCGAATACCTACGAATTGCTTCATTGCTACATTCGAGGCGTGTAAACGATGCCGTTGAGCGCTTGCGCGTTCTGGTGGGCGAGTCGCAGAAAGAATATATTAACGAGCGCATCGACAGCCTGGTTGAAACTTACCGGAATATTCTAAAGTATTCATTTACAGCAAATC
This sequence comes from uncultured Bacteroidales bacterium, assembly GCA_964348755.1. Classification (GTDB taxonomy): domain Bacteria; phylum Bacteroidota; class Bacteroidia; order Bacteroidales; family UBA7960; genus UBA7960. The sequence continues at coordinate 19,591 of CAYGDW010000023.1, read as the reverse complement.
ATGATCCTGAGCGCGAAAAGGTATATCATTACCTTTTGCGCAGCCTGCTAGAGGTGGCCGACGAGCTGAAGGAAATGCTCCTGACAGGCGAACGATACGGCAACACCTATGCCCTAAAGTTTGACCTGCAGCGCGAGCGCCGGCCCGAACGCCGCGAAGCCCTGGCTTTCCTCGAACAACTTACATACGACAATAAACTATCAGGAACACTGCCCAAAAACAGTTTGGAACAAAGCCTGCAGCAACCTGGCCGAGAAAAAGTACTGATAAAGATTTTTAATATAATATGGCTTTCTGATAAATATACTGATGCCGAAATAGAATTGCTCAATGCATCCTGCGACTCAAAACGAATGCCCTGGCACGATAAGGCACTGGTGGTTACTGCGCTCACCATTAGCCTGCTCAGGTATTTCGACGTAAATAAATTTATGATTTTGTTCAGGTTTGCAGCCAAAAAGGACGAAATGGTTTGGCAAAGAGCATTGACAGGGCTCTTTCTGGCTTTCCTCAAATATAATGACCGGATTTACCTATACCCCCAGCTACAGGAAAAAATTGTTGCATATCGCGAGTTTCCCGATATTGAACAAAACCTTGAGGCCATTTTAATTCAATTTACCAAATCCAAAGAAACCGAAAAGGTTCGCCGCAAATGGGAAGAGGAAATTATGCCTGCCATGCTTAAAATGAGACCCAAAATTGAAGAAAAACTCGAACTTGACCAGGTTTTTAAAGAAGAGTACGGCGAAGAAAAAAACCCCGACTGGGAAACGTTTTTTGAGGAAGCACCAGGCTTGCTCGATAAACTTCAGGAGTTTACCGAAATGCAGCTCGAAGGTATGGATGTATTCATGAGTGCATTTTCGCAACTCAAAGGATTTCCTTTCTTCAGAGAAATAAGCAATTGGTTTGTTCCATTTTTTGTTGAAAATGAAGCTGTTCAGGCATCAATGGCTCCCTCAGAAGGGAAATCGGACCTTACCCCATTGATTCAAAACCTCGAAAACAGCTATTTTATGTGCAATAGCGACAAATATTCGTTTTGCCTAAATCTTGGCATGGTGCCAGAGCAACAAAAAGCCATGATGCTCAATATGCTTAGCAATGAACTTGAAAGCTTTTCCGAAGCACGACATGACCAGGATTTGCTAAATAGCTTTGCAGCAACAAAAAGCATTTACACACAGTATATCCAGGATTTATACCGATTTTATAAATTGCACCCCTGGCGAAACGAGTTTGAAGATGTTTTTTCGTTTGAGGCCAATCTCAATCAAACGATATTTGTAAGGCAATTAATTTCTGGGAAAAAGACTATCAGAAACATAGCGGAGTTGTATTTTGACAAAAAGTTTTACCCCGATGCCCTAAAAATCTTTCTTTCGATGGCCGAAACCGACCGAGCGAACAACGAAATTTTTGAAAAAATAGCATTCTGCTATGAAAAAACCGGAGAACTTGAAAAGGCTTACGAATACTACCTGAAGGCCGATCTGATAGATTCTGACCGGCCATGGATTATCAGAAAACTTGCCTTTTGCTGCAAATACCTTAACCGGTGGGAAGAAGCACTTCGCTATTACCGACAGGTTGAAAATGGTGAGCCCGACGATTTAAAGGTGCAGGCAAATATAGGTCAATGTCTTGTGCATCTCGAAAGATACGCCGAAGCCCTTGATTATTATTTTAAAATTGAGGTGCTGGCCCCGGAAAATCACCGCATTAGACGACCTCTTGCCTGGTGCTCTTTCCTTACCTCAAAACTCGATACCGCCGAAGATTATCTTGAAAGGCTTTTGGCCGACGAACCGCATAATTCTTATGATCTCGAAAACCTCGGCCACGTGCTGTGGTGCAAGGGAAAACCAGCCGAGGCCCTCCGGTATTACCGCGAAAGTCTGAGCAAAATGAGCAGTTTTGAGGCATTTCAGACTTCCTTTAACGAAGACCGCAAACACCTTGCAAAATTTGGGATCAGCCAGTTTGACCAGGACCTTATGCTCGACTTTGTAAAAATGGGATAAGCCCATAAACAACTTATAATTGCCCAGGCACAATAATTATTAAACAAGCCGGTAAAAAAAGTATTACCCGACGCAGCGTTTATGCTCAAATTTCCGTCTAATTATTTGTAAGAGCAAGCACAATGGTTTTGACTTATTAGGTTCTTTGTTATTCTTGAAAGGTTTTCAGACCAACAGACCTGTTGCTTAGGAGCCACAATTACTCCTTATTATATATTGTTTCCCAGGTTTTTGTGTTTCAGGGACACACGGTTATGGCCGCACAAAACTTTCCCGGAGCAATCCGGGCAAAGAAGCTGCAAACAACATTAACCAAACCAACTAGCCCAGCGGCCATTTCCCTGAAACCTTTTTTTGTTTTCCCCCAATTCAACACCAATCAATTCCGCAAGGGCCAGGTTCAAACCTGGTCTTTTGCCGAATTGCCTTTGGCTCATGCCAATATAAGCCTTGCTGCAAGCCGTTGACCTGAAAAACCATACGTTCTTTGAATTATGGCTGGTATTTTTTTTGTCCGTTTTGCTAATTTGCAGGAATTATTATCTTTGTTTGTTGCTTTGGCATTAAACCAGTGGAACCCCTCAAAAAAATACTAAAAGGCTGCCTTGGAAACAACAAGGCCGATCAATACAGGCTTTACTCCCATTTTTCAAAAAAAATGTATGGGGTTTGTCTGCGCTATGGCGGCAGCTACCATGAAGCCCAGGATATACTTCAGGAAGGGTTTATAAAAGTATTTGAAAAACTTTCGACCTTCAAAGGCAGTGGAAGCCTTGAAGGATGGATAAAACGAATTATGATCCGGACCTCCATTGAAAAATACCGCGAGCGTATAATTCACCTGAAGGTTGAAGATTTAAGCGAAACCAGCGGCCTCGCAAATGAAAATTTTGGCCCCGAAAAACTTAGCCTCGACGAATTGCTGAACTTTATACAGTTGCTGCCCGATCAGTACCGGCTGGTATTTAACCTTGCGGTAATAGAAGGCCTGAGCCATAAAGAAATTGGCGAGTTGCTCAGCATAACCGAGTCCACCTCGCGATCAAACCTTTCGAGGGCAAAAAGCATTTTGCAGGGTTTGATTGAAAAAGAACAAAAAGTTATTGAGAAGGTTATTTAAGAAAACATGGCAATTGAGCTAAATAATTTTGATGAGAAGCTAAAGGAGGTTTTTAGCAACTTTGAGGCTAAGCCGCCTGCCAGTGTTTGGTATAGCGTTGCCGACCGATTGCCTCAACCTGCCATTTCTCAGAGGTTGGTTCCCATTTTGCTCAGAGTTGCTGCCTCGGTTGCTCTCTTACTTATTGGCTCACTTACCTTGTGGTATATTCAATTCAGGCCTATTGCCCAAACTAATCTTACAGCCTCGCAACAAATCACAGCACCAGTTTCTCAGGGTTCCGGTTCGGCCTTGGATGAGTTGCCTGTGGAGGCCAATTTGCCATACATTACAGAGCCATTGCAGGCAACAATAATTGCGGGAGCTGCACATGAGTATCCTGTGAAGCCCGAAAAGGTCCCAGAAGTTGAAGTCGGCATAAAACCAATTCCCTCGCTATTGGCTTCAGTAAACCTATATAAGCCAGCCCTTGACCCGAAAAAAACTATTGATTATTTGCCACCCCAGCCCGTCACCCTTGCCTCCACTTCATTTACAACAACTGAAAAGAGCTCCGAATTTCCACTATTTGCTTTAGGTTTGCAGGTTGGTCCACAGTATAGTTTTCGCCGCCTTCCCGAATTAAGTTTTGCGGGCACTGCCGGAATCCCTTTCGAATCGTTGGAAAGCCACCTGATATCATATAGTGCCGGACTTATATTTGATATTCAATTGTCTCGCAGGGCAAGTATTCGAACGGGGTTAAACTACTCTGTTTCAGGGCAATTTATAAAAGATGTATTTGCTTTTGCGAACCGCGAAAACTCGCCAATTTTTGAAATGCCTGCCAATCAAAAATTCGGTCATCCACAAACAATCATAACCTCACAAGGATATATACGCCTTAACAATCCTTCGCTGTTTTTTTCCGATGCCCAGTCTTACAGGGTTTTAACCAACAAACAATTTTTGGCCGATGGCGAACCAGCAAACTTGATGATGCGCGATTTGGGAATAAGCCAGTACTTCTCGTTTGTTGAGTTACCCTTGCTGTTTTATTATAAACTGTTTGACATGAAGCATTCCGATCTTCGGCTTAAAACCGGAGGTTCGATTAATTATTTAATTGAAAACGAGGTGTATCTGGGAAAAAACTCCATGCAAATGTCAATTGGCGATACTTATGGTTTAAGAAAATACAACCTTTCAGTGCAGGGCGGGGTTGTGCTGAATGTGTCACTAAGCAAAAGGCTTAATCTTACTTTCGAGCCTACCGCCCAGATATTCATTATGCCAATGGTCCGCAATAATTTGATGATTGGCCGGGCCATTCCCTTTCAATATTCTTTCTTCTCGGGCATTACCTACGGGTTTTAATTTTTTCAGCGCAGGCCTGTCCAGGTTACCGCAAGTCCTCCCTGGCTTGTTTCGCGGTATGAGGCTTTCATGTCAAAGCCTGTTTGCTTCATTGTCTTGATCACATCATCGAAAGAGATGCGGTGTTTGCCATCAGAGAGAAGGGCATAAGTGGCGCATTCCCAGGCCCTTACGGCGGCCATTGCGTTGCGTTCAATGCAGGGTATCTGCACCAGTCCGTTTACCGGATCGCAGGTTAGACCCAAGTGATGTTCCATACCCATTTCGGCGGCATACTCTACCTGCTGAGGCGATCCGCCAAGCAACTGAACGGCGGCCCCTGCTGCCATAGAACAAGCAGCGCCAATTTCGCCCTGGCAGCCCACCTCGGCACCCGAAATAGAGGCATTGGTGCGAATAAGGTTTCCGATAAGACCTGCAGTGGCAAGACCTCTGATAATGCGCGTGTCAGAAAGTTTATAAATTTTTTGCAACGAATAAAGTACAGCAGGCAATACCCCAGCCGATCCACAGGTGGGTGCCGTAACGATGCGTCCGCCCGATGCGTTTTCTTCTGAAACAGCAAGTGCGTAAGCAAAGGTGTGCCCGGTGCGCTTTAGCATGTCGGCAAAGGTTTTGCTGCGGGTAAAATACATGGGGGCTCGCCGCACCAGATTGAGCCCTCCGGGCAAAGTGCCCTCATTTTCCAGACCTCGTTCTATAGAGGCTTTCATAACCTCCCAAACCTGAGCAAGGTATTCAAAGGTTTCAGGAGTATCGCAGGCCGCAACATACTCCCACATATTCTTTTCACGCGCCTCGCACCAATGCAAAATATCCTGCATGGTGTGCAGCTTGTACACATTCGACTCCAATTGGTCAGCCTGGCCTTCTTCCATTAGGGTGCCTCCACCAATACTGTAAACCCTCCATTTGTCAATGCAATTGCTATTAATAAATGCCTCAAACTCCATCCCGTTGGGATGTAATGGCAAAACCTGTTCTGGCTTCCAAATTATTTCAATTGGCTTTGGGTCGAAAGTGTTGTACAGAATTACATCGGTAAGGTGCCCCACGCCAGTAGCAGCCAGGCTCCCGAAAAGGGTTACCCTGAAACTGGTGGCCTCAGCATGCTTATTGAGAAACTCCTCGGCAGCACGGCGCGGCCCCATGGTATGGCTGCTCGATGGACCATTCCCAATTTTAAATAACTCCTTGATAGTTCTCATGAAGAAAAATCATATTTTTCCAATGGGCATCATATATAACACCCTAATTTCTTCACCCAGATTAAGGATTGCTTCAACCTCCTGGTCGCGGTAAGCGCCTATTACAACTGTACCTAAATTTAAAGCAGCTACCTGCAAGTGAATGTTTTGCGAAACATGGCCAATTTCATTGTGCACGTACCTAATACCGCGCTCGCCATATCGCTGGGTGGTGCGCTCCAAAATGGCAGTTAGAATAATCACCACTCCGCCATCGCTTATCATGCTCTGGCTTAGTGCAGCCCGTGCAAGGTCTCGCTCAACCTGGCGCTCATCTATCATTTTAAGCTTGTGCTCACCAATTATATAATGATAAATGCCCTTTTTAAGCCCTTTCACATTGTTTACAACCACAAAAAGCTCAATAGGAAAGGTAGCACCGGCCGATGGAGCCGTACGAAAGCCCCTTTCATTGGTTACACCTTGTCCGGCCCAGAGGAGCTGCGAAAGCTCCTGAATGCTTAAAGGCTCATTTTTATAAGTACGAACTGAGCGACGAAGGCTCATTGATTTTTCTAGACTGACCTGGCCGTCGGTAACAGGTTGTGGTAAACTTATCATAGCTCCTGGGTTTTGTTGGGTTATTGCAGGCAATGACCACTCGGTACTTGTTTCGTTGCTAATGCCGCGAGCAGGAGTAACGCTGCTGAAAAATATCCGAAAAAAAATGGCAGCAATAATGATTAACCCAAAAATTGCCGCAATGTAAAAATACTTTTTCATGGTTTTGAAGGTTTTGATTTATTGCAAAGATAGGCTTGCTTAGGGAATTAAAGAAATTTTTCAGCTTGTTTAGAATGGGTTTAAATACCAATGGAACAGAACAAAAAATACAAAAAAAATTACCTTTGCTGCGGAATTGCCTTACTGACAAGGCTTAGCAAGTGTTATGACCCGCTAGCCGCCGAAAACCTTTTGTTTATTTTATCAACCTGTTATTAGATGCATAAAATTTCTCAACATCCAATTATCCCGATAAAGGATACTGAAAAGGTAACAATTAATTTCAATGGTAATTTTATAACGGGCGAAAAGGGCTTCACTATTGCCGCCGCCCTTCATCAGGCCGGTTTCCCGGTTCATAGCCACAGCCTTACCAACCGCAACCGAAGCCTTGAGTGTGGCATTGGCAAGTGTGGTGCCTGCGAAATGCTTGTAGATGGCCAGATAAAGCGAATTTGCATAACACCGGTAGATGGTGTTGGACAAGTGTCCGAAATTCCGCGCGACTACGTTGCCAACCCATCGGTGTTTATTAAACAAGAGGCATTAAAAGTTTACAAAACCTGCGTGGTTATTGTGGGAGCAGGGCCGGCCGGATTAGCAACGCGAGAAATACTGAACCAAAACGGGGTGAGCAACATTGTTGTTGACAGCAATTCCGAAATTGGAGGTCAGTTTAATATGCAAACCCACCAGTTTTTTTTCTTCGAAAAGGAAAAGAAATATGGTGGGTTGCGTGGTTTTGAAATTGCCAAAACCCTTGTCGGCGAAAACCATGAAGGCATTATGCTCAATTGCACTGTATGGGATATTTTTGAGGGTAACCGGGTGGCAGTGAAGAATTTTCACACCTGCGAAATATTTTATATTGACTGCCAATACTTAGTAGTGGCTACCGGAGCTGTGCCTTATTTGCCAACCTTTCACAACGACGATTTGCCAGGGGTTTACACTGCAGCCGTTATTCAAAAAATGATGAATACCGAGCTTACCCTGCTTGGCCGCAACGTGCTTACGGTAGGTGCCGGCAATATTGGCTACCTTACCAGCTACCAGCTTACCCAGGCCGGGGCAAAAGTAAAGGCAATTATTGAAGCCCAAGCCCGCGAGGGAGGCTTTCCGGTACAGGCCAACAGGGTAAGAAGGCTTGGAATACCAATATTGCTTTCGCATTTGATTCTGGAGGCCCTTCCAAACAAAAAGGGCGACGGAATCAGAGGGGCAGTGATTGCAAAGGCAGAAAATTTTATTCCAATAGCCGGTACCGAGATGGTGCTTGAAGGCATTGATGCAATAAACATTTGTACAGGCCTTATGCCCGATGATGCCCTGCTTGAAAAAGGGCAGGAAATGTTTGGGCGAAGGTGCTATGGTGCCGGCGATGCCATTCGTATTGGCGAAGGCACCAGCGCGGTGCTGCGTGGCAAACAGGTAGCTTATGAAATTCTGGAAAGCATGAAAAACCGGTTCAGCTACGACGATTACCTGACGGTTTCGAAAGAATACATCGACTCACAGCAACATCCAATAAGGGTAATTGAAAAGCCTGACTTGCCCACGGCTCAACGCATGGAAAAACCATTTGTGCAAATTGACTGCCTGTATGGTTTTGCCTGCAACCCATGTGCCTTTGCCTGCAAGTTTGGCGCTATAACCAAAACCTCAACAAGCACAGTACCCGAAATTGATTTTGAAAAATGCACTGGCTGCATGGACTGCGTTTTCCAGTGCCCGGGGCTTGCCATTTTTGGCTATAATTTGAAAAAGGGCACATTTTGGCTTCCAATTGAGTTCGACCTGAACGAAGGCGAAGAAGTTTTTCTGGTTGACAATGATGCCAAAATTTTGGGCGAAGGCACAATTGAACGCATAATGCGCAAACCAAACCTTACCCATATTGCCAGGGTTAAAGCCTTAAACATGCCAGCCGGTGAGCAACTGAGGGTAAGGGGATTTATTATAAAGCGGGATTATCCTTCTGAACTTCAATATAGTGATTACCAGGAGGAGATAACTTCTGATTTGTTTATGTGCCATTGCGACGATGTGCCCCTGAAAGAAGTTATTGAAATGATTGGCGACAGGCGGTTTGTATCGGTTGAAGAAGTGAAGCACACCACCCATTTGGGCATGGGCCCATGCCGTGGAAAGCGTTGCCTCCAGCGCCTTAAGCAAAACCTGAGGCCACGTGGCGTAGATCTTATTGGCGGTTCAACCCCGCGCGCACCTATGTCGAACCAAATTACACTGGGCGAATTATTTCCTGGGCCACTTCCCCAAAAAATTATTACTTCTCAAATCGGAAAACCCAGGCGGGTGGTTGAAGTAAAATCGCTGATTGCAGGTGGTGGAATAGGCGGAAGCGCCCTTTTCAGGTTTATGGCCCAGGCCGGTTTCGAACCACTTATGATCAACTCAGGCTTTGGAGCGTCGTGGCGAAATATTGCCGGTGGCCGCCCCGTGTTTTCAATACCAGAGCTTACCGATATTGCACGGCACAACCTCGAGCTGTTTGCCCAGTTGCAACAACACGGGAATATTGATTTCAGACTGATAAACTACGTTACCTTTGCTCATGATGAAGCCATGTACAAGGCCCTTGAAGCATCCATGGCCTGGCAAAAGGCCGTAATGCTCGAACCTAAGCAGTTTCGCAGTGAAATTTCGCCTTATTTTAACCCCACAAACAATAAATATATAGCAGCCCTAAAAACCAGTGAATGCTGGCAGGCCACTCCAGGCAAGGTAATAGAGGTTTTGCGCAAAATCGGAAAAAATTTGGGCGGCACCCTCTTGGAAGACTGCAGGCTGATTAATATTGAAAAATGTGGCGAAATTTACAAGGCAGTCGTACTCAGTCACTCTGGCGAATATCTGGAGTACCACACCCGGGTTTTTGTAAATGCACTTGGCGATCAAAGCGACCATTTTGCCCGAATGCTTGGCATCCATACTGGCTTGTATGCCGTTAAACATCAGGCATTTATAACCAGGCGACTGCCCATGCTCGGTACCTTGGGACGCCCCTTAGACATGCTGATCGACAGGCGAAACTACAAAGGCTTTGTTGCCGTTTATGGCCAGCAGCTTGGCGAAACCGGACAGATTATTGGCTGTGCATCGCCGGCAAATGAACCACTTGAAACCGATAAGAACCTGAAAGTAAACAGCATAGATTTTGCTGAAATAGTGGCCGAAACGTTTATCGACTGGATACCCGAAATGTCTTCAGCAGGTTTTCAGGCCTTGTGGGCAGGTTATTATATTGAACCCAAAATGATAATCGACACAGAAAAAGGCCTGTTCCTTGGCCTGCGAGGACAGGGCTTTATGCTGGGGCAATACCTTGCAAAACTTTATGTAGATCAGCTTACCGGCAAAGAAGTGCCCGATTATTTTAACCGGCTTAAACTTGGTTCCGATGCATTGCTCGAAAAAGCGTTTAAATAAACATATTATCGGGCAAGCAAGGCTTATTATCTATCAGGGAGTTAGCTCCTGGTTCTATTGCCTTTAATTACTTAAGGAATTTTGTTTTTTATTTCGCGGATTAGTTTTATCTTTGCAGCCTTTAAAAAAGAAAGCGCTTTGAATCCTTTGAAGCAGTTTAATATTGGTTTCGTGGGTCTGTTGCCTGGCAAACACCATTATTCATTCGAAATTGGCGAAACCTATTTTTCTTGCTTTGAGTATTCGCAAGTTACCAAAGGGAATATTCAGCTTGACCTTGTTCTGGAAAAACAGAGCAGTATGCTGATTCTCGAATTTGAGTTAAAAGGGCATGTTGAACTGGTTTGCGACCATTGCCTTGAACCCTATCAACAACCCCTTGATGTATTGCAAAAACTATATGTGAAGTTTGGAGAAAGTTTTTCTGAACAAACTGATGAAATAATTGTCATTCCTTCAGGGCTTAGCCACATAGATGTTTCGCATTATGTTTATGAATACATTCACCTTGGCTTGCCCATGCAGCATATTCATATTGATGACAATGTGCCGGGCAAAGGTTGCAACCCTGAGTTGATTGAAAAAATCAAACAGTATTTGCCCACTAAGGGCCCTGGCCGGTCAAATACAGATGATTCGGCCTGGGATGCACTGAAAGGGATGAATTTTACCGATTGAGAAAATTGTAAATAATTAATTGCTATGGCACATCCTAAGAGTAGAATTTCGAAAACCCGTCGTGACAAACGCAGGACACATTACAAGGCCACCGAACCTGCATTGACAACCTGCCCCAATTGTGGCGCAGCCAGGCTTATGCACAGGGTTTGCCCCGAGTGTGGCCATTATCGTGGCCAGCTTGCCATTCAGAAGTCGGCAACTGCCTGATAAAGTATCAGTAAAAACCAGTCATTAACCAAAACTGGCAACATGAGAATTGGTTTAGACGTAATGGGCGGCGATTTTGCTCCAAAAGCAACTATTGCAGGTGCTGTTTTAGCCCAGAGAGAGCTTCCAGACACTGACAGGATAGTTCTGATAGGCAACGAAGCTATTATAATTGCTGAGTTGCTGGCCCAGGGGTCTAATCCGGCCATTTTCGACATAAAGCATGCTCCGGAAGTAATCGGCATGGGCGAGTCGCCAACAAAGGCGTTTGCCCAAAAACCCGATTCGGGCATTGCAAAAGGTTTCAGAATGCTTAAAAAGGGCAATATCGACTCATTTGCAAGTGCCGGAAATACCGGGGCAATGCTGGTGGGGTCTATTTATAGTGTTAATGCAATGCAGGGTATTATAAGGCCAGCCACTACAGCCCTGATACCCAAAGAAGACGGCCGCGTTGGAGTGCTGATTGATGTGGGTACCAATCCCGACAGCAAACCAGATGTAATGTACCAGTTTGGCCTGCTCGGCTCTATTTATGCCCGACATGTGTATAAAATAGAAAACCCCAAAGTTGGATTGCTAAACATTGGCCTGGAGGAAGACAAAGGGAGCATTCTTACACAAAGCGCATACCGGTTGATGAAAGATTCGGCCGATTTTAACTTTATTGGCAATGTTGAAAGTCGCGACCTTTTCAAAGATAAAGTAGATGTGGTGGTTTGCGATGGCTTTACTGGCAATGTGCTGCTTAAAAATATGGAAACCATGTTTCGCCAGATAGTAAAGCGCGGATATGGCAACGACCCTTTCTTTGCAAGATTTAATTATGAAAACTACGGCGGAACGCCAATTCTTGGCATTAATTCTACCGTAATTATTGGTCATGGCATTTCAAACGATATTGCTATAAAAAACATGCTCCTGCTTTCGAAAGAAGTGTGTGAAGCCCGCCTGTCTGATAAAATTCGTGAAGCTTTGGAACAATACTCGCAAGGTACAATTTTTGATTCCGGAACAGATTAGGTTACAAAGTTTTATTTATGACCAGAATCAGATCAGCAATTACGGCCATCCATGGTTATGTTCCCGACTATATACTTACCAACAAGGAACTTGAAAACATGGTTGATACCACCGATGAGTGGATCACCACCCGAACTGGTATCAGGGAGCGCAGGATATTGAAAGGAGATGGGCTTGGCACCTCCGATATGGGTGCCGAGGCTGTAAGGGGCCTGTTAGAAAAACGTGGAATTAAGCCTTCAGAAGTTGATCTGCTAATATGCTGCACGGTTACTCCCGACATGAAATTTCCGGCCACGGCCAATGTAATTAGCGACAAGGCCGGTATAAAAAATGCCTTCAGCTACGACCTTAACGCTGCCTGCTCTGGCTTTATTTATGGCCTGGTAACCGGAGCCAGGTTTGTTGAGTCGGGCATGTACAAAAAAGTGTTGGTGGTTGGTGCTGACAAAATGTCGTCGATAGTAGATTATACCGACCGCCAGACTTGTGTTATATTTGGCGATGGGGCTGCGGCAGCCCTGTTGGAGCCAACAACCGATCCGGTGGGTATTATGGACCATGAGTTTCATACCGATGGCTCAGGACGAGTTCATTTGCACATGAAAGCAGGCGGGTCGGTTAAGCCCCCCAGCTACCAAACCATTGATGCCCGCGAGCATTATGTTTACCAAGAAGGGCAAGCTGTGTATAAGTTTGCCGTTACCAATATGGCCGAAGTTTCGGCTTCAATAATTAAAAGAAACAACCTTTCGGGCAGCGATATTGCATGGCTGGTGCCTCACCAGGCAAATATGCGCATTATTGAAGCCACTGCAAAACGCTCGGGAATTGCCATGAACCGTGTTATGGTAAATATTGAAAAGTATGGCAACACTACCAATGCAACCATACCCCTATGCATATGGGAGTGGGAAAACAAACTCAAAAAAGGCGATAATATTATACTTACAGCCTTTGGTGGTGGTTTTACATGGGGCGCTGTATGGCTCAAATGGGCTTACAACCCTAAATAACTTCCTTTACCTTTTTAGTTTTGGATTTTGTTGATGCCGAATGGCATCGCGGCAGGTTTTTTTCTGTAGGTTCTTATCGAGGGCTTCGGTTAGGTCAACCCCGGTTTGATTGGCAATACAAATAAGCACAAAGAGTACGTCGGCAATTTCATCAGAGAGCGAGCTGTTGTGGTCGCTCTCCTTAAAAGACTGATCGCCATAGGTGCGGGCCATAATGCTGGCTACTTCGCCCACTTCTTCGGCGAGAATGGCCAGATTGGTAAGCTCGCTGAAATATCTTACACCCGTGGTGTTTATCCATTGATCAACCTTGGTTTGGGCTTCGTGAAGGGTCATTTGCACTTGGATTTAATGGTTACTCTTTGGCCTTGGTGTCAATAAAAATGGTAACAGGCCCATCGTTTATCAGTGAAACCTTCATCAAGGCTCCAAAAATTCCCGACTTTACCAACCGGCCTGTTTCTTCTTCCATTTGTTTGAGAAAGGCTTCGTATAAGGGTATGGCATGTTGTGGGCCCGAAGCCCGATAGTATGAGGGGCGGTTTCCTTTTTTTGTGCTGGCATGCAGGGTAAACTGGCTTACAACCAGCAACTCTCCACCTTTATCAGCAATTGAAAGGTTCATTACCCCATTTTCATCATCAAATATTCGAAGCCTTGCAATTTTTCCGACCAGCCAATTCACATCTTCCTGATTATCGGCCTGCTCAATACCAACCAATACCATCATGCCCTGGCCAATGGCTGCATGAATCAGCCCCGAAATTTCAACACCTGCCTTTTCTACTCGTTGTATTAAAGCTCTCACTTCTTTATTTATTGTTTAAATGTTTTTAGCCATTCATTTGCCAGCCCAATGCAGAAACAAAATGTTGCCTTGTACCGCTTAATTTTGGGAGAATTTAATTAACCGTGTTTTTTTCAGGAAATTTTTTCAATTCTAACGTTCTTGGCCCAGCAGCATACTCAGGTAATTGTTGTAGCGCAAAATGCTTATGTTGCCGCTTTCAACCTCCTGCTTTACCTTGCATCCAGGTTCGTTGTAATGGGTGCAGTTGTTGTATCGGCAAAGGTTGAACAAAGCCCTCATTTCCGGAAAATAATGACACAACTCCCATTGTTCAAAATCAACCAGCCCAAACTCCTTAATGCCAGGCGTATCAATAATAAAGGTGCCACTGTTTAACTCAAACATTTCTGCAAAGGTTGTTGTATGCCTTCCCTTAAGGTGTGTTTTCGAAATGCTCTGAACTTTCAGGTTTAGCGAAGGCTCTATTGCATTTATCAGGGTAGATTTCCCGACCCCTGAATGACCGCTGAGCAACGTAGTTTTGTTTTGGAGAATCTTTGCAAAAGTCTCGATATTTGTCTTTTGAATCGCCGAAACGCTTAGTGTCTGGTATCCTGCAAGGCCATACATTTCGAGCAATTGTTCGAGGTATAATAGGCTTTCCTGGTCGTAAAGGTCAGATTTGTTGAAAATGATAACTGCTGGTATGCTGTATGCCTCGCAGGTAACCAAAAACCGGTCGATAAAACCCGTTGATGTGCGGGGTCTTGCCAGGGTGGCTATAATCATAGCCTGGTCTAAATTGGCAGCAATAACATGGGTTTGGCGCGAGAGGTTTGTGGCCTTTCTGATAATATAATTTCGCCGGTTTCCGATACCCGTAATGGTGCCGGTACCCTGACCTGGGTCGGGTTTAAACTCAACATTATCGCCAACGGCAATAGGGTTGGTTGATTGTATGCCTGAAATTTTGAATTTTCCGCGTAAACGGCATTCATACCTTTTGCCCAGCTCATCCATTACGGTGTACCAGCTTCCGGTCGATTTTGTAACTATACCTGTCAAATCTCTTCTAAATCTTAATTATTGTTGGCTTCAAATTTTTGATAAAATTAGTAATTTAGCGCAAACCCCCAATTATACATGTCGATAGAAGCCAGTGAAGTTATCAAAATATATGGGCAACAAAAAGCCCTCAACAATGTTTCATTTTCTGTAAAGCAGGGCGAAGTGGTAGGTCTGTTGGGCCCCAACGGGGCTGGCAAGACAACCATGATGAAAATCCTGACTTGCTATATTCCGCAAACACAGGGCAGGGTGTTGGTTTGCGGCTTCGATGTGGTATTGCAGCCCCTCGAGGTAAGGCGCAGGCTTGGGTACCTGCCCGAGCACAATCCGCTTTATCATGAAATGTATGTTAAGGAGTACCTTGGCTTTGTGGCCGGAATACATAAGCTGGGCAGGCAAGGCCAAAAGCGGGTAAACGAGATGATTGGTCTTACCAGTCTGGGGCAGGAGGCAGGCAAAAAGATTGGCGCTCTTTCGAAAGGCTACAGGCAACGCGTGGGATTGGCCCAGGCCCTTATACATGACCCCGAAGTGCTGATACTCGATGAGCCAACCTCAGGCTTAGACCCCAACCAGCTTGGCGAAATACGGAACCTTATCCGCCGCATCGGACAAGAAAAAACTGTTTTGCTTTCAACACACATTATGCAGGAGGTGGAAGCCGTATGCCACAGGGTCATTATTATCAACCGTGGAGAAATTGTGGCCGATGCGCCTACTTCCGAAGTGCAGTTATTAAACCAAACTACGCGAATTATCAGGGTAGAATTTCAGTCCCATTTTTCAATTAGCGCCTTGCGCCAAATGCATGGAGTTGTCGATGTGGTTCAAACCTCCCAAACCTCATGCCGTATTTTTACCCAGAGCCAAAACGACCTTCGGCCCAGCGTGTTCAGGTTTGCCGTGCAAAACAATTTGGTAATCCTTTCAATGGACCACGAAGACCAGTCGCTCGAACAGGTTTTCCGACAACTTACTGTTTGAAAGATCTGATTTAAAAATTTATTCCTTAACTTTGCGGGCCAAATTTTTGTTTAATACTTATCTATTGAATATGGGATATCTTTTTACCTCTGAATCTGTTTCAGAAGGTCATCCGGATAAAGTAGCCGACCAGATTTCTGATGCCTTGCTCGATGAGTTTCTTCGTCAGGATCCCGAGTCGAAAGTTGCCTGCGAAACCCTGGTTACTACCGGGCTGGTGGTTTGCGGGGGTGAAGTAAAAACCGAAGCATGGGTTGATATACAAACTGTTGTTCGCGATGTGTTGAAAGAGATTGGATATACCAATTCTGCCCTGAAGTTTGAGGCAGAGTCGTGTGGTGTTCTTTCAGCCATTCATGAGCAGTCGCCCGATATAAACCAGGGTGTTGTTCGCGCCCGCCAGGAAGACCAGGGTGCCGGCGATCAGGGTATGATGTTTGGTTATGCCTGCAGCGAAACCGACGAACGCATGCCACTTACCTTAGACCTTGCCCATATTCTGCTTCAGCAGCTTGCCCGAATCAGAAAAGAAGGGAAAGTGATGACCTACCTGCGCCCAGACAGCAAGTCGCAGGTAACGGTCGAATATGATGATAACCATAACCCTGTGCGGATAGACACCATTGTAATTTCGACCCAGCACGATGAGTTTGAGCTGCCAATGGATGAATCGGCCCAGGCCCGTGCCCAGGCCGAAATAGCCATGCAAAACCGCATTAAAGACGACATTTACACTTACCTGATTCCTGCGGCAATGAAAGACCTCCCCAAAAGGGTTGCTCCATTGTTTGCCAACGGATACCGCTTATTGGTAAACCCTACCGGGAAGTTTGTTATTGGTGGGCCGCACGGCGATACCGGGCTTACCGGCCGCAAAATAATTGTGGATACTTATGGAGGCAAGGGCGCACATGGCGGCGGAGCATTCTCGGGCAAGGACTCAAGCAAGGTTGACCGCTCGGCGGCTTATGCTGCCAGACATATTGCCCGCAATATGGTGGCTGCTGGTATTGCCAGCGAAGTGCTTGTGCAGGTAGCATACGCCATTGGCGTGGCCGAGCCTGTGGGGGTTTACGTAAACACATATGGCACTTCAAGGGTAAATATTACGGATGGCCAAATTGCACAAAAAATCAGTCATATTTTCGATATGCGCCCTTTTGCCATAATTGAGCGCCTCGGGCTGAAGAATCCCATTTTTAAAAGAACAACTACATACGGGCATTTTGGACGCTCCCATTACCGCGAGTGGGTTGAAGTGAGGTATAACGGGCCAGGCGTGGAGGAGAAGGAAGTGCTTCTTAATGGCACCCAAGTAAAGAAAAAATTTAAAGAAGTTGAATTCTTTGCCTGGGAAAAGGAAGATTTTGTCGATTTGCTTAAAAAAGAATTCGGCCTTTAAGCCAGAAGGTTGTTTTTCAATATTTTTTGATAAACCCTTTCGGGAAGGAGATACCTGGGGTCTTTTCCCGATTTGAAAGATTCTCTGATAAAGGAGGATGACACCTCAATAAGGGGAGCATTTACCACCTTTACCCTTGCATACTCATAAAAAACAGATTCTGGCTGGCCCTTGCGCGGATACACGTATATATCGGTGCCAGCCAGAATTTCTTCGTAATTTTTCCATTGGTCAAAAATTGTCAGGTTGTCGCTTCCAATTATCAGCACAAAGTTTCTTTGGTCATGTTCAGCCTTTAATAAAGCGAGGGTTTTACTTGTGTAGGAAGGCCTTTCAAGGCTAAGTTCTCTTTTGCACAGCACAAAGCCAGCCTGTTCTTCAATGGCGGTTTCGAGCAGGTCGAGCCTATAAGCCTCTGGCAAAAGTTCGGTGTGGTTCTTTAAAGGGTTTTGCGGCGAAATCACAAACCATATTTCTTCAAGATCGGTATATTGCAGCAGGTGGTGGGCAATAATCAGGTGCCCAATATGTACCGGGTTGAATGATCCGGGAAACAAACCCGTTTTAATCAATTTTCCGTGATTTTTCATACAATTACCCTTGCTTAAGAAAGTTATTAACCAGTGCAGCCGACTGGTCAATGGCCTGCTGGAGGTTATCGTTTACAACAATATTGTCAAAATCGTTGGCAAAGCCCAGTTCATAGCGCGCCTTGTCGAGTCGTTTTTTAAGGCTTTCTGGGCTTTCGGTTTTGCGGTTTATCAGGCGCTTTTCGAGTTCTTCAATTGAGGGCGGCATCACAAAAACTGAAAGGGCTTTGGAGCCATATTGTTTTTTTATATTAATACCACCAGCCGCATCAACATCAAAAACTACATGGTTGCCCTTGTCCCAAATACGAATGATTTCTGAGCGCAATGTGCCATAAAAACTTCCGCTATATACTTCTTCCCACTCCAGAAACTCGTTGTTTTCAATTTTTTTCTTAAAAGCCTCTTTGCTCAGGAAGTAATAATCTTTGCCGTTGGTTTCGCCTTTTCGCATAGGGCGGCTTGTTGCCGAAACGGAGAATTCAAGTTGCGGCATTTGTTGCAGCAAAGCCTTTACTATGCTTGTTTTGCCGGCTCCCGAAGGCGCCGAAAAGATTAAAAGCCTCCCTTCCATATTACAAAATATTGAGAAGTTGCTCTTTAACTTTTTCCAATTCGTCTTTCATCTGCACCACGAGTTTCTGAATATCTGCATCGTTGGCTTTGCTACCGATAGTATTTATTTCGCGGCCAATTTCCTGGGCAATGAACCCAAGCTTCCTGCCTGGCGAGTCATCTTCCATTACCGTATCGGCAAAATAATCAAGGTGTTTTGTAAGTCTAACCTTTTCTTCGGTAATATCGAGTTTTTCGAGGTAGTAAATCAACTCCTGCTCGAAGCGGTTGGGGTCAGCCTGCCCGGCTTCCTTCAGTTCGTTAAGGTTTTTTATAAGCCTGTTTTTGAGGGTTTCAATACGTTTGGCTTCAAAGTTTCCGGTTTTTTCAAGCAAATTGCGTATTTCGCCAATGCGCCCCATCAGGTCGCCCAATAGGTGGGCGCCCTCCGACCTTCTGAAATCATCAACCTGCAAAAGGGCCTGCCTTAGGCTTTGCTCAATATAAACCCATGACTCTTCGTTAGTTTGCTGCAATTCTTGCTTTAACACTTCGGGGAAACGCGTTATGGCCGAAAAAATATCGCCGGGAAATGGGGCTTCAAGTTTACTGGCAAGCTCTTTCAATTCGTTGTAGTATTTCGCAAAAAGAGGTTTATTTATGGCTATATCGGGGTTTTCGCCAATGGTTTCAACAGCAATGAAAATATCAATTTTTCCCCTTAACAGGGCCTGGCCGGCCAGATTTTTTATTGCCTGTTCTTTGTCGCGAAAAATTTGAGGCATCTTTATCGAAAAATCGAGCGATTTGCTGTTTAGCGACTTCACCTCAATGTTTATTGTTCTTTCATTCAGCTGGCATCTTGCCTTGCCAAATCCGGTCATTGATCTGATCATGCAATTTTTTTTGCAAAAATACGATAAAAGGCCTTTGCTACGCAATACAATGCGTAGGCCTCAAAAGCTCATAAGTGGCTTTAAGGTTTCGATGGCAATAGTCAAACGAATTTCTGCCCTGTTTTGGGCCTGTGGCCTTCAGGCCAAATACAATTTGGTATAAAACCCGGCCTGCCCATTCCAAAACAAGCAAAAAAGGGGAGAATGCCAAGGTAATTTGTTGGTTGTTAGGCAAATAAGGTGTAATACAGTCACTCCAGATTAAAGCCTAAAGCGGTACTGCTCCTGGGTTTTTAGGCGGGTGTTGCTAAGCCCAATGGCATGGCAAAAATTTAGGATGCTGTGTTGCACCCTCGAGGCCGTATGATAATTATGCTTTAGGATGCCCTTTTTGATAAATTAAAATCACTATTGTCCGATAAAGTAAAAAAGGGTAGAATTTTATGCATGAGATTC
>CAYGDW010000022.1:0-37634 GCA_964348755.1 uncultured Bacteroidales bacterium | reverse complement strand
AAATTGCCAAAATCATTGAAAACCCTGTCGTTTCGGGCGGAGCGAGAAATCACGTGATTTTTGTCGGCCAGTAGTGAAAAAAATGAAATTTATACAAGGGTGATCTTGCCTGGATGTGCTTGTTTTTTAGAGCAGGCCCAGGTCGAGCATGGCTGCATCAGACATCATGTCTTTGTTCCACTCTGGCTCAAAAACCAAATTAACATTGACCTGTCTTACACCCACAATGCCTAAAACGGCCTCCTTTACGGAGCGGGGCAATTCATCGGCCACCGGACAGTTGGGGTTGGTCAGGGTCATGGTGAGAGTTACCGAGTCTTCATCATCGATTTTTATTTCGTAAATTAGCCCCAGGTCATAAACGTTTACGGGTATTTCGGGGTCGAATACGGTTTTGAGGGCATCTACAATTTTTATTTCTCTTTCGAGGTAATTATTTTTTATTTCCATTTTAATTGTGTTTAAGTGCCCGTATTTTTGGCGGTAAAGGCCAATGCATATATTTTCATTTGCCGTATCATGTTAACCAGGCCGTTCGACCGGGTGGGCGAGAGGTGCTCCTTAAGGCCAATTTTGTCGATAAATTCAAGGTCGGCATTAATTATTTCGTGAGGGGGCTGGTTTGAAAGCACCCTTATAAGTAACCCTACAATTCCTCTTGTAATTAAGGCATCGCTGTCGGCCCTGAATAACACCTTGCCGTTTTGGTACGAGGCGTGTAACCAAACCTGCGACTGGCAGCCCTTTATCAGGTATTGGTCTTGTTTAAAGACGGGGTCAAGTGGTAGCACAGATTTGCCCGTTTCAATAATTAAATTGTACTTGTCAACCCAATCATCAAACATTTCGAATTCAGAAATTATTTCTGATTCATTTTCCTTAATCGTTAAGTTGTTGTTTTGGCCGGTTTGCATAAGCTTTTTTATATTGTATTAAGGATTTTCTTATTTTATCATCTGCAAATTTGTTAAAGGAGGAGGTTTTATATGGCATTTAGGCAAATAGCGCTCTTACTTTGAGCAAGCCTTCGATAAGGGTGTCAATTTCCTGGTGCGTATTATACACGCCCACCGAAACCCTTACGGTGCCAGGAACCCCGAAAAAGTCCATAACAGGTTGGGCGCAATGGTGGCCAGTGCGCACGGCAATGCCAAGCTTGTCAAGTATAACGCCGGTATCGTATGGGTGAATGTCGTTGAAGAGAAATGATACCACCCCTGCCTTTTTTTCTGCAGTGCCTACAAAGCGAACTTCAGGCAGTGTTTTTAGCCCCGACAGGGTATATTCCAGTAGTTGGTTTTCGTAGGTAGCAATTACATCATGTCTTATATACGAAATAAATTTAAGTGCGGTTTCGAGCCCGAGCACATCGCCAACGTTTGGGGTGCCGGCTTCGAATTTAAAAGGTAGTTCGTTGTAGGTTGTTGTTTCAAAGGTTACATCCTTTATCATTTCGCCTCCGCCCTGGTAAGGTGGCATCTGCTCGAGCCATTCTTCCTTAGCGTAAAGCACTCCAACGCCCATTGGAGCGTAAACCTTATGCCCCGAGAAGCAATAAAAATCGCAGTCCAGGGCCTGAACATCCACTTTTGAATGGGGCACAGCCTGAGCCCCGTCAATAAGCACAGGGATTCCTTTTTCATGGGCTTTGGCAATGATTTGCTCCACAGGGTTTATGGTTCCCAAAGAGTTGCTTATATGCGCTACGGCCACAATACGGGTTTGGGGACCCAGGAGTTTCTCGTACTCCTCAATAATAAGTTCGCCACGGTCATTCATGGGGATTACCCTGAGGTTGGCTCCGTGCTCCTGGCAGGCCATTTGCCAAGGAACAATGTTTGAATGGTGTTCCATTGCCGAAACCAGAATTTGATCGCCCGGCTTTACAAACCTTTTGCTGAATGAGCTGGCCACCAGATTTATCGACTCGGTGGTTCCGCGTGTAAAAATGACTTCGTGCCTGAAGTTTGCATTCAGGTAGTCTTTTACGGTATCCCTTGCATTTTCGTAGGCCTCGGTAGCCTGCTGGCTCAAATAATGGGCTCCGCGGTGAATATTGCTATTTTCTTTGAAGTAGTAATCGTTTAGGCGCTCTATAACAACCCTGGGTTTTTGGGTGGTTGCGGCATTATCGAGATAAACCAATGGTTTTCCGTTAATGGTTTGGTGTAATGCCGGAAACTCCCTTCTAAGTTGCTCAATATTCAGGCTCATAGCGGGGTTTTATATTTTGCTCAGGTCAATGTTGAAGGTGGATGGCTCTTTACTGTTGCAGTGCAGCACGCATTGGTCGCAAATAGAGAGTTCGCCCTTGAGGCGTTTTTCAATCATTTGGCCTAAGCGCTTTCTGAGCGGTTCAATGCTTATTTTTTGTGCTACTTCGTCAGCAAAGGCAATCATCATGAGTTGGCGGGCGGTTCGTTCGCAAATGCCCCTTGATTTGAGGTAAAACATGGCCTCTGAATCGAGCTGGCCCACGGTTGCGCCATGGCTGCATTTTACATCATCGGCATATATTTCGAGGCGGGGTTGGGTGTTGGTTCTGGCCTGATCGGTAAGGAGCAGGTTTTTGTTGTTTTGATAGGCCAGGGTTCGTTGTGCATCGCGCCTTACCATTATGTGCCCGCTGAAAACGGCTCTTGCCTGGTCGTCGAGGATGCCTTTGTAAAGCTGGTTGCTTTGGCAATCGGGCGAGGCATGGTCAATATAAACCCGATTATCAACATGCTGGTTGTGGTCAACAAGATACAGGCCGTTGATATCGGCTTTGGCTTCGGGTTCTGAAAGGATTGCCTCAATATTATTGCGGGTAAATCCTCCGTTGAGGGTAATGATGGTGGAGGCCACTCTGCTGGCTTTTTGCAGTTGCAGGTATGTAGTTGTAAACAGGGCTGAGCTTCGGCCTTTGTTCTGTATTTTGTAATGATCGACCACAGCGCCTGGCCCAGCAATAATTTCAACCACGGTGTTTGTAAGATTGGCTTTGTGGGTAAGTGAATGGTCGCAGTGAACCAGGGTGAGCTCAGCGTTTTTTTCTACAATTACCAGGTGGCGCGGTTGAAGGAGCAGGGGAACCTGCGAATCGAAAATGTTTATCAGCTGAATTGGCTTTTCAACTTTTACCCCTTCGGGTACAAAAACAAACAGGCCGTCCTGAATAAAGGCGGTATTAAGGGCCGTCAGTGGTGTGTTTTCTGTTTTGGCAATGCTGCCAAGGTGTTTTTCAATAATTTCAGGATATTCTTCCATGGCTTTTGCCAGGCTTCCTATAATGGTACCGTCGGGTAGACGTGTAATGGGCGCATTTTTGTAAACAAACCAACCATTGAGGATTGTAACGCTGAAGGTATCAAGGTCATAAACTTCGCAGGTAAATATCTTTTCAATTTCGAATGGTCTGCTTTGATTGCTGAAGTTGAATGAGAAGTCTGTTTCGAGAAGTTTGCCAATATCTGAAAAACGCCAGCTTTCCATTTTAGGATTTGGAAAACCGAGCCGTTCGAAATCGGCCATGGCAGATTCTCTCAAATGGTTCACTTTTGTGGTGGCCAGCCCTTTTATTTCAGGCAGATTTTCGAAAAAAAGCGAAAGCAGCCTGTCTTTGAGCGGAAGGTTATTAATGCTTGTTGTCATGTGTGGGCGGGTTTATAAAACCGGGCAAACCTTCAATTAATGTGCAGAAGCCAGATTGGCATCTTTTTTTATCCACTCATATCCCTTGTTTTCAAGCTCTATTGCCAACTCTTTCCCGCCACTTTTTACTATGCGCCCATCATAGAGCACATGCACAAAATCAGGAACAATATAATCGAGCAGGCGCTGATAGTGAGTAATTACAATGGCTGCATTTTTTGGGGTGTGGAGTTTGTTCACTCCGTTTGCAACCACCTTTAGCGCATCAATGTCGAGGCCCGAGTCGGTTTCGTCTAATATAGCCAACTTTGGCTCGAGCATTGCCATTTGAAAAATCTCGTTTTTCTTCTTTTCCCCTCCCGAAAAGCCTTGGTTTACCGAGCGGTTTGTAAGTTTTGAGTGGATTTCGACCAGCTTTTTCTTTTCCTCCATAAGTTTTAGGAACTCAGCGCCATTGAGTGGCTCCAGGCCAAGGTGTTTTCTTTTTTCGTTCATGGCTGTTCGCATAAATGTGGCCATGCTCACTCCTGCAATTTCGACAGGGTATTGAAAACCCAGAAAAATGCCTTCACGGGCTCTGACCTCAGGGGCCATTTCAAAAAGATTCTGACCCAAGTAAGTTATTGTGCCCCGATCAATATCAAACATGTCGCGGCCTGCAATAACTAATGCCAGAGTGCTTTTCCCGGTGCCGTTGGGGCCCATTATGGCATGAATTTCGCCTTCCTTTACCTCAAGGTTGAATCCATCAAGAATTGTTTTTCCGTTTATGGATACTGAAAGATCTTTTATGCTTAACATATATGCATGTTATAGAAATTCGACTTTTTGTTAGTTATCCTACGCTGCCTTCAAGGCTTATAGAAAGGAGCTTTTGGGCTTCTACTGCAAACTCCATTGGAAGTTTGCTGAGCACTTCCTTTGCATATCCGTTAACAATTAGCCCAATTGCGCTTTCCATATCAATGCCACGCTGCAGGCAATAGAAAAGCTGGTCTTCAGAAATTTTGCTTGTGGTAGCTTCGTGTTCTACAATTGAAGTTTTATTTCCTACTTCAATGTATGGAAATGTGTGGGCACCACACTTATCGCCAAGCAGCAGGGAGTCGCATTGCGAGAAGTTGCGAGCATTTTCGGCATTTCGGGTGGTTTTTACCAGGCCGCGATAGCTGTTGTTGCTATGGCCAGCCGAAATGCCCTTGCTTATAATTGTACTTTTGGTGTTTTTTCCCAGGTGTATCATTTTGGTGCCGGTATCGGCCTGCTGATGGTTATTGGTTACTGCCACCGAATAAAACTCACCAATAGAGTTGTCTCCGCGCAAAACCACGCTTGGGTATTTCCAGGTTATGGCCGAGCCGGTTTCTACCTGGGTCCAGCTTATTTTTGAGCGCTCGCCTTCGCAAATCCCCCGTTTTGTAACAAAATTGTAAACCCCTCCGCGACCCTGCTTGTCGCCTGGCCACCAGTTTTGCACGGTAGCGTATTTTACCTCGGCATTTTTGTGTGCAACAATCTCAACAATGGCTGCATGCAGCTGGTTCTCGTCGCGAATTGGGGCAGTGCAGCCTTCCATATAGCTCACATAGCTGCCTTCTTCGGCTACAATAAGTGTGCGTTCAAATTGCCCTGTGTTGGCCGCATTTATGCGAAAGTATGTCGATAACTCCATGGGGCATCTTACCCCTTTTGGAATGTAAACAAACGATCCGTCGCTGAAAACTGCCGAGTTGAGTGCTGCAAAAAAGTTGTCGGTATAAGGCACCACAGTCCCTATGTATTTTTTTACCAGTTCTGGGTGTTCGCGAATGGCTTCGCTGAATGAACAAAAAATTACACCCTTTTCGGCCAGGGCCGATTTGAATGTGGTGGCAACTGATACGCTGTCCATAACAGCATCAACAGCTACACCAGCAAGCATTTTTTGTTCTTCGAGCGGTATGCCAAGCTTTTCGAAGGCCTCGAGCAACTCTGGATCTACTTCTGAAAGGCTGTTGGGTTTTGGTGTGCTTCGGGGGGCCGAGTAGTAAATAATATCCTGGTAATCAATGGGCGGATAGTGAACATGGGCCCAGGTGGGCTCTTTAAGGGTTTTCCAATGCCGAAAAGCCTTAAGCCTTATTTCGAGCATAAACTCTGGTTCGTTCTTTTTGGCCGAAATAAACCGAATGGTGTCCTCGCTAAGCCCTTTTGGGGCCTGATCCATCTCAATGTCGGTGTAAAAACCGTACTTGTATTCACTTCCGGTTACCTCATCAAGAATATCATTGCTTTTGTCTTCCATTAACAAAGATATTTTGGTGGTAAGTTTTAACTCTTCCCGGTAATTTGCGAGCCTGGGAAAGTCGTTAAACTTATTTAGATTTAATAAAAATTAGAATGCAAAGATAACAAAGCTGGCCCGGAAATTCAAATGTTTTAGCGCATTTATTTATTTGCTGGGCTTGGCTTAATTCCTTATTTAATGGTTTTTGTTGCCTCAAAGAAATTGGCCCGGATGGTTTTTATTGTCTTCAAATAACAAAAAAATTGTTGTACATGGGGTTTTTGGTGGTTTGAAATCTAAAATGATAAGGTCGAACCCCATGGGCATCAAATAATTGTTAGGGAAGAGGCGGGCTTCCATTACCCTTTGTCCTGGTTCAGCTCCTCCAGTATCTTTTTTACTTCTTCTTCGGTTGCGTGAAGGGCCTGCCGGCAAATACCTATTAATACCGATGCTCTCTTGACTCTGGCCGACAATTCGTCAACCGAAATATCCTGGTTTTCTATTTCAGCAACAATTGACTCAAGCTCGGTAATGGCCTCGGTGTAGTTTATTTTATCTTTCATTGCGATTGTGTTTTGGCTGAACAATACTTTCTAAGCTGCCATCGGCGAGCAGGGTTTTTATCAGGTCGCCGGGGTTTACTTGCTGGTGGCTCTTTATGCTTTTGCCGTTATGCATGGTTATTGAATACCCTCTTTTAAGCACTTCTTCGGGCCGCAACAGCTTTACTATAGCCACTATATGCTTTATTTCCCTGGCTTGTTGGTCTAAAAATTTCCCTGAGCTGTTTTGCAGCCTTGTTAAAATGCTTTGGAGCAACATATTTTCTTTTTGAAGTGACTTATTTGAAAATGATTTCAGAAAGCCGGCTGTTTGCCTGAGGCGGAGGTTTTGGGTTGTTAAAATTTGCAATGACCTGGCAGTGATTAGGGTTTGGTTTTTTATTGTACGGGTATCGAATTCGGCAAACCTGCTTACAATAAAATAGGCTACATCGGTAGGGGTTACCATGTTTTGCCAGGCTACCATTTCGGCAATTGTTTGGTTTGTTGCGTGTCCAATTCCGGTAATTACAGGAATTGGGAAGTTGGCAATTTCGCGTGAGAGGGTGTAATGGTCGTAGCAATTGAGCCCCACATCGCCTCCGCCACCCCTGATAATGGCAGCCAAATCAAATAGGTGTGCGTTTTTTTTGATAAACCTGAGTTGCCCTGTTAGGCTTTCAACGGCTTTGTCGCCTTGCAGCAGAGCCGGGAAAAGCTTATGGCACAAAGTAAATTTATGTTTATTATTGTCAAGTATTTTTAAAAAGTCATGGTATCCTTTGCTTGTTTCGACCGACACCACGGCCAGTCGTCTTGGCAGCAAAGGCATTTCAATGGTTTTATTGCGCCCGAAAATACCTTCGGCCTTAAGTCTTTCAATGGTTTTAAGCTTTTCGAAAGCCATTTGGCCCAGGGTAAACGATGGTTCAATCTGTTGAATTTGCAGCGACAGCCCATACACTGGGTGATAAGTAACACTAGATTGGAAAAGTATGGCCATACCTTCGCTGAGCGGCTCGCCGGTTACTTCAATAAATTTTTGGTTAATGGTTTTGTAGTCGCCAGCCCAAAGTGTTGCCCTCATTTGAGCCACAACCTGATCGCCGGTTTTTTCTACCAGGTCGGGGTAGCAGTGCCCGCTCCGGGGGTAGTGGTTGAGTTTGGCAATTTCGGCTTTTACCCAGTATGAACCCTGGTAATGGCGCTCAATGACCGATCGCAGGCTGCGTGCCAGGTCGCTTAGCGAAAAAACCTTCCTTTCTGCTTCCATTTTTTACCTGATATTTAAGAAATGCAATGCTGGGTAGAGCGGGCATTTAATCAGCTAAAATATGGAATTTTGTCAATAAATTGTAGGGTAACCCAAAAAACTTCAGGGTTGATCATGCATCCTGGTTTACTACCAGTTTAAATCCTTTTCCGTGTACATTGATTAGCTCTACTTCAGGGTCATCTTTAAGATATTTCCTGAGTTTTGCAATATAAACGTCCATGCTGCGGGCATTGAAGTAGTTATCGTCGAGCCATATTTTGTTAAGGGCTTCTGAGCGGTCGAGCACGTCGTTGGTTCTATCGCAAAGCATCTTGAGTAGTTGAGCTTCTTTTGAGGTTAGTTTTACCTCAAAATTGCCGAGTTTGAGCAATTGCCTCGAAAAGTCGAAAGAGTACTGTCCAATCTGAAAGAAGGTTTTGTCGGTATCGCCGCTTTGTCCTGGGTTGGTTCGGCGGTATATGGCATTAATCCTGAGCAACAACTCCTCCATGCTGAATGGCTTGGTTATATAATCATCGGCACCTATTTTCAGGCCTTCTATTATATCTTCCTGCATTGCCTTGGCAGTAAGGAAAAGAATGGGTGTTTTTTTATCAATCCTGCGAATTTCTTTTGCCAGAGTAAACCCATCCTTTACGGGCATCATAACATCAAGAATACAAAACTGGAATGCCTCTTTCAAGAAAGCATCGTATGCATCCTGTCCGTTTTTGCACAGGCGCGTGGGGAAGCCCTTGGCTTCAAGGTAGGCTTTCAGAATGGTTCCCAGGTTTGGGTCGTCTTCGGCCAACAAAATCTTTATGTTCGATTGTTCCATGTTTGCTTTTCTGTTATTTCCTTTTTATCATTTTCTAAACCGTTGAACCCGAAGGGTATAAATACGCTGAAGCGGGAGCCTTTCTTGAGTTCACTTTCGAGCGAGACATATCCGCCGTGTTTTTCCACAATTGATTTTACGTAGCTGAGGCCAAGTCCAAAGCCTTTTACATCGTGAATGTTGCCGGTTGAAACGCGATACAGGTTTTCAAAGATCTTTTTTTGGTTGGCCCGGCTTATGCCAATGCCATTATCTTTAATATGAACCAATATGCCGCGGCTGGTATTCTCGGTGCTCACCACAATTTGAGGGCTGTTTGGCGAATACTTATTGGCATTGTCGAGCAAATTTACAAATACATTGGTTAAATGCACCTTGTCTGCTTCAATAAAACTGTATCCGGCATTAAGTTCTGAAAAAATATGACCATGCCTGGCCTCTACCTGAAGGCTAATTTTGCGAATGGCTTCATTAATCATTTCATGCACATCAAGTCCGGTGCGGTTGAGCCTCAGCCTGCCGTTTTCAATTACGGCCGTTTGAAGCACTTTTTCGGTCATCATTCCCAGGCGCTGATTCTCCTCATCAATCATGCGTATATAACTCTGATAAAGGTACTCAGATTTGCTGATATCCTGATCTTTTAATGCCTGGCAAGCTAGCGAAATGGTTGAAATGGGCGTTTTAAGCTCGTGGGTCATATTGTTTATGAAATCGTTTTTCATGACCGAAAGCTTCTTTTGCCTAATAACGGTTAGTATGGTAAAAGCAAATGAGGAAATAATAAGCAAAATAAACACCGAAGAAGTTATGAGCATTGCATTGGTTTGGGCAAGCAAATATTTTTTCTGTTGAGGAAAGAAAATATACAGGTACTCGGGGTTTTGAAAAATATCGTTTGGAAAAAGATTAAAAACATAAGGGCTTTGAAGCAAGGTTTGAGTGTTTTTGCCTGTTTTTTGGGCCACTACCGAATGGTAAACCGGGTTATAAATTGCAAAATCAAATTCAGTTTTGATTCCTTGGCTTTGAAGCTCGGCAGTAAGAAGTGAGTCAATTGTTTTAACTCCTTGCTCTTCAGAAAGTTGAAAAGAAAACCTGTTTGAAAAAAGATCTTCGAAAAGGTCGTTAATAAATTTACTGCGATCGAAGAAAATTCGAAAAGGGTCGTCAGAGTTCTCTGTATCTGGGTTTGGCAGGTAACCGGCCGATTTATTTGCGTCCAAGGGTTCGCGCACAAACGATGTGTCGAATGATCGGATCTGGCGGCCGTTTTCATGCTCGGTAATGCTAAACCGAAACGACTCGTGCGTGTGATTTATCCCCTGTAATTGCTGGTGCTGCTGTCCTGCGGAGCCTATTATTGCATTGTAATACTCGCGGTTGAGCGAATCGAGCATTCGCAGGTAATACGCATCCTGTTCCTGGTTAATCATGAGCTTGCGGGCAAACTCAATTTTGTTGAATTTATAAATAGCCTTCGATACGGCCTCACCAACGCCGCGGTCAAAATTGGCCTCATTTACCGTTAGGGCATTGCGAATCCAGTAAATCTGAATTCCTACCAGGCCCAGCAACGAAATGGTAATGGCAATAATAAGCGATATAATAAACCTTCTCTTCATAGCACAGTTTAAACAAAAAAACGATTCAAAGGTTAAGCAGAAAGAAAAGACCAGTTTTTTTTCTTGTATCAATTCCTTTGCAAAAATAACCCCGAAAGCAGTTGTACTTAGGTGTTTAACATAATTTAACATCCATTAACTTTTTTTAAATCAGGCACAAAGAAGTTTTGGCTTATTTTTGTTCACAGAAAAGAAAGAATTCAGGCTTTAGATTTTTTTGTTTTAGTGTGTTGGTTTTGTGGTTATAAATTGTGGGAAAAGGAGGGCTGTAAGGTCCTCTTTTTTGTTATAGTCTTGGTTGCACTTTTTCCCAATCCACAACTTTCCAAAACGATTCAATATAGTCGGGGCGCCTGTTCTGGTGGTCGAGGTTGTAGGCATGTTCCCATACATCGCAGGTAAGCAAAGGCTTTTTGCAGCTTCGCATAGGGTTGCCGGCATTGCTCTCTTTTACTATTTCCAATTTTCCGGAAAGGGTATTTACCAGCCATGCACACTCCGAGCCAAACAGGGTTGTGGCAGCCTTCGAAAACTTCCCCACAAATTTGCCGAAGCTGTCAAAAATTTCTTCTATGGCTTCAAGCAATAACCCGCCTGGTTTTTTGCCTCCTTAGGGCGAAAGGCTCTCCCAGTGAAAGGTATGATTTCAAACCTGGGTAGCATTGTTAAAAATAGCATCCTCGGCCCGCATTACCATTTCTTCAAGACTGTCATTTTCAAAGGGGCTTCCGGGCAAAAGCTGGTTAAGGTTGTTTACGTAGGCCAAATGGTGTTTACCCTAATGAAACTCAATAATATTTGCCGAAATGGCCGGTTCGAGCGCATTTAAAGCATAAGGCAAATTGGGTAAAGCGTGTGTCATGATGCCGGGTTTTTAAATGCATACATTTAGAAAACCTACAAAGACAATCGCTGTACAAATTTCCGGCAATTAAACCAGGAATTTTTGTAGGTTTGTTTGAAACAATTAAATCAGTAGGGTATGGACAAAATGCATTTAAGAGTTTCAGCCATTGATTTATATTTGGCTGTTGCGCTGTTTTTTTTTGCGTGTGGCCCATCGGCCCAGGAGCGCGAGGCGCAATGCCAGGAGGACTCGCTTCGTCTTTATCAGGAGCGAATAGATTTGCTTGAGCGAACAGGCCAGATGCTTGATTCGGTAAAGGCCGCACCCGAAGAAGACCCAAAATAAAAAAACCTTCCATATGTGCAGGAAGGTTTTTAAAGTACCCGGGGCCGGGATCGAACCGGCACGATATTGCTACCATTGGTGTTTGAGACCAACGCGTCTACCAATTCCGCCACCCGGGCAAAAGCTGGCCAATGCCGCGTTAAAAAAGTTTGCAAATTTAACCATTCCTGAACACTCCGACAAAGTTTTTGAAAAAATTCAGCAATTTTCTAAACCATTAAGTCTGATATATTTCATACTTTTGCTGAGCCCAGTCGCGTTTTCAACCACTAATAAGCATGCCATGGCCCCCGAAGTAAAGATTTTTTCAGGTTCAGCCTCACGTTATCTTGCTCAGAAAATATGTAATGAGTATGCTATTCCCTTAGGCAAGGAAATTGTTTCGCGTTATTCTGACGGGGAGTTTCAGCCGTCTTTCGAGGAAACCCTCAGGGGCAAGGATGTATATATTGTTCAAAGCACATTTCCGCCTGCCGAAAACATTATGGAGCTGCTGTTAATGATCGATGCTGCAAAGCGGGCCTCGGCCAATCAGGTGGTTGCAGTTATTCCGTATTTTGGCCTGGCTCGGCAAGACCGAAAAGATAAGCCCCGGGTACCAATAGGTGCAAAACTTATGGCCAACCTGCTTATGGCAGCAGGTGTAAGCAGGGTCATTACTATGGACTTGCATGCCGACCAGATTCAAGGTTTTTTCGATGTTCCGGTTGACCATCTTTATGCCTCGGCTATTTTTGTTCCTTATCTTAAAAAACTTAACCTTTCAAATCTGGTTATGGCTTCGCCCGATACCGGAGGAACGCGCCGGGCCGCTGCTTATGCGCGCTTTGTTAATAGCGAGCTGGTTATCTGTTATAAACAACGCATAAAAGCCAACGAGATTGAAAGAATAATGCTCATTGGCGATGTGAAAGGCAAAGATGTGGTGATTGTTGATGATATTATTGATACGGCAGGTTCTATAACCAAAGCAGGGCAAATGATGCTCGATCATGGCGCAACCAGCGTAAGGGCTATATGCACCCACCCGGTATTTAGCGGCCAGGCCCTCGACCGGATCAACAACAGCGTTTTCGAAGAAATAATTGTATCAGACACCATTCCCCTTGCAATAGATTCGCCAAAAATTACCGTCCTTAGCACTGCTAAGCTTTTTGCCGACGTAATACAGCGGGTTCACACACACCAATCTATCAGCTCATACTTCGAGTTTTCGACCATGCTTTAACAATATTATTCTTTTTTCTTACAATATGGCTGTAAAGCATTAACTTTGCAGCCAATTTTTTCGGGATTAAGGTCCCGAATTATTTTATAAACATTAATTTTTTTCAAAATGAAAACAGTATCTGTGAGCGGTTCTCCCAGAGAGAGCGTAGGGAAAAAGGATGCTAAGCGGCTGCGCCGCGAAGGCCTGGTGCCGTGTGTTGTGTATGGCGGGAAAGAGCAATTTCAGTTTGCCATACCCGAAGTAGAATTTAAAGATTTGATTTATACACCCGAGGCCTGTCTTGTGTCTCTTGAGATTAATGGCACTAAGCTATCTGCCATTCTTCAGGATGTTCAGTATCACCCTGTTAGCGACAAAATTCTGCATGCCGATTTTCTTCAGATTTTTGAGAACAAACCAGTTAAGATTGATATACCGGTTAAGTTTTCAGGAAACAGTCCCGGTGTAATTAAGGGTGGAAAACTGGTTCAGAAACTTCGCAAACTGAAAATCAAAGGCTTTCCCGGAGATTTGACTGATTTTGTAGATATCTCTATCTCAAAGCTTAACATTGGCGATTCCATTAAGGTAGGTCAGGTTACTTTAGACAGGATAGAGTTTCTGGATTCGCCCAATTCAGTGGTGGTAATGGTTAAATCTACCCGTGCAGCTGGTGCTGATGCAGAGCCTGAGGAAGAAGAAACCGAAGGCGCAGAGGGCTAAGCCCCTGCAAAGGCAGTCCATTATTATAAAAAAGCCGAAGTTCCGGTTTTCAGGGCGCAAGGGGCAATCCTTGCGCTCTTTTGTTTTTTCTTTTAGGTGCATTTGCACTACTTTTACCAACAATAATATTTTATCAAAAGGGGTTGCAGCATGAAGTTTCTTATAGCAGGGCTGGGGAACATAGGACCTGATTATCATGAAACCCGCCATAATATTGGGTTTATAATTCTCGATTTTCTTGCCCGGGAAAAGGGGGCCGTTTTTGTTGCAGGGCGATATGGCGATAAGGCCGAATTTAAAAACAAAGGACGTACGTTTATACTTCTGAAGCCTTCAACCTTTATGAATCTGAGTGGCCGTGCCATTTATTACTGGTTGAGCCATGAAAAGGTTGACCTTGAAAACCTGCTTGTTTTGGTTGATGATTTGGCACTACCGGTGGGCACACTTCGCATGAAAGCCAAAGGTGGTGCTGGAGGCCATAATGGCCTGACCCATATTACAGATGTGCTGGGCACCGATCAGTTTGCCCGCCTGCGATTTGGCATAGGCGCCGACTACCCCAAGGGGTTTCAGTCGCAGTATGTGCTGGGAAAGTGGGAGCCCGAAGAGCGCGAAATTATTGACCCCCGAATTAAAGTTGCCTCTGAAATGGTTGTCAGTTTTGGAATGCAAGGTGCAGAACGCACCATGAACCTATTTAACAAAAAATAAAGCCCATGCCTGTAAGGGTTGTATGTGCCGTAATAACAAATGGCAACAGGATTTTTGCTGCACAACGCGGGCCCCGGGTGCAGCAAGCCCTTAAGTGGGAATTTCCAGGCGGAAAAGTTGAGCCCGGCGAAACCCTGGAAGAATGCCTCAGGCGCGAACTTTCCGAAGAACTTCAAATGCAGGTAAATATTATTGAAAAGTTACCTTCTGTCTTTTATCGGTATCCTTATTTTTCAATTGAGCTCATACCATTTCTTTGCTCGGCCGAAAATCAAAGGTTTTTCCCGGTTGAACATTTAGGGGCCGGTTGGTTTGAGCCATATAAGCTTAGGGAGTTGCCCTGGGCCGAAGCAGATCTAAAGGTGTTGGATCTGGTTTTGCGAAAAATAAACTAATCGGAGTAAACCCTTCCGGTGTCGAACCGGCGTTTCCACTCAATAAAACCCATTATGGCAAGTACCAGAAAAATGGTAAACTGAAAACTGGTAAATACCAGCCCTTTGGCAAAATAAAGGGGTATAGAAACAATGTTTCCAACAATCCAGTAAATCCAGTTTTCAATTCTCTTGCGGGCCATGTACCACATGCCTATTAGAAAAATTGATGTGGTGAAGGAGTCAACATAAGGCACATAAGTTTTCATATACTGCCCCGGGTCGTTACGCATGAAAATCCAAATCAGGCCCAATATCATAAAATATAGAACAGGAATCATCAAAACGCCATTAAGCTGTTGCTTTTTTGTGTTCCAGCGAATGGGGATTCCCTTCCGGTTTTCGTCGCGGCGGGTCCACATATACCAGCCATAAATGCTCATGCTTGAGTAAAACACATTGATGCCCATATCGGCATAAAGCTGAGCAAAAAAGCAAATAAAAACAAAAATAACAGTGCTTACAATGCCAGTTGGATACACCAGTATATTGGCCTGGCGTGCATACCATACGCTTAAAATTCCAAATAATACTGCAATGATTTCCCAAACAGATGAAGCGCTCAGGTTTTGAAGAAACAATTCAAAAAAGGCATTCCAGGCCATTTGGGGTTTCATTTTGGTTAATAAATTAACGCAGCAAAGGTAAAAATTCCTCCATTAAAACTCCGGGCTTTTACTATTGGTTATTATCTTTTAAACATCACAGTCCGACAAAAATTTCGGAATTTCTCGCACCGCTCGAAATGACAGGGCTTTCTATGGGTTTGGTTTTTAAGGGTGGCAGGTGGCGTCTTCCCCGTAACCTACCACCCTTAATAAGATGCTAACTGACTGTTATTTCGAACGTAGTGAGGAATCTCTGGCCTAAAATTCTATCTTTTTTTTCTTTGTCGGACAATTGTGATTTTTAAAGCGTTTATGATTTCTGATATAAGTCTGGTAAATACGTGGTGCCAAAATGCCTTGCCCTGCTCCGGGCTTTTTTTGATTCCGGGTAATTATTTATCCTGAAGTCACATGGTACTATCAGAGGATAACTGTAATGCTGGCTTTTATGGTTTTAATCGTTAGCCGGGGCTAATGTTGCCAGAGCAAATCTGATTTCGCTATAAGTAAATTCGCTTCCCAATACAGCCATTACATCGCCCAATTTTTGGCTATTCACTGCTTTTGCGGCTGCATTTATTTGATTGATCTTTTCCTGCTCAACAAAAACGGTGGGTTCAATCATTCCTTGCCCTACAAACCAGGCCAGATGGCTTTCAATGGTCGATTCGGCAAGCGATCTTGCCCTGGCAATTGCTTCAATGCCCAGCCCCTGGCAAAAAAGCTCATAGGTTATGTCTCGGGAATGGTGCTTGGGCTCTTTTTTAACTTTTGTTTGTATGCTTTTCTTTTTCCTGCCGCGGGTGTCATTTCCGGGTTCTGACCGCGCCGTCATTAACTCGCGCTCGAGCAGTAAGGCATGGTTTTTCATCTTGTTGCGGCTCAATTCGGTGTTTTCCATCACCGAACTGATCAATAATACTGCTTTGTGCATCAGTTGCACGCGGGCAAACAAAAGGCTCTCCATTTCGCAAAGCTCGGCGGTATATTTTTTCATGCCGCTGGTTCCGCTCACTTCTTTTATATGAAGAAAGAATTTGGCAGAGAGCTCTTTCATTATGGGTTCGAAGTAATAACGGGCAGCTTTTACACGCTCTTTCACCAATGGGAGCCTTTCCTTATCAGAGAATATGCCTTGGCGGTTTAACTGCGAAAGAAATCGGTCTGCCACAGCCTTTAGCTTCCTTACTTCATTAAGCAAACCGGCGGCCCATGGTTGAAATGCCTGCCTGGGCGAGCGTTTCTCATCTTTCTTGTCATAGCTTCTAACAAATTCTTCAAAAGCCCAGACCAGGGGTGCCAGATCATAGGTTTTTTCAACCTGCCTTTCGAGAAAATGGATGGTTTCATGATTAAGGCGTTGCAAAAGGTGCTCCTTCCCGGGTTGATTCCGGGCAAATATTATAAGCGAAGGGTCAAGGGCGGGGCTTCTTTCAGGGAATGGAGCATTCAGCACCAATCCATCCAGGTTCCTGAGACGGGATAGGGCCACATAAATTTGTCCGGGAGCAAATACGCCCGAAACATCTATCACCGCCTTATCGAATGTAAGCCCCTGGCTTTTATGAATGGTAATGGCCCAGGCAAGCTTTATCGGAAAGTGAGAGAAGGTTCCGTTTACCTTTTCTTCCACTTCATTGGTTTGCTGGTTAAGGCTGAACTTCTTGTTCTCCCAGGTGTAAGGGTCAACTTCAGTTGGAGGAGACCCATCTGAAAACCTAACCACAATATTTTCATCAAAAATGTCTTCAATGGTTCCGATCTTTCCGTTAAAGTAGCGACGCTCTCCGGAGTAATCATTTTTCAGGAACATAACCTGGGCACCGATTTTCAGTTCAAGAGTATAATCAACCGGATATTGAAATTCACCGAATTCTCCATCAACCCTTGCGTCGAACTTATAGGTTTTGCCAGGCAATTTTTCCAGTGCCTTGCGGTTAATCTGGTCTGCCTTATTATTATGGGTTGTGAGAAAAATCCAGCCTGGGTTTTCGGTGGGATCAAAGCTGGGTCGGTGATGGCTGTTGAGCAGGGCATAATCGGAGGTGAAAATGTTGTTGTCGCGGAGGTTGTTCAGCAGTTTGATGAATTGCAGGTCGGTTTGGCGGTAAATGTTTTCCAGTTCGATATAAAGCGGTGGCAAGTGCTGCAGGGCCTTTGCCTCGAAAAAATACATACTTGGGTAGTGCCACTTGAGCAATTCCCATTCATCATTTTTTACCACAGGGGGCAATTGCCAAAGATCGCCAATGAACAAAACCTGAAGCCCTCCAAAAGGTTCGTCCTTTTTGCGCCTAACATGCCTGAGAACCGTATCAATAGCATCGAGCAGGTCGGCGCGCAGCATGCTTACTTCGTCGATAATAAGCAGCTCCAGTTCCCTGAGCAGGTTTCGCTTGGTTGCATGCAAGTGAAGTTTGCTGATAAGACTTTGCGGGGTGTTAACCTGGGTTGAAAACTGGTTGAACCCCATGCCTTGTAGTGAAGGTAGAAAGGCACCAAAGGGAAGTTGAAACAGAGAATGCAGTGTAATGCCGCCAGCGTTTATGGCGGCAATACCGGTAGGCGCTGCAACAATGGATTTTTTATGGGTGTGCTCTACGATTTTTTTCAGGAAGGTGGTTTTGCCCGTGCCCGCTTTTCCCGTAAGGAAAATATGACAGCCTGTTTGGTTTATATACCACGAGGCCAGTGCAGCAGATGTTGGGTAAGTCTTCATTTTTTCTTTTTCAGGAAAATTTTCCGGAAGGGTAATACTAATTCAATTCGACATTTGCCTGAATTAATCGGTTTAGCTCCCAACAGCCCAGATGAGGCCAACTGCAATTATTTTTAAGGGTAATCAATCAATTCAATCAAACCATCAAAGGCAGATCTTTTTAGTTTTTCATTGGGTTTGCGGCTGGTTGCGTGTGTAGTTTAGGGTATTAGGGCGGTTTGTCCAGGCTGGTTTTTTTGAAAACAACGCCGATAAGCCGTTCAACTCGAATTTAAGAAAAACTGCCTCTAACCCAAAACTTCAAATTTTAGGGCTTTGCATGAAGGCTAACTGCCACACCACCACCAGGGGCAAGCCAGAAATAGAGAACCGAGCTGGCATCCACTTCCTTTTGCTCAATTACATAGGCCGTTGGGTTGTCGTTCCAGTGAGCGTCATTGTCGTCAGCATATATTGTTGCAATGTACTTTAAGCCGGGTTTCAGGAAATCTGTTTTTACCGAAATGTTTCGGGCATCCTGATTGGTTACGCTTCCCAGAAACCAGTTGCCGGTTTCGCGTTCTTGGCGCACAATTGTAACAAATTCGCCTATTTCGCCATCTATCACGCGGGTCTGCTCCCAGTCAACCCCCACATCTTTTATGAACTGGAATGCCGGATGCCCCTGGTAATTTTCGGGCAGGTCGGCGGCCATCTGTATTGGGCTGTAAATGACCACATAAAGGGCAAGCTGGTGCGCCAGAGTGGTGTTTACCTGGTTGTTGGGTCTGGTTGGGCCAAGTTTTATGTTAAAAATGCCCGGAGTATAATCAATCGGACCGGCCAGCATGCGGGTAAAAGGCACAATGGTAAGGTGTTCGGGAGGGTTGCCTCCATCACTTGCCCAGGCATTAAACTCTTGTCCGCGAAGGTTTTCCATAGCAAATTTATTAGGCCAGGTTCTTCTTAGGCCCGAAGCCATAGCCGTTTCGTGCGAGTTGACGGCTACCTTATGCCGGGCTGCTGTTTCGATCACTTTTTGGTAATGGTTTACCATAAACTGGTTGTGATGGTATTCACCCTCGGGAATAATAGTGCCCACATATCCGGTTTTTACGGCATGAATGCCCAAATGCTGAGTAAGTGCAAAGGCGGTGTCTAATTGTTGTTCGTATGTGGTTACGGCTGCCGATGTTTCGTGGTGCATAATGATTTGCACCCCACGTTCTTTTGCGTAGTTTACCACTTCAAACAGGTCATAGTCAGGATAAGGGGTTACAAAATCGTATATACCTTCACGATTTGCGGTTCCAATCCAGTTTTCCCAACCAGTGTTCCAGCCTTCAATCAACACTGCATCAATGCCATTTTCGGCCGCAAAGTCAATATGGCGCTTTGCATTGGCTGTGGTGGCTCCGTGGCGGCCCCCGGCCATTGCCCAGGTTGACAGGTCGAGGTGCATTTCCCACCAAATACCAATGTATTTAATGGGTTTTAGCCACGAGGTGTCTTCAATCTTGCTGGGTTCGTTAAGGTTAAGAATGATTCGCGATTCGATGAGGTCGCCGGCGCGGCCGGCAATCTGGATCATACGCCAGGGCGTATGGAAAGGTGTTTTCTGCTCCACCTTGTAATCGCGCCAGGAGCCAACCAGGTTCGTTGTCATGCTTAGGTTTTCGGGGTCAACCGCAAGGGTCATTGAAGAATAATTGACCAGTGCAGCCTCATGAAAACTCAGGTAAACCCCATCGGAGGTTTTCATGGTAACCGGGGTGTTTACAGCATTTACCGGGATATAGGTTTGCGCCAGGTTTGGATGGTTGCGTTTGCTCAGGGCATCAATTTCGCTAAAAAAGGTAGTGCTGTAAAGGTGCTCCGAAATGTCCCAGTCGCCGGGTGTCCACCATACTTTGTGGTCGCCGGTGAGGTTAAACCGTGTGCGTTCCTCGGTTATAAAAACCTCCTTCATGTTTTCCTGTTCGGGAAATTCGTAGCGGAAGCCCAGCCCATCGTCATAAACCCTGAATACCATGCTAAAACGGCGCTCCATTCCTTCCTTTTCGGCGAAAGCCACAATAAGTTCATTGAAATTGTTTTTGACATATCGCTGCTCGCCCCAGGGCATTTCCCATATTTCTGAAAAATTTCGTGTTTTGGTAGAAACAATGTTCAGGCCGCTGGCTAATGGGTCAGCATCCAAAAACTCAAACGCGATTGCCGAAGTGTCAATCAACAGGTTTCCCTGGAAATGCACTTTGTAGGCAGCCTGTCCATTGGGCAGGGTAAACACCTGTGCAATGATTTCACCCGAAGGTGATCCTACTTTGGTTACAATGTCTTTTTTGCACCCTGAGAGTGAAAAAAGCATTAGGGCTGCACTTGCAAGTACTATTGAGAATTTCATAAACAGGTTTTCTAAAGTTTGATAAAAATCTTTTTTCGATATAGAATGGTTGCCGGAATAAACAGCACGCCCAGAAAAAATACCGCGTACAACAGGCTGGCCATTTTTGGGGCAATTCCAATGCCGGTAATCAAATCATAGGCGTATTGATTGAGGCTTTGTCCTGCAAAAGGAAGTCCGTAAAAAAAGTACCCGAGCAATCCGGCAAGTACATATACAGCAATGGAATTGGTTCCAAGAATAACCCATGGTTTGGTGCCGAAGGTTTTTTTCTCCATATCAATCAGGTAATAACATGCGGCCAGGGTCATGCTTGCCAGTCCCGATGTTACCATTACATAAGAGCTGGTCCATAAGGGCTTATTGAGCGGGAAGTGCAGGCTCCAGATATAGCCAATAACGGTTGCCACAAATCCTGCCATAAACATCCAAAGGGCTTTTTTTTCCTGGCTGTGACTGCTCAGGATAATTTTACCTACAAGCATACCACTAATGCCTGTTGCCATGGCAGGCAGTGTGCTGAGCAAACCTTCGGGGTCCCATGTTTCTTGCCACATACGTCCGGGTACGGTAAAACTGTCGAACCATGCGGTGAGGTTGGCGCCGGGTTCGAGCATTGGCTGCCCGTAGCCGGGGGTTGGTATAAACATTAAGGCCAGCCAGTAAACTATCAGAATTGCTGCTCCAACAATTGCCTGGGTTTTCCAGGTGGTTCGTAAAAACAGAAAGGTACAAACCACAAACACAATGGCTATACGCTGAAGCACGCCTGCTACCCTTAGCTCTCCAAAATTAAAATCGGGCCAAAGGCTCAGAAAAATGCCTACTGCAAAAATTTTTAAGCCTCTTATAAGTACCTTTTGATTAATGCCCGACAGGGGAAGACCTTTCTGGAGCATTCTGGTATATGCCATTGCAATAGAAACCCCTACAATAAACAAAAAGAAGGGGAAAATCAGATCGGTTGGTGTAATGCCGTGCCAGGGCTTGTGAAGCAGGGGGGCAAAAACATGCCCCCAATTGCCAGGGTAATTTACAATGATCATGCTTCCAATGGTGAACCCGCGTACAACATCAATTGAAATTAATCTTTCGGACAGGTTTTTACTCATTTTTTTTGTTGTTTTGGTGAATAATTTTTTAAAAACGAACTTTTCAATCAATTTCTTCATCATCTCCCGGCTCGTCAGGGCTGCCGGCCTCGGTCAAATAGAGGTTGGTCTGGTGGTTGTTCAGGGTTTCTACGCTTTTTAGCCTACGCTGAATGGCTCTGGTGCGCTTGCCCATCACTTCGTCGATCTGGTTGCTGGCCGTTTGAATGTTTTTCTGTGCTTTTTCGAGCATTCCTCCAAAATTTTCGAATTCTTTTTTTACAGCACCAAGTATTTTCCATACTTCGCTGCTTCGTTTCTGTATGGCCAGTGTCCGGAATCCCATTTGCAGGCTGTTGAGTATGGCGGCCAGGGTGGAGGGGCCGGTTACTATAACCTTATACTCGCGCTGCAACTGTTCGAGCAGGCTGGAGCGCCGTACCACCTCGGCATATATACTCTCGAATGGCAAAAACATTATAGCAAAATCGGTGGTATTTGGCGGGTCAATGTATTTGTTGTGTATGTCGGCTGCCATCATTTTAATGGTGCGTTCCAGGTCTTTGCTTGCGGTCTCGATAATTGCCGGCTCGGCCAGTTCATAAGCGTCAACCATTTTTTCGTACTTATCCTTGGGAAACTTGGCATCGATTGGCAGGTACACCGAATCGAGGCTATCGTTGCGCCCAGGCAACTTTATGGCAAATTCTACCGCCTCGCCCGAACCTTTTTTTGTTTGCACATTGGCCTGGTACTGCTCGGGCGCCAGCACCTGTTCGAGCAACATTGCCAGTTGTACCTCGCCAATGCCACCTCTGAGTTTAACATTGCTGAGCACCTTTTTCAGCCCGCCAACATCCTGGGCCAGGGTCTGCATTTCGCCAAGTCCTTTCTGCACGCTCTCAAGCTGCTTCCCAACAATCTCAAACGATTGCCCCAGGCGTTCATTAAGGGTTTTCTGCAACTTTTCATCTACAGTCTGGCGCATCTGCTCCAGTTTCTTTTCGGTGCTTTCCACCAGTTTGTTTTGCTTCTCGCCAAGCTCACCAAACTTCTCGCGCTGAAGGCTGTTAAAAGATTCCACATTGCGGTCGAACGAATCCTGAAAATTTTTTATTGTGCGTTCCAACGATTCACGGAAATCCTTTAACCCCTGGTTTAACTCAAGGCGGTTTTCCCTTGCAATGGAAACGTTTTCTTCGCGATTAATGCGGAAATCTTCCTTCAGGCCTTTCTCAAGCCTGCTCAGGGTTAGAGATAAACTATCTATATGGGTTAAAATATCTTTTCTCTCCTTATTACCCCGAGGCCTTAATACAATGAGCAGAATTAAATTTATTAAGGCAACAATAGTAAGGACATAAAGCAAAATTTCCATAATATCAGGTAATTGCAATAAGGGCAATGAACCCCGAAAATTAACGCATTTGTAAAGA
This sequence comes from uncultured Bacteroidales bacterium, assembly GCA_964348755.1. Classification (GTDB taxonomy): domain Bacteria; phylum Bacteroidota; class Bacteroidia; order Bacteroidales; family UBA7960; genus UBA7960. The sequence goes on along the minus strand of CAYGDW010000022.1, from coordinate 14,962 downwards.
AAAACCAAAAAAATGTTACCCCCTTTTGTTATTGGCGTTTTTAGTGTTTTTAGTGGCGTATTTTAAATATTTTGAAACGATTATATTTAGAAACACTACTGGCCGACAAAAATTACGTGATTTCTCGCTCCGCTCGAAATGACAGGTTTTCAATGATTTTGGCAATTTGGGGGGTAAGTGGCGGCTTCGCCGCCACCTACCCCCCTTAATAAAGAGCTAACTGACTGTCATTCCGAACGTAGTGAGGAATCTCATGCATTAAATTCTACCCTTTTTTACTTTATCGGGCAATAGTGATTTAGAAATTACATAATTTTAGAACAAAAAACAAACAATATGAAAATCTCAAAATACCCATCGCTATTGTTTCCCATAGTTTTATCTGCCATGGTGGCATTTGGCTGCCAGCCCAAGCCGATAGCCGAAAGCCCTGAGATAGTTTATGGCCCTCAGGACCTGGTGTATGAGGTTCCACAGGTTTCAGGCCGGGTTTATTTTGTTGCCACCGACGGGAATGCTGCCTCAGAAGGGCTTGAGGTTGATTTTCCTACCACAATTGAGGCAGCTGTTGCCAGGGTTGTTACTGGCGATGCCATTGTAATGCGTGGAGGTATTTACCGTACGGGCAACCTAACTTTCAATCAGGGAATTATCATTCAGCCTTATATGGATGAAAAACCGGTGCTGAATGGTTCGCTGGTTGCCGACCAATGGCAAGCTGCTGGCCAGGGGCTTTGGGTTGCACACTGGAGTTACCTTTTCCCGGCTGGCCCCGAGAGCTGGTGGCAGCGCGAACGCGAAGAACGCTTTACCCCCCTGCACCGCTTCAACAACGATGGGGTATTTGTTGATGGGCAATACCTGCAATCGGCAGGGAGCAAACAGGAAGTAAATGCTGGTACTTTTTTTGTTGATTATGATGCGAACAAAATTTATATTGGGGTCAATCCAGAAGGCAGGCTGATTGAAATCACCGCGTTTCGCAAGGCTATTTTTCGTACCACAGGCGAGGTTCATGGAAAAGTTTCAGACCGTCGGGGGCCTATTATCCGGGGGCTCGAAATTACCCAGTACCCCGACACCATGGTGCATATCGATGGTTTTTACCCTCAGGGCATTTCACCGGCTCCAAACAATGGCAAGGATGTGGTTGGTACTATTCTGGAGCATAACATTTTTTCAAATTGTTTTAGAATTGGTGTGTTTGCCATTGGCGACAGCCTTATAATGCGTCACAACAAAGTGATAAATACCAATACCGAGGGGGTGTATATTGTGGCATCGAACGATGTGCTTCTGGAACGTAATATTTTCGCAAACAACAACATTGAGCATTGGACAGGTTTTTATCCTGCTGCAGTAAAAATCTTTAATCAAACCAACAGGGTGGTATGCCGCGAAAACCTGGTAATTGACCACCCATATTCGAATGGAATTTGGTATGATGTGGGCAATACAAACGGAGTATTTGTAAATAACCGGCTCGAAAATGTAGGCCGAATTGATGGGCCTTCCCGTACTGACAACGTATTTCCGAGCATGAATGCTTTCTTTTTCGAGATTTCTGAAGGGGTATTATGTGCAGGGAATGTTTTTGTTAATTGCGACCAGGGCATTTTTATTTTAAATGCCAAAAGCGCCGAGGTGTACAACAACACCCTGATAAACAGCCGTGCTACCTTTGCCCGCACCAGCCGAGGCGACCAGACCGACCTGTTTGGATGGCATATTACTACCGGCCCTGGGGTTGACGATCGCGACAACCATGTATTTGTCAATAACCTATTGGTTGCAAATGAACAATACCCACGACCATTGCTTTTTGTTTGGCAGCAGGCCGCTCTTTGCGAACGACTTAATCAGCCTCAACTGGTTGTACTCGACCATAACGTATTTGTAAGGCAAGGCATTGATGGCGATTTGCCACTGGTGCTTTGGAGCCCATTCCAAAACCACGATTGCCAGGTTGCATTTCAATCGCCTGCTCAACTGAACGAAACCTTTAAGGATTTTTCGGCAAACTGCAAGTATTTTAACAACTTCCAGGGTTCGGTTTTTGTGGTCGACCAGAAAGACAATTTTCGCCTTTCGCCCGATTTTGAGGGGGCAACCATGGGCACTGCCATCCCCGAAAGGGTGGCTGCCGAAATGCAGCTAAAAGGCAAAAGAAATACGTTTGTTGGAGCGTTTCAGCCAAAGGAATAGCCATTTGTACAATATTTTTTTTACCAAGCGGAAAATGATTCAAAAATTACTGCTATTGGTACATTTTTTCGGGGCTTGTGTTGCAGATTTGTATTATTAATTCGCTAGTTTTTGCCGTAAGTTCTTCAAAGAATTTTCTGCCTTTTTCGGGGGTTGCATTACCAGGGTCGCCCACACCGGTGTCTTCAGTTACCAGCGGCCATTTTCGCTCGGTCCAGGCCCAGCCTTGCCTGTAGGCGCTGATTTTGGTTTTCTTCTCCTTGCCTTTACCCCAATGCTCTTTTGGCAAAACCAAATCAGGTCGAAAGTAAAGCATCAGGCTGGTTTCCATTTCGCCGGCATGGTCGCCGGGATTTTCAAAGCAATTATTTATAATTGGGTGTTGATACCAGTTTGCAATACTCAGAAACATTTTTGGGTATTTTACGCCCAACTCCCGTATAATGGGTTTGAAATCGTTGCCGCCATGGCTGTTCAGAACCAGAAGTTTGTAAATTCCCTGATGGTTAAGCACGTCAACAATATCAGAAAGAATAAGCAGCATGGTGCTGGGGTTGATGCCTATATCAAGGTAAATATCGCGCTGGCCGGTGTTTACGCCATAAGGAATGGTTGGAAGCACCATCACTTTTGTTCCCTTTTCCCAGGCTGTCTTTGCAGCCTCTGCGGCAATCAAATCCGACTCAATATTGTCTGTTGAATAGGGAAGGTGGAAATTATGCGCTTCGGTGGCACCCCAGGGTAGTATGGCCAGGTCAATTTTCGCCTCCTTCAGGGCATACCAGTTGGTTTCTGCAAGGATATATGGTCTCATTTGGTTTAGGAATGAAAGATTAAAATTATCTACGCCTGTTAAGGATTATCAGGGCGGCAATCACTCCGGGCACCCATCCTGCAAGGGTGAGAAGAAACACAATGACAATAGATCCGCACCCCTGATCAATTACTGCCAGCGGCGGAAATAATACAGACAGCAATACCCTCCAAATTGACATTCCTATGCTTTTTTTTAATGCTGGTAATAAACCTTGCTTACCATTTTCCAGCCATCGTCAAACTTATAAAGCGAAAGGTAGTCGGTAAAGATCCTGGTGCCATCTCGGTAAAGCTCCAATTTCACAACAGCTACCGTACCTGTAATTTCCACATCGATAAATTTGCCGGTTATATTTGGGGGGTTGGCTGGCAGATTGGCTTTACGCTGCTCAACCCTTTCCATCCAATCCTTTATGTGCAATTTCGACATTTGCCCGTTGCGAAACAACAGCATTTCGAATTCGGGGTGGAAACCCTGGCGGGCCACATCCAAATTGCCCAGGTTTTGCATGGCGTCAATGTAGGCACCCTGCACAACTTTTTTTATAGCTTCCTCTTGGCTTTGAGCAAATAAGGCAATTGGGAGGAATGAGAGCAGAATGAGGAGGCTGAATAGTTTCATAACTGAATTTATGGCTGGTTTTCGATTCAAAGATGGCAAAAAAACAACTGCCTTCAAAGCCATTTGGTTATTTTGTGCAAATTGCAACTCAAGGTTTAAATACAGCAAGCTGTTTCAATAAGAATTGCATGGCAGGCACAAACGTAATAAACCTAACTTGCTTTAAAGGCAGTAAAAAAAGCGGCGTTACTCCCTTTTGGCCCTTTCGCGGGTCCAAATGGTATTGCGGCCAAGCATGCGCATACCCATTACAAATCCCCTGAGCACCAAAGTGTTGTTTCCATCGAGCCGCATAAATGCAGTATAGGTTTTGCCGTTGTCAGGATCGTAAATGTTGCCGCCCGACCATTCTTTTTTGTTGGCATCGTAAGTAAACCCCTTGAGGAGCTGCATGCCCAGAATAGGCTGGGTTTTTAGTCTGGCTTCGGGGTTTTCCTTGTCGAGTTTTGGTTTCCCGTTTTCATCAAGGGGTTCATTGAGCCAAACAATTCGACCAACAAACTGCCCGTTTGATGTTTTGGTAATTTCGATCTGTGATTTTCCGTTATCGGTAAGCCAAATGCCCAAAACGGCATCGGCCTGTGCCCACACCTGAACGCTAATAAACATGGCCATGGCCAGCAAAAGGAGTTGTTTTTTCATCCGTAAAGAATTTAAAGATTTTGGTAAGACAAAACCCGCATGATGAATTTTATCCGTGTTTTTGTTTAACGAATCATGCCCGTATTGTGTATTCACTTTTTTTGCAAAAAGAAATTTTACGGAGGCAACCAGAAATTGCCCTTGGTAAGGGATCAAAATTAAAAAAATAATTGTTTAAAACAACTGTTGTAAGAAATGGCTCAAAATCCGAATTAAAATGAATTGTATTTTTCTCAATGGCCTGCAATTTTGGCATTATCTCTAAACACCCGCATAAAGTTTCCGCCCCAAATTTTTTCAATGTCCTTTTTGCGGTAGCCTCGGCGCACCAGTTCAAGGGTAATATTGCCCAATTCGGTAACATGATAGCAGTCTTCCAGTTCGCCTCCGCCATCAAAGTCGGTTCCAATGCCCACATAATCAATGCCTATCAAGTTTACAATATGGTCAATATGGTCAACCAGGTCGGCAACTGTTGCCATTGGTGCAGGGAATTTCCGGGTTATTTCGTCCCATTGTTGCCTCACTTCATTGAGTTGATCATCAGTAAGGTTTTCGAAGTTGTTGTAGCGCAGGCGCAGGTCGCCCAGGGCTGAGTCGCGTTGTGGATATGGGGGCATGTTTTTCACGTAGCTGCTCAGTATTGAAAGCTGAATAACGCCACCGTTTTTGGCCAGGGCTCGAAGCATATTATCGTCGAGGTTTCGGGGGTCGTTGCAAATGGCGCGGGCATTTGAATGCGATGCAATAACAGGCGCTTTGGTTATTTCCAACACATCGTAAAAAGCCTTATCAGAAATATGGCTTACGTCAACCATCATCCCCAGCCGGTTCATTTCGCGGATTACATTGCGACCAAAATCAGAAAGGCCATTATGCAGGGGGCCATCAGGGTCGGTCGATGAGTCGGAGACCTGGTTGTTTCGGGTATGAGATAAGGTAATGTAGCGTGTGCCCAGGTTGTAAAACTCTTCGACCATCGAAATGTCTTCGCCCAGTGGATAAGCGTTTTCGAGGCCAATAAAAATGGCGCGCTTTCTTTGCTTTTCGAGGCGGTATGCATCGTAGGGTTTAAGGGCCAGCCGAGCCATTTCGGGGTGTTTTTGGAGTGCTTTATGAATAAGGTCAAAAATTTCGAGCGCACGGCGTTTTGCTGTTTCGTAGGCTTCGGCGTTTAGTTCGCTCTGCCCCAAAAACACGGCAAAAAAAGCTGCATCGAGCCCCCCCTCAACCATACGCGGAAAGTCGAGCTTGCCACCTTGCTTGCGGGGATCATTCCGCATACTAATGTCAAAATCGCTGCGCATCATGCGCAAAGGCGTATCGGTATGGCTGTCAAGAACCAACACTTTGCGGTGAATCCTTTCGGCCTTTCTACGGTAGCTTTCTTCAGATGAAGACCCGGCGATATTTTCTGAAATTATTGAAAATAATAAAACAAGTGAGAGGAGAATGATTCTTATCATAATTGTAATTGTTAGGGGAAGCAAAAATAGGAATTTTTCTCAGGATAATGTTTAGGGCGGCCTGTTGCAGGTAAGGACCCTGGTTCAGAATTAATCGATTTGTCCTTAGGGTCGTATTTTTGTTTTTCCGGAAACGAAAATGTGCAAGTTCTCTTTAAGAAGCATTTTGACACAAGGCCCTTGAAAAATAATTTCATTCCCGAGTTTTGGTTTTATGCTACAGTTCATTGTATTTTTCTCGGTTAAAAATTTAGGGGTGGGTTGCGAAATCATTTGTGTTTTGATAATTTCCAATCCATAAAACAAGGTTTAATTCTTCCCAATAATACAACCATTACAAGCGCTGCCGCGCCAACCACAACCATTGCCCACTTCATTATGCCTGCCACAGAAGCAACGCGTGCCATAAGAATATTTTGTTGGGGATAGGTTGCCAGTAAGGTAATGATTGCGCCATTTTCAACAAAATCAAAAACAAGTGCGGCAAATGGCAGCAAATTCAGGTAATTCCATTTTCTGTTTTTCAAAGGTATGCCATTCAGAATCTAACTTATTGACAGTGCAAGCAGGCCAGCGTAAACTAAAGGGTAAATGCTGTCGGCAATAGCGGTGGTAATTATTGCGCCGCTTCGGCCGGTTTGGCCATAGGCCGAAATGGTATCATAGGCCTGTTCGGGGCTAAAGCCAAACATCAGATCGAGTATGGGCAGATCGTGACCCGGACCAAACTGTATTGTTAAAAAAGGGAATAATCCAAAATTGAAAAACAACAGGAGGACTAAAAAAGCGATAACAACCCTTCCGTTTGCCTTACGGCTGATCCAGCCTGAAAATCGTTTATGCATAACTTACCGTCTTAAAGCAGCCTTGCTGAAAATATGAAAAGGAATGTTTAGGTTAAACTTAATACTGTTCATTCGAAATTGGGTGCCACCGCCCTGCCTCAGCATGTCTTTATAAAGCACTACAGCAGGAAACCAACGGCCTTGAATTTGTTTTGCTTCAGTCATGGTGGTTTGTTTAAGCCATTGACCGCTTTTGGCAAATAGTTCTTCTTTAAGGAGCACATACTTTTTGGCAACAATCCAAATCTTGCGCTAATCGTAAGCAATTTCAGGCACTTTAGCCCTTAACTTCAAAACAAAGGAGGGCCTGCTATCAATATTTTCAAGGCCAACCAGTTCGGCGGTATATACGTCGGCCGGTTTGCAATCTGCCGTCATGTCTTCGTACGAAAGGTCTAAACCCATAACCGATTGCCGCAGCATGTGGCCCGAAATCTGAATGTGCGGTCGGTTGACGGGGAGTAAATCCCCATCTGGTTTTCGAACTTCAGCATAACTCTTGCTAATACCTTACATCACTTCTCTCACGGTTCATCCGTAAATAATTTTATGATTAAGGTCGGATGGAACTCGCATGATAAATTTTTATCCTTGTTTGTGTTTACGAATCATGCTCGTTTCATCTGTAAATAATTTTTAAATTAAGGTCGGATAGCCTGACTCGTCCTGCCATAGGCGGAACGAGTGAACTCCATGTTTGCTATATTAGCTTCGCTGAACTTCGGTTCATAGGTGTTTGTGTTTAATTTGCAAACATGTTCGTTTCTTCAGAAATGGGCATTATTCCAAATGTGAAGAATTTTGATAGCTCCATTATTAACTCCTGCGGGCTGTTAAACATTTGCAAAAGGCGCTCATCGGTTATCAGTTCGCTAATTTTGCTTGTCATAATCAGAAACGCCTCGGGTTTAAAATCGTTTCGAAACCATCCTTTTTGCTGGGCTACCCTGAAATCGTTTATTATTTCATTCCACACCTCCATGCTTTTGGCTTCGATATGGGCCGAAAGTCCCAATTCCTGATTGCTGTAAAAATCTTTGAGAAATTCGCGACTGATATCATTGGTGCCTGCAAGTTTCATTTTAAGCATTAGCTGCATCTTTTCCACGGGCGAGGTGGCTTCGTCGGTCATAATCTCCCTAAACTTTAAAACCCCTTCATCAGCCACCTGGTTGTAAACAGCTTTGGCGAGCTCCAATTTATTTGCGAAATAGCGGTAAAAGGTCATTTTACTTACCAAAGCTTTATGGCAAACTTCTTCAACCGAAACTCTTTTAACTCCATGTTTCCAGAAAAGCTCACGCGCAGCGTTCATCAATGCCAAATATTTTCTGCCAGAATAATTCATAAAGTGTTACATTTTATTTGCAATATTACGAAAATACTTTAATATACAACATATCGTATCAAAAAAAAGCAATGATATTTCTCAACAACCGTTTCACTTTTTTGTTATAAATTTCATTATGAGGAAAAGCGTTTTATTTTTATTGCTTTCTGTTTTTTTTTCGGTTTTGTTGCAGGGGCAAATTACTGATCAGGCTCCCTTAGGCGAGCATACCCTCAGGGAGGTTGTTGTATCGGCCTTCAATGTTTCCCGACGTATGCTTTCCACGCCTGGGTCAGTGTCGCTGATTGGCCCTGGTCAGATTGAGAGTTCGCGTTCGGTTACGGTGTTGCCATTGCTCAATCAGGTCAGCGGGGTGTTTGCCCATTCGGGCACCTTGAGCACCAGTCGCATTACCATACGCGGCATAGGAGCTCGTGAGCCATTTTCTACAGCCAAAATAAGAGCCTATTTTAATAATATTCCACTAACCAATGGTTCTGGGTTTTCGGTTGTTGAGCATATTGACCCTTCAATTATCGAGCGCCTCGAAATCATAAAAGGCCCAGCTACCAGTGCATACGGCGCCGGCCTGGGTGGCACCATTGTAATTACTGCCCGTCAGACTTCGCAAAGGGCAACCGGAATTTCCAATTCGTTTCAGGGCGGATCGTTTGGGCTGCTTCGCAACAGCCTGTTGCTCGATGGGAACCGGGAAAATGTTTCTGGCAGCCTTGTTTACAGCCGCACCACAATGGATGGTTACCGCCAGAACAGCCGTTACCGCCGCGACGCCCTTACAGGTGTAGGTCAGTTAAAGTTGGGAAACCATACCCGAGGCACCGCTCTTGTGTATTTTACCGATATGAAGGGTTTTATTCCAAGCTCTATCGACAGTGTTTCGTTTTTTGAAAACCCACGTGCTGCGGCTCGCAACTGGCTCAATGCGCGCGGATTTGAAGACACCCAAAAGCTGCTTGTGGGCTTGTCGGGAACTCACCAGATTGGTTCAGGGCTTTTGCTCGACCTGAGTGTATTTTCAACACTTCATTACGAAACGGAGCGCCGACCCTGGGATTTTCAATATCAGGGGCGCGAAAGTGCCGGCACCCGTTCAAAACTAAACTGGTTTGGGCAGTGGGGAATGGCTCAATGGCGTATTATGGGTGGTGCCGAATTGTTTTTCGAAGATTTTCGATACAAAACTTTCCAAAATGCCGGCGGTGCTGGCTATAAGGGCGCACTAACCAGCAACAACCGCGAAGGTATTCGATATTTCAACTTCTTTGCCCAGGCCGACTTAGACTATGCATGGCTAACCCTCTCGGCTGGGCTCAATGCCAATACCAACCGTATAAATTACCGCGATCTGCACAAGATTGGCGGCATTGACCGTTCCTCAGTTTATACTTATGGCCTTATTCTTTCGCCGCGCCTAAGCGCAAACTTCCGGCTGGGCAATTACCATGCGGTGTTTGCCTCAATAAGCCATGGGTTTTCACCTCCTTCGCTTGCAGAAACCCTAACTCCCGAAGGACTTGTGAATCCTGGCATTTTGCCAGAGAAAAGCTGGAGTTATGAATCAGGTTTTAGGGGAGGTGTGTTAAGGAACAGGTTGTTTTACGACATTAGCATTTATCGAATGCATGTTAGGGATTTGCTAGTAGCCGAAAGGGTTGGCCCCGATGCCTGGGTTGGTAAAAATGCCGGTCGCTCGGTACACCAGGGCCTTGAGGCTGAATTGAGTGGAAATTTATTTCAAAAGGCCACTACGGGCAAAATATGGTACAGCCTCAAAGAGGTTGGATGGCGATCGGTATACAGTTACAACCACTTCCGGTTTTCGGATTATGTTGACCGCGGTATCGATTATTCGGGAAAAAAAATTCCGGGAATACCTGATCATGTTTTTTATGCGGGTATTCATTTTGTGTTTTCAGGTGGCCTATATGCCAGTGCCGGTCTTACCACTGCCGGGCGCATGCCCATGAATGACCTCAACAACCGCTATGCAGGCGGCTACCATGTGCTCGATGCAAGGATTGGATACAAAAAGGATTTAGAAAAATGGAGCGTTGATGCTTTTGGGGCTGTTAACAATCTTAGCAATCAGCATTACGCGTCAATGATTTTGGTCAATGCCCCTTCGTTTGGGGGCTCGCTCCCAAGGTACTTTTACCCTGGCCTGCCCATACATTTTTCGTTTGGGCTGAAGCTGGCCTATGCAAGGCGTTAAAACCTAACCCTTTCCTTCTTTATCGCGTTGATTTTTGCGCAACCATTTTTGCCACATCACATAAAAAACGATTATGGCAAGGGGCAGCACAATATACATGATAATATTGGCAGGCGATTCAAAAAATCGCACAGGTCCTTGCGGGCCAGGCACATGGGTAGGGCGTTGGGCGTATAGGGCTATTGAGTTTAGCATAATGAAGGCTAAAGCAAATAAGCGCATGAAAAAAAATTCAGGTTACAACAAATTAACGAAAATAATAACACAATGGTTCATTCAGGCTAATCGTTTGAGCAAATCTGGTTTTCTTTCATCAAATCCAACACCTTTTCTCTTAGGTCGGCCGTAATTGGCAGGAGTGGCTTTCTTACGGGGCCTCCATACAAGCCGCAATGCTGCATGGCATCTTTGAGTGCAGCAACCCCCCATTGTCGTGTTACTGCGGCATTAAGTGGTATTAGTTTTAGCTGTATGGCACGTGCTTCATCCATGCGGCCCAGGGCAAAAGCCTTTAAAATGCCAATGCAAGGGCTGGGTGCAATATTGGCAAGGGCCAAAACGCCGCCCACTGCCCCTATAGCCAAAGCCGGCAGCAAAAACCCGGCTGAGCCAGCCAGCACCTGAAATCCTTCTTTTGCCTGCCCAATAATTTGCCCCATTTTCACCAAGTTGCCGCCCGAATCTTTCAGCCCAATAATGTTGGGATGCTTCGAAATGGCTAAAATTGTTTCGGCGCTCATGTCAATGCCTGTATTTGATGGCATATTATAAATAACCACCGGAATTGTTGCTGCCTCGGCCACTGTAAAAAAATGCATTACCAGGGCGTTGTGGGTCATTTGCTCCTTGTAATAAAAAGGGTTTAGTACCAGGGCAGCATCGGCCCCGGCTTTAGCGGCTTCGCGCGTTAGGACAACGGTTTCTTGGGTCGATTCGCATCCGGTGCCAGCCAGCATAAGTTTGCCTGGCTCAATGGCCTCTCGGCCCACATGCAAGGTTTCAATCCTTTCTTTGTGGTTGAGCATGCTAAGTTCGCCATTCGAGCCCAGCAGCAAAAAGCCCGAAAGTTCATATCTGCTTAGCCTTTCAATATTAAACCGGATCTTGTCGGGCCGTAGGTTTTCGTCTTTGTCAAATGCCGTGGGCAGGGGCGGAAAAACTCCACTCAGGTCAATCATAAGGGCACATTTTATAAAATCCAAACGAATATACACTATTTTTTGGTGGCCGCTTTCGCGGAAAATTTAGCAAGAGGCTTTTAGTAACCTTTTTGCCGGTCAACCTGGTTCAAGGGTGGCCGGTTTTGAAGGGTGCGGTAATAGTTTTCCACAATCTGCATTGATACTGATTCCGGGTCGGTAAGGCTGGCAATATGGGGTGTAATAAATACTTTTTGGTGAGTCCAAAAAGGGTGGTAACCTGGCAGGGGTTCATTATGAAACACATCGAGGTTAGCACCCTCTAAGTGGCCATTGTTGAGCAGGCTTATCAGGTCATCGTCAACAAGCAAGCCTCCGCGCCCCAGGTTTACTATCCATGCTCCTTGCCGAAGCATACTCAGCGTCTTTTCGTTTAGGATTCCCCGGGTTTCGGGTGTAAGGGGAAGCAGGCAAATTAAAATATCGCTTGATTTAAGAAAATCTGGCAATTCTGCCATGCCTGAATATTTCGGGTATAACTTGGGTACTCCCGGAGTGCGGCTCCAGCCCGACACTGAAAAACCTACCCTTGCAAGATTTTCAGCCACATGGTTGCCAATAACCCCAGTTCCCATTACACCAATAGTTACATCGGCAATGCGCAGGTAGCGCTGCCTTTTCCAGATTTTTTGCTTCTGGTTTTCGCGAAAGTGAGTAAGCAAACGTAGGCGGTTCATTGCTATTGCAAGTGCAAATTCAAACATATCGTTCGAAAGCAGGGGGTCAATAATTCGCACAATGTTTATGTGTGCAGGTATTTGGGGGTCATTGAGCAAATGGTCTACACCTGCGCCAAGCGATGAAATTGTTTTAAGACTTGGAAATTGCATAAAAATGCCCGGAGGGTGGTTCCATGCCAGCGCAAATTCAACCCCCGAAAAATCGTTCAATTGCCGGTGCGTGGTCACTTCTACCGTGGGTGCTGCCTTTTTCAGGGCATTGATCCAGGGTTCGGGATTGGCAAAGTCGCTGACAATTACAATAGGCATTCTTAAGTAGTTTTATCTTTTTTCTTTTCTTTCATAAGCCAGAAAAGGCCTTTTCCCTTTACTTCATCCTGCAGCGCGGGAGCAAAGGTCGGTTTTTTTCATTCTCATTTTTATGTGTTTTTGAAAGATGCTTAAAAAGGCTTCAATACACATAGAATTCAAGAAATGCGATCCAAGCACCCCCACCAATCAGGCTGTCGAAACGGTCAAGAAATCCTCCGTGGCCGGGTATAAGCCGGCTGAAATCTTTAACGCCATATTGCCTTTTGAACCATGAAGTGGCTACATCGCCAACCAGCGCAAAAACCACAATGCCCACTGCCATACGCATGGCTACAATGTGCGTTGTATTAATAAGACCCTCGAGCAGCATAGCGCTACTTACGGCAATCAACACCCCGCCAATAAGCCCTTCGGTAGTTTTGTTGGGGCTAATTTTCGGGAAAATCTTCTGCCTGCCAAACAACTGTCCGCAAATTTGGCTGAAACCATCAAAAACAGATAATATTAAAAAGGTAAATAGTACAAGGCCCGTTTCGAAACGGCTAAACACCAAAAACCCGAGGCAAAACGCCATGAACCCCGCCAAAAACATCAGAAAGAACAATTTTTTGCGAAATCCTGATTGAAAAAACAATCTGAACAGTTCAAACAGCCCAACGCCTGCAATGATTATTGCCAAAACCTTGAAAACTGCCTGATTAACTACAATGCTGAAAAATGTCAGGTTAATGATTACAAAATAACTTCCTAATTTCATCCAGCTTTGCCGGGCCAGTTCTGGCTCCTTTTTTTTGTTTATAAAATTAAAAGCCAGCGCCCCTGCAAAAAAGTAGATAATAATAATAAGGTATATGGTATTTATCATGCCATTTTGTTTTGGTAGGGAGTCACCCATTAAGTCAAAATAATTATAATTCCAAACACGATCATTGCAAAAGCATACCATTGCTTGATACTTCCTTCGGCTTTGCCAATTTTCAGGTTAGAAAAGAGGCGGGGGCCTGCAAGGGCGCCAATTATTGAACCCCCAGCCAGGAAATATGCCAGGGTGAGGTCAATTTGCCCCACCAGGAAGTGCGCCCCAAGTGCCGATAGCGTATTAATAAATATTACCACAAGCGAAGTGCCAACCACCAGTTTTAATGGTAAACGCAGCGCAAACAAGCCTGCCAGTACCGGCGCGGTTCCGCTGGTGCCAAAAGTTCCGGTAATAAGCCCACCTGTAAAGCCATAAAGGGCACCTTTTGCAGTTCTTTTTAATGCATAGCCGCCTGGGATTTCTTTTCCTCGGGCCCGGGCTTTTTTGTCGTTGTAATTGTTTATTACCATAATAAATGCCAGCAGGATTGAGTAAACCCCAAAAGTGTTCTTCAGGGTTTCGGCCGACAAAAGGCCTGTAATGCTGGCTCCCAGCAGGGCACCAAAAATTCCGGCAGTGCCAAAAACCAACCCCATTCGCAGGTCAATATTGCCGTTGTGGTAATGCCCCAACGATCCTACCAGGCATATAGGAAGGGTTGAAGCCAGTGATGTGGCAACTGCAACCTGGGCAGGCACATTAAAAAACAAAATCAAAACCGGCGGAAAAAAGAACCCGCCGCCTCCGCCTGTCATTGCTGCCGATAGCCCAATTATAAAACCAATAAGTGGCAGCCAAAGGTAGCTGTACTCAAAAGCTGAGTGAAAAACCATGCAGAATTATTTATGAAACTTGACTCGCACTGTTAATTGCAAATTATAAGCAACTGAACACCTGCTTTTTATCGAAAAACCCTTAGAATACTTCCGAAAGTTAAAACATTTTGCGGATATATATAATGTTATTGCTAATTTAACCTGGCATCCGGGGTTTTTGACTCCTATTGGGTTTGCGTTCTTTCAACACCCAGTAAAGGCCTTTGGCATTTGAGCGGGTTTCCTTTAGCAATAATTGAATGCTAATGTGCTCAATGGCTGCCCCTATGCCCAATACAACCATAAAGTAATACAAAGGCGTAATAAAGCCGTATGCAAAAAGCAGAATGAAAAAGGCTCCCTGTATATACCCGCCTATTTTAAAAGAATACAGGTGAAAACTAGTAAAGCCTTTGAACCTTATAAGCGAGAGTACAACCAAAAAAACCATTAAGCAACACCAGATTGAAAAGCTTACAATATGGGGCATAAATTCGTTGATTTTGAATACAATCAACCCCAGGAATGCTAAAAAATAAGTGAAGTTGTCGGCAAGTGCATCGAGCTTGGCCCCGAATTCACTTACCATGTTAAACCGGCGGGCAATGATGCCATCGGCCACGTCGGTAAACAGATTAATAACCAAAAAAATCGCGAAAAGGCTTTCTTTCCCCGAAAGAATAAAGTACAGGATAACCGGGAACATGAATAGCCGGTAAAAGCCCAGCAGATTGGGAATGGTAAAGATGTCTTTTCGTTTCATAACCTTTTTTTGTTATGTGTTGAAATAGATCGGAAGTCAATGGGTTTGGCTTTCGAAATATAATGAATTTTTTAATGGGTGGGCCATTCCCAGCTAATGAACACCTCCTCGCGGCTACAACAATGTTTAATTATAATATCACTATTGTCCGATAAAGTAAAAAAGGGTAGAATTT
>CAYGDW010000021.1:0-39316 GCA_964348755.1 uncultured Bacteroidales bacterium | reverse complement strand
GAAAGGGTGACATATTTTGTTAACATCAGGTTTTAAAAATAATGGAATTTTTTATCATGTCACCCCTTCGGGGTTTAATGGGTTTGGTAATCATGCATTTCTATAATCATTTCACCCCTTCGGGGTTCAAAAAATTCCTGTTTGGGTTATTCATTAGTTCCAAACCCCGAAGGGGTGGCAAGATTATAGGATTTTAGAATGTTATAATCCCCGATCCAGGGATTTCAAAAGGTTTTCGACGACCATTGATCATTACCAGCCCCTTAAATCCGGGATTTCCTTTGATAATTACCGATTTCACCATTCTGTTTTCCCATTCAAAATCCACATCAAAACCGCCCCTGGCTTTCAGGCCGCTAACTTTTCCGCTCTTCCAGCTATCGGGCAAGGCAGGCAATAGCACTATTCTGTCTTCGTGCGATTGCAGCAGCATTTCGGCCATACCTGCCGCGCCTCCCATATTGCCATCGAGTTGAAATGGCGGGTGGGAGCACAAAAGATTGTTGTAGGTTCCGCCAAGTCCCATATTAGCTTCGTTGGTGCCCACTTGCCTGAGCAGCCTGCGCAAAAGTTCATACGCTTCATTGCCTTGCTGCAGGCGTGCAAAAAGGTTGATTTTCCAGGCCAATGACCAGCCAGTTCCTTCCTTGCCGCGAGCTTCAAGGCTAATGCGCGCGGCATCAGCCAAATCCGGAGTCAGGTTTACGCTGATCTGCTGCCCAGGGTGCAGGGCAAACAAGTGAGAAACATGGCGATGGGTGTTTTCCGGGTCATCTACGTCTTCAATCCATTCCTGCAACTGCCCCCATCGGCCAATGCGTGGCGGACTGATACGGTCGCGAAAGCTTTTGTAATTCTCTGCCACTATATGCTCCAATCCCAGCACTTCAGCAGCTTTTGCACTGTTGTTGAATAAGTCCCAGGCGATTTGGTGGTCCATTGAAGCGCCCATTGAAATTCCACCATGCTCGGGCGAAAAGGATGGCACTGAAACCAGCCATCCCTCCTTGTTCCCGGTAAGATAATCTTTCCAGAAAAGGGCCGCTTCCTGCATTAGCGGAAATGCTGTATTCCTCAAAAAAGCCGTATCCTGCGTAAATTCGAAGTGTTCCCAGGCGTGTCGGGTAAGCCATGCCGATCCAGCGGGAAAATAGCCCCAGGGCAGCCCCCAGCCCGGCGAGGTGTAGCCAAAGGCATTGTTCATGGTGTTGACAACCCAGCCTCGGGTGCCAAAAAATTCGCGTGCAGCAAGCTGTCCTGGCTCAACAAGTTTTTCCAAATAGTCGAAAAGCGGAATATGGCACTCGTTAAGGTTGGTTACCCCAGCCGGCCAGTAAAGCATTTGCAGATTGATGTTGGTGTGATAGTCGGCAGCCCAGGGTGGATCGGTGCTGTTGTTCCACTTGCCCTGAAGGTGCATGGGGAGCGTTCCCGGGCGGCTCGAAGAGATCATCAGGTAACGGGCAAACTGAAAATACAACACTTCCAGACCGGTATCTGCCTGGCCTTCAGAATAAAGTTCCAGACGCCGATTGGTAGGCAAATGTTCATTCGATGGACCTTCAATTTCGAGCTTAACGCGATCAAAAAGTTTTGCGTAATCATTCTGCTGAATGTTCTTTAATTGCTGAAAATCGGTACCATAGAGCCTTTCCAGCACAGGCAATGCTTCACTTAGCCAGTTTGGATTCCGATAGTTTGGAAACTGGTGCTCATAAGCGGTAAATGCGGTATGTTTCAGCGTAAGCGAATTAGCATTTTTTATTAGAATCTTCCCACTTTCAAAATATTTTTCTCCATCGGTTTCAACGATTACTGATGTAAGAAAGTCCAGGCCATTGTCGGCCACGTGGCCATATTGGTGCATTATTCCGTAAATAAACCGGATGCTGTCAATGGGGTGAGGTGTTTTTATTTCAACGGAATAGTCGGTTCCGCCCGGCGCATTATTTTCAAAATGATACACCATGGCCTTAAGGGGGTAAACTCCAAAGAATGTCCGCGTATGGTTTACCTCCCCTGCTACATAACTCACTTTCCCTCTTCCTTTGTTCAAATTCAGTTCTCTTCTAAATCCTGATATTTCGCCCTGATTCTTAACACTTACCAGCAAGTCGCCCATGGTTTGCTGGGCGCCAAAATCGCCAAATCCAAGCCCTTCGCGCGGGTGAATAACGCCACTCATTTGCTGACTTGTGATTTCAAAGGCTTTGTTTGTATTGCCTTGTTCGAGTAAATCCCTTATCTTCGAAAGAAAGCGAAAAGCACCCTGCCTTAACCCTAAATTGTATTGTGTGCCAGAACCCGGACCACCGGCCCACAACGAGCCGTTTGAAAACTGAAGTTGCTCCTGTTCGGGGTTTCCAAAAAACATAACGCCCATATAGCCATTACCAATAGGTAGGGCTTCCTTCATCCAATCGGACGCCGGAGAATCGTACCACAGAACCAACTCAGGGGTTTTGTCGATTCGTTTCGAACAGGCTTGAAAAGCGAGTCCAATCAGAACAAAGCCAATTAGTCTTTTCATTCTATGTTCAAATTATCGGGTAATAACTCCAATCTCACCCACCGAAACCCATGGTTCATTGAAAATAGCCTGATGGCTTGTAAAACGAAAATACTTTGCCAGACTTGGGGTCGTAAACATCACCTTTTGGGGCGAAGGATTGTTGATCATATTATTGTATTCGCCCCAGTTAACGACTGTAGTCCAATGTTTTCCGTCAAGGCTGATTTCATAGGAATATCTGAGCACTGTACCGGTAAGGTTGCCATCAGTTCGGGGATTGTATGTGAATCCTTTCAGCAGTAGGGTTTCGCCCATGTCAACCGTTATACTGTGCGGATGCGCTTTAACCTGACCATCCCAGGGAGTGAGCCACATGTTAGAAAAATCGCCATCAATGGCAAATTCACCAGGGAACATCTGATGACCGGGGCTAGCCACTACCACTGTCCATTTTGCAGGACTTAAATCGAAAGTTTCGGTAATGATGCTGCCTGATACCTTAAAGTTGTTGATAAAGGCTCGAGCTTTCACGGTTCCGCCTTCGGGAAGCGGGAATGGCATTTGATATTTTGTCGATCCGGGACCTGGGTCGCTTCCATCGAGGGTGTAGGTTATAACCGGAAACTCCGTTTCTGAAGAAATTTTTACCAGCCCGTCCTTATCGCGGGTAAAAACAGGGTCTGTAAGTATCTCGGGCGTCAAATACAAGCCCAATGCGGAAATCAGTGCATGGTGCCTGGCTTCTTTAAAAATAATCCTGATCCGGTCAGAAATGACAGGAGCAAATCGCAGCAGGCGCTTATAGCCTATTGTTGTTCCAATGGCTATTTCATTCCACTTTCCATCAATCATGGCTTCAACCACAAATGACTCAACCCGCTGCCCTTTGGCAATGTATTCTTTCAACTCCACCACATCGAACTTCACTGATTGGCCAAGGTTAAACTCCACCGTTTCCGGGAAGCGCCTGACTGTGAAATAATTTCGGGTGTTGCCATTGATAGCGGCGCTTACCTTGCGTTTGTTTGGGCGGGCCTTGAGCAAAAGGTTTTCCGCGAAAGCGGCATCTATCCATTGCCTGAATTCCATAAGCCTTGCCACATCATTTTGGTGGATAAGGCCGCGTTGGTCTGGCGGCACATTTATCAGCAGCACGGCGTTCATGCCAATGGAGTTGAAGTAGATATCGACCAGGCTGGCGAGCGACTTTACGCGGTTGTCTTCGCGGGCATGGTAAAACCAGCCCGGGCGAATGGACACATCCACTTCGGCGGGGTACCAAAATAGCCTGTCAGCCCTATTGATCAGTTCGCGGCTGCCCAGGTCGGGAGTCATGGCATCAAGACCAAGGCGTTCATTTATGGCCATCATTTTGGGTTGCCCTCCCGGGGCATAGGCTGTAACGCTCCACTCGGTGGCCCGGCCATATCCGGTTTCGGTGCCAACCCAGCGTACATCCTCGCCCATAATTGCAATTACAGCCTCGGGTTGAAGACTGTAAATAAGTTGGTAGTACGAGGCCCAATCGTAAACCTGTTGGCGTCCATCGAGGCTCTCGCTAAAAGCGCCATCAAACCAAAACTGATCTACCCGGCCATACCAAGTGAGCAATTCGGTAAGTTGCTGGCCGAAAAACTCGTTGTATCGTGGCGAATCGCCATACGACACGGCGTTGCGATCCCAGGGTGAAAGATATACCCCGAATTTCATTCCAAGCGCATCGCAGGCATTCTTCACTTCGCGTACCAGATCGCCTTTCCCATTGCGCCATGGCGAAGTTTTAACCGAATGTGACGTAGTTTCGGTAGGCCAAAGACAAAAACCATCGTGATGCTTGGCCGTAAGAATCACCATTTTCATACCAGCTTCCTTAAATGTTTGCACCCATTGCATGGCGTCAAGCTCAGTGGGATTGAACTTATGGGGCGGTTCGGTACCATCGCCCCACTCGCGCCCAACAAAAGTATTAATGCCAAAATGAATGAATGCAGTATATTCGAGCTGCTGCCAAGCCAGTTGCTGAGTGGTTGGCACCAAATGGGCTGCTTTATGCACTTTTTCCTGGAGAGTGGAGCCTTCTTCAAATACCACCTTTTTTTCGTAATAAACGCTGCGCTTGCATGAAGCGAGAGAAGCCATTGCTGCAAGGCAAAAAACGAAAAAAATATGGCTGTAAAACTTCATATTAATACTGGATTTGCTGCACAGCAGTTGGTCCGACAAACAGTTCTTTGTTCAACTGATCGAGAATGGGATGGTCGATGGCCTGTAGCTCCTGCTGCCAGGTTTTCAGCATTTCGAAAACAACCACTTCATTCTTGCCCTTTTTTAGCCATGGAGCCGGAATATAAAGGGTTTGCTGGGGACCTACCTGCCAGTAGCGACCAATGTGATGGCCGTTGATCCAAAGGCTGCCTTTACCAAACTCACGCATATCGAAATAGGTATCAGCCACTTCATCAAGGTAAAACTCGCCTTTGCGCAGCACAGGCCACTCATAGGCCTTGCCAGGTTGCTCTTCGGCAGAAAATGTGAAGGGCTGAAGACTTTTAAAAGGATAGCCATACATTTCCCAATTCAGTATTTCCTTTCCGTTAAAGACAACGGTTTCGGTTATCCCTTTGCGATTATCGGTCAGGAAAGTACCAAAATTGAGTCTTCCCAGGTTCTCGATGAATAAAGAAAGCTTTGCACCACCTGCAGTAACATTAAGGTAAATGGAATCGAGTTCGGTACGCCGGTCTACTATGCCGATCCGTTTACCATCAAGCAGCACAATGCCATAGTCGCGCAATTGCTTAATTTTCAGCCAGCCACTACCTTCGGGGAGTTGTGCTTCGTAGAGCACAAAGCCATAACCCTGGTCAATATCTTCGAAGCTCAGCGGGCGTTCGGATTTTATTACCGGGGGGCGCCGGGTCTCAATAAAGGATGCCTGGTTTAGCATAAAAGGCTCAATGGCCAAGGAAGGCTTTGGCTGGGGCACATCAGGGATGTGGTTACCCTCGGGGGCATATTTCTTCACCAACTCGCGGTAGGCCCAGAATTTGGGAGTTGGATTTCCGGCCTCATTAATGGGTGCATCATAATCGTAGCTCTGCGTCTGCGACTGATATGGCATGTAAGTGTCGAAGTTGGCACCATTCATAAATCCGAAATTGGAACCTCCGTGCGCCATGTACATATTGAGCGAAATGCCGTAATAGAATATGGAGTCAAGGTGCTGGGTAAAGGCTTCCACAGAAGATGTGTGGTGTCTTTTTCCCCACACATCGAACCATGCTGGGTACCATTCAGATACGAAATAGGGGTGTCCGGATCCATTTATCCTGTCCTGGGTTGCCTTAACCATCTGCTGGCTTGCACCACCATTTACAGCGGCATAAAGGCCGGGAAGGTGGCCGGCATCGATGGTCGAGGGAGGGTCGCAGGTAAATAACACACCTGAAAAGCCGGCCTCAATGAAAATGTCGCGGTTTAAGGCAAGATACTTTTTGTCGTTGCCATAAAAGCCGTATTCATTTTCGATTTGAACCATAATTATGGGGCCACCATTTTGTATGAGCAGCGGAGTAAGTTGGTTTGCAACTTGTTTCACATAATTTCGGTATGCATCAATAAACTGTGGATCTTTGCTGCGCACCTTCAGGTCGGGTTCTTTAAGCAACCACCAAGGGTAACCGCCAAATTCCCATTCGGCACAAACATAGGGGCTGGGTCTGAGAAATACCCACAGGCCTTCTTTCTGCGCCAAACGAATAAAGTGGGCAATGTCGGCCTGGCCTTCAAAATTGAACTGCCCGCGGTAAGGTTCATGTACATTCCAAAACATATAAATGCTAATGGCATTCATGCCCATAGATCGTACCATTTGCAGGCGGTGCGGCCAGTATTCGCGCGGAATTCGAGCCGGGTGTATCTCACCCGAAAAAAACATGGTGGGCTGGTTGTTGATAAGAAATTGTCCGTCAGCAATCCTAAAGGTGCTTTTTTGTTTTGTGCTACATCCTGTTAGAATCAGGACCACAATAGCTATTGAAAACACCAGGAAATTCAAATACTTTTTCATAGAATTAATTTCAATTATTCAATTATTATTTCATCGGCAAACAGCCAGCACAGCTTACCAGCGCCCGAATGCCAGGGTGGGCAAACGCCCTGGTTCTTTAGTGTTACCCTAACAAATTTTACGTTTTGAGTTGGTTTTTCTGTCTTGAAATTTTTGACAAATCGTTCGCTTTGCTTAATATCTTCTGTGTTTAACACCTTTTCGAGCAAAATATACCTATGGCCATTTTCAGAAACTTCGAAGCTAACCCATTGAGGAAGAAATATCCACGAGCCTGAAGTTTGCAAAGTTCCCACTTCAATTCTGGAAATGGATTTTGGCTCTCCCAGGTCGATGGTAGCCACCATGTCTTGCCCAAGAAATCCCAGCCAGTTGCCATCGGAATAACTGCGGCTGCCTTTTATGCCATTTACCATGCTTTGGCTGCCCTGGGCATCATAATTGGGGTTGTATGGAAACATTAAGCTTGTTTTGGCCCCAAAGGCTTTATGTATGTTGTAGTGGCGCTTCATGACCTGCTGCATGGTTTGTCCATTCTGAAAAACTGCTGCCTTCACAGTGGTGGTCTGATCAATTTCGAACGGCCCTTCATACAGGGTTGAATTGGCATCAGGGTCGGAACCGTTAGTGGTGTAGCGAATGGTGGGTTCGTACACCTCAGTTTCAAGCGCAATGCGAAGGGTTTTATTTTCGGTGTTGACTTCGGGCAATGCTTTTACCTGGAAAGCACTGAGTGAAAAGTTTAGGCCTCTTTTCGTATATCTCTTGTGTTGGGCCTGCATCCTTTTAGAGAAGTCGCCCCAATCGCGATTTTCTTTTGGAGACCAAACCACTTCGGCAATTGCCGCCAAACGCGGAAATATCATGTATTCAGCGTGTTCGGTAGTGGGAATGTATTCCGTCCATAAGTTTGCCTGGGCACCAAGCACCAGCCTGCCTTGTTCATGAGTAAGGTCGGCAGGTATAGGCTCATACGAATAAACCTTTGCCAAGGTAGTTAATCCGCCAAAGGCCGGCGGCTCAATGTCTGGATCGCCCTGGTAATGGTCGAAATAGCAATGGCTTCCGGGCGTCATTACCACCTTATGGCCCATTTTTGCGGCTTCAATACCGCCGGATTCTCCCCTCCACGACATTACAGTTGCATTTGGGGCCAATCCACCAATTAATATTTCGTCCCAGCCTATCAACATCCTGCCGTGTGCGTTCAAAAAACACTCAATCCGCTTTATGAAATAGCTTTGTAGCTCTTGCTCATTGTCAAGGCCTTCATTTTTAATGCGTTGCTGGCATTTGGAGCACGTTTTCCAGTTGGTTTTGTCGGCTTCGTCGCCACCAATATGTATATATTTCGAAGGGAAAAGCTCCATTACTTCGAGCAGGATATTCTTTAGAAATGTAAATGTGCCATCGTTTCCTGGGCAATAAATATGGGTAATAGGCCACACCCCGCCCGGGGGGACGCCAAGGTTTTGGCCCGTGCACGAAAACTCTGGATAAGCTGCCAGGGCCGACATTACATGGGCAGGCATTTCAATTTCGGGCATTACGGTAATATTTAGCGCTGCTGCGTATGCCACCAACGCCCTTACCTGTTCCTGCGTATAGTAACCTCCGTAGGAAGCACGAGCCGGGTCGTTTACAAGGGGTCTTGAATTCCAATGCAGCTCAGACATATCAACGCGCCACGCACCAACGCTGGTTAGTTTCGGGTATCTCTTGATTTCAATGCGCCAGCCCTGATCATCGACCAGGTGCCAGTGAAACACGTTGAGTTTGTGCATGGCCATCTGATCAATCAATTTATAAATGAACTCGACGGGGTAAAAATGACGAGACACATCTAAATGAAGGCCACGGTAACCAAAGCGAGGGTAGTCTTTAATATAAACAAGGGGCAAAATTCCGTTGAGGTTGGTGCTCAGCAACTGGTACATGGTTTGTATGCCATAAAT
Source organism: uncultured Bacteroidales bacterium (assembly GCA_964348755.1). Lineage (GTDB taxonomy): Bacteria > Bacteroidota > Bacteroidia > Bacteroidales > UBA7960 > UBA7960. The sequence continues at coordinate 30,780 of CAYGDW010000021.1, read as the reverse complement.
AATTCCAGCAGGTTTGTTGCCTTCAATGCTGATCCCGTCCTTTTTTACCCTTAAGATATAACCCTCATCACCCAATTCAGGGTCATAACTTTTGTTTAGCGAAAGCATTATGATGTTTCGCCCCCTCAGTCCATTGTTCGGGTCTGGCTCAAGCCCAAAACCGAGGTAAGTTTTCCATATTTCCGAAGCATAACCCGCTAATGATTCAAGCTCCGTATTGTCGAACAAAAGAGGAGTTTGTGGCCTAATGGTGAAGCTGCCTCTGGATACCCTGGTTTCGACAGGTTTGGGAATGATGCTTATATTTTCGGGTTCGGCTCCTGGTTTGCACGAAAGCACTAAAATGCCAAATAGAATGGCAAGCGAAGCAACTTTTCCCTTATTCATAATTTTCAATTTTAAAGGTCCAGGCATAATGGCTTGGCATTTCATTATATTTTACTACAGATGTATTTATGAATAACTTCCCGTCACGATACCTCCAGGGCAATTCTCCATCTCTGCCAAGCATGGTTATGCGTGTACCCCGTTTGGGCCGTTCTATTGAAAGCACCAACTTTTCTCCGGGCCATTCAAAACATGTCGCATAAAGGTTTCCGTAGTTATGGGTATAGGCAATGTACTGGCGCATGGAGCGATAAACTCCATTTAGGCCGTTACCCTGAGTGTGTGATGCACTGGTAAAAAGGTTTCGCTGCGGAACGATTTGTTTTTCCACAGCAGGGCTTTCCCAGAAAAGATGCATACGGGCATTTTGCACGGTTTCATAATATTCAATACGCACGGGATAATAGCGGTCTTTTTCAAGGTTAATTTTTCCATGCAGGGATGCCACTTTGTCTTCGCGCATGGCCTCTGAATCTGTGCTTTCTTTTTGAGGCACCCACATATCGAGCACCAACTGTTTATCTATAAATAGCCTCATTCCGTCATCTGCCAATGCGGAAAAAAGATATTCAGCAGTATGATCAGGTTTAATAAAGCCTGTCCACTCAACGGTAAAATGATCTTCAGCAATTGGATGAGCTGGCGAGTTACGCACCCAGTTAAAGTCAATTTCAGGGTCTATTCGTTCCAAGGTCACCTGGCGTTCTTCCCCTGGTCGTTTCCAGGTGGTTGAAGCATAAATGGCTTCTTGGTTGGTTTGTATCCATTCTCCCAATTTTTCAATGCGCTCCTGTTGAATCAACGGGATTTTTCCGTCGGCATAAGGCCCTACATTTATAGTAAGACCTCCACCCCAAGCAACCGTTCTCACAAAAAGTCTTATTAGTTCAGCTGGGGTCTTATAAGCCTCCAGCTTTTCGTTTCGGTTAAGCCCGAAGCTTCGGCCAAGGCCTCGCACCTCTGCCCATGGGCGGTCTGTCAGAACCTGTCCTGAACTGTATTCAGGCGTAATGAAGCCTATTTCAGCACCGTGTCCCCAGCGGTCGTTCACGATTGCATCGGGGCCTACCAGGTTGTAGTACCAGGCTATAAGTTGGCGGGCATGCCAGTCTTCGGCGGTATTAAACCACTCGCCATCGGTAAAAAGTACTTGAGGTTTGTAAGTACCCACTACCTCTTTAAACTGCGGAATCATGTGTTGTTTAATGTAATCATGAATGGAATCGTGTGAGTCGATATACCAGCGGTGCAAGGGGTGATTCCATTCGGGCAACGAATAATACAGCCCAAATTTAATGTTGCGTTTTTGCACAGCTCTTGCCACTTCGCCTACAATATCGCGCTGCGGGCCCACATCAACGCTGTTCCAGCCGGGAGCAAACTGACTTGGCCACAAGCAAAACCCATCGTGGTGCTTGCCCACCAAAATAATATACTTGGCCCCGGCTTTTTCAAATATTTCGGCCCATTCGTTGGGATCAAACAATTCCGCTTTCCAAAGCGGGGCAAAATCCTCGTACTCGAAATCTTGGCCCCAGTATTTCTTCATAAAGTCTATGCGGTTCCGGGCGCCCGCCTGCAAGCCTCGAAGGTACCACTCAGCATAGGATTCTGGCCCGCCGTATGATGGGACCGAATACACCCCCCAGTGAATAAACACTCCCAATTTGGCATCCTTAAACCATTGGGGGTATGGGCGGCTTCGAAGCGGCTCCCAGAATTCTTCAACCAGCTGATGCTGGGCTGTAGCCAGGTGGCCTGAGCAAACCAATAAAATAGCTGCAACAAGCATTCTATGGTTGTAGCGGAGCGGCAAAAATATGTTCACGATAAACATCCTCCTTAAAAGACAAAACAAAACTCAAGCCGGTAAAAGGTTTTTGCCGGCTTGAGTTTTATTTAAATACCAATCAATTATAGTTTTCTCAGTTTAATGTTTTTATACCATACATCGTCACCGTGATCTTGCAAGCCAATAAATCCTTCCTGAGCAACTTCAGCCCAGTTGGGGTTATACTGCGGAAACTTACTACCGGCAACCATGTTGTTCCATTCGGGCGTCCAAAGGTGGTATTTTACAACCATTTCGCCATTGAGCCAATGTTCGACCTGTCCTTTAAATACAATAACTTTTGCATGGTTCCATTCGCCAACAGGTTTTACCTTATCGTGTGGAACGCCAATCAGGTCGTACAAGGCGCCAGCACTGTGCATCTCGTTGCGGCCATCGATATGTGCGGTATTGTCAAGAACTTGCATTTCGGGAGCTGTCTGCCAAATGGTTTTGTCGGGGCTTTCCTGAGCCAGATAAAAAATACCGCTGTTGCCTGCCGGGGAAACTTTCCACTCGAGCGACAGTTCAAAATTTGAAAACTTTTCATCATAAATAATATCGCCACCTTCGAGCCCACCGGCTTCACCCCTTCCTGTTCCGATGCACCTGAGTGTACCATCTTCAATTACCCATCCGTTAGGAAAGTAGGTTTTATTATACCCGCGCCAATTGCCGGGTGTTTGGCCGTCGAACAACAATATCCAGCCCTCAGCAATCTCGGCCTCGGTAAGCGTGTTGTCGGCTGCAGCTTCTTCAGTTTTTGGCCTCAATCCGCCGCATGATGCCAAAATAAATGATACCATTGTTAATAAGAGCAATTTTTTCATGTTTGTACTTTTTTTTGTTTGTTTTTTAGTTTGAATAATTGTTTTTTACATGGTCCAGCCTGTTCTGTATGTTCGTTTTATATATTCTTCAGCAGCAGCCTTGGCATTCATGGTTTCATGTCGGGTGTCGAAATGCGGGTGCCCGTCAATAATTTCAAATCTGTCGGTAAGCACCACCCTTATCTGATCGTTGTCGCCTATATTTGTAAAACGCATTTTTTCGCCATCCCATAGCAGTTCGCGCTTGAGGTCTTGCAGCCTCACGGCTACCACACCCATTACCACCATTTCGTTCATTGGGCCCGAGTATCCGAAATGTGAGCTTGCTTCCACGCGGTTTTCGGGGCTTTCTTTACAGGCACGTACCCAGTCCATTTCATGGCTTGTAGTAACGCGGCGCAATTCGGAGGCAGGTCTTTTGTAGTTTTTATCATAATCGAGTGGCAGCAGAAAAGGATTGCTGCCATAGCAACCGGTCATTAGTTTTCCTTTTGTACCAATAAACAAACAGCCTCCGTTGGGGTCTCTGCCCATTACTTCGCCGGCTGGCAGTTCCTCTGGCCGGGGAGGCAACAGTCCGCCATCCCACCAGGTCACTTTAACCTCGGGCATGTCAAGTCCGCGAAATTTTTCCCTGGCGGGGAAAACGTACTGCACTACTTGGGCCAGAGGTGGCGATTCGGTGTTGAACAGGGTGGAGCTTCCCTGCACTTTTGTTGGGTATTTCAGTTTAAGAGCCCAAAAGATTGGATCCATAATATGGCATGCCATATCGCCAAGTGCACCTGTGCCGAAGTCCCACCATCCGCGCCAGTTCCAGGGCGTGTATATTGGGTGATATGGTCTGTAGGGAGCAGGTCCCAGGAAGAGGTCCCAGTTTAGGGTGTCGGGAGGTGTAAACGTTTCTTTTGGCCTTTCAAGCCCTTGCGGCCAAATTGGGCGATTGGTCCATGCATGTGCCTCGCGTACTTCGCCAATAGCTCCATCCCAAATCCATTCGCAAGCCTGGCGTATTCCCTCTCCGGAGTTGCCCTGATTGCCCATTTGGGTAGCCACCTTATATTGGTTGGCAATGCGGGTCATCTCGCGCGACTCCCACACGGTGTGGGTAAGCGGCTTGTCGCAGTACACATGCTTGCCCAGCTTCATGGCATTGATGCTTACAATTGCATGCGTATGGTCGGGGGTGGCAACCACCACGGCATCTATGGTGTCTTTCATTTCGTCAAACATCACGCGCCAGTCGTAATATCTTTTTGCTGCAGGAAATTCCTCAAAAATTCTTCTCGAATATTTCCAGTCAACATCACAAAGCGCAACGATATTTTCGCTGCTTACGGCTCTAATAACGCCACCTCCGCGGCCACCAACGCCAACCCCTACAATATTGAGCTTGTCGCTGGGAGCCCGGTGACCTAATCCGGAAATTACATGGCTGGGCATAATCATAAACCCTGCCGATGCCACGGCGGTGTTCCTGATGAACTTCCGGCGGTCCATGGCATTGCTCTTGCTGTCGTTCTCTTCCATAATTGTTAAATTTTAATAAAGTAATTGGGAATGAATATAACGAATGCTTTGTTCTGCACAATAAAGCATTGAACCTTCGGCACAATTTTCCTGCTCGTACACCAGTAGCTCTACACCGCCAATGCTGCGGGCTTGCATTATGGCTTTAAAATCGACAACTCCGTTGCCAACAATACAACTTTGGCCATCGAAACCAAGGTCTTTTACATGCAAACTCGAAAAACGGCCCGGATATTTCTTGAAAAAGTCGATAGGATTCAGGGCCATTTTTGCAAAGAAATAAGTATCGGCCTGAAATGAAACAAGGCCTGGCTCGGTCTCCTTAAGTAAAATGTCGTATGGCAAGATGCCATCAATAGGCCTGAATTCGAAGTCGTGGTTGTGGTAGGCAAACCTCATCTTATGCTTTTTGCATATTTCGCCAATACTGTTCATCTCGGCAGATATCCGCTGGTAATCGGCAATAGTGGCTATTGGCCGGCCCATCATCGAAGGCAAAATTAGGAACTCCATACCTGCTTCAAGCGCCTGCTCGCAAAAATATTCAGCATTAGCCTGGGTAATGCCGGTATGTGTACCGTAAATTTCGAGTCCCAGGTGGTTGCATTTCTTTTTAAATTCGTGGGCGCTTATTCCGAAAAACCGCCCATCAAAGCCATAAGGTTCAATGCCGGTAAAACCCATTTTGCTAATGGCATCAATGGTACCCCAAAGGTCGGTGCGTATCAGGTCGCGAAATGAATACACCTGGGCGCCAAGCTTTTTTTCATTTTTTACTGTGCTTCCAAGGGCTTTTAATGAATGTAGGGGCAAAAGCGCACCCAGTGAAAGCATTTTAAGAAACTCGCGTCGTTTGTTCATTTTAAATTATTTTTAATTCAATTATTAACAAGCGGCTTCAAACCGTTAAATTTATGATTCTTTTTTCAAAATGACTAATAATGGCTGTCTCAATTATTTTGATATTCATCCATGCATGTTCAACCTTAACTTCTGGCAACTTTTTCCCCGAAAGGGAAGCAAACACATCATTGTAAAAATCCATATAGCAGCCTGGAAAAGTGGGGTATCTTAGCCGAAATGATTTATCGTGGGCTACAGAATGCAGCAAACCGTTCATTTTTTTTTGTTCGTGCCCAAAATTTCGGGCATAAGGAGTTATGCCACTTTTAAGGCTTTCCTCCTGGGTGTCGAGGCCATATTTGATAAATGACCCAAGTGTACCGTGCACCTGAAACCGTGGCCCTGGTTCACGCACAAATACGCTGGCTTTGAGGGTTGCGGTCAGCTTAGGGTATATCAGCCTTAGGTCGAAACCATCATTGGCTTTGCTTCCAGGCCGCTGAAAATGCAATTGGCAAAATACCGCCTCGGGGATTCCAAAAAGTGAAAGTGCCTGATCAATTAAGTGAGGGCCGAGGTCAAACAGGGTACCGCCACCTTCAGACTGATTGTAGCGCCATTCTGCCCTTGACACTTTTGGTTGGTAGCGGTCGAAATGCGACTCAAAATCAAGCACCTCGCCCAGAAACCCTTCATTAATAATGTGCTTCAGGGTAATGAAATCGCCATCCCAACGGCGGTTATGGTAAGGGAAAATGGTTTTTCCGGTCTCATTTGCGGTTTTCATAAGCAACTCAACTTCTGCACTGCTTAGTGCCACAGGTTTTTCAACCACCACATGCTTTCCGGCCAGCAAAGCAGCCATTGCATACTTTGCATGCAACTGATGCGGAGTGCATAATACTACCAAATCAATATCGGCATCGGCAATTACCTCCTCAAAGGCTTTATATACCTTGCTATAGGGAAAACTTTGCGCAGCTTGGTGGCCAGTTGAAACAATGGCTATTAAATTGAAATGGGGGCTGGCATGAACAAAGGGCGTATGAAAGACCTTTCCAGAAAGTCCGTAACCTACCACACCTGTATTTATTATTGCACTCATATTTGAAGCCTTGCTGGCTTGCCCATCACTATTGCTTCGTTAGCCTTATCCCAGTACACCATTCGGCCTTGGTGGTAAGAAATTGTTCCCATGTGGGCTGTAATTGCTTCTTCAAAAGATTGGTCAATGTCGCAACTTGGCTGCTTTCCGTTATTTTGCCTGATAAAGTTGAGCCATTCGCGCAGGTGCAGGTGCGATGTATCGTAAGACTTTCCGTTTCTGAAAGTGTAAAGTAGGCCCCTTGCGGCAAAATATTTTTCGGTGGGCGAGGTTATGGCATCAACCCTATCCTGGCCGGGCACATACGAAAATATAGTTTGGTGGGGGGCTATAATCCCTTTTTCCAGTTCGCGGGCATACCGGGTCGATTTTGGATCGGCAATAACATCGAGGGTTTGGCCAAACTTCATGTAGCCATCGTGCCCCATTATTACTTTTCCGCGGTCTTTTTCGCTGGCAAGGGTGGCGCTGTAAAGCAGTGTAAAATCTCTTTCTGGATATTCAAATGCCATATTTAGCACATCGGGAACGGTTCGGCCATCTTTAAAAAAATATATACCCCCTGATGCTGTGGCCGAGTGTGGTATTCCGAGGTCAAGAATTTGGTTTACGGCATCGAACTCATGTGTGAAGAGGTCGCCACTAAGCCCTGTGCTGTAATCCCACCAGCAACGCCAGCGAAAGAAACGCTCCAGGCTGAAATTATGCCAGGGAGCCGGGCCAATAAATTGTTTCCAGTCAATATTATTTTCGTTGGCTTCGGGGTCAATATCATACACCCATGCTCCATTGGGGTCGTTGCGGTTGGTGCAAACCTCAATGAGCGAAATTTTGCCGATAACATTCTTCTCAATTAGCGATCGTGCCACGTGATAACTATCGGTTTGCCTTCCCTGGTGGCCGAGTTGAAACACAATACCCGTATCCTTCACCACTTCTCGCGCCTCATAGGTTTCCTCAACTGTCCACGAAAGAGGTTTTTCGCAATACACATGTTTGCCGTTACGGGCAGCGGCAATAACTACCGGCACATGCAAATGGTCGGGCGTTGAGATTATCACAGCATCAACTTCGGGCGAGGCGACCAATTCCTGGTAGGTAAGAAATCTTTTTGGGGGGTCGCCCATTTTTCCGCCAGTTCCATTTCGGTATTCATTGGCAGCGGTTTCTATTGCCCTTTCGGCATTTTTGTCAAAAACATCGCAAATTGCCGTAATTTTCACATTCAGGTTATCCTGGGCCATAAACTCTTCCATGTATTCTTTCCAATACTTGTTTACCAGTGCCCACTCTTTGTATTCGTCAATACGACCTGGAGGCAAATAGCCAAGAGCCTTCAAAAGGTAAGCTCCCCTGCTGCCGCAGCCCACAATGCCGAGCCGAATGGTTTGACCTTGCAAAACCATCGGGACATTTTTTGGGACAGCAGATCCAAATTCCGACGGCAATTGCCAGGTATTTGCCTTTAGGCTACCAATATGTTTTAAAAGCCCATAACCCAATACGCCAAGGGCAGGCAGGGCGGCCAATCCTTTAATAATGTCGCGGCGGTTTATTTTGCCAGGAAGGTCTTTATTATTTTCAGGGTTCATTTTTCCTTTTTGTGCAGAATTTTTTAACAAGTCTTTCAAAACCCACAATGTGGGATGTTGGAAAACTAAAGATTACAAACAAAGCAAACAGCTCTATCAGGGTTTTATTAACAATAAAGTAGTTTCCATCAGAAGGGAAAAAATACTCTATTCCCGGAAAGGGCGGATGTGACAGGTAGTAGAGGGCAAGCAGCACCATGCCTGCTATTGCCGCAGGCCTGACCAAAATACCCAGCAGTAGAAAAAAACCAACGAGGGTTAGCAACCATGCATTCACAAAATCGTTGATTTGCAACAACGAAGGATTTTTGGCAATCCATTCAAAAAAAGGTTTTGCAAATCCGCCAGAGTCGAGCAGATAGGCTTTTGCCGTCCAGGCCGGATTCAAAACCTTTACCATACCTTCATAAAAAAAGTGCCAGCCTACAACAAATCTTAATAAAACCATTGCAAGCAGCTTGCTTTTCGAGTATTCCATTTTTAATTTATGGGGTAGTTAAAATTTATTTTTTATCGCCAGCACAGCTATTTTCTGAGAATTACCGTCAGGCTACCCTTGCCGGTAACGTCAAAAGCTTTTAGTTTAATTTCGGCTTCCTTTAATTCTACAGGCCCGGTATATTCGGTAGAGTTAACATCTGGCTCCGATCCATCGGAGGTGTATCTTACCGTAAGCCCTGGGAACTCAACATTGGCATGCATTTTACCATCTTTAAAAACAGCTCCGGGAGGCGGCACCCTGTAATTGAACCCACCGAAAATACGTGAAAGTCGTGGAAACTCATTACGGGCAATCGCATTTGCAAACACGTTCCACCCTTCTTCCACCTGTTTTGCTCGCAATGTGGCATTAGGAGTTGTTTCCCAAATCCTTTGGGGCGCCCATGCCGACTCGGAAAAGCCAATCAATTTAGGAAGCACATATCGTTCGAGCATTTCAGACCCAAATATTGTTTCGCTCCAGAGTTGGGCTTGCAGGCCGAGAATATTCTTTCGGGCTTCGGGTTTAAGTCTTTCCATACCTGCATAGGCAACCAGCGGATCTATGGCCTGGCCCATGGTGGTTCGCAGGGTAGAATTAAACACGTAAAAAGGGTTGTAATGCCATGCATCGCGCACATTTACAAATCCACCCCAGCAAAGGCCTGGTTCGCGCGGGTCGTTTGTGTAAGCCAGATCGAAATAGAAATTGGTAACATGGCACAACACTACCTGAAAGCCTGCATTGGCGAAGCGGTAAGCAAGGTCCTGCTGCCCCCACAAACTGTTCCATGCATAAGGTATTACCTTGCCGCCCGAAAACCCGGGATAAACGGCATGAGTGCCGTCTTCGGTGCGATACATGCCTACTTCCTCCCAACCGGCCATCTGAAGGTTGCGTGCCGCGAAAAGGTCGAGTGCTCGTTGCGTAAAATATTTGTGCATATTGGCATGCAACTTAATCTCAGGCAGGTTTTTCATAAGTTCATCGATCATTGGCGATTTTGTCCAGGCACCGGCAGGCACTTCATCGCCGCCAATGTGCACTATTTCGAGTGGTGCTTTTGCCTCTGCATACATACTTATTACTTCGTCGAGCACCGTTTCAAGAAACTTGTATGCCGACTCGCGAGCCACGTTTACCACATTGTCTTTAAAAAGCTGGGCGGTGTAGTATTCTGAAGTTTCCTGGGGGTCAATAAGCCTGAACTCATTTGCCGCGGCTTCATTTCCCTGGGCCATAAAGTGCTCATAACGAGCTTCCATGGCTTTGATAGCGGCCCGAGCGTGCCCCGGAAGATTTATTTCAGGAATAACCTTAATGTGCCTGTCATTGGCATACTTAAGCAGGTCAATGTATTGCTGCCGCGAATAAAAGCCGCTTCCATGGCTGCCTTCGGCATATGCAAAAGGCCCCGAGCCATAAGCCGGGTGCAGTGCCGATGCGGCCATGGTAGTGTGCTGTCGCTGGGCGCCCACCTGGGTTAGTTCGGGCAAAGCAGGAATCTCGAGCCGCCAGCCTTCGTCGTCGGTAAGGTGAAAATGCAACACATTGAGCTTGTAAGAAGCCATTATATCAATAAGTTTTTTAATGGTTCCGACCTGCTGGAAGTTTCGTGAAACATCGATATGCAAACCCCTGTATCCAAACCTGGGTGCATCTTCAATTTGAACCACCGGCCAGGAAATTCCGGTAGTTTTGCCCAAATACAATTCGGCCGGCAGCATTGCCACAAGGCTTTGTATGCCGTAAAACACCCCAGCTTTGTCATTACCTTCAATTACAATAGTCTTATCGCTATTTACATTGAGGCGATAAGCTTCTTTATTGCTGCCATTAATGCTGAAAACGGCCATTTTTAGCCAAATTGAGTTGGCACCGGCTGGTTTGCCCATTTGCAGGCTTACCCGAGCACCGGCATACTCCTGGAGGCGTGCAGCAAGCAATTGGGCTTCGCCAATCAGGATATCGTCATGAAAAACTACTATTTCGGAATCGAAAATAACACTTGTACCACTATTATTGATTTTAAAAGGGGTGGGAATCAGCAAGGGCAGCTGCTCTTGTGGCACCAGGCTCAGGGCGGCGTTATTTGCAAAATTCGTTTCAGGCCCCGGGGGTGGTAAATGGTCATTTAAATGACGCGTAAATTGCTCCGGTCGTTCAAACGGAAGCACTCTGTAATTTAGCGCTTCAACAATATGCTCTTTACCGTTTGGGTCAACAAATACAAAGTACAATCCTCGCGGGGCATCTGATTCTTTTACCCACCAGTGAGCGTTTTCGTAAACTATCTCAACTTTTTCGCCAGGTTCTAATACAAAACCCTCTTCAGGATAAATCCGGTACCAGTCGCCGTTTATATGCTCCACCACAGCAAAGGGGCCTTCCTGGGTATTGTGCATCCTGCGGGGCGATTGATTGAAATAAAGCGTCCAGTTTTGGCTATCGAGGGTAAAGCGGCTTTTGTTCTCGATGACAAACCTGGCCTTTACGGCTGGTTGTTCGGCATACTGATTGCTTATTACCTCCCACTCAATGGCAATATCGTGGGTGCCCGGAAGTTTTGTGCCCTTGCAAGCCCCCAAAAACAATGTGGCACTAAAGACCATTAATAATGCAAAAATTGGCCTGACCGGGTAGCTTTTTTTAAAAATCATTTTTAAAATTTCCATAATCAAATTGTTATTATTTTTGCTCCTAAATCAATTTAGGTCGCAAGATAATAAATAATTTAGAACCTGAAAAAAAAATCAAACCCATGACAAGGCACTTTTTTCAAGCTATTTTAGTTTCTGTTTTGTTATTTTTTCAATTTGCCGAAACTAATGCGCAACGCACCGGAAATATTGTTGAATATTTCGGCAAAGACCGGATTGAAAGTACCGATGAAGGTATAATAATTCATGAATTTTCAAAGGGCCTGGCCCTAAGAGGATCGGCCCGTCCGGGGGTATTGGCAGGCGGCCAGGATATTATAGCCTGGCAGGTTGCTACAGGTCGCTTTATTCGCCCCGAAGCAGGGCAGCATCTTAGCGACCAATATATAAATACTCCGGCCATTTTGCAATGGGAATCATTAGAAGCCAACGAGGACAATGTTTTTACCGGTAACCTTGGGCGTGCCTGGGTTTATGCCGAATTTGAATCTCCTGAAGAAATCACAGTATTTTTAGATGCCAGCGGCCACACAAGACTGTTTATCAATGGAATGCCACACGAGGGCGACCATTACGACTATGCCTGGACGCTAATTCCTTTAACCCTTAAAAAAGGACTCAACCAGTTCCTTTTCTCGCATGGGCGCTTTGGAAGGGTATCGGCCAGGCTAATTTTGCCCCATCAGGTGGTTCAATTTTCGAAACGCGACATGACCCTGCCTGCCCTGATCAGGGGAGATCGCAACAGTAAATGGGGCGCAATCAGGGTTGTAAATGCAGGTAAGGAAACCTTGAAGGGCTTTACTATTACCTGCCGCCTTGCATCGGGCGAATCGGTTACTATACCAATGGATCAAATAATAGCCACGACCACCCGCAAGGTAAAATTTAAAATTCCGGCTCTAAGGCGCAGCACAAGAGCCGATAAGGTATTTGCAACACTTACTATGCACAACAGTGCGGGTGCCGAAGTGCACCGTACTACCATAGAGATAGACCAGCAGGATGCAAGCCGCCACCATGAGCGCACATTTATAAGTCAAATCGATGGCAGTGTACAATATTATAGTGTGGCACCATCTACATCTAATTTGCCAGGACAGGCTTTTGTGCTTTCCACCCACGGGGCATCGGTCGAGGCCCGCAATCAAACCCGCGCGTACAAGCAAAAAGATTGGGCACATATTGTTGCTCCCACCAACCGCCGCCCATTTGGATTTAACTGGGAGGAATGGGGCCGAATTGATGCACTGGAGGTTATGGCTGATGCCAAAAGAATTTTCGCCACCGACCCGGCCCGCACATACTTAACCGGCCATTCTATGGGCGGGCACGGAAGCTGGTTTTTGGGCGCCACCTACCCCGATAAATTTGCTGCTATAGGCCCTGCAGCCGGATATGCCGACATTATAGGATACAGGCGCGGAAGCTCCGACTCGTTGTTGCACACAAACCCCCATTACCAAATGATATACAGAGGCGCAATGGCTGGCCGCACACTGAACCTTGAGCGCAACTACCTGCAATCGGGCGTTTATGTGCTGCATGGCGATGCTGATATGGTAGTGCCTATTGACCAGGCACGAATGATGCGCGAGCGCCTCGGAAAATTTCACAATAATTTCACCTATCACGAACAGCCCGGCGCCACACATTGGGATGGCGATCACGCCATGGACTGGCCTCCCTTGTTCGACTTTATGAAGCACAACACCATACCGGCCATCAATGAAGTAAAGCACATAGAGTTTCGTACGGCATCACCCGGAGTTTCGGCCACAAATTACTGGGTGCAGGTAAACCAGCAAATAAGGCATTACGAAGTGAGCACAGTTGACCTGAAAAAAAATGGCGATACCATTGCCGGGAGGCTCGAAAATATTGAGTCAATTACCCTAATGTTTTCAAAGCTTAATTTTCAAGACCACCCCGTTATTATTGTTAACGGCCAGGAAATAATAGCTGAATCAGGAAAGGACATAACCCTGAAGTTACAAAACCATAAATGGCAGCTAATAAATACCCCATCATTAACCGAAAAGCATCCGGCCCGTTACGGTGGTTTCAAACTTGCATTTACCAACAACATGGTTTTTGTATATGCCACCGGCGGAACTGCCCAAGAAAATGAATGGTACAAAAACAAGGCCCGATTTGATGCCGAAACTTTTCTTTACCGCGGCAATGGCTCAATTGATATAATTTCCGATACCGATTTCAGCCCCGAAATTTACGCAGACCGCAATGTTATCATTTACGGTAACGCAAGCAATAACAAAGCTTGGGATAAGCTATTGAAAAACGCCCCTGTTCGAGTTGAAAATGGCAAAATAGATATAGGCAACTATTCAATCAGGGGCACTAACCTTGGCACCTATTATATCTACCCCCGGCCCGACAGCGACTTTGCCAGCGTTGGCGTTGTTGCTGGTACAGGTATTGTTGGCATGAAGGCCCTTGCTCCCAACGATTATTTTTCAGGCATAACAGGCTTTCCCGATCTGCTTGTATTTGATGTAAACTGGCTTCGAGACGGCCTGGATGGTGTAAGGGCAAGCGGTTTTTTTGGTAACGACTGGAGTGTGGAAAAAGGTGATTTTCGTTTAAATTAATACTGCACAGTGTGATAACAAATATCAGATTTTTAATTGCTGCTGCTTCCTTTGTTAATTTAACAGGCATAGCCGCAGCCCAGGCAATACTGTTTGAAGTCTTCCCAAAAACCTATGTGGCTTACAGGGCTACTGGCCCGGTAAACCTTGACGGGAATCTGGACGAACCCTGCTGGCAGCATACACCATGGACCAATGAGTTTCAGGATATAGAAGGCACCCCCAAACCTGCACCACTTTATTCCACGAAAGTAAAAATGCTGTGGGATGACCAATATTTATACATTGCCGCAAAACTCGAAGAGCCACACATTTGGGGTACATTTACCGAAAGAGAATCCATTATTTTTCACGAAAACAATTTCGAGGTTTTTATCGATCCCGATGGCGACACCCATAATTATTACGAACTGCAAATTAATGCCTTAGGCACTATATGGGATCTAATGCTTACCAGCCCTTACCGCAATGGCGGGCTGCCAATCAACGCCTGGGATGTGGCCGGCTTTGGGTTTGGCATTCAACTTCATGGCACCCTCAACAACCCTTCCGATATTGATTCTATGTGGGTTATAGAAATGGCGTTTCCCTTAGAGGTTTTGGCCGAAGCAGCCCCTGGAAAACGAATGCCACGCCCTGGCGATCAGTGGCGCATAAACTTTTCGAGGGTTCAGTGGCAACTCAATGTGGTGGATGGGCAATACCAGAAACGCAGAAACCCCGAAACAGGAAGGCCTTTAGCTGAGTACAATTGGGTGTGGTCGCCTCAGCATGTTATAGATATGCACCGGCCCGAGCTTTGGGGCTACGTGCAATTTTCGCGACAAAGAGTCGGCACCGGCACAGAACCGTTTACTGAAAAACCCGAAGAGCGCCTGAAGTTTGCCCTGGGCGAATTGTATTACCTGCAACATACTTTCTATTGGAAACACAACCGATTTGCTGAAAACCTGTTGGAATTAAAGCCCGATAATCCTGAACTTTTCAAACCGTTTCAGATTAGTTTCGACGTATCCCGGTCACGGTTCAGACTCTCTGCTCCCTGCCCCACAGGCAGAGGCAACTGGCACATAGCCGAAGACAGCAGAATTTGGAAAACCCTTGGACATATTTATGAACGAAGCATGTTTTATTAAACCCGGTTAATGCCTTCATAAATAATTGAAATTATCGTTTAATATAAAATTTAACAACATGAAAAGGCGAATTTTTTTAAAGAAGGCCGGAGTTTTTGGCCTTGGGTTAGCAACACTTAACCTGCTGAGCCTTGCATGCAAAAGCGGTATTGCACCTAAAGGCTGGAAAAACTGGGTTTGGCTTGTGCCCGACTCCGGACAAACCCGCCAAACCTGGAAAATGCGGCTTGAGTTGTTGAAAGAAAATAAAATTGATGCCGCATTTATTCAGGTTTACAATGCACATAAGGCCTGGTTCGAAACCAGCCGCCTGCCTGTTGAAGAACCACTTCTTGAAACCCTTATAGAACTTGGCAAGGAAGTTGACATTGAAGTGCATGCATGGATGTGGACCATGCCCAACAACAATCCGTATTTTGTTGAAAACCACCCCGGATGGTATGCCGTAAATGGCTTAGGCCAGCCGGCCAACACCCACCCTGCTTATGTGGGTTATTACCGTTTTATGTGCCCTAACAACCCTGAGGTAAAGGAGTTTGTATCAGGTAACGTAAGAGAGCTGGCTGGTAAAAATGGAGTGAGCGGAGTGCAACTCGATTATGTGCGTTTACCCGATGTAATCATTGCCGAAGCCCTGCAGCCAGTTTACAACATTGTACAGGATCGGGAGTATCCTGAGTATGATTATTGCTATTGCGAAACCTGCCGAACCCTTTTTAAGGACCAAAGCGGCATTGACCCCTTTAAAGACCTTAAAGATCCATCAGCCAATGAAGCCTGGCAGCAGTTCAGACAAGATTCAATTACCCGACTTGTAAATGATTACCTTGTACCAGAAGCACACAATAGAAACATACCCATAACCGCGGCGGTATTCCCCAACTGGGAAGCCGTAAGGCAGGAATGGCGCAAGTGGAAGCTCGATGCATACTTCCCCATGCTGTACCATAATTTTTACAATGCAGGGCTACCCTGGATAGGCGAACACCTCGAAAAGCAGATTGCAGAACTTGAAATAAAAAAACCAGTTTATGCTGGCTTGTTTATTCCTTCGCTTACCCCCGAACAGCTAAACGAAGCCATGGAAATATCGCGAAATTCTGGCGCATCGGGGGCTTCTTTTTTTGCCTTCGGCCATTTTACATCGCAACACATCCAGGTAATTAGGCAATTTTAAAGTACCGCTTATGAAAAAGTTGATTAATTTAATTTTGGCTGGCACTATCCTCTTTCTGGCAGGTGCCTGCCAGCACAAAATACCCGAATTAAAGGTAATGACATTCAACATCAGGTTCGACAACCCTGCCGATGGTATCAACGCATGGCCCAACAGGGTGCCTATTGTTGAAACGTATCTTGTTGAGGAAATGCCCGATATTATTGGAGTTCAGGAAGCCTTGCACCACCAGGTAACTGATCTTGAAAAAATGCTGCCTGGCTTTACAAGGGTTGGCACCGGCAGAAACGACGGCTGCCAGAGCGGTGAATATTCACCCATTTATTTTAACAATGAGATTTTTGAATTGATTGAACATGGACAATTTTGGCTGTCGGAAACCCCCGAAGTGCCAGGAAGCATAGGGCCAGGGGCCGTATTGCCCCGCATTGCCACCTGGGCACACCTAAAATTGAAGACCTCAGGCAAACAAATATTTGTTTTTAACACTCATTTCTGCCATGTAAGCGATGAAGCCCGATGGCTCAGTGCAAAGATTATGACCGACCGAATGCAGCAAATTGCCGGCAAAAATGCCCTTATCGTTACGGGCGATTTCAATTTTGACATTGAAAGCGAAACCTATGCGAAAGTTGCAAATTTGTTCCTTAAAAATAACAATTTGAAAAATGCAGTTGCAACCGAACTTTCATTTTCCGATTCAAATCAAGGCACCTTTAATGGTTTTGGAAATATAGAAAATCAACCATTTATCGATTTTGTTTTTGCCAGCAACCATTTTGAGGTAATCAGTTCAACTATTGACAGGTTAAAATCAGGCGATGTTTTCATTTCTGACCATTGGCCTGTGGTTGCCAATTTACGGTTAAAACACACAAAATAAGGTGTTTAAAAATCTGTTAAATTTTCGTTAAAAATTTTTTGAAATTTTTCTAAATCGTTTTAGTTTTTTTATACATTTGTATTCAGCCCACCCCGTAAAGGGCGTAGTAATCATGCTCAATTTTTAAAACAAAACACAATCTATTAACAAAATTAAGTTCCCCCAAAAACCAATCTAAAACTCAATTACCAACAAACAAATCAGTCATGAGAAGAAAAATTATTTCGTTTGTCTTAACCATGTTTTTTCTGGTCGGTTTTGCTTTTGGCCAGGAACTGCTGGTTACAGGTACCGTAACCAATGAGGCTGACGGCACCACCCTTCCCGGGGTCAGCGTGGTAATCAAAGGCACAACCATTGGCGTTACCACCAATATCGACGGGCAATACTCAATTAGGGCCACACGCGGATCAACCCTTTTATTCTCCTACATTGGGATGGTAGTAAAAGAGGTTGTTGTAACGCAAGCGGGCCCGTTAAACGTAGCGCTTTCTCCCACCGAAACCATGTTACAGGAATTTGTGGTTACGGCATTGGGTATAGTACGCGAGAGAAAATCGCTGGGATATGCCATGCAGGAAGTTAGCGGCGATGCCTTGGTACAGACCGGTGAGGCCAACCTTGCCAACACCCTTACGGGTAAAGTTTCTGGTCTTGAAGTCATTCGTTCGAGCACTGGTCCGGCCGGGTCCTCAAAAATCGTGCTCAGGGGTTTTGGCTCCCTTACCGGCGACAACCAGCCCCTGATTGTTGTTGATGGCATTCCCATGAGCAACTTCACCGGTGGTGGCAATGAGGGTTTCTGGAACCGCGACCTCGATTTTGGCAACGGTATGTCGGACTTGAACCCTGAAGACATTGAAAGCATCTCAGTACTAAAAGGAGCATCAGCTGCTGCACTTTACGGATCAAGGGCAGGAAACGGGGTAATACTTATAACCACCAAAACCGGACAGCGTAAACCCGGTTTGGGAATTTCTTTTTCAGCTTCTCTGGGGGTTGAGTCGGTATTTACACATCCTGAACTGCAAAACAGTTTCGGGCAGGGTACCGATGGTATTTTTGATCCGCTATCAGATTTAAGCTGGGGTCCGAAAATTGAAGGGCAGATGGTTACCGACTGGAGGGGGCAACAGTCCGCATTTACTGCATTTGATAACGTAGGTAATTTTTTCGAACCCGGAGTTAGCCAGAATTATTCTTTGGCATTTTCGCAGCAATACGACAAAGCTTCAATTTATACCTCGTTTACCCGTCGCGATGACCAAAGCGTAATACCTGGTACAGGCCTTGCCCGTACCAACCTGCTTACAAGGGCCGTGGCCAATTTTGGGCCCGACGACAAGTGGACCATAGATGCCAAGGTTCAATACATAAACGCTGCTGCAAAAAACCGTCCAATACTTGGATTTAACTACTCAAATACCTACTACAATCTTTACGTGCTTCCGCGCACCATCGACATTAGGCAGCTAAACCCTTCGGTGAACGACATTGGCCAAATGATATGGTACAATGCCAGAAATGACATAAACCCATACTGGGGGGCAAAGTACAATCTGAACTTTGACACCCGTGACCGTTTTCTTTTGCAAGGCTCAGTAAAATATGCCTTTACTGATTGGCTAAATGCTGAAATTCAGGCAGGTACCGACCTTTTCAACACAAAATATGAAACAAAGTTATATACTGGTGGCCGTCATACCCCAGAGGGCAGGTATTCTGTAAGTAAAGATTCATTTTTTGAACACAATTTTTCGGGTATGCTTACTGCAAACCGCGACAACCTGATAGATCGCCTTGGTGTGGCTGCCACGCTGGGGGCAAACATTATGATGCAGGAGTCATCTAACATTGGAGCAACTTCTGGCCCGCTTGAAGTGCCAAACCTCTTTGCAATAAACAATGGTATTTCAACCCCTACCATTTGGGAAGGATTCTCGCAAAAAAGAATTGCATCTGTATTTGGTTTGGTGCAATTTAACTGGGCAGGCTATTTCTTTGTAGATGCTACAATGCGCAACGACTGGTCATCGACCCTGAGTTTAGAAAATCGCTCTTATTTTTATCCTTCTTTAAACTCTACCTTAGTGTTTTCGGAAATGATCGAAAGCATGGGGGTTTTAATTCCGCGTTGGTTTACTTTTGGCAAAATCCGTGCTTCATTTGCTCAGGTTGGTAATTCGCTCGATCCATACCAACTGTTAAACACCTACAGCATTGGCCGCGATCCGCTTGGCAATACCATAGGCAATATCGGAAATGTATTGTATGATCCAAATGTAAAAAGTGAGTTGATCACCTCAAGGGAATTTGGTGCTGATCTTCGTTTTTTTCAGAACCGATTGGGTATTGACTTTACCTGGTATCGCCAGAATGCAACCAACCAGCTGATTAACCTTCCGATGGACCCCCTGAGTGGGTTTGAATTCAGAAAAATTAATGCCGGCAACATCCAGAACGAAGGTATTGAGATAATGGTTCACGGGCAAATTCTTCAAAACCCAACCGGTTTTAATTGGAATACCCAGATCAACTTCTCGAGAAACCACAACACCATTATTGAATTGTATGGCGACATTCAAAATTATTTTCTGGGCGGTTATGACCACCTGCGCATAGAGGCTGTTGTAGGAGGCGGATACGGTGATATTTACGGATCGGGCTTTAGGCGCGTTACTGATGAAACCAGCCCACATTTTGGCAGGATGCTATTAACTTCGGCTGGGCTTCCTCAGGCTACTGCCGACAGGCAGTTGCTAGGAAACCAAAACCCAACCGGCCTGCTTGGAATTACCAATTCATTCTCTTATAGGGGAATTAATTTCGGCTTTACGATTGATGGACGGCTTGGCGGTCAAATATTCTCTTCTACACTCGCTTATTTGCAGCGTCTGGGCCTGGCTGCCGTTACAGCCCCCAACGAATCGCGAAATCCAATGGTTGTAAATGGTGTAATTGCCAATACTGACGGAACATTTCGCGAAAACGACGTTCCAATTACAACTCAACAATACTGGTGGACCGTTGCATTTACCGGAAACCTTGGCATAAACGAAGCCAATATTTACGATGCCACAAGTATTCGCCTGCGAAACATCAATTTAAATTACGATTTTCCGCGCAAATGGTTTGCCGGAATGCCAATTCAGGGAATAAACGCCGGAGTGGCACTTAATAATGTATGGCTTATCCGAAGCCATATGCATGGGCTTGATCCTGAGTCAGTTTATGCTACCAGAAGTAACGCCATTGGGTTTGAAAACTCGGCGCCTCCAACTTCCAGGATTTTCCTGTTCAATTTAAACGTTTCATTCTAAAACCCGGGAAAAATGAAAAACATTATAAAAACAGCTTTTATTTTTATAGCGGGCAGTCTTTTGTTTTCATCGTGTGGTCAGGACTTTTTCGATGTGAACACCGACCCAAAAGCTGCTAGCTTTGAGCAGGTGCAGGTTGAGTATTTTCTCAACAACTCCATAATTGGGGCTCAAATGGACCCCCACGTAGCCGAGCGTCAGTTTGTCCTTTACTGGAAAACTGGTGCCCGCCAGCACAGACTAAACGGATCCATTGCCACAGGAACTTACAACGATGGATGGACAATTGACTCTTACAGCTATCTTTCGGGTTGGTTAAAAACTGCTTCCTTGGCCATTACTGTAGCTCAGCAAAAAATCGATGCCGGCGTGGGATTAGCCTATTCCAACAACCTTATGCAAATTGCCCGTATCTGGAGGGTTTACCTTATGAGTGAATTTACTGACAGTTACGGCCCAATGCCCATTGACGGATTTCAGGGCATAAATCCGGAGTTTAAGGATGTAAAAACAGTGTATTATTTTATGCTTGCAGAACTGGCCGATGCCGTATCGAAGATCAATGTAAATGTGCAAAATCCGGCCGGATTGGCAAAATACGATCAGGCTTATGGGTTTAATTACCTCAAATGGGTTAAGTACGGTAATTCAATGCGCATGCGTTTGGCCATGCGACTTTCGGAGGTTGACCCCGCAAAGGCCAAGTCCGAATTTGAAGCCGCTGCAGCAGGACCAATCATTACCGAAACTGGCGATATTTTCACCGTTGCCGAAAGAACTGGTTGGGATGCGCTCACAGGCGTTATGTCGCGCGAATGGAACTCACAACCCCTTTCTGCTACCCTAAACAACCTATACATTGGCTTGGGCGGAATACCAACTTCAGCCCAGGTACCTGCACAGTTTCACGCAAACATTAAACCGGCCGATTATATGGGCGTTAGGTATGAAGAACACATGGGTACTTTTACCAATGATCCAACAGCAGGTTTTATTTTTGACGGACTATACCCGGTAATGGACCCAAGGGCTTACAAGGCCTTTATTATTCCAGGGTGGTTCGATAATCCCGATTTCTCGTTTTTCCCCTCGTGGACTCAGGATGCACGCAATACCAATAGAAATTTACTGGAAGTAACAGGAACCGGAGTATTGCGAACACTCAATGGCGCCGGAACCTGGAATGCCGCCTGCATTGGGGCATGGGGGCCAAAATCAGCGAGAAACCAATTTTCGTTTTTCGTTGGTACCATTCCACGTTTGGCCCAAAGATATAGAAGCAGCACCAACTCCAGGGTATTCTTCGGAAACTGGGAAAGCTATTTTCTCCTGGCAGAGGCTTCCGTTAGAGGCTGGACTATCCCAATTAGCGGAAAAGCTGCTTATGAGAGCGGAATTGCAGCTAGTTTTGCCTATTTTGGTGTAGGTCAGTTCCTGAACGATTACCTGACGTCAGAAAGCTATAACCGAGCTGGAACCTCGGTTCGGTGGGAGCATATTACTGAGCCTCCGGCTACTGTTGCCATGAATTTTATTGATGGTTATACACTTCAACCTGGTACATGGACTTTCAGGTATCCGGTAAATCATATTCACAACAACGGAGCTACAAAAAACGACCGGCTTACCAAGATAATTACTCAAAAATACCTGGCACAGCTGCCTTATTTGCCGCTCGAAGCCTGGAACGATCATCGCCGTCTTGGTTTGCCATTCTTTGAAAACCCCTCGGTTGAACAGCCAATTACTACTTTGCCGGCACTTACCCAGGCCACCTTTATGGAAAGCCGAAGCCAGTTCTTTCCGCAAAGAATACCTTATCCTTCTACCTTGCAAAACAGCAACCCTGCAGGCTATGCACAGGCCGTGCAGTATTTAGGCGGACCCGACGCTGTGCTTACCCCGCTTTGGTGGGCAAAACGCAACTAATTGTTTGGTTAATGTTGATTATGGTAAGAGAAGCGGCCTTAGGGCCGCTTCTCCTGTTTTTAAACCATCCGAACATTGATTCGGTTTCTTTTGTTAATTTTACCTACCGTCTTCTCTCTCAAGAAATTTATTCATGAAAAAGAATCTAATAATTATTTTGACGCTGCTGCTTACCACAACATTTAGCTGCCGCAAAGAAGAACCCGTTGACCCTGAAAACATTAGGGAAAACAAAGATTTTTATGCATTTATGAAAGACTGGTATTATTGGAACAACACCATATCGGTTATTGATCCGGCAAAGTTCCCGTCGGTGTATGAAGTGCTCGAAGCAATCAGAAACAAACCCCAGGACAGGTGGAGCTATATTGCCGACTGGCAGGAATTTTTGGCGTTCTACCAAGAATCGAGATTAATTGGCTACGGTTTTGGCTCATCTTGGGACTCAGGCGGAAAGCTGAGGGTGGCTTTTGTGCACAACACAACCGAAATATTTGAAAGAGGAGTAAGAAGGGGCTGGATTATTGAACGAATAAACGGAACCCTTGTTACCCAGGGAGCAAACATTTCGCAAATGCTCGGAGCAAACCAAATTGGGGTTTCAAATACATTTACTTTTATTAAACCCGACAATACCACCGCAGAATTCACCTTAGCCAAAAAAGAAGTTTTTGCCAATACAGTGTTGCACCACCAGATTTTTGAGTACCCCGGCCGCAAGATCGGGTACCTGGTGTTGCAAAGCTTCAGAGAGCCTACCGACAACGAGCTGAGAAGTGTATTTTCTGAGTTTTCGGCAGCCGGTGTAAACGACCTGATTCTTGATATGCGCTACAATGGCGGGGGCATGGTGTCGGTTGCCGCAAGGCTGGCAAGCCTTATTGTCGGGCCTACCCGCGCCGGATCGCCTTTCGTAAAATTTGAATATAACGACAACAAGGCCATCCAAAACAATACAACACTCAACCTCACTAATATTGAAAACAGCCTTGGCTTAAACCGGCTGGTTACCATTTGTACACGGGCAAGTGCTTCGGCAAGCGAATTGGTAATAAACGGATTAAGGCCTTTTATTAATGTAACCATTGTTGGAAACAACACCTATGGAAAACCCATGGGCGCCAATATTTTCAATTACGACAACAAGTATGCTTTTGCCCCGATTACCTTTAAAACTAAAAACGCAAACAATGAAGGTGATTATTTTAATGGCCTGCCTGTAAACATTGCCGCACCCGATGACCTGACCCGCAATTTTGGCGATCCACAGGAAAGTTCCTTACAGGCTGCCCTTCAATTTCTTGTGGCTGGCATAGCCAAATCGACGCCAGTTTCAGCACCCGACATAAGACAACCCTGGGAGGACATGCAAGGCTTAAGGTGGGAAAGCAGAATGCATTGATTTTTTGCTTTAACCTGATTATCAATTATATACAACACAAAATAAGCAATACAGGCACTATTTTGGCTTACTTTCAGAAAATAAACCTAACTTTAATCATCTGTTTCACAAAAAACAATATTTATGAAAAAGCCAGGTTTTCTATTTCTCACTGCGATTTTGTTTGTTTTAATCTCCTGCGGAGAAGACGACCAGGATACTCCTTTCAACCTGCTGACAGGCCGCACATGGGTGTCTGAAAGCCTTTTGGTAAACGGCCAGGATGCAAGCGGCCCTGGGCAGTTACTGGCCAATTTTAATGGCGAAGCCAAGTTTAATAAAAACGGCACAGGAACCTTTGGCACATACACGGGCAGTTGGCGTTTTGCCCAAAACGAAACCCAGATTATTATTACCACTTCAGATCTGCCCCTTCCCCTTACCACGGTCATTGAGCTCCTGAACCGTACTGACCTTAGAATAAATACAGCAGTCCCCGATCCTTTAAATCCGGCTGTGAATCTTCAAATTCGTATGACATTCAAAGCGAAGTAATGCGTCAATATCTGGTCGTTTTTGTAATACTGCTTAATAGTCAGTATGCACTTGGTCAGCAGCCTGGCTCCATCAGAGGGCGTGTAACCGATGGGCAAACTGGCGAAGCGCTTATTGGAGCGACCATAATGGTTGCGCGCGACCGCGGCACTGTTACTAATCACGATGGAGTTTTCGAGATAGTAGCACCACAGGGCAGCCTTACACTTACCTTTCAATACGTTGGCTATAGGTCGCAATCCATACCCCTTAATGTACGCCCTGGCGAAACCCAAATTGTAAACATAGCCTTAATGCCTGATGTTACAGAAATTGAACAGGTAATTGTAAGTGCCGGGCGGGTAGAACAACGGGTAGGCGAATCAATGGTTTCAGTAAGTGTAATAAGGCCTGGAACCATCATGGCCGATCACATAAGCGATCCAACCGAACTGCTCAACAAAAGGCCTGGCATAGAGATTCTCGATGGCCAGGCCTCAATACGCGGGGGCAGTGGTTTTGCATATGGGGCCGGTAGCAGGGTGCTGGCTCTTATTGATGGCCTGCCAATGATTGCTCCTGATGCAGGCAATATCAGGTGGAGTTTGCTTCCTTTTGAAAATATTTCGCAAATCGAAATTATAAAAGGCGCTTCTTCGGTACTTTATGGCTCATCGGCCCTCAACGGCATTATCAATTTTCGAACCGCCGACGCCACGCCCCAGGGCTCTCTCAGTTTTTTTACCGAAGCAGGCATATATGATGCACCAAGGCAGGAAAACTGGAAATGGTGGGATACTCCAAGAGCTTTCGGAAGTTTTTCTGTTTCGCACCTCAAAAAGTACGGCAATACCGACTTAGGCTTCGGGTCGTATTTTCAGAGCGATCCGGGCTACCGCAAAAGAAACGACGATACGTTTGGCCGTGTCAATTTCAGACTTAAACACCATAACCCACATATTGATGGCCTCACCTACGGACTTAATGGAAGTGCCATGATGAGCAATAAAATTGATTTTGTACTTTGGGAAAATAGCCATACCGGTGCTTTGAAACACGACACGTCCACGGCCACCCGCCTGCATGGCAAAGCATTCATTTTAGATCCATACATAAGCCTGAAACGACAAAACAGATTTAGCCATGACCTGAGAATACGGTACAAGTTTTTGCGAAATGAATTCCCCGAAGGTGACCAAATAAACAGCGATGCCTATTCTTTGTATGCCGAGTACCAACTTTGGGTAAAAATAAACCAAACAATTAACCTCAATGCCGGCCTTGTGCAGCAAAGCAGCACAATAAATTCAAACTTTTACGGCAACCACAAATCTTTGAATCTTGGTGCTTATGCCCAGGTGGACTTCAGCCCGTTCGACCGGCTTAAAATGGTGGCCGGAATCAGGGGTGAAAATAATTCTTTGAATAGCGAAAAGGATAGAATAATCCCCTTATACCGCGCTGGCTTCAATTACCGCATAACCCCCCGAACATTTTTCAGAGGCTCCCTGGGGCAGGGTTACCGCTACCCCTCAATTGCCGAAAAGTTTGCTGCAACCACCCTGGGGGCTGTCCGTATATTTCCTAATCCTGGCCTTAATCCCGAATCGGGATGGAACGCCGAGATTGGAATTAAGCAAGGCATCATTACCCCAAAACTCGACGGGCTGGTTGACCTGGCAGTGTTTTACACTCAAAACAAAGACCTAATTGAGTTTCTTTTCGGAATATATCCCGACCCTTTCACGGGTGTGTTCGATGTGGGCTTTCAGGCCAACAACACCGAGTATTCGAGGGTTTACGGCCTTGAAACCGAACTCATGCTCAACACAAAAGTTGGCAGATTCAATTACAGCATTAACGGAGGCTATGTTTTTATGTACCCCACAGAGTTTAATCCATACACCCTGCGAAATACTGGAGTACTGCTCAAATACCGGCGCAAGCACTCGGCCAAGATGAGCATTTCTGCCAGCTTTAGCAGATACAATTTAGGCATTCACCTTTTTGCAAGATCAAAAATCCTGAATATCGACGATGTTTTTGTAAACCCTACCACCCGTGAAAGCATTTTGCCGGGCTTCTTCAGCTATTGGCAAGAAAACAATAAAGGCCATTTTCTGGCTGATGTAAGCTTTGGTTACCGCATAAATGCCAACTATACCATTAGTATGGCAATAAAAAATCTTACCAATACCGAATACATGGGCCGGCCTGGCGATATTCAGCCTATGCGCCATATTAGCTTGCGCTTCAGCGGAAAATTCTGACTCGCACACAAAGCAACATTCAGCCTGCCAATTTATAAGTAACTTTGGCGAACTGAATTTTTATTTAAAATGACCAGGTCTGGAGTAAAGGTTGTAGTAGGTTTGTCGGGCGGGGTTGACAGCTCGGCTGCCGCATATTTGCTGAAACAGCAAGGCTTTGATGTTATAGGGGTATTTATGCGCAATTGGCACGACGAATCAGTACTTATTTCAAGGGAGTGCCCCTGGCTCGAAGACAGCACCGATGCCCTTATGGTAGCCGAGAAATTGGGAATACCATTTTACACGCTCGACTTTAGCGAAGAATACCGTAAACGTATAGTTGACTATATGTTTGCCGAATACCAGGCCGGGCGAACCCCCAACCCCGATGTGCTTTGCAACCGCGAAGTAAAATTCGACCTTTTTTTAAAAGCAGCCGAAAAGCTTGGAGCCGAAATGGTTGCCACAGGCCACTACTGCCAAAAGGACAGTTTTGAAAAAAATGGGAAAACTATTTTCCGCCTTATGGCCGGTACCGACAAAAACAAAGACCAAAGTTATTTCCTGTGCCAGCTCAATCAGGAGCAGTTGTCAAAAGCCCTCTTCCCAATTGGTCATTTACACAAATCACAGGTGCGCGATTTAGCCCGCCAACAGGGTTTGGTTACAGCCGAAAAAAGAGACAGCCAGGGCCTCTGCTTCATTGGCAAGGTGCGCCTGCCCGAGTTTCTGCAACAACAACTAAAACCAAAGCAAGGCGAAATTTACTTAATACCAGAAAATTTCCACAAGCCTGAAAAACCCGTCCTTCCGGAAGGGAAAACCTGGAACGATGTGGATGAATCTGCTCTGGAAGAAATAGTAAAGTCGCCTAACATTACCCCTAAAACAGGTAAAAAAGTTGGAACCCATAATGGGGCACATTATTATACTACAGGCCAGCGAAAAGGCCTCAATGTGGGCGGAATGGAGAAGCCCATGTTTGTAATTGCAACCGACACAGCCCAAAATATCATTTACACCGGATTGGGCGAGGAACATCCGGGCCTAATGCGCTACGGGTTATTTGTTAAAGCCAACGATGTGCACTGGATCAGAGAAGACCTGAAGCTCATTCCTGGACAGAGCAGTCGTTTCCAGTCGCGTGTCCGCTATCGTCAGCCGCATACAATGGCCACCCTTGTGTTGCGCGAAAAAGGCCTGTATGTTATTTTTGATGAGCCTCAGAGGGCCATTGCCCCCGGGCAGTTCTTTGCCTGGTACAACAATGATGAGAGCCTCGGCAGCGGAGTAATTGCCTGAATTTCATTTATTTGCGCCAACTTACAGGAAACTGGTCAAATATACGGCATCTTTCCTGCATATACATGAAGTAATGAAATAGCTTGTGGTTAAGTGTTATCCCGTATGAAATACCGCTATTGTATTGCAGATAATTCCCTGGCATGCATTCAGGGCGAATCCGCCGAGAGAACATTGAATTCCATTGGTTTGAAAGTAGCCGGTTCCAGTTTTCGAGATACTCCAGGCTGTAAAAACCCTCTGGCCGATGATTCAGCAAGTACCACCTTTCGAAGGCAGGATCAATGATCAGAAGCTCATATTCAATGGTATCGTTTTGGGCCACATACTGATTTGCAACCTGGGTGCCAGGTGGTGTTGCAGAAACTGAAAATGCCCAAAATACAAACATTGCCGCAAAGAACAGGTGCATGAATGAGTTTACAGTCATAACAACCTCCATTCGGGGAATTAAAAAACAAAAACTTGAAAATAACAACCTGAGCGTTTACCTATAAATATACGAAGAAACAGGGTCTTTTCAAATTTAAAAAAAGTTAAATTCAGCTTCGAATTAAACCAAAATAAAAAGCGGCCCCTTGAAAGGCAGCCGCTTGTTGTTTTGTAAAGTGTTTATTAAAATACGGTTGCGGCAAGCACCAGCGCCACTATTGAAACCAATTTCAACAAAATATTGAGCGCAGGCCCCGAGGTGTCCTTTAGCGGATCGCCTACTGTATCGCCAACTACGGCAGCTTTATGAGCATCTGACCCTTTTTTGTATGTAATACCATTATGCGAAAATCCACTTTCAATCAGTTTTTTTGCATTGTCCCATGAGCCGCCGGCATTTGATTGAAAAATTGCCAACAGTACTCCCGAAACGGTTACACCTACTAAAAGGCCTCCGAGGGCTTCGGGGCCAAGCCACAAACCGGTTATTACCGGAAAAGCGACAGCAATTACACCCGGCAATATCATTTGGCGCAGTGCAGCCCGTGTCGAAATGGTAACACAGCGGGCATAATCTGGGGTGCCTTCTGCCTCATTTATTACCCTAAGGTCATCTTCCGACCATTGAGACATGGGCTTATGGTCGTTTTTCTTAAGCACCACCAAAGCCTTTTTCAGAGGCTCAATTGTATTGAACTGCAAGCGAACCTCCTCAATCATTGCCATGGCGGCATCGCTTACCGCCTTAATGGTAAGGCCCGAAAAAACGTAAGGAAGCAATGCACCAACAAAAAGTGTAGAAATTACCACAGCCTGCGAAACATCAATAGAGGTGATATTGGCAGCGGACATATAAGCCCCAAAAAGGGCAAGGGCAGTAAGGGCAGCCGAACCAATGGCAAAACCTTTTCCGATGGCCGCCGTGGTGTTGCCTACTGCATCAAGTTTGTCGGTTTTTTCGCGCACATCGGGCGGCAATTCCGACATCTGGGCTATACCCCCGGCATTGTCCGAAATAGGCCCATAGGCATCGACCGAAAGCTGAATACCCAGATTGGAAAGCATACCAACAGCAGCAATGGCAATACCATACAAACCGCTAAGGTTAAACACCAGCATGATTGAAATAGCAATGGTGAGGATGGGTATAATGGTCGAAAACATGCCAATGCCCAAACCTGAAATTATGTTGGTGGCACTTCCTGAAGTAGATTGTGAAGCAATAATACGAACCGGTAAATAATTTAAACCGGTAAAGTATTCGGTTGAATAACCTATTATAAGTCCGGCAGCCAGACCAATCATTGAAGAAAGGAAAATATTAAATGCGGTAATGGTACGCTCAACGCCACCATAAAGCAGGTCAATAAAAACAATTTTTTCGGGAAACACGGCTGTTATAAGCAAATAAGAAAACCCAACCATAACCCCGGCCGCTATCAATTGCCCAATATTGAGGGCGCTCTGCGGATCTCCGCCTTCTTTAACCCTAACAAAAAAGGTACCTATAATAGAAGCCACCACACCGGCAGCAGCCAGCATCATGGGCAACACAACTGGTGATAGGCCGTTGAATGCATCGGTATATGTAGCTGTAAGTAGTGCAGCCCCAAGCACCATTGCGGCAATTATAGAGCTTACATACGACTCGAAAAGGTCAGCGCCCATTCCGGCCACATCACCCACGTTATCGCCCACGTTATCGGCAACGGTAGCTGGGTTTAAGGGGTGGTCTTCAGGAATTCCAGATTCAACTTTTCCAACCAGGTCGGCACCCACATCAGCAGCTTTGGTAAATATACCTCCGCCCACCCTCGAAAAAAGCGCAATGGTTGAAGCCCCAAAAGAAAACCCAGTAAGTATGGCCAAAATGCGGCTTACCGTAAAGGGGGTATCATACCCAAAAATATTGGAGTACAAAATAAAAAGAAAACCTAGCCCCAGCATACCCAGACCTACCACGCTCAACCCCATAACGCTGCCTCCGGTAAATGCAACTTTCAGGGCTTGATTAAGGCTTTTGCGGGCAGCATTTGCCGTGCGAACATTGGCTATAGTGGCAATACGCAAACCAATGTAACCAGCCAAGGCAGAGCTTGAGGCACCAAGAATAAAAGACAGGGCTACTAGCGGATGTGAAGCCTGGGGATCGGCCACAAAAATCAGCACCAAGGTAATGAGTACAATAAAAATTGCCAGAATTTTGTATTCGGCTTTTATGAACGCCATGGCTCCCTGAGAAATATAACGCGAGATTTTTTTCATCTTTTCAGTGCCCGCATCCTGCTTTTTTATCCAGGATGAGCGTTGAAAAGTAAACAAAAGAGCCAAAATACCGGTAAGCGGAACAAGGTAAATTAAAAAGTTATCCATAAGCGAATCCATTTAATTGAGTTACTTAGCTTCATTTATTGATTGGGTTTATTTAGGTTTAAGAACAAGCAGGCAAAAGAAAGGTTCAAAAGGTGCAGCAATTATCCATATTTTATCACTATTGTCCGATAAAGAAAAAAAGGGTAGATTTTTATGCATGAGATTCCTCACTACGTTCGGAATGACAGTC
>CAYGDW010000020.1:0-39991 GCA_964348755.1 uncultured Bacteroidales bacterium | reverse complement strand
TTTCTTAAATAACAAACCGCTAAATCACCTTAAATATGCTTTGGCGGTTTAATCGAACAACACGTTTATTTTTAATTGTTATTTATTGTTTTTCAATAAATTTTTGTTGATATTTGCATTTAATTTTAAATGAAACTAAAATGAAACCGACAAAAGTTCTAGAAATCCTGAAAGTTGTAACCTGGGTTGTTTTTATTGGCTTATGCATACGCACAGGTGCAATGGTCTTTTCTTTTTTTATCAGCCTTTTTGTCAATTCAGGTGCTTCAAAAAATCTTTATCCTGGCTATGATCTGTCAGAATTACAAGCATTTAGTCTTTGGCATTACATTGTAATGTCCGCTATGGTTATTATCTTATCCGGCTTAAAGGCCCATTTATTTTTCCGGATAATAAAAATCATTTCGCTAATTAATATCACCAATCCTTTTAGCGAGCAAGTCGGTAAGCTTATTTCGAAACTGAGTTCCATTGCTTTTGATATAGCAATTACAGCATTTGTTGCCAATACTTACGCAAAGTGGTTATTAAAGCAACAGCTTTATTTTACTTTTGACGCAGACCCTGGTGCATACCTTGTTTTGGCAGGCGTACTTTTTGTCATTGCCCAAATTTTCAAGAAAGGCATTGAGCTTCAATCTGAAAACGAATTAACCGTATAAGCCATGGCAATTATAGTAAATTTGGATGTAATGATGGCCAGGCGCAAAATTTCATTGAATGAACTCTCAGAAAAAGTTGGGCTTACTTTGTCGAACCTTTCCATATTAAAGACCGGAAAAGCCAGGGCCATACGCTTTAGCACCCTCGAGGGGTTATGCAAAGCCCTTCAGTGTCAGCCGGGCGACATTCTTGAATACATTGATACAGACCCCAACAGCCAGTCAGATAGTACCTGGCATATTCAGGCATGACAATTGCCTCCTGCCATAAATTTAGGTTTAATTGGGGCTGTGGCGTTTTGTTGTGAAAGGTTCTGAATAATCAGGAATTCTTTAATTTTGATAAATGACTTTTCTATAAAAAAATTACTATTGTCCGATAAAGTAAAAAAGGGTAGAAATTTATGCATGAGATTCCTCACTACGTTCGGAATGACAGTCAGTAAGCTTTTTATTAAGGGGGGTAGATGGCGGCTTCGCCCCCACCTACCCCCCAAATGACCAAAATCATTGAAAACCCTGTTATTTCGGGCGGAGCGAGAAAACACGTAAATTTTGTTGGCCAGTAGTGTTAAAAAATACACCCTATGACTGAAAAGACTTTAAAGAAATTGACCGTTGAGCAATTGATTGATTTACTGAGCACAGTAAAAACCCGTTTTGAGGTTAACCCGGGCCGGCATGAAGGCATAAAATGGGCAGATGTGGAAGTAAGGCTTAAATCAGATACTGAAAAACTTTGGTCACTCTTAGAAATGGAAAGCACCGGGGGCGAGCCCGATGTGGTGGGTTTTGACCAGGTTACAGGAGAGTACATTTTTATTGATTGCTCGCCCGAAAGCCCCGCTGGCCGCCGGAGCCTCTGCTACGACCAGGAAGCGCTGGCTTCGCGCAAAGAAAACAAACCCCGGCACAGCGCACTGGGCTTGGCCGCCGAGATGGGAATTGAAATTTTAAGCCAGGAACAATACCACCAGTTGCAAAAGTCAGGAAGATTCGACACCAAAACATCAAGCTGGGTAAAAACTCCATCCGACATAAGGCAAAAGGGCGGTGCTCTGTTTTGCGATTTCCGGTACGGACACGTTTTCGTGTATCATAATGGAGCCGATTCATACTATGCCTCACGTGGTTTCAGATGCGTGCTTAGGGTTTAATACCTCATGGGCCGAAGTAAAAGAAATTTCCGCGTCAAAAACCTTAAATTCAACACCTTACTTTACAAATAAATCTGAACCCAGGCCGAAATAAATAAACCGTTTAATGTTGCAAAGCGGTTTAACATTACACCAAAGGGTAAAAGTTGATATACAATAAACCTCAACATTTTGGCTAAATGAAAAATCTGATATTTATACCTCTTTTGTTCATTCACATTCAGTTGTCCGCAGCGGTTTACCGGCTTGTTTCGCCCGGGCAAACCATCGAACTTGAAATATCGGTTGCAGATAGTATTACATGGAGCCTTTTTTTATCGGGCGATAAAATCATGGGGCCTTCCAGTCTTTCGCTTGCTTTGAGCGATGGGCGGATTTTGGGGCAGGATACCCGGGTGCGCAGAGCATTGCGTACAAGCCACAATCAGGTTATTTCCACACCCATTTACCGTAAAAGCGAGGTAAGTAACCACTATAACCAAATAAGCATTGAGCTACGCGATGGCCTTGGAATTATTTTCAGGGTCTTCGACGACGGAGCGGCTTACCGCCTTACTACCAACATAAAGCAGGAGTTAACCATTCAAAACGAAGAGGTAAACCTTGTTTTTCCAACCCACCAAAAAGCATGGGTACCCTACATTACAGCCCGAACTCCCGACCCTTACATAACCTCTTTTGAAAGCACTTACCAGGCATTACCACTCGAAGAAATTGTGCCCGACACACTGATTATCCTACCTGTGCTTGTTGAGGCAGGCAAGGGAAGAAAAATAGTGGTTACAGAAGTTGATCTTGAGGGCTATCCAGGAATGTTTTTAACCCTGAATGCCAGTAAAAATGGCTTTAAGGGCCGGTTTGCTCCCTATCCGTTGGAGGAAGTCCGTGGTGGGCATAACAACCTTCAGGCCCTTGTAACAAAAAGGGCAGATTTTATTGCCAAAACTGAGGGGCAAAGGAGTTTTCCGTGGCGGGCAATTGCTGTAAGCACCCACGATGCCCAACTGCTCGACAACGACCTGGTGGCCCGCCTTGCTGCACACAATCGCATTGGAAATCTCGATTGGATTAGACCGGGAAAGGTGGCCTGGGAGTGGTGGAACGCCCTGAACGTGTATAATGTAGATTTCAGAGCCGGAGTAAACACCCAAACCTACAAATACTACATAGACTTTGCTGCTGATAATGGCATTGAATATGTAATACTCGACGAAGGCTGGTCGGAGCAGGAAAGCCTGCTGCAGATAAAGCCTTATATTGACTTGCCAGAGATCCTCCTTCATGCCAAAACCCGGGGGGTAGGTATTATTTTATGGGCTGGTTGGCTTCCGCTTAACAATGAAATGGAAGAAGTTATGAAGACTTACTCGGCATTGGGCGTGGCCGGATACAAAATAGACTTTATGGATCGCGATGACCAGCCGATGGTTGAGTTTTACTATCGTGTGGCCGAAATGGCAGCCAGATACAGGCAATTGGTAAACTTTCACGGGGCTTATAAACCCACAGGCCTTCAGTTTACCTATCCCAACGTAATTACTTTTGAAGGGGTTTATGGGCTTGAAAATGTAAAGTGGACTGACTATACCGACATGCCGGGCTATGCTGTTACCATACCATTTATACGCGCACTGGCAGGCCCTATGGATTATACACCTGGGGCTATGGTCAATGCAACAAGGCACAGTTGGCGGGCAATTTTCAGCAACCCCATGAGCCAGGGAACACGATGCCACCAAATGGCAATGTATGTGGTGTTTGAGTCGCCTTTGTCTATGCTTGCCGACAACCCCACACACTACAAACGCGAACCACAAAGTACTGCCTTTATTGCTTCAATTCCCACTGTATTTGACCAGACCATTCCACTTCATGGCCAATTGGGCGAGTATGTTGCCATTGCACGAAGGCGAAACCAAAACTGGTACCTGGGCGCCATGACCAACTGGCAGCAACGTGAACTGAAAATTGACCTGGCTTTCCTGGGCAATGGCGATTTTGTGGCCGAAATATTTAGCGATGGAATAAATGCCGACCGCGATGCCCGCGATTATACACGACAAGTGCTTCGGGTAACCAAATTTACAAAGCTCGATATAAAGATGCTCCCAGGAGGAGGTTGGGCAGCAATAATTAAACCCCTGCAAACAAAATAGGCATTAAACAAAAAAACCACTGAAAATCAGTGGCCTGCAAAGCTTTCTGGTGCCCAGAACAGGACTCGAACCTGCACGTTGTTACCAACACTAGTCCCTGAAACTAGCGCGTCTACCAATTTCGCCATCTGGGCAATAAAAAAAGAACAAATATTATTAAAAACTGGTGCCCAGGACAAGACTCGAACTTGCACAACCTTGCGGTCACTACCCCCTCAAAGTAGCGTGTCTACCAGTTTCACCACCTGGGCAAAAGGATTGGCAAAAGTAAAAAAATCTTCAATATCTATAACAAAAACTTTTTCTGATTTTTTTTCTCAGAATTTGACCGCATTGGGTTGGCATCAAAGTTTTTAACAAATTATTGAACACCTTAATCCAGTTCATTAACTTTTTAAAAACGGGCATGCTTAAGTTTTGGCCGGGCCTTGATTGCTTGTAAAACGGTTAAGGGCTGCTTGAAAGTCAGCTGCCAGTTCCTGGAAAATTTCTTTAACAGTAGAGATCCTTTCAGCCATGTATGCGTTTGTGCCTGCAAAGGCATAGCCGCTTTTCATATTGCCCTTGTATGCATTGAATAAAGCGTTTACAATGCAATAGGGGCTGCTTGAAACATCGCATGTTTTAATGCAGTGAAACGGACACTTAATGGGTCGTTTTAACCCGGCTCTGACCTTATCTATAAAGACATTTGCAACCGCCCGGCCAGGCATTCCTACCGGGCTTTGAATGATTTGAATATCGCTCTCTTTGGCATCAATATAGGCCTGTTTAAAAGCATAAGAAGCATCGCATTCTTTTGTTGTGACAAAACGGGTGCCCAATTGCACAGCCCTGGCGCCTTTTTGCATAATGTTAAAAATGTCGGTTCCGGTATAAATACCGCCGGCTGCAATAACGGGAATCTCACGTTGGTACTTTTCCTCAAAAAAACTTACTTCTTTCACCACTTCAGGTATCAGCTCTTCAAGCGAATGTGCAGTATCATCAAGGTGCTCCATTTTAAAACCCAAATGACCTCCCGCCTTGGGCCCTTCAACTACTATGGCATCGGGTAAATAATTGTACATCGCCTGCCATTTGTCGCAAATAATTTTGGCAGCCCTTCCGGAAGAAACAATGGGCACAAGCTTAGTTATGCTTCCGGGCTGCAAAAACCCCGGCAATTGCATAGGGAGCCCTGCACCCGAGAAAATAATATCAACCTTTTCTGATATGGCAGTGCGCACCAAATCGGCAAAGTTCGACATGGCTACCATAATGTTTACGCCAATAACGCCTTTGGTTTTTTCCTTAGCCAGCCTGATCTCCTTCTTTAATCCCTCAATATTGGCTTCAAGAAAATCAAGGGCCGGATTGCGATGTACAAGGCCTAACCCTGCTGCTGAAATTACGCCTACCCCACCCTGGTTGGCTACGGCAGATGCCAGTCCCGACATTGAAATGCCTACCCCCATGCCTCCCTGAATAATCGGAACCGTTATGGCCAAACCACCTATTTTAAATCCTCTCATCTGTGTATCTTTTTTATTGGTTTTTTAAATGCTTGTTTAATTTGGTGCAAAAGTAATACAACTGGTTAAAAACAATTGAAAATGAATGATTTATTTTAAATAATTAACATTAATAAACCAGCAATTTTTTAATGATAAACTTTTCTATTAATCATTAATCAAAACACCTAATTAAATGTTTTAAGAAATCGCTGTGCTTTTGCAGAAGTATTTCTCAAAAAACCTGGTTCTCTTTGTAAAACAGAAAGAGTAAATTTGCATACCAGCGTATTAATCAAAACTCTGCCTTTTTATGAATGATTTTTTGGATCAGGAACTTACACATTCAAAGCCAGTTATTGAGCTACTAACCGTGGCTAACGAGTATTGCTTGTTTTTTGAAGATACCGAAAAATTTGAACTAAGCGATATTTTAATTTATTTTCAGCGCATAGCACCCTTGTTATATTTAAAAGGGAGCCTATTGCCCGAAATAACTATGAATGATGAGGTTTTTACAGGACGTTTTGTTACCGAGGAGCAATGGGAGGATGTTTTCAAAACCCTAAGGCTGAAATTTGGGCCCGACGACCAATATTTTGTGCACGACCAAAACTACGACACCCAGGAAGCCAGCCTGGCCGACAACCTGGCCGACATTTATCAGGATATGAAAGATTTTGTATTGTTGTTTCAGAAAGGCGATACAATTTCGATGCAAAATGCCCTGGCCCAAATCAAAGCACTTTTTGTTGAGCATTGGGGGCCAACCCTGATAAATGCCCTTGGGGCCGTGCACCGTAAAGTTTATCGAAACCAAATCGATCCTGATTTGTTTAAAGAACAAGCTGATGAATGGTATTAATACTTTATTGGTCTGGTTTCTGATACTTTTTTGGTTTATTGGCGTATAATAGAATAGGTTGAACCTGAAAAAAATAATGATATGACCCTCACGAGAATCATTTTGTTTGCACTACTGGTTGGTTACTCTCTCAGTTGTGCAGTGGCCGACAATGGGTACCGGATTTCAATAAAGATTGAAGGCACTATAGAAGGCGATGTATTGCTGGCGTATCACTTTGGCGACAGGCAATTTTTGAAAGACACAGCCCGGCTGGAGCAGGCAGGTCTTTTTGTGTTTGAAGGCCAACAAAGGCTCGACCCCGGAATGTACCTTGTGGTACTTCCCGGGCAAAAGTTTTTTGAAGTAATTGTTGATAAAAATCAGCACTTTGGCATTACTACCAAAATTGATGAATTTATAGAAAAGACCACTTTTGAGCGCTCGCCCGACAATGAGGCATTTTACGAATATTTGCGTTTTATAAGCCAAAAGAGCAATGAGATGTCGGGGATTCGCCAGGAACTTGCCGCCGAAAGCCTTGGCGAAGCCAGGCGCATTGAATTAAATGGGGCCATAAAAAAGATTAACGATGCAGTTTCTGAGCGACAGCGAGAATACATTGAACGTTTTCCCATTGGGCTTTTTTCGCGGGTGTTGCTTGCCCAGCAAGAGCCCGAACTGCCCGAAGCCCCACTTGGGCCAGATGGAACACCCGACCAATTATTTCTTTACCAATTATACAAGGAAAAATTTTGGGACAATATCGATTTTAAAGATGACCGACTGCTGCGCACACCTGTTTACCAAAACAGGTTGAGGACTTTTTTTAGCAATGTGGTGGTGCAAATTCCCGATAGCGTTATTGTACAGGCCGACAAACTAATTGAAAAAGCCAGGGCTAACCCCGAAATGTTTAAATACACCGTTTGGTTTATTACCAATCATTTTGAGCGGTCGCAGATCATGGGCCATGATGCAGTTTTTGTGCACATGATCGAAACCTATTATATGACCGGGCAAACTCCCTGGGTCGAAGCCGAAAACCTGAGGCGCATTACGGAGCGGGCAATGAAATTAAAACCACTGCTTATAGGCAAAGTAGCCCCCGATATTATAATGTTCAGGCCAAACATGAGTCGCGTGCCCCTGCATAGCATCAAGGCCAATTTTATTGTACTTTACTTTTGGGATTCAGAGTGCAGCCATTGTCGAAGGATTACACCCGAACTGAGAACATTATCAGAAAGATTAAAACCACAGGGAGTTGAGGTATTTGCGGTAAATACCGAAGCCGATGCTGAAATTTGGCTTAAAGCAGTTGAAAGTTACGGGCTTGCCTCCTGGATAAATGTAAATGACCCTGCAAACCTTTCGGAATTTCGCGAAAAATATGACCTGTTCGCAACTCCTGTAATTTATCTTCTCGACAAGAATAAAAGAATTATTGCCAAACGTGTTACTGTTGAACAGGTCAATGACATTATTCAACACGAAATGCAGCGGGATGCAGCCAATTAGCTATTTCTGCAAACACCAATGGAGCCTCCTGGCTAAAATGCAAAAAAAGACTGTGGCAGCCTTGCCTGAATAAATTGTGAGAAATGGATGGCCTTTGGGAAAATTATTCGAAAACCGACTCGTCTCTAATTAGCATTAAAACAGAGGCATGGGGTAAAATGATAAATTTTTCGCCATTGAACTCTATTTCAATGCCAGACTCCTGCAGATAAACTGCCAAATCGCCTTCATTGGCCTGCAGGGGCACGTATTGGGTTTTATCCTTGTTTTCTTTCCACGGTTCGTCTGTTTCGGGGCTGGCCGCAATAGGGTATCCTGGGCCACATTTAATCACATATCCCCATTGCACTCGCCTTTTTTCTTCTACTCCCGGTGGAAGAAACAAACCTCCCCTGGTCTTTTCCGACCCCGTACGAGGTTTAATCAGCAACCGGTCACCAACCATAATAAATCGTGCAAGGTTCTGTCCCTCTATTTTTAACAACATTGTAATAAGAATCGATTTAATGACAAATTTAGAGAAATTATCCCCTGATTTTTTTTATTTTTGATGTTTGATAAATCAAAGCCACAAATGCCTGCCAGGGTATTGATTTTAATGCCTCGGAATTAAATTAGATTAAACAATTGACAGGCAGGCATTTGGCCTTTTGAACGCAAATATCTGGTCAAAAAAAAATTAACCCCTTTCACAATGATTAAAATTTTTCTTTTAGGCTTTCTTGTTTTAATTGCTCAACTTCCTGTAAGTTTGGGCCAGCGTGGTGTAAGGGTAACCCAGGTTCAATCCAATGAAGCGAGGCCTGGCAACCAGGGCGTATTTTATGTTTTGCCCCGCACGGTTTTAACCGTTGATGTTACGGTAACCCGCACACAACAGGTGCCAGGACCTTTTGCCGAGTTCGCCGGTAGGTTTCTTGGTTTGCAAAACGTAATCAGGCAACCTTTAACTACTTTCGAAATTGCCGAGATAAAAATCAGCAGTTATGCTGAGCCCGATCCTGGGCAGTTTTATTATGTAGAGTTTACCGCGCCCCGTGGCAAAGGCGACGATTTTTTTATTTCTCTGAGCGAGTCGGGGTTAATACAAAGCATCAACAGGCCGTTCAACAGCGAGGAATTTTTGAAGGGAGTGAGCGAAACCCGCGAATTTGGACATTTTGGCACTGATGCAACCTTCAATTATTTTATTGAGTCGAACCTTCAGGAGCGCATTGATACAATACTGGAACGGGTTCGGGTTGACACACTAACGGTAGAGCGCCGTACATTGCGCCGAAGCATGGTCGAAAAGTCGCAGGAAGTCAGGGCTAAAGAGGTGGCCGATTTTATTTTGAAAATTCGCGACAAGCGATTTGAAATGATAAGTGGGTTTGCCGAAATAACCTACTCAAAAGAGGCTTTAGAATATATGTACAGCGAGATGGGTAAACTGGAGGAAGATTATCTTCAGCTATTCCGCGGATTAAAATCCTCTTCGAACATTAATTACCGGTTTACCTATATACCTGACCCCGACCATGGTTCTACAGCCCAAGCCCTATTCCATTTTAGCGATCGCGAGGGAGTTTTGGCGCCCAATCGCCGCGATGGAATCCCTATAACAATTTCGGCCGAACGCAACGAAACCACACGGCAGCTTGGGGCATTTGAAAGCCGCAATACCGACCCCAAAAGCGCCCCAACCGGTTTCTTTTACCGCATTCCTGAGCACGCCAATGTATCGGTAAAAGCAGGAGCCATACTCAGGGCATCAGCCCGCCTGCTAATTAACCAGTTTGGCGTAATAGCAAATCTCCCGGCCAACAATATTGGCATTGAGTTTTACCCAAATACCGGTTCATTAAAATCAGTTGGCCAGCCTCACGACGACTAAATAACTATTAATGAACCACATAATTATAACCGGTGCAAGCAAAGGGCTTGGCGAAGGCATTGCCTTGGAATTGGCCAATGAGTCGAACCATTTGATTTGTATTTCAAGAAGCAAAAGCCAAAAACTCGAAAAACTTGCTGCAGCAAAAGGCTGCCCGGTTACTTTTTTCGTTTTCGATCTTTCTTTTACTGAGAAGATAACAGATTTGGCACAACTGATATTTGAGAAACTTAATCTTAGGCAGGCTGCAGGGGTTTACCTGGTAAACAATGCCGGGGTGATAAATCCGGTTGGAAGGGCAGAAGACTGCCCCCCTGAAGAGGTGGACAAACACCTGCGCATAAACCTGCTTGCCCCTATGCTTCTTACTTCGGCATTTATCAGGTTCACCAAGCAGTTTAATGCAAAAAAAAGGGTGTTGAATATTTCGTCGGGTGCGGCCAATTATCCGTATTATGGGTGGAGCAACTACTGTGCCGGCAAGGCAGGACTCAATATGTTTACCCGCTGTGTTGCCGCAGAACAGCAAGGAGCCAACTACCCGGTTGAAATCATGGCAGTAGCCCCCGGAATAATAGATACCGGCATGCAGGAGCTGATAAGAAATGCAAGCCCGCAGCAGTTTATTCACAGGGATAAATTCATTGAATATAAAAAAAGCGGACAACTAATTGATCCGCTTCTGGCCGGAAAAAAAATTTCCAAGCTCCTGCTTTCAAACGAATTTAAAAACGGGGCAATTATCGACTTACGCGATGCACATTAGTATGTAAAACCAAGCACACTCGATCGACACAAAAATTACAGAAAAATTTATTTATTGTTTACTGATCAAAGACCGGATCTGCAAATGGGTTCGGTTTTTTTTATTAAAAAATCGCACTATTGTCCGATGAAACGAGCATCCCGTATCAGACGGGACAACCGGGCATGCGAGCTCACCGGAGGTATACAAGGATAAACCGAAGTTCAGCGAAGCTAAAATTCATTATACGAGTTCACTCGCCTGAGTCGAGTCAAGCTTTCCGACCTAAATTAAAAAATTATTTAAGGATGAAAACGACGGGATTTCTCGCAACGCTCGAAATGACAAGGCTTATAGGGATTTTGGGGAAGATTTTGGGTGGGCGGCGGCTTCGCCCCTGCCCACCCAAAATCGAAAAACTTACTTTCTGTCCTTCCGAAAATAGAAAGCAATCTCGAACACGTATTTCTCCCAATATTAGATTTTGTGGGCCAATAATAAAATTTGCCTTTTTTCAGGGCAGCAATTCTGGCACTGGCAAAAAAAAATATCACTATTGTCCGATAAAGTAAAAAAGGGTAGAATTTTATGCATGAGATTCCTCACTACGTTCGGAATGACAGTCAGTTAGCATTTTGTTAAGGGGGGTAAGTGGCGGCGAAGCCGCCACTTACCCCACAAATTGCCAAAACCATTGAAAACCCTGTCATTTCGGGCGGAGCGAGAAATCACGTAATTTTTTCGGCCAGTAGTGAAAAATTATATTAGACAGTAGAGCGAACAAAGTTAAATTGGCCGGTGTTAATCAGGAAAAAATTCTCCAACTTAAAGCGAAATTGTTAATGACCTTTTTAAAAAACATAGAGCGAATTGAATCAAACACTTACGATTGGATGGCCCACAATGGCGTGTTGCTGTTGCGACTTAGCATTGGCCTGATTTTTTTCTGGTTTGGGTTTCAAAAATATTTTCCTGGCATTAGCTCGGCCGAGGATATAGCCACACGCACTATTGAGGTAGTAAGTTTTGGACTGGTCAGCCACCCGGTGTCAATGCCCCTTTTGGCTACCTGGGAAGTGCTAATTGGATTGGGATTCCTTACAGGCAAATACCTTAGGGCCACCATTGTATTGCTATATTTTCAAATGGCAGGCACTTTTACCCCTTTATTTATTTTTCCTGACGACACGTTTTACCTTGCGCCTTTTGTACCGACCATCGAAGGCCAGTATATAATCAAAAACATTGTATTTATTAGTGCAGCAATGGTTATTGGCGCTTATTACAGTGGACGCACAATAAAAACGCAAAAGCAAAGATAAACTGCAAAAATTTTATACGGCTATGGCCATAGGCCTATAAGCTTGTACACAATGACGATAATTTAAGTTTAGCGGCCAGGCCAGTTTCTCAAAAATGCTTTTTCAAAAAACCGGAACCATTTATCGCCATCAGTTAGGTTTTGAACAATTTGTCGGGGCAATTGCTCAGAGGCTAAAGAAAAATAATGGTTGGCCAGCTTGCTTCCTGCCAGTATCTGCAGGGCTTGGGTTTCGCGGCTCGGCACACCTGCATTTCGAAGCACAGCAAGCTGTTTTACTATTTCGCGCTCATAAATAGAGGCATATCCCGTCATAAAATATATGCCAGCCCTTACAAATTCTTCATTGCCTGACTGGGCTATAAAGACTGGCAGGCTGTATCTTCCAGTTTTAATAACATCTGGTAAATTTTTGCTGAAGAACCTTTCGGCTTCATAAAACTTTGTGAGGGTTTCGTTATAATTGCCTGATTTGCTGCTTGCATACGAACTTTTGGCATCGTCAACCATATTCATGAATGTGGCAGCATACTGCAATTTTTTTAGTTCATTAAGGTTATGATTATTCGAAGAATTGCAACGGGTATTTGCATGTGAAATTTCGGTTGCATTCCGACCTGCTTCAGCTGCAAGGCTTATTTCGCCCGAATGCAATAAATTGATACCACGACTAACCAGTACATCAATTTGCCGCGAGGCCAA
The DNA here is from genome assembly GCA_964348755.1 of uncultured Bacteroidales bacterium. Classification (GTDB taxonomy): domain Bacteria; phylum Bacteroidota; class Bacteroidia; order Bacteroidales; family UBA7960; genus UBA7960. The sequence goes on along the minus strand of CAYGDW010000020.1, from coordinate 27,514 downwards.
TTCGCATTCTTTCTCAACGATTTGCCGGTCGAGTTCTCTAAATTCATAAATTAATAAATGGTCGGTGTCGAATATGAACCTGCTGCTTATTCTGATAGCATCCTGTTGTGCTTCGCGGGCAACATCCAGGTTTCCGGCCCAGGCCTGCAACTGCCCGAAGCGAATTTTGTCAAGAAGTTTCTGGCGGGGATGGCCAGCCAGGGGAGGCAAAGCAAGTGTTTCGGGAAGAGTCAAAAGGCTTGCCACTGGTGTTTCGTTTGTTGCAATTGTACTTTGGCTTTTGTGCAAATCTAATGCAAGTTGTTGGCGCTGCAGTAAATTTGGGGCGCACAACAAATCTGTAAACTTGCTGCACAGGTCGGCAGCCTCCTGGTAATGACCTGCAGCCTGCAAGTACCTGGCTGCATCAAAATGTGCGGTTGCAAGTTCGAGGTGGCGATCAATAACCTTTTGCAAAATATCATAGGCTTCTTTTGCGTCAGGAATAAACCGTATGTTGTTCTGCTGGTAATCAGCGGCGGCAATGGTGTAAATACGGCAAAGGTGCAGGTTGTCATTTCGCAGGGCACGGTTTCCTACTACCAGAAACGACCTGTACATACCCATGTGGGCCTGGGTAAGGCGAAAGTTCAGTTCATCGGGGCAAGGAAAGAGCCCGAGCGTTTTTTCGCAAAACGACTCAAGCGGGGCAAGCAAGTCGAGGCTTTCCTTAAATCGACCTTCCCTGTTAAGATTAAAGGCTTCTCTGAAGAACCGGGTCATCAAGGTATCGGAAAATGCTTCTGCCTTGGAGCGCCATTCCCCGTAAGGGAACATTATTGAAAAAACATTTGAGAGGCGGTTTATTGACCGGGTTTTATGGCCCAGGTCAAGGTCAATTTCAGCGATTGCCAAATGCGATGGAATGTGAAACGGGTTGAGTGTGAGGGCGCTCTCAAATCGTTGCATAGCAGCAGTTATTTCACCACGGTTAAAAAGTTCCCGGCCGCTTTCGTACAAAAGGCTATCGATATGTGCCATTTTTTGATTGAAGTTGAGCCGGAGTGTTTCAATGCGGCCTTTTACATCTTCAAAGGTATAGAACACTTTTTCGGGATCGCCATCAGAAGCCTTGAAGCTATTAAAAAAACCCATGCGGGCAATCAATTCCAATCCTCTCTCGGCCTCACAAAGTTCAAACTCCGAAAGTATTAGCTTGTCAGGGTTATCAAACCTTATTTCGTTTACTTCATGCAAAAGCGAATCCAACCCGGCACCTGCTCTGTAATACTCTTCCAGATGCCCAAACCAGATATTAAGCCGCTGGTAGGCAGCAGGGCTGTATGAAAAGTGAATTTTTGAAATATTGATCAACAATTCTGTCTGGCTGTTTATTTTAGGCAGTTCAAAATGGTGAATAACCTCTCCAGTATGGGATACCACCAGCCCTGACAACTTTTCACTGAAGATTATCTTCCCGTTATTGCCCTTTATCTGCACTTCGAGACTGAGCAGGTCGGGCCTGAGTATGCTCTGAAGGTTGAAATCGCGGTATATTGTATGACCGCTTATCCAAAGATCATTGAGAAAAAGGTAACCGCTAACCCGGCCATTGGGGCCTGCCTCAGTCTTTAACAACAAACTGCCTGCCATGTCGTAGTTAACCATTGAACGCAGCCTGCCTGAGCCGTCGGCAATATGCTGAAGCAAATCGTTGGTAATGATTTCTTGGGTATTGGGATGCGGAACAAAGCCCACCCGTTGGCTGAATGGAAATTCGTTTTGGTTTTGCTGCGAAAAAATCGCATGGCTGTTAAAGATAAACAACAGAACAAAAAGGGCGGGAGTAAGTAGGCGGTATGGCACGGCTATTAACAATTTGCTGACGGCAAAGTTAATATTTTCGTTTTATCTGGCCTGCTGTTCTTTGGTAGAAAGTAGGCCGCAGGCCGCGTAAATATCCTGCCCTCTCGATTTTCGAATGGTTGTAACGATTCCTTTTTTTTCGAGAGCTGCCTTAAATTCTTCGAGGGTTTGATCGTTGGGAGCAGACAGGGGCGTTCCGGGAACTGGGTGAAACCTCAGCAGGTTTATTCGACAGCGGATTCCATTCAACACGCGGGCAAGTTCATTTACATGTCGTTGGCTATGATTGAAGTCCTGAAAAACAATATACTCGAAAGAAATGCGCCGCTGCTTTCCCAGAGGGAACTCGCGAATGGCCTGAAGCACCTCTTTGAGCGAATAAACGTGTTCGATGGGCATGAGGCGGCGGCGTTCCTCTTCGAAGGGCGAGTGAAGGCTAACGGCCAAATGACATGGGCTTTGTTCTAAAAAGGCCTTCATGGCCGGGATTATGCCAATGGTAGAAACAGTGATACGCCTTGGGCTGATAGCAAAGCCATAGTCGGCAGTAAGAATTTCGAGGCTCTGCATCACCCCTTCCATATTATCAAAAGGTTCACCCATGCCCATATACACTATATTGGTAAGGATATGTCTTTCGGGAAGATTGCGAATTTGGTTTAAAATTTCTCCCGTACTTAAATTCCCCTGAAATCCTTGTTTGGCTGTAAAACAAAACAAACAACCCATTTTGCATCCAACCTGCGAGGATACGCAAAGCGTGTGTCGGGTTCGTTCTGGCATGTAGGCCGTCTCAATAAATTTACCGTTGAGGGCCATGAAAAGGTATTTTTTGGTTCCATCGACCGAAGTCTGAACCTTTACCGGCGATGACAAGGCCAATTGATAGTTCGCGGCAAGTTTAACGCGGTCGGCCTTCGACAGGTTGGTCATTTGGTCAAAGGTGGTTGCATCTTTTTTATAAAGCCAATCAGCAAGCTGGGCTGCGGTATATTTTGCCATACCTAAACCTGCTACAACTTCTTCGAGCTGTGCCAGGGTTTTACCAAACAGAACATCGGGTTTTTCAGGTGTCATAACCAAAAGCAATTGAGGGCATCGAAGGCGAAACCATTTTCATATCCATGGTCGGGAAAATTAATAGTGAAGTTAACGATATTTTCAGAAGAAAATTTCGGCCACAACATTTTCAAATGGCACTCCCCTTTCGATAAGCAGGTCGCGCACATCAACAACCATTTCGGCACTTCCGCAAAGGTAGTATTTCAGGCTGGCATCTAATTTATGCATTTCTGAAAGATACTTGAGTACGCGGCCATGGTACACTCCTTCAATTTTTTCGCGGGTGCACGAAGGCACATATCGCTTGCCCATTTTTTGTTCAAAATCCTGGCGAAAGTAAAGCCCGCCTGCAAAGCGGTTGCCTTGAATTAACATTTTATTGGCGGCAAGCCCCGAATAAAACATACTGGCAAAAGGTGCAATGCCCGTGCCGGTAGCTACCCAAACAGCAGGATTTTCGTTGCAAACGAAACCACCAAAAGGGTCTGTAATATAAATGGTGTCATTTTCGTGCAGCCTGGCCATTTCTGGAGTAAGTTGGCCCTCGGGTTTAACGGTGTAAAGAATGCGTACCACATTCTCTTTATTTCCGCTGGCAATACTGTAAAGGCGGGGTTTCTCTTGCGGGCCAGAAGCAATGCCAATAACTTGCCCGGGAATAAACCGGAAGTTGCGCTTAAAACTTAGAACAAAAGCACCGGGGGCAATTTCAGCGTTTGTTTTTATTGTGATATTTCTGAATGCTTCCAAAACAATTGATTTATTTTAACTTCAATGTAAACCATTAATTATTCGCGTTGTTCAAAACCCCTCCAATGCATTTTTGCAAATTATAAAAACACAAAAATTCGCAATACAAACCAGAATGAACGGATTTCATATTTGTACAAATAAATTTGTGTAAATTTATGCATTGAAAATTAACAGCTTATGCTTCTGCGAATTTACCCCGAAAACCCAAACCCACGCTACATTCAATTGATTGCCCAGTGTTTGCGAAGTGGTGGGGTTGTGATTTACCCTACCGATACGGTGTATGCAATTGGGTGCGATATTTACCAGCCAAAGGCTGTTGAGCGGGTAGCCCAAATAAAGGGGATTAGGACCGAAAAGGCTAATTTCTCGATTATTTGTCAGGACCTTAGCCATATTTCAGACCTTACAAAACCCTTCAGCACCAGGGTTTACAAAATTATGAAAAAGGCCTTGCCGGGTCCATTTACTTTTATTCTGAATGCCAACAACCAGGTGCCCCGCATTTTTCAAAGCCGAAAAAAAACCATAGGTATCCGCGTTCCAGACAATGTGATACCCCGCGAAATTGTAAAAGAACTGGGAAACCCAATTATTTCAACATCAGTTTACGATGAAGACGAAATAATTGAATATATCACCGACCCCGAACTGATTTATGAGAAGTATAAAGATTTGGTTGACATAGTGATTGATGGCGGTTTTGGCGACAACCAGGCATCAACGGTTATTGACTGCACCACTGACGAGCTGGTGGTTGTGCGCCAGGGCAAGGGCGATATTTCGGAAATCTTCTAAAGATCAAGCTGAAAAATGCAGCCAAAAAATATTTTTTCGCTTGAGAACATGCCCCGGGTTGGCCACCATGAGCAGTTCGAAACCCTTTGCAGCGACCACAACATTCGAATTGAAAGAATTATTAGCCGTGGCCAAATAACCCCTCACGATCAATGGTACGACCAGCCCGAAAACGAATGGGTGCTGCTTATTCAGGGCAAAGCCAGCATCGAGTTCGAAAATGGCGATATGCTTCACCTTGGCGCCGGCGATTATATTTTTTTGCCATCAGGATTAAAGCATCGTGTGGCATACACCAGCAAAAACCCTCCCTGTATCTGGCTGGCCATTCACTTCAAGTAAGGTTACTCAGAAATAAGGCTAATGAAGGTTGTTTTGTAAAACATTTCAAAACAGGTAGCATCCAAAGGTCAAAGTCCATTCCAATACAAATTAGGTCAAATCAGAATTAGTCAAAATGCTTTGGGATCTTTGTTGAGAAGGTCTTTGTTTAAAATGTTTAAATTCAGGGAATTACAATTTTTTGCGTGAATTGCCAGCCCGAATCAATAATCCTGGCAACAAAAATCCCTTTTAAACCGGCAGGCATCATTACTTTTTGCCCGGGAGTAATTATATCGCCAAATACCTTTTGACCGTTAAGATTAAAAACCTGCAGTGCAAATTGGCAGCCTTCATACTTCACATCCTGTTCAATCCAAATCCAGTTTAGCCCTTGCCTGAGCCTGATATTTTGGTGGGGCAACTCCCGGGGCAAATTTGTTGTTCCCGAAAGGTAAAGCCATTCATAAGCCTGACCAAACTGCGAGCGCCACAATGCCTCGTTATGCTGTCCCCCAGCAATTACAACCATTTTTACTTCACTGTCATTATATCCGGCCTTGCCAAGGGTATCGGCCATTGACTGCAAATGGCCAACCATAGTATGGCTTTCGTTGCTGCCAGCCATCATGTATAAACGCATAGGTTGTTCTTTTGGAGTTTGGCTGGCAAAAACATAAACCGAATCAGAAAACCAAAACGAAGGAGAAAACACCCCTGCTTTTGAAAAGACATTTTGGTGCTTTTGGGCAATATAAAACGAAATAAGGCCCCCGAGCGAGCTTCCCATTACCCCGGTGTATTCGCGCCCGGGCAACGTCCGGTAGTTCTGATCGACAAACGGTTTGAGTGTTTCCTCAATAAAACGGGCATACAACTCGCCATCTCCTCCACCATGCTGGGTGTGTGCCCAAGGTGTGTATTCGGCAATGCGATTGCCTGCGCCGTTGTCAATACCTACTACAATTGGAACCGGTTTTCCCTGGTTAAACAAAGCATTTAGGGTTTCATCAACTTGCCACTCGCCCGAAAACGAAGTGGCCTGGTCAAAAAGGTTTTGCCCATCGTGCATGTATAACACCGGGTACCTAATGCCCGAGGTTTCATAATTGGGTGGCCGGTAAATCCAAATGCGCCGGGTTCGGTTAAACTGTGGCATTAAAAAAGAGGTTGACATGATGGTCACATTTTGAGCTGCCGTGCTGTTGCTGCCGCCAATATCTTCCCACGAAAGAATGTTTATTTGCAAAGTATCGGCACTTCCCATAACAAAAGAGCGGTTTGGCAAAAACCCTCCGTTGGCGTTGCCTTCGACGGTTGCCCAGCTTCCTCGGGTAAACTTAAAACCAATACTGCCAGTGGCGTTAATTACAATCTGGTGGTGTCCATTGCTATTAAGCAGGAGCTGAAAAGCCGGGTTTGCCGGGTCCCATGAGTTGAAACTGCCTGCAATAAAAATATTCGCGCCAGCAGGGGTGTTTGCAGCAATTGACCTGACAATGATGGTTACCTGGGAAGCAAGCAGGTTGTTAGCCAGCAAAAAAGCAAGCAAACCGAATAGCTTAAATTTTAACATGCCAGGGGTTCAAAAAGGTTAAACCAGCTCTTCGCCTTCAAATTCAATCTGTTCAAGTATTTTCATGAACCTGTCGCGTATTTCAAAGAATTGCAAATGATAGTCAGGATGCAATGGATCGGCCGAAGGAAATTCTTCGCGCAGGTGGTCAACCGGCTTCCCGTTTTTCGAGAACCTGAAACACACATGCGGGCCAGTGGCCAGGCCTGTGGCGCCAACATACCCTATTACCTGACCCTGAGTTACTCTTGTGCCTGGTCTGATACCTTTTCCAAAACGCGACATGTGAAGGTATTGGGTTTCGTAAACCGAGTTGTGCCTTATTCTCACATAGTTGCCGTTTCCCGAATTGTATGCAGCAGCTGTTACCACGCCATCGCCCACAGCCAGAATAGGGGTGCCATGCGGAGCGGCATAGTCGGTGCCATGATGCGGCCTGTGGTATTTCAATACCGGGTGTAGTCTGCTGTGCGAATAGCGACTGGTAATTCGCCCGAACTCGAGTGGGGCTTTTAAAAAAACTTTCCTGAGATTATCGCCATCAGGATCAAAAAAACCGGTTACAGTGTCGTTTTCGAAAAAGAAACCATAAATTTCGCGACCTTGATGAACAAAATATATGGCATCGATGCGGGGTATGCCCACCGACTTATCGCCAACAAAGCTTTCCTGATAAACCACTTTAAAACGATCGCCCTTTTGAATGCGATAAAAATCGACCTCCCATGCCAGTACTTCCGACAGGCGTATGGCAAGCTCGTGGCTCAGTTTGTTGGCCGAAAGGGTGTTCCACAAAGAAGAGTTTATAATTCCGCTGGCGGTTTTGGCAATTGTGCTTACTTCTTTTTGATGCCTCTCGATGGTTAGGGTATCAGCAAAACCAATTTTCAGGTACTCAAGCATCGAAATTTCGTAAACAAAATATTGCAGGCGTGATTCGGCATCGTTTGTAAAATATCCGTGGTACGACTGACCCGCCTTTATGCGCCGAGGATTGAATATTTCGCCCATCGAATCAACAATATTGCTAATCAGAATGGGAGATATGTTAAAACCGGCCAGGATATGAGAGAGCGTTTGATTAGAAGTTACTGTCTTGCTTTCGATTAAAAAATCACCCTGCGGAAAACCGAACTCATCAAGAACAATTTTGGCCGGTGCTTCTACGTTTGACCCGACCTTACCTTGAAGGAATCGATGATAATACAGGTAGCTGACAAGGAGTATTATTATAAAGCTGGCCGCGGCCAGAATATATATAAATTTTAGTCGTTTTTTTTCAGACATTCTGAAGCTGATTTACAAATAAATTAATTCTGTGTAACGGGTGCAAAAATAATCATTCTGAACAAATAAAGCCCTAAAAAGCCAATACCCAGAAATACAAAAAATGAGAGCAAGGTAAAACCTGCCAGGCGATTGCGAGGAATCTGGAGCACATTGCCTGAGCCGTTCCAAAAAAGAAATACGGAAAAAACAAGGCCTGCAAATGGGAGCCAGTGAAGTAACCAAACAAACCCTGTAAATAGCTGGGAGAGCAAAAATGGGATATAGGCCGTTAACGAAAGTTTAAAAACCCGCTCAAATCCAGGCCTTAAGGAGTATGAACCTGCAAGCCGGGCAATCATCCACGAACCGCCACACAAGGTAAGCAGGTGGGCCAAAAAATGTATCAGAAATAATAATAAGAAAGGGCTATCGACAAACTTTTCAATATTCTGGTCGGATAATGCCCGGCCAAATGCGCCGGCCAAAATAAACGGCAACCCTAATACCCAAAAAAACTTAATGGTTTGGGTGGTATCTGACTTTAAAACCAGCCAGGTTTGAGCAGGTTTAATGAAAACACCCGGAAAAACCGCCAGAAATTTATCAATAGGCATAAAGAAAAAATTTGAAATTTATCAATATTTTCAAAATTAGCAATAAATTGCGGTTATGAACTGGAGCATTTGGAAAAATGGATTCGAAACGTACCTGAGGTTAGAGCGGTCGCTGTCAGAGAATAGTGTAATGGCCTACCTTAGCGATTTTGATAAGCTTGCAGGTTTTGTTGAAAAGCATTATAGCAAACTGCAACCCAAAGACGTAAACAGGCAACATTTATCAGAATTCATTAATGAAGCCGGTTTGGAAAAAATGAGCAGTCGCAGCCAGGCGCGGCTCATTTCGGGTATCAGGGCATTTTTCAAATACCTGCTCATTGAGGATGAAATCAGCATTAACCCCGCTTCGACTCTCGAGGCCCCCAGGACTGAACGAAAACTGCCTGGTGTTCTTTCTGAAAAAGAGATTGAAAAACTCCTTAATGCTGTAGATTTGAGCAAGCCCGAAGGCACTCGCAACAAGGCCATTATCGAAACCCTTTACGGGTCTGGGCTAAGGGTATCGGAGCTATTAAATTTGAAAATCAGCAACATTAATATGCACGATGAGTATTTACTTATTACTGGCAAAGGAAACAAACAAAGGCTGGTACCTATTGGGCAGGAAGCTCTGAAGTATATTAAAATTTATATGGGAACCACAAGGCACAACACCCCAGCTGGCAAAGGGTTTGGCGATATTCTATTTCTAAACAGCAAGGGTTCAAGGCTTTCAAGGATTATGATTTTTAAAATTGTAAAAGACCTTTGCAAAGCCGCTGGCATAAAAAAAACAATAAGTCCGCATACTTTCAGGCACAGCTTTGCCACCCACCTTGTCGAAAGAGGAGCCGACTTACGTGCAGTGCAGGATATGCTGGGACACGAATCAATAACCACCACCGAAATTTACACACACCTCGATCGCAAATACCTGCGCGATGCTATAATTAAAAACCACCCGCGGTCAAACAAAAAAAACATTAATAAATAAACAATACCAATTGCCCTTAAAACTGCCTGAAGCTGGTTGGGGCAATGCAAAACCAGGCATATAATGTTTTTAATTATAAACCAGCACAACCTCACTGCAAAAAAAGAAACAAAGTTTTTCAATCACTGTTGTCCGATAAAGTAAAAAAGGGTAGAATTTTATGCATGAGATACCTCACCACGTTCGGAATGACAGTCAGTTAGCTTTTTATAAAGGGGGGGGGTAGGTGGCGGCTTCGCCGCCACCTACCCCCAAAATTGCCAAAATCATTGAAACCTCTATCATTTCGAGCGGAACCAGAAATCACGTAATTTTTGTCGGCCAGTAGTGTTTTTCAATCAATATATTTTGAAAGCAACCCAAAGAATAAAAAAATTTGGGCGCTTTGTTGAAATTATTCTGCAAAGTTGTATCTTCAAAGCAAAAAAACCATGCAAAAAAAACTAACCAAAGGAAAGAACCGAATGCTGGCTGGGGTTTGCAGCGGCATAGCCGAATATTTTGATGCTGATACCACATTAATCAGGGCATTATTTGTATTGTTTGCATTGCTCGCAGGTTCAGGTGTATTGTTTTATATTATTCTGGCTATCATAGTTCCAAGTAAAGAATAACAATATATGCTTGAAGGAATATTAATTGTGTTGGGCATCCTAATGCTGGCATTGGGTGTGCTTGGAGCATTTTTGCCGGTTTTGCCAGGGCCGCCACTAAGTTTTCTCGGATTGGTACTGATCCACATTACCAAAGGATACCATTTTTCTACCCAAATTCTTGTAGGATTGGGAGTTTTGGCAGTGGTGATTACGGTATTTGATTTTATAATGCCAATTTACGGTGCCAAAAAGGCAGGCAGCAGCAGGCGCGGCGTGTGGGGAGCAGCTATTGGCCTGGTGGCTGGCATATTTATTTTTCCTCCGGCAGGTATAATAGTAGGGCCAATGGTTGGCGCCCTTATAGCCGAACTCACAAACAACAAAGACCTTGGCCCTGCCACCCGGGCTGCATTTGGCAGCATGCTGGGGCTTCTTGCTGGTGCGTTGCTCAAATTTGCATATTCGGTGGTAGTCATTTTCTTTTCATTGCGCGAACTGTTTGCCGGATAACAGCCCTTATACCGGGCAATATTCGTAGCCAAATTCTGATATTGGAGCTTACTTAAAAAGCCAGTAGCAAGGCATATCCGATTTTTCTTTACCAATTGCTACGAAGATTGTATTTTTGCGGCTCAAAACTTCACCGAAACCCAAATTACCGAACCCATGGATTTTATAGCCGACAATTTTGCAAGTGTACATATCCTTAATCAATACTGGCTCACCTTTCTTATGGTAATCAGTATGGTGCTGGTAAGCCGAACCATTGTGGCAGGCTCTCGCTACTCACCCATTCTTATTATTGTTGTTTTTGGTTTGATAATGGGCTACATCCTGGTGGGTACGGGCCTTGCCTCGCCCGGGCTACCTGAGTTTCCTATATTGGAAATGAGTAGTAAAGTAACCGTAATAGCGCTAATGGCCTCATTCTTTGTTGGTGGGCAGGAAATTCGCAAACTCATTACCAACCGCAAAATTGACCCTGACGACATAATGGTTCCATCTTCAGAGGAACTTTTTTTAGGCACCAGGGCCACTCAATTTATGTTTTTGATCAGGGCCTTTTTTATTTTGATTGGTATTGAATCATTAAAGCGGGTTATTATAGGCCACACCACCAGCGATGCGTTAGATCGTTTTTACCCCTTGTTGGGTTACCTTGGCATTGTGGCTTCTATAATTCTGATTGACCACCGGGCAAAAATTGCCAACAAAGGGGTGTACATACGCAAAGGAATAATTGAAACCGTGGCAATTCTTACATTTATGGTAATGGCCTTTTATATTTCCCGATGGGTAAGGCCAACCATTGCCCTTCCCGAAATATTTTTTGCAATGATTTTCTCGGTAAGCCTCGGAATGATACTGGTTCACTGGAAGCTCGGTCCCACCCTTCGCTCACTTTTGTTTGCCGGCATACCTGTGGTACTTGCTGCAAACTTCATGGTTGGGGGGTCGCGCATTGCCGATGCCTTCCATCTTGATGGCATGACATCAGTACTTTCTTTTGGCTTTTTCGGTCAATTATTCTGGATGTTTGGAGGATTAACCCTTCTTATTTTGATTGGTAAGGCCAATCATATAAGAAACCTGGCCCCCGGTATGGCCGGCTCCTTGTCGCATGCAGGCCTTACCGGGGCTTGTACCGCCGGAGACCTTGGCCCACAGGCGGCTGTAAGGGCACCAATTATGATCAACATCCCATTTGTAGCACATATTTTTGTTTTTTCGATACTGGCTGCAAGCGCAACCGTCGAGAAGCTTTATATTCCGGGTGCGCTTATCCTGATTCTATTGGGAATTGGCCTAACATGGTTTTCACTTAAACTCCTTCGAAAGGCCAATGGAAACGACAAAAAAGAAATTAAGGGCCTAATGTTTTTTTCGTTGGGCTGGCAACTGGTGGCTATGTTTGGAGGCCTTTCAATATTGACTTTTACAGGCATGGGCCTAAGCCATGCTGTTATGGCCAACTCTTCAGCAATTTCGCATTTCGGCCTTTTTGCAGCAATACAAGGAGGCATGTTTGGCGAACAGGCAGCCAGTTTGATTGCGTTTGTGTTTGCAATGCCTTTTTTGGTGCACCCTGTGGTGTTTGGCATATTTGGCAAAACTGCCGAAAACAATGGCATAATGCCGGCAAAAATTGTTTATGCCCTCGCAATCATAGGCATGGTAGGCGTTTTGTATTCATTGATTTTTTAAAGAGTTTTCAACAACGTTATTGGGTGTGAATTTTACCAATAACTTTGCCGCTGGTATCGGTTCTGGATTGCCCTTCCGGGCAAAACAGATGAAAAGGGAATCAGGTGAGAATCCTGAACAGTTCCCGCTGCTGTAAGCTCCTTTAGTTTGTTTACCATATCATTGCCACTGCCCCGAACCTGCGGGGTGGGAAGGCGGTAAGCAAGGAGCAAGTCAGAAGACCTGCCATACCAGTATAATTTGTAGCTTTCGGGAAAAAAGCGAAGAAAAACTGATCCATCATTTTTTCTCCACAAGTTTCGCCGTTTGTTACAAATGATTAAAAAAAATTAATCGTTTGTTTCACTTCCGGCCTGTCCGGAGCAAAACTAAAATTTTATGCGAACATTGCTTTTTTCCAAGCTGGTGGTTTTCCAGCTTTTTTCTTTTGCCGCTTTCGCGGAAATGCCCGACACCCTGATTAACCTGCGCGAAGTATCGGTAAGCACCCGCCGCCACAACGATTTTGGTGCAGGCCACACAGCAATTACCATCGACAGCCTTATTTTAAGGCAACAATCCCAACTTGACATTGGCACCCTTTTGCGGCGGCATACCGGAATTTTTGTAAAAGGTTACGGGCCTGGTAGCTTAGCCACAACCTCATTAAGAGGCGGGACGGCCTCTCAAACCGCAATTTTGTGGAATGGGTTCAGCATTCAAAGCCCAATGAACGGGCAGGCCGACCTCTCGTTGTTTCCGGCATTTTTTGCTGATGAGGTGCAGGTACAGTTCGGAGGTAGCAGCGCACTTTGGGGCAGCGGTGCCATGGGTGGCACAATTTTTATAAACAACTTTAAGCCGTTAACAACAGGCTTCTCCGCACAAGCCGGAATAAACTCGGCAAGCATTGGCGATTTTGGGCAAAATATAAAACTAAGCTACAGCAGCCAACACTTTTCTACCACCCTGAGGGCTTTTAACCGCGATGCGAAAAATCAATATCGCTTTGAAAACCACACCCTTGCCCAGGGCCTCATTGAACAGCAACTTCTTGCTGCATTCAGCCAAAAAGGCCTGCTGCACGAAACATGGTTCTCTATTGGGAGCAACCACCAGTTCGATCTGAGGTGGTGGTGGCAGGACAATGACCGCAACATACCGCCAAGTCTCGATTTCCGCATGTACGAATCGCACCAGAAAGATAAGAGCCTTCGCCTGAGTGGCCAATATCAGTTTTCGAATAAGGGTTTGTTGCTATTTGTGCGCGGGGCCAGCTTTAATGATGAAATTAATTATACCGACAACTTTGAATACAACGGCACCAGCCACTTCAACAGCTTTATTGGTGAAACCGAAGCCAGATGGACACCCCTTAGCAACCTTTTAATAAATGGCGGAATTAATTTGCAACAAACCAAGGCAAACGCACTTGAGTATGAAAACGAAAAAAAACGCACTAGTACGGCCTTGTTTGCCTCGGCAAAATATACCACATTGAACCAAAAACTTGAGCTGGTTGCCAGTGGCCGCCAGGAATTTATTCCTGACAACAATGTTCCGTTTTCTCCATCGCTTGGGTTTTCGCTCAGGCTTATAGATAGCTGGGTATTAAAAGCCAACACCGGCTATAGCTACCTTTTACCATCGCTCAATGACCTTTACTGGCAGCCCGGCGGAAACCCCAACCTCGAACCCGAGCAGGGCTGGAGCAGTGATTTGCAAATTGAGAGAATTTTCAGCGAAAGCGAAAAAGAAAACACCTTTAATCCTTTTGCAAAAATTGGGCTGGGTGCTTACAACCGTAAAATTCGAAACTGGATAATCTGGGTTCCCAATCCAAACGACCCCTGGTTGTGGTCGCCGGTTAACCAACTTGAAGTGCATAGTTATGGCATTGAAAGCCACATTGGCGGATTTTGGAAACAAAGCAAAACAAAGCTGAGCTGGAATTTAAGGTACATGTTTACTGTGGCCAAAAACACTAAATCAACCATTGATAACGAAAATACACTTAACAAGCAACTTATTAATGTACCCCGCAGCCAGGCCGGATTTAACCTATCGTTTCTGCACAAAAACCTAGGTCTGACCTATGATCAAGACCTAACCGGTATTCGTTATACAAGCCCCGATAACCTAAATTGGCTCCCTGCATACCATACGGGCCATTTGGCAGTACACTGGCATTACAACATGGCTTCCTACCGGTTTGGGTTAAATTTGGGCATTGAAAATATTTTGAACACCAGGTACCAAATTATAGCAAACCGCCCTATGCCAATGCGGTTTTTCAGGGCGGGCATAAGCATTTCATACAATTAATCTTTGTAGATTTAGAAACCTTTAATACCCGCAATAATAATAAACAGGTCTTCGCCTGATTAAAATTTCTTATTTTTGCGGGATATGAAAAGGCTTTTTATAACCCGGCTTACAAGTGTTCTGGTTTCGGCCATTTTATTGATAATGCTTACGTCTTGTCAGAACGACGATGTGTGCGAGCAGGCGTCAGCCTACCCATTGCGCATTGGCTTTTATACCCAGGATCAGCCTGGCGTCAGCGCAAGGGCATTTACTGTCGATAGCATTACCGTGTATGGTGTTGGGAGGCCCGACAGCCTTATTTACAATAACACAAAAAGCATTCGGTCAATTGAGGTTCCCGTAAACCCCGCTTCGGTTAGAACCGGATTTGTCTTGATTTTCCCGGGAAACATTGCCGATACAATCTGGGTCGATAGCCAATACCAACTCAAATTTATTTCGGCCCACTGCGGCTTTGCAGTTCAGCCCACCATAGAACAGGCAACCCACACAAACCGAAAAATAAGCACCCTTCAAATTAATCAAAAACTGGTAACCCAAAGTTTTGAAGAACATATCAAAATATATCTTTTTACTGGCACTGGCAATTAGCACTGCTGCCAAGGCTCAAGATACCGATACGCTGGTTTTCAGACCAAGCCTGAGTTTAGGCTACGATGTTTTGGGTATGGCAAGAAAGTTAATTGAACCACAGGTTTTTATGCACGGGGTTTCGCTTGGTTACCAATGGCGGCCAAACTGGACTGCCTCAATAGAATTGGGCACACTCGATATTGACATCCTGAAAGAAACACACCACTACCTTGCCAGGGGTTTTTTTTTGCGCACAGGAGTAAATTACAACCTCTTGCAAAGAAGAGCATCTATGCCCGGCGAGGAACTGTTTGTTTCGGTACGGTATGGGTTTGGAAATCTTACGCACGAAGCTCCATATATTTTGATAAATAACCCATATTGGGGCCGGTTTGAAACCCTGAAACAACCTGCCAACTACGCTTCGCATTGGGCCGAGATAGGCGGTGGATTAAAAACAAAACTTTTCTGGAATATTTTTATTGGATGGGACTTGCGCATAAGAATGAAACTAAGCAGCAAATCTGAAATTGACATGGAGCCGTACTACATAAGTGGTTTCGGCAAAGGGAAAAATAATTCCGCCATAATGCTGCATTATTCTGTTTATTATAAGTTCCCTTACGGAAAATAAACCCCTCGCATACGATACATTTAAAACCTTCGTTATAAATTTGCTGAGCGTTTGTCCGCTAAATGCAAGTATGAATGTATCCATTTTTTGACCATCCATTCGAAAAAAATCCTCCTGAAAAGGGCCTGCACTTAACAGGCCGCAATGGTAAGGGAGTACCCCCTGGTTATCGCCATCCATACTTACATGTAGAGTTTTTGCGTTTAAAGGAATTTGTTTTTAAAAAACTTTTCAGCGAATTAAAACCCACCCTTTTTTATCATAATGCCCAGCATACCATAGATGTTTGCCGCTCGGCCGAGACCCTTGCAATAATGGAAAGGGTAAGTGCCGACGAATTGGTCATGATATTAACTGCAGCCTTGTTTCATGACACAGGGTTTTTATGGGCATTTGAAAACAATGAACCAATTGCCTGCGAATTTGCAGCCAAAACCCTTCCTGACTTTGGCTACAACCCTTTGCAGGTTTCTACAGTATGCCAGATTATACTATCGACTGCTATGCCCCAGCGGCCCGAATCCCTTTTGGAAGAAATTATTTGCGATGCCGACCTTGATTATGTTGGACGGGATGATTTTTTCATAACAGCCCTTAGGTTACACCGCGAATGGAGTGAGTATAGCGACCATAAAATACCTTTCAGGGACTGGTATTTGCAGCAACGCGATTTTGTTGAAGGCCATGAGTTTTTTACCCGCTCAGCCAGGTTGCTTCGCAACGAAAAGAAAAAGAAAAACCTTTCGCAGGTTCGCGAATTGCTCAACCTTATTGAATCAACCGATAACCTCGGAATTTAATACTCCAACAACAAAAGGAATTAATGTTTATGTATTAATTTTGTGTAAATTGGCGCACGTTAATTAACCACAACTGAGCCTTTTACAAAAAAACCACACAACCCTTATGGAACCCGATAAAAAAGAAGTAATCCTGGTAACTACCGATTTTACAGCCATTGGCGACCATGCCATTGATAATGCTGCACAATTGGCCCGCCTGTGTGGCAGGGCCAAACTCATTCTGCTTCATGTTATAAACCAGACTACCAAAAGCAACCTCCAGAAAGAGAAAAAAAACCTCGGTATTGTTGGCCAGAGGCTTCTCGAAACCTGCAAAAAAGTTGAAGCACAGTATGGTATTGAAGCCGACTATCTTGCACCTTCGGGCAGTATTTTTTCGACCATCGCCGAAACCGCCAAAACTACCGAAGCCAAATACCTCTTTATGGGCACACACGGCAAAAAAGGCATCCAGTTTTTGCTTGGCAGCTTTGCACTAAAGGTAGTTACCAGCTCTCCGGCTCCAATGTTTGTAGTTAAAAAACCTGCAAACGGAAACAAGTTTAAAAGCTTCATTTATCCGCTCGACCTCGAAGTTGGATCAAAACAGAAGATTAAATGGGCACTCGCCCTGAATAAGTCGTTGGGGTCGGAGTTCCATCTAATTGTTTATTATCCGAATGATGAGCCCACACAGCGAAAAATGACAGGCGACCTTAGGCAAATAACCAAAATACTTGAGCAGAACAACGTATCCTTTACTGTTGAATATCACAAAAAGCTAAAGGGTTTTGATCAACGCATTATTCAGCATGCAAAAGAAAAAAATGCCGATGCCATTATGATAAGTACCGACCCAAAAAAGATAACCTGGAATCCGTTTGGCTCGTTCGAAGAAAGAATTATTTACAACAAGGAAGGCATTCCGGTTCTTTGCATCAACTCAAAAGACCTGAAAGTAATTATCGGAGCACCTTGATCATTGCCTCTATCAGCGCCTTTAAAGCCGGATTACTCCGGCTTTTTTTTAATTTTACAAATCTTATACTTTAACCCAATGCCTCGACATGGATTATAAGCAAGCAACCGACAGGGTGCAACAACTTACCCGCCTTTTGAATGAGCACAACCACCGTTATTATGTTTTAGACCGGCCAGTTATAAGCGACCATGAATACGACCAGCTCATGGAGGAACTAACCCGGATTGAGAAAGAATTTCCGGAGCTGCTCAGCCCCAATTCACCCAGCCAACGTGTTGGAGGCGAAGTAACCAAAAGGTTTAGCGTGGCAAAGCACAAATACCCCATGCTTTCGCTTGGCAATACATACAGCAGGGAGGAGTTGCTGGAGTTTGACAGCCGGGTAAGGAAAACCCTTAACGAAGATTTTGAATACGTTTGCGAACTTAAATTTGATGGGGTTGCCATAGGCATAACCTACCAAAGCGGGGTTATGCACAGGGCCGTTACGCGGGGCGATGGGCTGCAGGGCGATGAGGTAACCAGCAATATAAAAACAATACGAAGCCTACCGCTAATTATAACCAAACCAGGCATTCCACAAGAGTTTGAAGTACGCGGCGAGGTTTATATGCCGCACCAGAGTTTTTTCAAACTTAACAATGAAAAACTTGCCAACGGGGAAGAAGCTTTTGCAAACCCCCGAAATGCTGCTTCCGGAAGCCTGAAAATGCAGGATTCTGCAGTTGTAGCCAAAAGGGCACTCGACATTTATGTTTACGGTTTTTTTTGCCAGGGGCAGGTTTTCGAAACCCACTACCAAAGCCTTCAAGCACTTAAGCAATGGGGTTTCAAGGTTTCTGAATATGTAAAAAAATGCAGCACCCTCGACCAGGTTTTTCTTTACCTCGAAACCATGGAGCAACTCAGGCGGGAGTTGTCCTTCGATATTGATGGCGTTGTGATAAAAGTGAACAGCTACCGGCAGCAGGAATTGCTCGGGTACACTGCCAAATCGCCGCGTTGGGCCATTTCATACAAATTTAAGGCTGAGCGGGCAACTACACGTCTGCTTAATGTTATTTACCAGGTTGGGCGCACCGGGGCCATTACACCGGTAGCCGTGCTAAAGCCGGTACAGGTAGCAGGCACAGTGGTAAAGCGGGCCTCGCTATACAATGCCGATCGAATGACCGAACTCAACCTGCACTATCTCGACGAGGTCTTTGTAGAAAAAGGCGGAGACATAATACCAAAGATCGTTTCGGTAAACGAAACAACCAGGCCCATTAATGCTATAAAAGTAAATTTCGCTACACACTGCCCGCAATGCGGCACAGAGCTGGTCATTGCCCAGGGCGAAGCCGTGCATTACTGCCCAAACTCCGACAATTGCCCGCCACAGATACAAGGAAAAATAGAGCATTTTATCAGCCGCCGGGCAATGGACGTAGAAACCCTTGGCCAGGGCAAAACCGAAATACTCATAAGCAACAATATCGTAAAAAATATTGCCGACCTTTATGACCTGAAATACGAACATTTGCTTGGCCTCGAGAAAACCATTACCGATCTGGTCACGCAAAAATCCAAAACAATTAGCTTTCGCGAAAAAACCGTTGAAAATATTTTAAGTGCCATAGAAAACTCCAAAAACATTCCTTTCGAAAGGGTATTGTTTGCTCTGGGCATAAGGCTGTTGGGCGAAACGATGGCCAAAAAACTTGCTAAACATTTTGCAAATATCGATGCCATTCAGAAGGCCAGTTTCAGCGAACTTATGGCCGTAAACGATGTTGGCGAAAAGCTGGCACAGAATATTATTGACTATTTCGGAAACAAGGCACACCAGGAATTAATTGAACGCCTAAAGGCCGCGGGTGTAAAAATGGCTGTTGAGCAGGAAGCCCCTCCTGCCCACGGGTCGTTTAATGGCCTGACAATGGTGGTTTCGGGGGTTTTCAAAAATTACTCGCGCGACCAAATCAAAGACCTAATTGAAAAACATGGAGGAAAGGTTACCAGCTCGGTATCCGCAAAAACAAATTACCTGGTAGCCGGCGAAAACATGGGGCCTGAAAAACGGAAAAAAGCAGAAGAATTACAAGTGAAAATAATTTCAGAAAACGATTTGGAAAATCTTATTAGCCAATAAACTGCTTAGCTTGTATATCAAGAACTTTATCGGGCTTAAATTTACAAGCTACCCAATCAGGCCATCTTTAATGGTAAGTTTGCGGTCGGCCATATTGGCAAGCTCGGTGTTGTGGGTAACAATAACAAATGTTTGCCCAAGGGTTTCACGAAGTGAGAAGAAAAGGCGGTGCAGTTCTTCCGACGACTTTGAGTCGAGATTTCCGCTGGGCTCATCGGCCAGCACCACAGCCGGATTGTTTACAAGGGCTCGGGCTACGGCCACCCGCTGCTGCTCGCCTCCCGACAACTCTGCAGGTTTATGATCAAGGCGTTCGCCCAGTCCAAGCATTTCCAAAAGACCCTGGGCTCTTTTCGCGGCCTCTGCCTTGCCCTTGCCAGCTATAAAAGCCGGAATGCATACATTTTCCAGCGCATTAAATTCGGGTAAAAGATGATGAAACTGAAAAACAAACCCTATGTTGCGGTTTCGGAAATCAGAAAGCCTTTGATCGTTAAACCCTTTGATGTTTTGATTATTAATAACAACTTCGCCCTGATCGAAATCATCTAAGGTTCCTATTATGTGAAGAAGGGTGGTTTTTCCGGCTCCCGATGCACCAACTATCGAAACAATTTCGCTGGAGGCAATCTCAAGGCTGATCCCTCTTAAAACCTTTAAACCGCTATAAGATTTATGAATATTTTCGGCACGGATCATAGACAAATATTAAAATTATCTTATTTGGCCGGACTCAACTCCGGCCAACCAAAGTTATCAAAGTAAATGGCTGATTCAACAAAAAATGTCAATGCCCGAATTCCGATGCAATAATGGCATTCATAATCTGGCTGCCGGCAGAAGGTTTGTAATAAACCAATGAGATATGTAACAAATTTTCATTAATAAGGCCTGTAAAAATATCCTGTTGCTTTTGTTCATCACCGCTTTGCATAAATTTTATATTCATTCGCTTAAATGGTACCCCATCTACCATTACCTCAGTAACTTCCCAATTGATTTCAAACAAAGTTTTGCGGGTTATTGCCTGCCGTAGTTTTTCCTGTTCAGTGTCAATAAATTGATTGATTGTCGCCAGGGTCTCAGTTTGTGGCTGGGGCTCTATCCAGGCCATTACAACCACCGAAAAGGTCTCGCCCATGGCCAGAAAAAGGTTGACCTGGTTTTCTGTTTTGGCATCAAACCCATAAATTTCTGGCAGTTGATGCCAGTCTTGCATTTGATTCTGATCAAGCAGGGTCATACCTTGCGGAAAATCAATTTTCCAGCCAAGCAGCGGGTTTACATAAGTGTTGTTTTCAAAAAACCCTGCTGATTGCGCCGGATTTTGAACAGCTGCCAATTTTTTATTCCGGTCAGTTGTTAGAAAAAAAATGCCGGCTGTGCAAAGACCAAATGCAAGAAGTGTAAAAAGGATCAGGCCGGTAGGGCCCAATCCTTTATATTTAACAGAATGAGGTTTCATTTCAGATTTCATACAGTAGAAAACTTCCTTATTAATGGCCGTTGCTGCTAAAACAGGTAATTCAGGCCAATATAAAAGCCGGTATTTCCGTCGCGTTTATCAAAAGCCCTTCCAAAATCGGCAGCAATGACAAAGTTTTGATTTATGGCAATTCGTAACCCGGCACCTGCGCTCATGTGCAGGCCGCTTTCATCTTCCAGAAAATGGATTTGTTGTTGATTGGTTGGCACGTTAGCGAAGTCTATCTGAATGGGGGCAAAAACCAGGCCTCCATCTACAAAACCATTGAGGCCCAAATAAACATTGGTGGCGCCTATATTGAAATGAACAAATTTCCAGCGTAACTCAAAATTACCCATGGCAATGCCATCGCCAACCACCCGGTTGCGCAAAATTCCGCGAAGGCTTTTTGAACCTCCGAGACCTTCGTTGGTGTTACCTCTTAAAAAAGATGTAACCAGCAGTGGCTGTACATAAAACGGAGCTTTACCAGCAATGGTTCTTTGAAGGCCAAGGCGATAAGCAAAGGACAAATCGTTTTCGATCAGGGTAAAATACTGCCGGTGAGTAAGCGACAGTTTGGCATGCCCAAACCCCTCGTTACTTACCAAAAACCCGGGGGCCAACATTAATACGGCTTCTGACCATATACCCTTCATGGGGTTTGGCTCGTTGTCGCGGGTATCGAACGATAGTCCGGCCTTGAGGTAATTTACCCAGCCCCCTTCGGCTTCGCCGGGCTGAATAAGCCCCCAGGAAACATAATGATCAAACAAACCGGGAACTTCAGGCAAAATATCATCGCCTTCCTTGCCTTTATTTAACTTTTCAATATTAATCGATCCAACAGAAAAGTTATAAACTTCAAAACCGGAAATCCACCTGAGGTTATCTCCTGAAAGTCGGCCCTGCAAGTCAATCTTTGTGCGAAACATTTTTCGGTCATGAGCATAAAAGGCACGGGTAATATATGAACTGCTTTCCTGATCAATAAAATCGGGATTAAAAACCGACTCATATCCGTTAAATCCATGAAAACTATATAGCGGGTCGGTAATATAACTCAGGTCGAATGTTGTTCGAATGCCTTTTACAAGTTGGTCAGAATCATAGAAAAAACGGTTGTATCCGCTTCCCTTGGTAAATCGAGATACTTCAAAGTAAAGGGAATGGTCGTAGCGCGGAAATCTTGTACCATCGCCGTAGTTAAAAATATTAACAAGGGCGCCGTATTGAAAACCCAGGTCGCTGTCGAAGGTTATTGTTGGCAACACCCCACCAAGCCGCCAGCCAGTTTTTGCAGCAGGCTGAGGGGTTGTTTCGTTGCCCAGGGCAAAGGATTCGCCAGATGTGGCAAAAAGAAACATTAAAAAGAAAGCAAACAGAAAAAATTTGCTCATGGTTTTGGTTTTTCTCATAATTTGTGGTTTAAGTGAATAATTGAGGAAACTTTAAAACCTTTGTCAATCCGATTGCAAAATAAATTTATTTTTGGATTGAAAAAACATACCTGGCAACTTATTTGAAATCCATGTCTGAAAACGAAATTTCCATTTCTAAAATTCTTCGTGTTTTTATTGATGCCTCGGCTGGAACAAAAGCCAACTTTTGGTTAAACTTTTTCGGTCAGTTTGCAATGGGGCTTCTTTATTCGCTCGGGCATTTGCCTTTTCATGCAGTGGGCATATTGCTGGGATTTGTTATGCCTGGTATTTGGGTGGTTTGCTCTTACAGGCTTGTAAAGGCATCAGCCATTAAGCAAAACGATTTTCCGTTACCTGCATGGATGCTAAAAGAACCAGGCAACACCCTGGTAATCTTAATTGACCTTTTGTTTCTGGCAACAATTTGGGTGCTGATAATTAGCGGATTATTCAATAAAATCTGGATAAAATTAATATTCACTGTTGCTTTCCCGCTTCTAACTCTTTTTTTGCTGCGCCATATTGTTTTATTGCTTACCAATGATCGCGATTTTGAAAAGGAATAGTTTATTGCCAGTTCTTTTGTAATATTGACCGGGAGTGATTGTAGTTGTTTGTGTTTTTCGTTTACGACTTTTGAATTATCAAACCTTGGCCTTTTGCGCTTTTTTTTCGTAAAACAAATTCTTTACCAATGGAAACTACCGAAATTTTTAACCGTTTCTGGACACCCTATGTGGCGAAAAACCCCGGAGCCCTGCAGATTTACAAACTTTTTACAAACCAGGGCGAACAGGTGGTGCATGATCATATAGCCCTTCGCACCTTTAACGACCCCCGTGTGAACATGGACGTAATTGCCCGGATTTTTACTGAAAACGGATATGAGAAAAAAGGCGATTATGAGTTTAAGGCAAAAAAAGTAACTGGCAGGCATTATGAACATAAATACAATCAGAGCGCCCCAAAAGTATTTGTAAGCGAATTACTGCTTGACCAATGCAGCAGTTTTTTACAAACGACAGTGCTTGAGCGGCTCAATGCCATTGATAGCAGCGTGTATAATGACCCAAACCTTGTTTTTGGCGGAAGTATCTGGGGGAAAATACCTTTGGAAACTTACGAAACCTTAAGGCAAGAAAGCGAGTATGCAGCCTGGACGTTGGTTTACGGTTACCGCGCCAACCATTTTGCCGTAAAGGTCAATGATTTTAAACAATTCAACACACTGCAGCAGGTCAATCAATTTATTAAAAACCACGGATATTTGATGAATGTGGTTGACGGAAGCGAGATTTATGGTACCCCGGCCGAATTGCTTGAGCAAAGCTCGACCAAGGCAGAAATTATTCCTTTTGAATTTGCTGATGGCGTTTTTGAAATTCCAGCTTGTTTTTACGAATTTACCCTAAGGTACAAAGACCAAAACAACAAGGAATACAGCGGATTTATTGCAGCAAATGCCGATAAGATTTTCGAAAGCACCAACTATTACAAAAAGCAGCAGGGTATGTAATCCCCCAGGCTAATTTTAACATTAATTTTTTCTTCATGTCAGATTCAGCCGGACACTACCCTTTCGATTTGCTTGCCCGGCAGCTTAAGGGCGATATAATGCACGACCAAACCTGGCGTATGCTTTATGCAACCGATGCTTCGGTTTACCGTGAGATACCTGCAGCCGTTTGCCGGCCTGCCGGCAAAGATGATCTGAAACTGATTATTGCCTTTTGCCATCAGCATCAATTACCCGTAATACCCCGTACTGCGGGAACCTCTTTGGCCGGCCAGGTGGTAGGTCACGGAATGGTTATAGACTTCTCAAGGTACATGAACCGAATTTTGGAACTTAACATTGCCGAACGTTGGGTACGTGTTGAGCCGGGTGTAATACCTGATGACCTGAACTGTTTTCTCGAACCACATGGCCTGTTTTTCGGGCCTGAAACATCTACTTCGAACCGCTGCATGCTGGGTGGAATGGTGGCCAATAACGCGTGTGGGGCGCATTCGCTGGTTTATGGCAGCACTCGCGACCACACCCTGGCAATTAATGCCATTCTATCTGATGGCAGCGAAGTAGTTTTTAAAGAACTCGACAATGACTCTTTCAGGAAAAAGTGTATAGGCAATTCACTTGAAAGCAGGATATATAGCCATATTTATGAATTATTGTCGAAGACCGAAAACCAAACCGAAATTTCTGATCAATATCCCGATTCCCGGCTCAACCGCAGAAACACAGGCTATGCCCTTGACCTTTTATTGGATTCGGAACCTTTTTCAGATACCAACCAAAAGTTCAACTTTTGCAAATTGCTGGCAGGTTCTGAAGGCACTCTTGCACTATTTACCGAAATTAAACTCAACCTGGTAAAACTGCCGCCATCCCAAAAAGGCCTTGTTTGCGTGCACCTTGAAAGCGTGGCCGAAGCCCTGCAGGCCAACCTTATAGCCCTTCAGCACAAGCCAGCAGCCGTAGAGCTTATTGACAAAGCTATACTCGATTGCACAAAAGAGAATATTTCGCAGCAACAAAACCGTTTTTTTGTAAACGGGGATCCGGGTGCCATACTTATTGTTGAGTTTGCAGAACAAACACTGCCCCAGATAACCGAAAAGGCAATGGCACTTGAAACGGCATTGCGAAAAAGTGGATTGGGTAATCATTTTCCGCTCGTGCTGGGCAATAATATAAACCGCGTTTGGTCGCTACGCAAAGCGGGTCTTGGGGCGCTTTCGAATATGCCTGGCGATGCAAAGCCTGTCGCGGTTATTGAAGATGCCGCCGTGCACGTTAACGATCTGCCCCGTTTTATTGGCGAGCTGACCCTAATTCTTGAGCGCCTTGGGCTTAATTGTGTGTATTATGCCCACATTGGCACCGGCGAGCTGCATATAAGGCCGGTACTGAATCTGAAAAATCCTGCCGATGTAGAGCGGTTTTACACCATTGCCCATGAAACTGCACTTTTGGTAAAGCGTTTTAGGGGCTCCCTAAGTGGCGAGCATGGCGATGGGCGGTTAAGGGGTGAGTTTATTGAGTTAATGCTTGGCAAAAGGGTATATTCGATGCTAAGGGAAGTAAAGGCAACATGGGACCCACACCACTTGCTAAACCCAGGCAAAATTACCAGCACACCATCAATGAAAACATTTTTGCGTTACCAGCCAGGGCAGCCCGAACCAAAAATCAAAACGTATTTTAATTTCGCGAAAACCCGGGGATTTTTGAGGGCTGTGGAGCAATGCAACGGGTCGGCCGATTGCCGAAAGCCAGCCTCAATGGGCGGAGCTATGTGCCCTTCGTACCACGCAACCCTAAACGAAACCGACACAACTCGCGGTCGCGCCAATGTGCTGCGCGAAATCATAACCAACTCTCCTAAAAAGAACCCCTTCGACCATAAAGAACTTTTGCAGGTGCTCGACCTGTGCCTCGCTTGCAAGGCATGCAAGTCAGAATGCCCTTCAAACATAGACATGGCCCGATATAAAGCCGAGGTATTGCAACACTACTACAACGCAAACGGTATCCCTATAAAAGCAAATTTGATTGCCAATGTCGAACGGCTGAACAAAATAGCTTCATTTGCCCCAAATGTTTACAACAGTCTGGCCAAAAGCTGGCTTTCAGGAGGATTCATAAAAAAACTACTGGGCTTTCACCAAAAGAGAAGCTTGCCGTTGCTACACAATACTACCCTCGAAAAATGGGCCGCCAAAAACCTTGAAAGCCTAAACAATAAAGTCAATGGCCACAAAAAAGTATGGTTTTTCTGTGATGAATTTACCAACTACCACGATGTTCAAACCGGAATAAGTGCCATTTGCCTGCTCAATGGCATGGGTTATTTGGTCGAAATACCCCCTCATGTTGAGAGTGGGCGGGCAGCCATTTCAAAAGGATTGCTAAATAAGGCAAAAAACATTGCCGAGCAAAATATCCGCACACTTATTGACTATGTAATTGCAGACCAACCACTTGTTGGTATTGAGCCTTCGGCAATATTGAGTTTAAGGGATGAGTACCCCGACCTTTGCGGCGAAGAACTACGTAAAAAGGCTGTAGAACTGGCAGGGAATAGCTTTACCATCGAAGAGTTTATTTGCCGCGAACACGAAGCCGGCCGAATTGATGCAGGAGTTTTTTCTGCCGAAAGGCGCGAAATATATTTTCATGGGCACTGCCACCAAAAAGCCCTCTCAAAACCCGATTATACGCTTCAAATGCTCAGAATGGCCCCGAACAACCACGTAAGCCTTATTGACTGCGGCTGCTGCGGCATGGCCGGATCTTTCGGTTTTGAAAAAGAACATTATGAACTTAGCATGCAAATTGCCGACATTCAACTTTTTCCAGCCATTAGAAAAGCCCCGGCACATGCAATTATAGCAGCAGCCGGCACCAGTTGCAGGCAACAGATTTTTGATGGCACAGGACGTAAGGCCGTACACCCGGCCGAAGTACTGTTCCTCTCGTTGCGAAACACCTGATGGTATTTATTAACCGTAATGCAGCAAGTGTAAAAAGACAGCGACACGACAAACAAACGAGTGACAGAAACAAAAAAATTAAACCATTTTGACAAGTGACCAAAGACATAGAAACGATATTACTAACGGACAGCAACTGAGCCGACACGCTGACCGACCCAATGTTTTTTATTTTTTTCCCACCGCACAAAATATTTTGAAATTCTACTGGCCGACAAAAATTACGTGATTTCTGGTTCCGCTCGAAATAACAGGGTTTTCAAATATTTTGGCAATTTGGTGGGTAGGTGATGGCTTCGCCGCCACCTACCCCCCTTAATAAAAAGCTAACTGACTGTCATTCCGAACGTAGGGAGGAATCTCATGCATAAAATTCTACCCTTTTTTCTTTATCGGACAATAGTGATTTTGAAATTCTGCCACCCCGCATTGGCACATTTGGTTTTTTCCGACACACGAGCCAACGCTCAAAAAACCAAAAAGCTTGTCCCGTATTTTTATTGGGAAGCCATTTTTTTACCAACGCCCTGACACCGTTCCAACCGAAAACCTTATCTTAACCGACTGAAAAAGAAAATATAATTTGCAGATGATTTTAAAAGAATTGAAACCACGAAAGGCATTAAACAAAGCCTTTTTAAAAGTGAAACCGAACAGGACTGAAATTGAAGGTTTCAAGACCAATCTCATTACTTTACTCG
>CAYGDW010000019.1:0-41644 GCA_964348755.1 uncultured Bacteroidales bacterium | reverse complement strand
TTTCTTAAATAACAAACCGCTAAATCACCTTAAATATGCTTTGGCGGTTTAATCGCACAACACGTTTATTATACTCGTTTTATTCATGTCTAACCTTCTGTAAAAATCCACCTATTGGAGTGGGCTCACTTTTGATTTACCTAACTTCCATTCAAATTCCGGAGCTATAAAACCGGGTTCACGGCCCATGTAGGCTCCTAATTGCCGTTTTGAATCAACAACGGTAAACTGCATAATATCGCGCTGCATAAACACTACATATTGATGATCCTTAACGACAAACAGGGTGAGGTAAAATGCACCTGCAAGGAAAAATCCTTTAGGAGCTGTAGCAATAATCTGGTTGCTACCTCCGGTAAAATGGACATTTTTGTTGTATGTAGAAAAAGAAAATAATGCGTCGCCAGGTTCGCTGTGTATATGGTAGGTAATATGAAAGCGACCATGGGTTTCATTATCAAATTTTATTTGGGTATGTATTTCTATTTCATCCGCCTCCGTGATAGGTTCTTGATATGTTTTTCCTTTCGCTTTTACAGCTACTTCCTCTACTTCAATTTCCTTAGTTTGATATTCCCCGCCAAATCGCTTGCGGTGTTCTCCCTGTATATTCCCTTTCAAATAATAGCCTACGGCAGCCTCAGAATCGGTAATCATTGTGAGGCAACCGTTCTCGAGAACGGCAGCCTTACTACACAAAGTTTTAATGCTTGCCATATTATGACTCACAAAAAGCACAGTCCTGCCTTGCCCTTTGCTCACATCCTGCATTTTCCCAATAGCTTTTTTCTGAAACTCCGCATCGCCCACGGCCAGCACTTCGTCAACAATAAGTATTTCGGGTTCGAGATGTGCGGCCACTGAGAATCCAAGGCGAACAATCATGCCGCTCGAATAGCGCTTTACGGGGGTATCGATATATTTTTCCACTCCGGCAAAGGCCACGATTTCGTCGAGCTTTCTTTTAATCTCGGCCTTGGTCATTCCCATAATTGACCCGTTCATAAAAATATTTTCCCTTCCGGTCATTTCCCAGTGAAACCCGGTTCCAACCTCGAGCAGGGAGGCCATACGGCCTCTATACCTTACAGTGCCGATAGAGGGGCTGGTAACCCTCGAAAGGATTTTGAGCAGGGTGGATTTGCCCGCCCCGTTTTTGCCAATAATGCCCACTATATCGCCTTGTTCAATCTCAAGGTTTATGTCTTTTAATGCCCAGACAAATTCTGCTCCTGCTTTCACCGAGCGGTCGCTTACCTCCCCAATCCTAAGGTTGGGGTCTTCCTTGCCCTGGATATTCATAGTCCACCATCGCTTCAAATCGTGCGAGAGTGTGCCGGTGCCTATGGTTCCAAGCCTGTACTGCTTTGATAGGTTCTCAATATGTATGGCTATATCGGGCATTTTTGACAACTATTTTGGAAAACAGGCCTTTTTCTTGCACTCAAAAGGCTGCCCCGGGGATATCCTCCGTTGGCATAATGGGAATTTACACAATATCAATAAATGTTTTTTCAATTTTATTAAAAACCACCACACCCAGCAACAGCAGCACCACCATAAAGAGGGCGCTGTAAGCCAGCCAGAACCATGAGAAGAAACCTGTGCCCAGAGCAGCAAATTTAAAGGCTTCTATTACTGAGCTCATGGGATTGAGCATCACCACCCATTGCTTATTGGCCGGGATGGAGCTGAGGGGATAAATAATGGGAGTAACATACATCCAGAGTTGCACTCCAAACTGCAGCAAAAATGTAAGGTCGCGGTATTTGGTGGTAAGTGATGAAAAAATCACACCAAACCCCAGACTCAGGCCTGCCGTTATGACGATAAACACCGGCAACAGCGCCAGATACCCATTGGGAGCAACTGCAGCTCCATTTAGCACAAAATAGATATACAACACCACAAAAACACCCGTTTGTATGGCAAGCCGCACCAGGTTGGAAACTGTAACCGACAGTGGCACCACCAGCCGCGGAAAATACACCTTGCCAAACACAGCCTGGTTTTCAATAAAAACCCTTGAATTGCGGTTAAGGCAATCGGAAAAGTAATTCCAGAACAATATCCCGCTGAAATAAAACAGTGCCTGGGGCAGTCCGTCGGTCGAAAGGCCTGCCAGATTGCCAAACACAAACATAAACATAATGGTAGTAAACACAGGCTGTATCACAAACCATAGCGGACCAAGAATAGTTTGTTTGTAAAAAGTAACTATATCGCGTCTGATGTACATCCCGATCAGATCCCGGTATTGCCAGATTTCACTGACGTTAAGTTCCAGGAGGTTTGATTTGGGTTTGATGATCGTGATGGTTTGATTTTGCATAGGCTGAAAAATTCCGTTAAAAGTAGCAAAAAGTTATGTCATTGCAAAAGACAAGGTGGAGGGGTTTTCAATTACAAAATCCCATTTTTCGGGCATACATAGCTATTTTACCGGCGCAAAGTTAATGGCTTTCGTGGTAGTTTTTTAAGGATTTCACGGAAAACAGGGGTCAGGTTTTAGGTCTCAGGTTTTAGGCTGTGTCCACTTACCAGCGAATGTCAGGTTTTAGGCCATTTTTTCCTACACTTAACTCCCAACAACCAACATCTAATTCCATTCTTTCCAATGACCAATAAACCAATATCCTAATCACTATTGTCCGATAAAGTAAAAAAGGGTATAATTTTATGCATGTCATTCCTCACTACGTTCGGAATGACAGTCAATTAGCTTTCTAAATTGCCAAAATCATTGAAAGCCCTGTCATTTCGAGCGGAACGAGAAATCACGTAATTTTTGTCGGACAAAAGTGAAAAAGAATGGTAAAAATGTAACCGGGTAAAATAACGACAGGTGGCGAACCGTTTTATTCCAAAAAGGTGAATTTATGGAAAATAAAAGCGAAAAAAATTGCCCTGATTGCCTTAACAGAGCCTGCCCCGAAAGGATTTTAAATGCTGCAGGAGAGCAAAAATACATAAGAATCGCTTGGCAATATTTTTAATAATCAACACCTTGTGCTGTTTAGTGTTTAATTGTTCAGGTACAATTTTTATTTTTCCGACCTTTAAAGCAGAAGCATATTAACGGGGCTTTGAAACTTTTTTGTTGCTGATTTATCTTTTATTTTTACCTTTACGGCTAATTTATAACATATTTTGAATGTTGCATAAAAGAAATATTCTTATTACGGGTGGTGCCGGATTTATAGGTAGCAGCCTGGCCGAAAGCCTTATAAAGGACCCTGAAAATTATGTAATTATTGCCGATAACCTGTCAACAGGCAGTTTGGCAAAACTTCCCCGCTTGGCGCAGAGCAACTGGCGCTTTGTAAAATGCGATGTAAACCACTACCGCGACATTTCCGAGCTAATGCTCGGAATTAAGTTCCACCACGTATTTCATTATGCTGCCCTGGTGGGCGTGCAGCGTACTCAGGCGCAACCCTACAAAGTGCTTCAGGATTTAAACGGCATTCGCCACATTTGCGACCTAAGTAAAAGCACCGGTGTAAAACGCATATTTTATGCCTCCTCTTCAGAGGTATATGGCGAACCGGTAAGCCTTCCGCAAAACGAGGAAACCACACCCCTTAACTCGCGCCTGCCGTATGCCGTGGTCAAAAACGTGGGAGAGGCATTTTTGCGAAGCTATAAAAAAGAGTTTGATATCGACTTTACGGTTTTCCGCTTCTTCAATACTTATGGGCCTAAGCAATCGACCGACTTTGTCATGTCGAAGTTCATTCGTCATGCCCTGAAAAACGAAGACATCCCTCTTTACGGCGATGGCTCACAAACGCGAACATTTTGCTATATCGACGACAATACAGAAGCATGCTCCAATGCGCTTTACCATCATGGTGCCTTAAACGAGGTGGTAAACATTGGCTCACCCTTTGAAATAGAAATACGTGACCTTGCCCGGAAAGTGATTGACATAACTGGCTCTGACAGCCGTATTGTACATTTGCCCCCCCTCCCTGAAGGCGATATGAGCCGCCGCCTGCCCGATACCACCCGCATGATGCAACTGCTGAAGCGCCCCCTTACCGGTATCGACCAGGGCATTGGAAGCATACTCAACAACCTCGATTTTATTTTGAATGGTTATGACCACGATCTAATTTCCCAGTATGAGTCTTCCCGATACCCTCAGTTTCGTTTTCCGGCAAATTGAAGCCCTTAGATTTGAAGGTCAGCCCCGCGAGCTTTACCATCCGATTGAATACAGCCTGAAAAACGGAGGCAAGCGCATGCGCCCTGCCATGACCATAATGGCCTGCCAGATGTTTGGAGGCGATCCGCAAAAGGCCCTTCATGCCGCCATTGGCCTTGAGTTGTTTCACAACTTTACGCTGATGCACGACGATATTATGGACAATGCCACCATAAGGCGCGGTTTGCCCGCCGTGCACACCAAATGGAATGCCAACACAGCCATACTGAGCGGCGATGCCATGTTTGCATTAGCCGGGAGCTACGTGAGCAGGGTTGACGATGCCTGCCTGCGGCCGGTTATTGATACCTATCATGCCACGGCCCTGCAGGTATGCGAAGGGCAGCAGCTCGACATGAACTTCGAAACCCGCACTGGCGTGAGCCTTGATGAGTACATTGAAATGATCCGCCTCAAAACCGCCGTGCTGCCTGCCGCATGCCTCAAAATAGGAGCCATCGTGGGCGGTGCAACCCAAAGCCAGCAAGACCATATTTATAACTTCGGCCAGTATATTGGGCTGGCATTTCAACTCAAAGACGACTGGCTCGATGCCTTTGGCAATGAGGCCAGGTTTGGCAAAAAAACCGGAGGCGACATTATAGCCAACAAAAAAACCTGGCTATATATTAAAGCCCTTGAGCTGGCCAACGGCCAGCAACGCCAAACCCTGCTTATGACCTATGCAGGCCACCCTGAGCAACCCGGTCAAAAGATAAAAACGGTAACCGGCATTTTTCTTGATTTAGGTATTGACAAGCTTGGGAAAAAGCAAATGGAAGAATGGTATCAGGAGGCCTTTAGGCACTTTGACCTGATAGAGGTTGCCCATGCCGCCAAAGAAGACCTTCGTGCCCTGGCTGGCAGCCTTTTCGACCGTGAGTTATAACAGTTCAAGGGCTTCTTTCAGGAAACCCGCGGTAAGCCCCACTCCCTGCTGGGCCACCTGTTCGGGTGTGCCCTGGGCAACAATACGTCCGCCGCGATGTCCGCCCTCGGGGCCAAGGTCAATAATATAGTCGGCAACTTTTATTACATCAAGGTTGTGTTCAATTACCAGCACGGTATTGCCGCGCTCGGTAAGGCGGTTGAGCACCTCCATAAGCACGCGCACATCTTCAAAATGCAGGCCGGTGGTAGGCTCATCGAGTATGTAAAGGGTTTTGCCGGTATCGCGCCTTGCCAGCTCGGCGGCCAGCTTCACGCGCTGGGCCTCGCCACCCGAGAGGGTAGTGCTTTGCTGACCCAGGGTTATGTATCCCAGACCCACCTCTTTAAGGGTTCTGATTTTCTGCAGAATAGAAGGTATGTTTTCGAAAAATTCTACCGCCTGGCCAATGGTGAGATTTAGCACATCGTTAATTGTTTTGCCTTTGTAGCGCACCTCGAGTGTTTCGCGGTTGTAGCGCTTGCCCTGGCAGCTCTCGCACTGCACATACACCTCGGGCAAAAAGTTCATCTCAATCACCCTCAGGCCTCCTCCCTGGCAGGTTTCGCAGCGGCCGCCTCTTACGTTGAACGAGAAACGGCCTGGCAAATAGCCGCGCACCTGCGCCTCCGGAAGGCTTGCAAACACCTTGCGGATCTCGTCGAACACCTTGGTATAGGTAGCCGGATTTGAGCGGGGAGTGCGACCAATAGGGCTTTGGTCAATCTCTATTACCTTGTCAATATGCATTATTCCCTCTATTTCGCCGTAAGGCAACGGATGGGTTTCGCTCTTATAAAAATGGCGGCTCAGTATGGGGTAAAGGGTTTCGTTAATAAGCGACGACTTGCCGCTGCCCGAAACCCCGGTAATACAAATGAACATTCCCAGGGGCAGGTTCAGGTCAACATTTTGCAGGTTGTTGCCTCTGGCGCCCTTTAACCTCAGGTACTTTCCATTGCCTGGCCGGCGCAATACCGGTACAGCAATTTGCCGGCGCCCGCTCAGGTAGTCGGCCGTAATGGTATGCTGCTGCATGAGCTGTGCCGGTGTGCCCTGGCCCACCACCTGCCCTCCTTTTACACCGGCACCGGGTCCAATGTCTAAAACATGGTCGGCCGCAAGAATCATGTCGCGGTCGTGCTCTACCACAATCACCGAATTGCCAATGTTGCGCAGCTCCCTCAGCGCCTCTATCAGGCGATGGTTGTCGCGCTGGTGCAGGCCAATGCTTGGCTCGTCGAGTATGTAAAGTACCCCTGTGAGTTGCGACCCGATCTGGGTGGCAAGCCGTATGCGCTGGCTCTCGCCCCCCGAGAGGCTTGCCGCGGGGCGGTTCAGGGCAAGGTAATCAAGACCCACATCGAGCAGAAAGCTCAGGCGGGTGCTTAGCTCACGCAATATCTCGGTGGCAATGCGGCGGCGGCGCTCATCGAGCCGCAAGGCAAGCCCATCAAGCTCATGGCGCAGGCTTAGCAGGTCGAGCCCGGCCAGATCGGCAATGCTGCGCCCTTCAATAAAAAAATGCAACGACTCCTTTTTTAGCCTGTGCCCCATGCATTCAGGGCAGGGCTTTTGCTGCATAAATCCACCCGCCCAGCGCTTAATAGCGCCCGAAGGGCTTTCGTCGTGTTGGGTGGTAATAAAATTGACTATTCCCTCAAAGTTTAGCGAGTAGGTATCCGTTACTCCCAAATTCTCATGCTTCACCCGAATTACCTCGTCAGAGCCATACAATATGGTATTGATGGCTTCCGGGTCGAGTTCGGCCAATGGGGTATCTAAAGTAAACCCATGCTTTAACCCAATGGCTTCAAGCTGTCTGAATATCCAGCTGTTTTTGCTGCTGGCAATAGGGGCAATGCCACCTTGCCTTATGCTCAGGCCGGCATTGGGAATTATTTTGCCAAGGTCCATCTCGCTCACCGTGCCCAGGCCATTGCAGTGGGGGCAGGCCCCATAAGGCGAGTTGAACGAAAAGGTGTTCGGCTCGGGGTCGGCATAGGCCAGGCCAGTACTGGGGCACATGAGGTGGCGGCTGTAGTGAAGGGTCTTTTTATCGCTTTCGCGAAAAACCATCAGCATGCCCTTGCCCTGCTTCATGGCGGTTTGCAGCGAAGCAGCAAGCCGGCGTCGCTCCTTTTCACCAACCCGAAGGCGGTCAACCACCACTTCAATGTCGTGAACCTTGTAGCGGTCAACCTTCATATTTGGCGAAAGTTCAACCATGTCGCCATCGATGCGCACCCGCAAAAAACCCTGCTTGCGAACCTGCTCAAACAACTCGCGGTAGTGGCCCTTGCGCCCTTTTACCAATGGGGCCAACAGCATAATATTTTCGCCATCAAAACGCCCAAGCAGCAATTCCATGATCTGCTCGTCGGTATAGCGAACCATCTCCTCGCCGGTATGGTAGCTGTGGGCCTGGCCTATGCGGGCATAAAGCAAACGCAAAAAGTCGAAAATCTCGGTTATGGTGCCAACGGTCGAACGAGGGTTACGGCCCGAACGCTTCTGCTCAATGCTTATAACCGGGCTGAGGCCGGTAATCTTATCCACGTCGGGGCGCTCAAGCTGGCCAACAAACTGGCGGGCATAGGCCGAAAAGGTTTCAATATAGCGGCGTTGCCCCTCGGCATAAATGGTGTCGAAGGCCAGCGAAGACTTGCCACTGCCGCTAAGGCCGGTAACCACCACCAGGGAATGACGCGGAAGGCTCAAATCAATGTTGCGAAGGTTGTGTTCGCGCGCTCCATACACTTCAAGCTGTTCCAAGTGGATGTCTTGTAGTTGGGTTTCAGGCATTTTTCAAAAAAAAATCAACCCGCAAAGGTAGGGAGAAAATGCCGATTGGAAATGGGGTAATAGATAATATGGTTTTTTTCATTTTTACGCAAATTCAATTTACGCATAGCCAGCCAGGTTTAAATTTCCTTTGCGTTCAAAGCGTGGGTGTTCCTTTTGCCCTTCGCGAGAAGCCATTTTTGATGCTAAGCCCGCAAAGCAAATCACTTAATTTTGCCGGCAACGAAAATTTGTGCAAATTTGCTCTATTAAACCCAAACACCAAAACCTTGAATACTAAAATACATATCCTCGCTCTTCTTTTGCTGCTTGCCCTTGTGGCCTGCCAGCCAAAGCCCACACCCAACATCAATATTGAGGTGGCTCACAACCCAGCCGCCCACCATATCATTTCGCCAGGCATGGGCTGGCTTGGGCTAATTGGCGAAAAAGAAATTGCTATGTACTACTTCAGTCGCGACTATTCATGGGAGGTTGACAATGTTAACCCTTTTCCTATACCCGAAAAGAACCAAGGGTTGCTTGGAATGGGTTTTGGCAGCATGGGCGTGGTAAACCGCAACCAATTAGATATTTACCTGCAAGAACAGGATGGAAATTGGGTAAAGGAAGATAAATACCGCTTTGATCTGCCACGAGGCTACGACCGCATTTTTACAGTGAAGCAGGAATGGGAACTGGCCTATATTGGCTTAGAGTTTAACGGACGGTTGGAGTTTTACTATTTCGACAGCGAGGGCGGGCAGTGGCTACGCGACGAAACGGCAACATTTACGCTACCCCCGGGCATTGAAGATTACTTTTCAATGGGCAATATGACCATTGCCATTTTGAGCGACAACAAGCTTGGACTTTATTATCTGCCCCCCGATACCTCCTGGGTATTTGCTGAAAACTACGTGCTGATACTGCCCGAAAACCGCCTTGGTGTCATTCCTTTCGAGCCAGGAATCATTGCAGTGCTCGAACCCTACGGCGAGGAAAAACGAATGCAGTTCTACCAGTTAGACAGCAACAGCAGCATGTGGATTATCGACGAAACCATGAACTTCTACCTGCCTTAATACCAACAAAGTAATGGGCATGTGGCAGGTAAGCCATTTGGCTGATTGGTCGGTTGGCATTTTAACCGATTGGCCGCCCCTTGCGTGCTTAACTTGTTGTTTTCAATCCGCAGAAATAACTCAATTCCAAATTGTTTCTCAGGGCAAAGTGGCCGGTCAAATATCCTGGTTATCTGGCTACAGTAAATTTCCTCGTAAGGGTTTTTGCACCCTGGTGTAGTTGCAGCAGGTATATTCCGTTGTCGAGGCCCGAAATTTCTATTCGCTGCCCCTGACTAACATTGGGTACCTCCATAAGCAGGTTTCCGGTAATTGAGAATATGCGCACGATATTGCTTCCCTGGCGTCCGCTGTAGCTAACCTCAAGGTAATCTTTGGCCGGATTTGGAAAAACGGTGATTGTGGCGCTGGTTGCCACAGGCTGAATTGTTGCCACAGGCTCCAGTTCTACCACCACAGTTAAGGTGTCTTTAAGTGCTGCCACGGTGCCCTGGGCAGGTAAAAAGCCTTCATTTTCCACTGTGAAGCTGTAGGTGCCGGCTTGCAGGTTTTCAAAGCTAACAACCCCTGCTGGATTTTTGTGCCCATTGAAAGTTACAACAGCCTGGCTCAGGCTTTGCCCTCCCGTGCTTATGCTGAAGTTAACTACCGCAAGCCCCCTCTCAATGATGTTTAAAACCACCACGTAGGTGCGGTCGGGGCCATCGAAGGGAGTAACAGTGTAGGCCACCGGCATACTGAAGTCTATGGGCTGGTCGCATAGGGGCAGTATCTGCGAATAGGCCGAAGTGCCGATAGTGGGCAAAATGTTGCTGAAATCAGTACCCTCGGGCACATTAATGGTAATAAGGTTCAGCTCGTGGTTAATCTGGCCCGATATAAGGTTATTTATGTGGGGGTTCAGGTCTGGGTCAATTTCAAACGATTCAATGAGGTTGTCGGGTACCCACAAAGGTGCAAAGGTTACTTCTCCCAATTCATTATTTTTGGCATTGCCATAAATGTAATCTGCTGCCTTTTGCGGGTCGGATGTGCCCCAATAATTGTGCTGGGCCATAATGGTGTTTGGCGTATTGTTGTAAATTCCGTAAACCTGCCCGCTGTTTTGGTTTTCTTCAATAATGTTGTTACCGCCGGTAATCCGGTTGCGGCTCCGGCTTACCGAACCCAGGTTAGGCATGGCATTGCCCTGCACAGTAACTCCCCAAAGGTTTCCGCGAATAATGTTGTTGTGTACAATGGCCTGGTTGGTGTTCATGGTGCTGAAAAAGTTCAGTCCGCTGCCGCCCTGGCGGGGGTCGTTCTGAATGGTATTGCCTGTAATAATATTGCCAGTTACCTCTGAGCTGATGTTGTTTCCCATCTGGGCATAGCCGAAGCGGTTGTTATAAATTTTGTTCCCCTTCACCAGGGCGCGTGTTATTCCGTTGCCCAGCAGGTTCGAAATTGCAATGCCTCCCACCATAGGGTATAGCCCTTCAATGGTGTTTCCGGTAATACGCAGTGTGTCTTCGCCGCCCGGGCCCATATTTAACTGCGGGCGATTGGTATTGGCCGTGCCATTGTGTATCATCTGGTTGAAAAGAATTTTGGGTGAGCTGGCTCCGTTGGCACCGCTCGAAATGGCCGAACCAGCATTGCTGACAAAGCGGGTGTAACGTATGGTAGCATTGGAGTTAGTTAGGCTTATTGCTGCACTTGCATTTTCCATGGTATTGAACCGTATCAGACAGTCCTCTATCAGCAGGTGAGATTCAATGAGGTGCATGCCACCACCATATTCAATAGTAGTGTTACGCAGTACCGATGCCGATGAGCCTTCGAAACGAAATCCCCGAAAGGGTATGAGTTTATTTATAGCAGTAAACACAACCTGATTGGGCGGGGTGCTTTCGAGGGTGCCGTAAAAGGTAAGCATAACACCAGGGGCAACCTTTACCGTGGCATCAGTGTTTATGAGCAGTTTGTCGGTATGCAAAATAGTAAGGTTGTGGTTTATGAAATACTCGCAACCCTCACTCGTTACAACACCTCCGGTTAATGCCACCAGGTCGTGGAGGCTGTAGGTGGCGCCCGTGCCAGGGCTTACATACTGGCCGCGGGCCAGCATCGAAAGGGCAAGGAAGATTAGTATGGTAAAGGTTTTTTTCATTGTGCAGTTGTTGTTACATTTTGTCAGTTTTCCCTTTTGTTGATTATATTCAACATTGCCATTTGGCCATGCTTCCAGCCCGTTTCGGCCCTTGCTGTATGCCTGCCCAAATTGCCATCATTTTTTTATTTGTCTCGTACAAATACGATTGTAAGCAATTTCATTTTTAAACATTTATCGTATCAATGTTACGTCGCCTACAAGGTTTACGTTTTTCCCATTGATGCACTTTCCCGAAAATTTCCAGACATAAACATCCATTGTCGATAGCTTCCCTCTATAGTATCCATCCCAACCTTTAAATGGGTCGGTAGAGCGGAAGATTAACTCTCCCCAGCGCGTAAAAATTTCCAGCTCATAGCGCTCAATGCCCTGCATTTTTGGGTAGAACACCTCGAAGGTGGTGTTTTGCTGGTCGAAGGGGTTACAAGCCCCGCCGTGAGGCCCCGATGCCTGTGGGGTAAAGGCATTTGGAAACACCACCCTGCAAGCTTCCTGTGCCAGCAATGCGTTTTTGAGCTGAAAGGTGTCGCGGCACGATGGCTGGGTGTTGGTGGCCACCGCAAGGGTAATGGTGTAGGTGTTGGCATGCTGGTACCAGTGGGTAGGCTCAAACTCTGTGCTGGTGTTTCCATCGCCAAAGCTCCAGTGGTAAAAATTGGCTCCTGTTGACCGGTTTATTAGCTGCAGGGGTTGGTAGGGTATTTCTATGATTGGCATTACTAAAGCAAAGTTGGCCACCGGATTGGGGTGCACAGTTATTTGCCTGTAGGTGGTATCGGTGCCGCCATCGCCATGGGCTATTAGTTGCACATTGTAAACCCCTGGGTTTACGAAGAAATGGCGAGGGTTTTCATCAATGGAGAATGAGCCGTCGCCAAAGGTCCACAAATAACTGTGTGCATGCTGCGACAGGTTGTAAAATTGTACCTGAAAGGGTGCGCATCCCTGGGCCGAAGGCGAAAATATTGCCTCAGGTTCAGGTGAGGTAATGGTAATGGTTTGGCTGGTGCTATCTGAGCAACCCTGGTTTTCTACATTCAGGCGAATGGTAAATTGTCGGGTGGCCATATTTGCAGGGTTCCAGGGGGCATAAGTGTGGTTGAAGGGGCTGGACGAAGTGGTAAAAGTGCCGTTACCATCGCCAAAGGTCCAATGGAAGTTCCAGTTGCCGGGTTTGCTTTGGTTGTTGAGGGTAATAGAGCGCGAAGGGTAAGTTTGCAGCCTGGGCGTTGCATTAAATTGTGCCTCAGGCACCGGAAATACCGTAATGTTGAGCTGGGTTGAGTCTTTGCAGCCAAAAAGGCTGGTGGCCGTCATCTGCACGCCAAACACTGCATTGGCATGCCCCTGGTTGGTGAAACGGTGCCAGGGATTGGCCCCGGCAGTAATGTTGCCATCCCCCATATTCCAAATGTAGCTCTGGGTTAACTGCGATTGGTTTTTAAACTGTACATCGAAGGGCGAACAACCTGCAAGTATGCCATCGGAAGTGCTAAAGCCAGCGTCCACCTCAGGAAATACCGCAATTGACTGTGCACTATGGTCGGTGCATCCAAATTCGTTTTCAACCCTCAACCTCAGGGTGTAGTTTAACAGGCCTCCGGTGGTGTTGGTCCAGGTGTGGCTGAATGTATCGCGGTACCCGCTAAAGTTATTATTGCCCATATCCCATTGGTAATTCAGTGCCCCTTCCGAAAGGTTGATTACCTGCGAAGAGAATGGTGAGCATCCGCTGCGGGCTGTCAGGTCGAAGTTCGACAAGGGCCGCGGGCGCACCGTTATAGTACTGGAGGCCACATCGTGGCAGCCCCAATCGTTTTGGGCATACAAGCTAACAGCAAATGTTTCGGTATCAGTATAGCTGTGATTCATAAACAGGTGGCTGGGGTTGGGTTGCAGCGAGTGATTGCCTTCACCAAAACTCCAATGGTGGTAGGTGGCGCCATTGGTCTGGTTCCCAAAATTGACCAAAAGGGGGTGGCAGCCTTCAGTATTTGAACTGTAACGTGCCTCTACCTCGGGGTAAACCATTACATAGTGATGGTAGCTGCGGCTGCAACCCTGGTTGTTGGTGGCTTGCAGATTTATAGTGTATTGAGTGGGTGCATTGCCCGCACTGTTTACGAAAAGGTGGTTTACAACAGCATTGGCAGTACTGAGGTCAGGGCTTCCATCGCCAAACGACCACACAAAATCGCTGGCTCCTAAAGAGCGGTTTGTCAGGCTTATGTTATGAGGCGAGCAACCTGCTGGCTCTGAAATGCTGAAATGGGTCAGCGGGGAAGGCTGTACTGTAATCTGCACCTGGCGCGTGTCGCTGCATGCATTAGCATTAAGGGCAAGCAGTTGTACCGTGTAGGTGGCGGGGGTGGTGTGGCTGTTATTCAAAAAAGTATGACTGTGCTGCCCATCCTTGGTAATGTTTCCAAAGCCATCGCCGTAGGTCCAGATATATGAAGCATGAGCCGACGCCCCCTGCGAAAGATTACTAAACTCAACCGTGAGCGGATGGCAGCCTTCAATCACAGAAGGACTGAAATCGGCCATAATCTGAGGGTAAATAACTACCTGACGGGTTAAGGATGCCTGGCAGCCATAACCATTTGCAACATCGAGCGTAATGTTTCTGGTTTGCATAGTGTTGCCCGGAGCCAAAAAATAGGTATGACTCAGCAATGCACTGCCCGAGGTCGAAATATTGCCATCGCCAAAAGTCCAGTAATGGGTAGTGGCCCCTGCCGAATGATTAGTTATTTCAATATTGAAGGGCGTGCATCCAGCCAGGGAACTCAGCACAAAGGTGGGGTCGGGTACAGGGTTTACGGTTATGGTGGTTTGGGCTAAATCCAGGCAGCCATAAACCGATTCGGCTTTAAGCCTTACCAGGTAATCGCGGTTGGTGGTATGGCTGGTGTTTGTAAAAGTATAGGATGGGTTGGCAATAACAGAAAATCCTTCGTTGCCAAGCTCCCAGTTGTAAAAATGGGCATTGGCCGTTGCATTGATGAAATTAACTGCTAGCGGGTGGCAGCCTTCAGTAACTGATGTAAATGCTGCATTAACCGCCGGATAAACCGTTATGACCTGCTCCAGGGTTTCGTTGCAGCCAAAGGAATTGCCAACAGTGAGGCGCAACAAGTGGCTAACTGGCTGGTTAGTATTGTTTACGTATGTATGTGTGAGCTGGGCATTGCCATCGGTTGAAGTTGCCCCATCGCCAAAATCCCACGAAAACAGGGATGCGCCTTTCGAAAAGTTCTGAATGTTTACTGAAAAAGGGCTGCAACCGCTTGCATTTTCAATTGCAAAAAATGCCTCAACTTTTGGGAAGAGCTCAATTGGCAACTGAAAGGAGTCGCTGCAATTGTATGCCGACTCAACCAACAGGCTCACATTATAGGTCTGGGAAGTGGTGTGGTTATGGTTTTGATAGGTATGCGCCGGGCTGTGAAGGGCAGATGAACCGCCGTCGCCAAAATCCCAAATGAAAGTATGTCCGTTTATCGATTGGTTAGTAAAAATTATTTCGAGGGGTTGGCAACCGTTTGTTTGATTGGGAGTGAAATGGGCGGTTACTTCGGGAAACACTGTAAGAGGCATTTCCATTCGGCTATTGCACCCTTGCTGATTGCCCACCTCCAAAACCAGAAAATGGTTTAAAGGATCGCGCCCCGGGTTTTGAAAAAGGTGGTTTAACATTGCATTTGACCCCAGATGCGTGCTTGCAGCGCCCTGAACCAAATACCAGTTATGGCTGCTAATATTTCCGGTTGAGGTGCTTATAATCTGTGCCTGGTGTGGAGCGCAGAACCCGGCAGGAGTGAGGTCGAAACGGGCTGTTACTTCGGGATGAACGGTAATATCGAGCCAGGTGGTATCGCTGCAGTGGTTGTTGTTCGATACTACCTGCATAACCCGGTACAATAAGGTTGCATTTGTTTTATTTTCGAAAGTTACTGAGGGGTTTCTGTGTGCTGAGGTGCCACCATTGCCAAAGTCCCAGAAAAAAATGTATGCAGCTCCGGCCGATGTATCAGCAAAGTTTACGGTGAGAGGCGCGCAGCCCTGGGTTATACTTGCGCTGAAGCCCGATTGCACAAAAGGGAAAACTGTTACTTCTACCTGCATGGTATCAGCGCAGCCCTGGGGGTTTGTAACGATTTGTGCAAGGGTATATGTTTGGGGGTCGGCTGTGTTGTTAGTCCAGGTGTGGGTTAGCAAGGGCGCAGCAGAGTTATACGAGGTGCCATCGCCAAAATCCCAATGCCGGGTAATGTTAAGGCCTAAGGCATTGCTAAAAATTTCTGCCTGATAGGGGCTGCACGAGCTGATGGGTGCCAGACCGAAACCTGCTTTTAGAAAAGGCCTTACGGTAATTTGCATGCTGTGGCGGCTTACACACATAAAATTGCCCGACATGGCCATTAGCTCTATTGTATAAGTAACGTTCTGGTCGGTATGGTTTTGAAATATGTGTACCGGGTCGCGCTCGGTTGAGAAACTGCCATCGCCAAAATTCCAGAGGTAAAATGCCACCGGGCC
Organism: uncultured Bacteroidales bacterium; assembly: GCA_964348755.1. Taxonomy (GTDB): domain Bacteria; phylum Bacteroidota; class Bacteroidia; order Bacteroidales; family UBA7960; genus UBA7960. The sequence continues at coordinate 25,940 of CAYGDW010000019.1, read as the reverse complement.
TGTGGTCGAATTATTGAACTTTACAGGGTAAGGTGCACATCCTGTAAGGCTTTGAACAGTGCTGAAGCCTGCCACAGTGGGCGGCAATACTTCAACCATACGGCTAAGCACCGATGTGCAGCCATTAGTGGTATTGGTGGCTGTAAGTGTAACCGGCACAAATTGCGTTAAGGCAGGCACAGGGAAGTTATAAATAAAAGGTTGGGCAGGATTGGAAATTGCCGGCTCGGTTGCAATTTGCCAAACAAAGTGGTTGGTGTTTTCTGAAAGGTTTAGAAAAGTAGCCTCGTGGGTTGCACAAAAGTCTTGCTGGGCATAGAATTTTGCTTTTGGTTCGGGATAAACCTGCAGGTATTGCGAATGAATGCTCCTGCAAAAGCCAGAAACCACCGTATAGCTAATAGTATGAAAGCCTTCGCCAAGTTCTTTTGGGTTCACGCTGGTAATGCCATGCCTGTTTTGGGCCGGAAGCGAAAAATACCCTCCGGAAGGCAAAGCGCCCGTAAGCTCGTAGTGGGTTTCGTTGCCGCATATCGGCGCAAAGGGCTGCAAGGTAACCACAGGAAGTGGAGTAACATTAACGGTAATTTGTCCTATTACCGGGCTTGCTGTTGGGTTGGCCGCATCGCGCACCTCCACCCTGTAATTAGTGGTTGAGTTGGGCTTATGCCAAATTCCGGCATCAGTTTTAAGAGGGGTTCCGGGCGGGGTATTGTTATCGAACCATTGGTAGAGGTAATTTCCCGATCCGCCACTTGGCAAGACAAACACGAACACCGAGTCCTGCTGGCAAATCTGGTTGGAGCTGGCCCTGATCAGGGCGATGCTTAAGGGCCCTCCGCTTACGTAAACCGCGGTTTGATCCGACTTTTGGCAGCCTGATGCAGGATTGGTAACCGTTAGGGTAAACAGTTGCGATTGTGTAAGTGGTATTGTAGGCGATGCAGGCTGGTATGGGTTTACTACCTGGGCTGCAGGGCTCCAACTGTAGTTATAAAGCAAGGTGTTGGGGCTTTGAGCACTGAGCAGGGCGCTACCTCCCCAGGCAATAATTTGCGATGGGCCTGCGCCGGCAGGCGGCAGGGGGTTTACACGAACTACTCCACTGGCTTCGGCCCGGCAACCCTGGGGGGTGGTGAAGCGATAAGTGAATGTGAAGTTTCCTGTGCCGCTCAGGTTGGTGTCGAACATTCCGTTGCTAATAAAGGTTCCGATGTATTCGCCGCCGGCTGGTAAACCTCCGCTCATTGCCACAAGGCCCGAACCGGCACAAAAGGTCTGGTCAGAAACTGTTACAACCGGCGCCTGGTTAATGGTTAGTGTGCGCGATGCAGTGGCAGCACAACTGGCACTGGGCCCACTGTAAACATAGGTAATGGTGTGGGTTCCTGGGCCAGCTATAGCAGGCTCTACAAAAAAGGATTCAACACCGTTGAAGAAATACTTGCCTCCAAAAGGGCTTCCGCCGGCAAGGTAAATCAGCGGTCCATCTGTACAGGTATTGGCAAATGGCTCGAGGGTTACATTGGGCGTAAAACTCTGTGCCTGCAATGTGGCGCTGAATGTTGGCGCAGTGGGGCCAGTTCGGCAAAAGGTTATTGTGTGCGGGCCGGGGCCTGCAAAGCAGATAACAAGCGGCTGATTTTCTTCAACAATACCGTAATTCATGCAATCAACAAAATACTCAATTTGCCCCCAGGTGCCTCCTTGGCGGCTTAGGCTTATAACTACTGCATTGGCCGAAGGGTGAAGGGTAACCACATAACTGAAACAACGGCTGCCGGAGGTGGCCCCGCAGCACTGTCCCGAAGGCGAAAAAAAACCTGCGTTGGAAAAGGTAGCAGTGGGGCTCGATGTGAGGTCGGCTGTAAAGCTGGTGCAGGGCTGCCCCACGGCTTCAGCAGACCAAAGAAGCCACCAGGTCAGGAATGCCAGAATAATTCCTGGCTTCCTGACCAAAAATGGGAGGGGGTGGCTTTTATTCAACCGATATGTGGGCAGCAATTGCATCTGTTTAAAAAACTTTTTTGTTACGGCCTTTAATGGCGGCCAGTAACGATTAATTTCCTTGTTAATATACCCTGGCCGCCAATCAGCCGAACATAATAAACTCCGGGTTTGAGTGTGTTTACGTTTAATTTTTCTTCCAGGGTGCCATCGGGCATCAAATCGCGGCTCATCACAAGGTTGCCGGTAAGGCTTAGCAACTCAAGGCGCAGGGCCTGCATTAGGGTTTGTTCTATTCTTACTGTAACCTCATCGCGGGCAGGGTTTGGAAATATTATAAGCTCAATGCCGGGTATGCCACCAGGTGGCAGCCCTGTACTTTGCCCTACATATAGGGTGTCACCTCCTTGGCAGCCATGCTGGTCGGTTACCCGAACAAAATGCCAGCCATTGGATCTTACGTTGTAAAATTGACCTGTATGCCCATCCTGCCAATGATAGGCGACAAAGCCTGCACCGGCATTAAGCCTTACCGTGTCGGGCCGCAGGGTGTATATGTCATCTCCCAGTTTAACCCGGGGCAGCCCCGGAGCCGCATATACCCTGCTCAGGCTGTTGTTTTGCCGGTTTACATCAGGCTCGGTTAATACCACTTCGAGGGTAAACGGGCCAGTACCATGCATATTGGCTCCCTGCGAAAAGGCAAAGGTGCGAAACTGCCCAGGCCCAAGTACCGATGACAGTGTAAATGTTTGGAAAGTTGAAGAACCCTGGTTTACCATATAACCCACCGTAAACTTACGGCCAGGCAAAAAGGTGTCGGGGCCGTTGTTGCGTAACACCATAATCACCTGTTCGCTGGTGCTGAGGGTGCAATTGCTCAGGGGCGATATCAGGTCAAATACCTCCAGGTCCCAGGCTATTACCTTTACCGAATCGGCGCCGGTGCAGCCGTTGCCGTCAGTTACGGTTACATGGTACCATTGCGACAGGGGAGAAGTAATAGCGAAATCGGCAACGGTTGAGCCATCGTTCCATAGGTAAGCATTGTAAGATTCACTGAGTTTCAGTATTGTGCCAACCGGATTGGCCCTGAAAATGGTATCGCCAAGTTGTGGCTTTGGAAGGGGGTTTACGTTTACGTTTACCTGCAAGGCATCATTCAGGGGGTTTTGATCTGCTTTGTGATTTACCAAAAGGTCGAATTTTACCTGGCCGGGCTGATTGATTGAAATTGTAGGTTTAACAATAAATTGCTGGGATTGTCCCGGGAGCATTGCCTGGCTGGTAATTACCGTATCGGCCGATTGCCATACCCCATTTGCAGCGTAGCGCATTGCCAGCTTTTCGCCCTGTGGTAAAGTGATGTTGCCGGCATTTTTTATGCTTACCACAACCGGAATATTTTCAAAAGAGCCTTCGCAGCCATTGGCCGGCGAAACCAGGGCATGCATGCCAAGGTCCATAAATTCGGGAGCCACAAGTATGCTTCCGCTTGTAACACAACCAAAAGCGTTGGTAACAGAAATATTGTAAGTGCCCCAGGTGCTTACAGTAAGGGTCTGCCCGGTATGGCCGGTATTCCAAAGATAACTTGCATAGCCGGGACCTGCGTCCAACCTTACCGTATCGGGCTTGTTGGTTACAACCAAGGCCGGTATCTGGAGCACGGCAAAGCCATGAACGCTTACTTCGGCCTGTATCTGGTCATTCCCAGGGTTGGCATCGGGGGTGGTAATTTCGGCTATTAGGTTGTAGGTGCCCGGTTGTTTCAGATCGAGCGTTTGAGAAAAGGTGTGCTGAATGGTTTGGCCGGGGTTCAGGGCATTTGAAAGAGTGAGCACTTCGTGGGTTTGTAGCAGGCCATCGTGGTATAGGTTAAGGCTAAAGGTTTTGCCTGAAGCAAATGTATCAACCCCGAAGTTTTTAAGGGCAATGGTAACAGGCTCGTTTTCTGACAGTGAGCAGGCGCTTACCGGAGAAACAATTTGGGTAATGCCTGCATCGAAAGTTGCCACCACCACGCTGGCCGTAGCGCTGCAACCCTGGCTGTCAGTTACTGTTACCCAATAGGTTCTGGTGTTGGGGCTGGTAACCTGAAAGGTTTGGTTTGTGGCGCCATTTTGCCAAAGATAATTTGTTAAGCCCGGGCCAGGGTCAAGTAGCAGGGTGTCGGGCTTTGTGGTGTAAATGCTGTCGCCAAGGCTTACAATTGGGTGCCCCAGCGAGCTTATTATGGCCTGTATGCTATCATTGGCCGGGTTGGCATCGCGCACCTTTTGCACCACATCAATCTTATAGTTGCCGTGTGTTGAAAGGTTAACCTTGCCACTAAATGTTGCCACGGCGCTTTGGCCGGGTAAAAGTTGCTGCGATAGCTTAAAGTAATATTCTTCGCTAAGCTGGCTTTGAAAATAAAGCCGCAGAGGTATTTCAAAATTGGCTGGAAAAATATTTGAGCCATTGTTGTCAACCTTCACCTTAACCTGCTCGCCCGTGGCGGCATGGCATCCGCTTACAGGTGCAATGATTGCCGACAGGCCCAGGTCGTATGTAACCACTCTTATGGTGTCAGTGGCTGTGCAATTGTTGTGATCTTCTACGGTTATCCAGTAATTTTGAGTGTTTGGGCTTGTAACATTGAATGTGCGGCCTGTAGAACCATCCTGCCAGCGGTAGCTCGAATGCCCGTCGCCGGCATCGAGCACTACACTTTGTGGCTGCGTAGTGTATATATCGGGTCCCAGGTTTACAACTGGTATTCCAAGCACATTCACGGTAACTGTAAGGGTGTCGTTAAACAAGCCCGGACTGAAAAAGTCGTTGTCGCCAACGAGATTGGTAAAGGCGGTGAAATTGTAGCTGCCAGGTGCCGACAAATCGAAAGTTTGGCTGAAGGTGTGGTTTACCCCGGTTCCTGGCAAAAGGTTCTGGCCAAGTACCAGGTTTTCCATAAGGTTTGTATTTGCATTATGATACCTAAGACCAACAGGGATTGAAGTCCCTGTCATTACTGTATTTATTCCCAGGTTCGAAACTTTAACGGTAATCCTTTGCTCTTTGCTCAGTCCACAACTGCTTAAGGGTTCAACAAATGCGGTTACGCCCACGTCGTGGCTGACCGGGTAAACACGTACCATGTCGAGGCCAATACCCTCGAAGTTGAGCGGGACATCCTGTGCTGCAAATATTAGCCTGAAGCGCACAGCGGGTTTGTTGGCAACTGCTTCGGGCAAAACGATTCGTGGGTTTATCCAGCCATTGCTCACTCCCGACCACCCTCGACCGTTTCCGGTTTTGGCTGCCAGACCTGTTATATTGTTGTTGTTGTACCAGAACCAGGCCAGGTTGGGGTTGCGTGGCTCTATGCGCGTCCAGCTCAAACCCCCGTCGGTCGAATATTCTGCCGCCGCACCTGCCAGCCCGTTTGGAGTGTGAAGGTTCAGGAAAAAGTCGAGCACCGGATTGGCCATCCCACTTAAATCAAAGCAGGGGCTTTCGACCCACGACAGTTCGCCGGTATTGTAATAGCCAAAAGGATTGGTAACCCAGGCAAAGCTGCCTGAGGCAGCCTGGTTTATTGTTGCACCATTGGGTGCCGCAAGCATAAACGAGCTGTTCTGACCGTATGAAGCCCAGGAAGCATGACCGCTCTGAAAATTCTCAGAATATGGGGCATTTACCACCGGCACCGAAAACACGCTGGTTTTAAGTTGGTCGTTGCTGGCGTCCTGGTCGGCAGGCAGTTCGGTGCGTATCAGCACGGCATTATATATGCCGGGGGCCGAGAAATTTGCTCTGGGTCCAAAAGCAAAAGTCCGGCTTTCGCCCACCGGAATACTTTCCCTAAGGGTGTCGCGTTGCCAACTAAGGCCATTGTTTATTGAGTATGCCAAAGGAATAACCGCCGGGCTTTGACTGGCGCCAAAATTGGTTACTACCACACTTACCACTTCCTGATTGGTTAGACTGCAGGTGTTACGGGGGGTTACAAGCTGGCTGATGCCTACATCGGTAGCCACAAAGTTGCCGGTAACAACCAGGTTGTCAATGTTCCAGCCGCTCTGAAGGTTTGTGCCTCCGGTTTCGCCAATTGTAAAGCGGAAGCGAACCGACGACATACGGTCGGCCTGGGGTAGCAAATAAGAAACCTGACTCCAGGCTGAGGTGTTTTGCACCTGCTGGTTTGTCCAAAAGGTTGTCCAGGTTATGCCATTGTCGGTGCTGATGTCGATACTGGCTTTGTCGAAAAGGTGCACATTGAGCCAGCGCTGAAAACTTAGCCTTATAGAGTTGTAGTATTTTGCATTTATTTCGGGGCTTATGGCCACGTATGCCAGTGGAGGCAAATTTGGTTCGTAGTTGCCTGGAAAGGTTCCAAGGCCGCTAAGGTCGGTGCCCAGCACTCGCGATCCGCTAACGGCATTGCTGGGGTCTGAAGAGCCTGAAGTGTTCGATTGGCCCGCAGTAATGCCTCCCAGACCACGGGGTACTTCTCGTTGCCATTCGCCCGCGAGCACCCAGCCGTGGTTCTGTTCAAAATCATCAAAGAATATGGTTTCGAAAATGGTGCGGGTTCCAGCAGGGCTTAGATCCGTTTCCGGGTGCAGAATGCCATTCACACTTATTGATCCGGCAGGCAAACTGGCGTCAATATGGTTGCCAGGCGTGGCAATGCGGGCAACATCGAAGGTAACCCACAAATACGAATACCCTGTTGGCAGGGAATGGGCGAGGTTGCTGAAAATTGCCCGGCCTCCGCTCAAGCTTTTACCAGAGCCTAACAGGTGGGGGTTTATAAAGTTTTCGGTTGTGGTAAACCATAGCTTCACCCCTTCAGGTGGCACATCAGCGTCATCCGAATTGAGCGAGGCCACCCTGAAGCTTTCAAGGTTCAGGGTGCCGGTATTGCCTGTAACCCGAAACTCGGTTCGAAGCATCAGGTTATTTTGCGAATTGGTGTGTACCAAAAAAGTGGTAGGTTGTATGCTGGCAACCGATGCCAGCTCGCGGGGCAGCAAGCCGGTTTCAACTATCCTTACCTCATCCACACAAACACTGCCTCCCAGGCCCTCACCCGAATGCCCTTCAAAGGCAAGGAAAAGACGCTTTGTGCCTCCGGGCAACTGAAGCACCCTCTGGGTCCAGCGGTTAACAGGGCTTTGGTAGCTGGCAATAAGGGTCCATGGCCCGGTAATACTGGTTGCAATATAAACGCCAAGCCTTGCATTGCTACCATCGCGGGGTACCTGTGCATGCCAGAAGGTTAACTCGGGGTTTACGGCAAACTCAAGGTTTATGGCTGGTGTAATAAGGCGGCTCACAAAGCGGTTGAAAGAAGGCACCCGAAAATACGCATTCCTTTGTCCGAATGCTGCCGTGTCGGGAAGCCCTATCTGACCCATGGGAAACGGGCCGGCACCCTTGTCAATTCTCCAGGTTTCATTGCCTATCACCATCGCGTTTACCCAACCCGGAGGAATATTGTTGCCATTGTTTTCGAAGCCTTCGTAAAAAAAGGCGGTGCCTTGCGAACTGGAGATGATTGGCACGGATACCAACAAGGCCAAAAAAAGAATTCCCCCCTGAAGTGATCGTAAAATTCGCCCCATCTTGAAAATGATTTGATATGTTTACCTCGGCTATAATGACCACCAAACCGGTGTACCCCAATTACCTGTAAAATTATTTTTTGTAATTGCCCGAATAATCAGCGTTTTGTGTATTTTCAGAAAGGCAAAATCAGGAGTAATTGACCGGAAGAAAACAACGGGTATTTTTCTTCTTTTTTTATGCCAAAAAACAGACCTGAAAAATGGTTAAACTTGCATTTTTTTCGGGCAAGAGAAGTCCGCTTGCCAATGACCCGAAAAGACTACTGTTTTCGCAAGGGGCCTCGAAAATCAACTTGTTTAAATCTCTTAAAAACCATGGATCATCAAAATATCAACCCTCTTTTGCATGAGTTTGAAACTGAATTTGGCACTCCGCCATTCGGCCAAATAAGGCACGAGCATTATGTCCCGGCATTTCGAGCTAGCATTGACCAGGGTCTTGCCGAGGTTGCAGCCATTGCCGCTTCGGCTCAGGCCGCAACTTTCGAAAACACCATTGCTGCCCTCTCGCGCTGTGGGCGCCTGCTTAGCCGGGTGAGCAATGTTTTTTTCCCGCTCAGCGATGCCGAAACTGATCCCACCATGCAGGATATAGCCCTCCAGGTGGCGCCTCTGCTGGCCGACTACCAAAACGACATACTTTTTAACGAGGCCTTGTTTGGGCGGGTAAAGGAGGTGTTTTTACAGAAAGATAAGCTTCTGCTTACGGCCGAAGAGATAACCCTGCTCGAAAAAACCTACAAAATGTTTGTGCGCAATGGCGCCGGATTTGATGCGGAGTGCAAAAGCCGCCTGCGCGAAATCTCGCGCGAGCTTAGTGAGCTAACACTGAAGTTTGACGAAAACCTGCTGGCAGAAACCAATGGCTGGTTCTTGCATTTGACCAGCCTCGAAGATCTTTCGGGTCTGCCCGGGTCGCAACTCGAAGCTGCTGCCGAAGAAGCCCGCGAGCGCAAACTCGATGGATGGGTCATAACACTTAAAGCGCCCAGTATGTGGCCTTTTTTGCAATACGCCGACCGGCGCGATCTGCGCGAAAAAGTGTTCAGGGCTGCCAACAGCAGATGCTTTAACGGCAATACATTCGACAACCGCGAAAACGTGGTGCGTATTGCCAACCTTCGCTTAGAACGTGCCAGGCTGCTCGGTTATGAAACCCATGCACACTTTGTGCTCGAAGAGCGTATGGCAGAGTTACCGGAAAAAGTAATGGACTTCATGGGGCATTTACTTCAGGCTGCGCGCCCCAATGCCCTCAAAGACCTTGAAGAGGTGCAACAGTTTGCCCGTGAGCTTGGCTATGAGCACCCAATTGATTACTGGGATTGGTACTATTTTGCAGAAAAAATGCGCAAGGCACGCTACGACCTCGACCAGGAGCAACTCAGACCTTATTTTGAACTGAACAGTGTGGTAAAAGGGGTTTTTGAGCTTGCCCAAAGGCTTTGGGGGCTGCAATTTGTGCCAAACAACAATATCCCGGTGTATAACAGCGAGGTTAGCACTTTCGAGGTTTATGACGAGCAAAGGACCTTTTTAGCCATACTTTTTCTCGATTTCTTTCCGCGGGAGGGCAAAAGCCCCGGGGCCTGGATGACGGCCTTCAGGGAACAGGAAGTACTGAATGGCCATGATCTTCGCCCACACATTTCGCTGGTGTGCAACTTTACCCGGCCTACTGACAGCAAGCCCTCGCTGCTAACCCATGGCGAATTCAATACTTTTTTGCACGAGTTTGGACATGCCCTGCATGGCATATTTTCTAAAGTTACATTTGCCGACCTTTCGGGAACCAATGTTTATCGCGATTTTGTTGAACTTCCCTCACAAATTATGGAAAACTGGGCTGTTCAGGGACCATTCCTCGACCTGTTTGCCCGGCATTACCAAACCGGCCAGAAGATCCCCTGCGATTTGGTAAAAAAGATTGTTGACGCCCGAAATTTTCATGCGGCTTTTGCCGCCATGCGCCAGCTGGGCTTTGGGTTTCTCGACATGGCCTGGCACAACATTACTGATCCATTTCAAGGGCTGGCCGATCAATTTGAAAAAGTGGCCATGGAGCCGGCACAACTGTTCAGGCCATTGAACAACAGCATGATAAGCGCTTCATTTGCGCATATTTTTGCTGGTGGGTATGCTGCCGGGTACTACAGCTATAAATGGGCCGAGGTGCTCGATGCCGATGCTTTTAAACTGTTTGCTGAGCGCGGCATTTTCGACCAGCAAACGGCCGCCGATTTTCGCAGGCATATACTTGAAAAGGGTGGCAGCGAGCACCCCATGGCGCTTTACAAAAGCTTTCGCGGAAGCGAACCCACAATAGATGCCCTGCTTGAGCGCGAAGGGCTCATCTGAATTTTTGTGTAATTTTGAAGCATTCCCCGAAAGGGGCCAAAATATCCATGGTCAAATGATGCAGATACTTATACTTGGATCGGGTGGCCGCGAACATGCCCTGGCCTGGAAAATTTCGCAAAGCCCGCGTTGCAGCCGCCTGTTTATTGCCCCGGGAAATGCCGGCACGACCCTTGTAGGCGAAAATGTGCCTGTTTCGCCCAACGATTTTGAAGCGGTGGCTGAGTTTGTGCTAAAGCACGATGTTGGCATGGTGGTGGTTGGCCCCGAAGAGCCACTGGTAAATGGTATTGCCGATTATTTTGCCCAAATGCCAGGGTTGAAACATGTGATGCTTGTAGGGCCGACCAGGGCCGGCGCATTGCTCGAAGGAAGCAAGGCTTTTGCCAAAGAGTTTATGCAAAGGCATGGCATACCTACTGCTGCATACCGCTCTTTTACACGGCACACTGCCGAACAAGGAAAAGCCTTTTTAGAAAGCATGACCGCCCCATACGTGCTCAAGGCCGATGGCCTGGCCGCCGGAAAAGGCGTTGTCATTTGTGCTTCGATTGCCGAAGCTACCCAAACCCTTGAAGAAATGCTGCTCAACGATATGTTCGGGAAAGCATCGGCCACGGTTGTTGTCGAAGAGTTTTTGGAGGGCATTGAATTGTCGGCCTTTGCCCTCACTGATGGCAGCAGCTACTGTATGCTCCCGGCGGCCAAAGACTACAAAAGAGTAGGAAATGGCGACACAGGCCCCAATACCGGGGGCATGGGTGCAATATCGCCAGTACCTTTTGCCGGGCCTGATTTCATGCAAAAAGTTGAACAACGCATAGTAATACCAACCATAGAAGGGCTTAAAAAGGAAGGTGTAAAATACTGTGGATTTTTGTTTTTCGGGATAATGAATGTTGGGGGCAACCCATACCTTATTGAATACAATACGCGCCTTGGCGACCCAGAAACCCAGGCCATTGTTCCGCGAATTAAAACCGACCTGGTCGATTTGTTTGAAGCCGCAGTCATTGGTGCCCTGCACACATGCAGGGTTGAAGTAACCAATGAGGTGGCTGTAACACTGGTTTTGGTTTCGGGCGGGTATCCGGGTAACTTCGAAAAAGGATTTGCTGTAAGCGGCATTGATCAGGTAAATAATTGCAATGTTTTTTATGCCGGACTAATGGGCGACAGCCACCAGCCAGTTACCAACGGAGGACGCGTATTGGCTGTTACTTCAATTGCAAATACCCTAGAGGAGGCCATCGAAAATACATATAGGCAGGCAGCCTGCATTGACTTCAAAAAAAAATATTTCCGCTACGACATTGGTAAAGACCTACAGTAAATACCTGGTAATGCCATGCTTTTAGGCTATTTTAAAAAAAACGCACCAGCTGCACCAATCCTGCTTGTTTTTGCAGGGCTGATGCTTTGGTCAGATGTTTTTTTGTTTTTCAGCAAACAGATTCCACCAAAAAGCTACTCCGAACCTCTTTTCAGCTGGCTGTTTGGCCTTGTTAACCTATGGCCTTTTCTATATGTGTTGCTTCCTTTTTTACTGGTGCTTACCCAGGCATTTATTATAAATTTTATTGTACAAGCCAGCAACCTTTTAGAAAAGCCTTCGTGGCTGCCCGGATTTCTATATGTGCTTCTGATGAGCAGCAATCAGGATATGCTAAAACTAAACCCGGCTTTGGTTGCAAATCTCTTTCTTTTGTTTGCCATAGCACGGGCAATGTCTTTATACGGCGAGGGCGAAGTGATGCTCAAAGTGTTTAATGTAGGGGTTCTGTTAGCCATTGCAGGGCTGTTTTATTATCCCGCCCTTATGTTTTTTCTTTGGCTTATAATGGTGCTGGCTTTGTACTATTTGTTGAGCCTCAGGGGGCTGATTGCTGCTGCAATGGGGTTTGTTACACCTTTCTTTTTCCTGTTTACCTGGTACTTTCTTTCCGATCAGCATTTCGAAAGGATTCAGGATTTGCCAAAGCCTGACTCGGTAATTGAAATTACCGCCAATTGGCACCAGCCACTCCTACTTGCCACGATTATTCTCATTGCCCTGCTTGCCATCGTTTCAATTATGCGTCTTACACTGTTTTACATTAGCGACAAGCCCATGAGAATCAGAAAAAAGTTCAGTATTATTTTGCAGTTCTTTGTGTTCAGTTTGGCATCAACGCTGGTTGGAAACATACACTTAAGTGTTCACCTGTCGCTTCTGATGATACCTCTGAGCATAACCCTGGCAGTCCTTTTAATTGAAACCCGCCGTAAGTGGCTAAGCAATATGGTAATATATATATTTTTGGGCTTGATTATAGCAGGGAAGGTTGTAAATTTCTTTTAGGCTCCAGGTTTGTGGTTTTGAATGATTTAGGAAAAACTCTCTGAATATTAGCCGCTAAGCCACTAAGCTTCACAAAGATCAATTTACAGATCTTCTAATCTCATCCTTCATTTCTGGAACATCGAAATTGATCAGAAATCCAATTCTTTTCCCGCTTAGTTTTAAATGACTATTAATCTGGGCTTTCCAAACAGGAGTTACCGTTTCCATAGCCTTTAATTCACAAATAACACAGTCCTCAAACAATATATTTATTCACTATTGTCCGATAAAGTAAAAAAGAGTAGAATTTAATGCATGAGATTCCTCACTACGTTCGGAATGACAGTCAGTTAGCTTTTTATTAAGGAGGGGGTAGGTGGGGGCTTCGCCGCCACCTACCCCCAAAATTGCCAAAACCATTGAAAGCCCTGTCATTTCGACCGGAGCGAGAAAACTTGCTTTTTTTTCGGACAGTAGTGTAAGATTAACATAAAGCTTTTAAATGGGGAGTTTGACTTTTTATTTTTTGTTACCCGGAGTCTAAGTGCCTTTTTGGCAAAAAAACTGCATTTTCCAAAACAATCGCGAAAAACTCTCTCAACTCAAAATCCTTAATTTTAATAACTTTGCCACATCAAAATTTAGCTTTATGAAATTCGGAGTAGTGGTATTTCCCGGGTCGAACTGCGACCATGACATGATCTATGTTTTGAAGAAGCTGCTGAAGCAGGATGTTGTTGCGCTCTGGCACAAAGATACCAATCTGCAGAACTGCGACTTTTTAGTTCTGCCCGGTGGGTTTTCTTATGGCGATTACCTGCGATCTGGTGCCATTGCCCGTTTTTCGCCAATAATGGAGAAGGTTATCACTTTCGCAGAAAATGGGGGCTATGTAATGGGTATCTGCAACGGATTTCAGATACTTTGCGAAGCTCACCTGCTGCCCGGAGCCCTGCTACACAATACCAGCCACCAATTTATTTGCCGCAACACATTTATCCGCTCCGAAACTACCAACAGCCTTATAACTTCGCAAACCAGGGTGGGTCAGGTAATGAAAATACCCATCGCCCACGGCGAAGGCCGGTTCTTTGCCTCTGAAGAAACGCTGAAACAACTAAACGACAACGACCAGGTGCTTTTCCGCTACTGCGATGAGCATGGCAAGGTTAGCGAAGAGTCTAACCCCAACGGATCGCTGCAAAACATTGCTGGCATTTGCAACGCTGGCCGCAACGTATTCGGCATGATGCCGCATCCCGAAAGGGCATCGGATGAAGAGTTGGGCAATACCGATGGCAGAGTAATTTTTGAAGCCATTCTCAATTTATTTGCAAAGATTTAATGCATTTTGCCTTCTCAAAAGCATTAACCAAATGGCAAAAAAAAAGGTATTGTTTCTGGTGGCCCACAGACCCGGCCGCTCTCCCGGGCAGCGTTTCCGCTTTGAGCAATACCTTGACCATCTCAGGTCAAATGGCTTCCAATGCGATATCTCATACCTGATCAGCCAAGCCGACGATGCGCTTTTTTATACTCCGGGAAAATTTCTGGCAAAGGCGCGCATAGTGTTTAAAAGCATTAAACAACGCCTCAACGACATAAACAACGCCAGCTATTACGACCTGGTGTTTATTTACCGCGAGGCGCACATGCTTTGGTTTACCTGGTTTGAGCGCATACTCCACCGAAAGGGCACGCCAATGATCCTCGATTTTGACGACAGCATCTGGCTCAACGACACATCGGACGGTAACCGCCAACTGGCCTGGCTCAAGCGCCCCTCGAAAACCGCCCGCCTTGTGCGCCTGAGCAGAATGGCGTTGGTGGGCAACGAATACCTTGCATCCTATGCCCGGCGCTTCAACCCAAATGTGCACGTGGTTCCAACCACCATCGACACGGATTATTACCTACCTCAATGCAAACCACCCATTGAAACCATTTGCATTGGGTGGACCGGCTCCTCAACCACGCTGAAACATCTGCAATATGTCCTGCCTGTGCTTCAGGCAATTAGCCAAAAGTATGGCGAAAGGGTTAAATTCAGGGTGGTTTCGAACAAACCCCTGGTGGCTGAACTGCCACGGCTGGAAAATATTTCATGGCAGATCGACTCCGAGGTGAGCGATCTTCTGCCTATCGACATTGGCATTATGCCGCTGCCCGACGACGATTGGGCACGCGGAAAGTGTGGCTTCAAGGGGCTTCAGTATATGGCCCTTGAAATACCTGCAATCATGTCGCCTGTAGGCGTAAACACCGAAATCATTACCGATGGCGTAAACGGTTTTCTTGCCAGCACTGAAGAGGAGTGGGTAGCGAAGCTTTCGGCCCTTATTGAGTCGCCTGCCCTTCGCGAAAAACTGGGTAAAGCCGGAAGGCAAACCGTGGTGGAGCGTTATTCGTTTGAGTCGCAGAAGGACAGGTACGTGCAACTATTCAACAGCCTATGCGAAAGCTGAGCCGCGAGCCTCTGGTCAGAAGCTACGCCGATGGCCGCCTTGAGGCTGGGTGCGATGAGGCCGGCCGCGGTTGCCTGGCAGGGCCGGTGTTTGCTGCTGCAGTGATACTGCCCGACAAGCCTTCCGAAGAACTGACCAGACTGCTCGATGATTCAAAAAAGACGGGCGTTGCCCTGCGCAACAAACTGCGACGACTCATCGAAAAGGAGGCCTTGACCTTTGCCGTAGAGAGGGTAGAACCAGCCGAAATCGACAAGATCAACATACTGAATGCAAGTATCCTTGCCATGCATCGCGCGCTAGAAAAATTAGCTGTTAAACCTGGCTTTATTGTAGTGGATGGCAACCGCTTTAAGCCTTTCGGCGAAATACCCTTTCAATGCGTGGTGAAAGGCGATGGCAAATTTCTGGCGGTGGCGGCGGCGTCTATCCTGGCCAAGACCTGGCGCGACGAGCATATGCAACAACTGCATGCGGAGTTTCCCAACTTTGGCTGGGACAGGAACAAAGGCTACCCTACTGCCACCCACCTAAAGGCACTCCAAGCCAACGGCCCAAGCAAGCACCACCGCCTCTCCTTTGCCCCTGTAAGGCAGCTGCGGCTGCAGTTTTAGCTTCCAAAAAACTTTATCTTTGCAATCTTTTATAAAAGGTTGCCACCAACCTAAAACTTCAAATTTCACTGAATTTTTTGTGGCTCCCTAAATAATTGAACTTTTGTTATGATACCATCACATCATATTTCACAGATTGCTGCAGAGCTAAACCTTGCTGCCCGGCAGGTGAGCCGCACGGCCGAACTTCTAAAGGAAGGCGCCACGGTTCCGTTCATTTCGCGTTACCGCAAGGAGCTTACCGGCTCGCTCGACGAGGTACAGGTAGGGCAGATCCGCGACCGCATGGCCCAACTCGAGGAGCTTGACAAGCGCCGCGAGGCCATACTCTCATCCATACGCGAACAAGAGAAGCTTACCCCGGAACTGGAGAAGGCCATACGTAATGTACGCAGCATGCCGGAGCTTGAAGATCTTTACCTGCCATTCCGCCCCAAGCGCAAGACGCGCGCCACCGTGGCCATCGCCAAGGGGCTTGAACCGCTGGCCAAAATGCTGTTCTCGCAAGAACGCTTTGACCCCCAAGAGAAGGCCATGGCTTTTGTGGATGAGGAGAATGGGGTGGGGTCGGCGGATGATGCCCTGGCAGGTGCCCGCGACATAATTGCCGAGTGGGTAAGCGAAGATGCCACTGCCCGCGCCCGCATGCGTCGTTTGTACGAGCGAGAGGCGGTTTTAAGCAGTCGCGTGGCCAAAGGCAAGGAAACAGAAGGGCAAAAGTACGAAACATGGTTCAACTGGTCGGAGAAGATACAGAAAGCGCCATCGCACCGAATATTGGCCATGTTCAGGGGCGAAAACGAAGGCTTCCTGAAGCTCGCCATTGCACCCGAAAAGGAGGCTGCTGTGGAATTGCTTTTCCGGCAGTTTGTAAAGGGTCGCACCCCTGCAAGCGAACAGGTTGCCATGGCCGTTGAAGATGCCTGCAAGAGGCTGCTTGGCCCCTCAATGGAAACCGAAATACGCAGTTTTCTCAAGGAAGTTGCCGACCGCGAAGCCATTAGGGTATTTTCCGACAACCTTAGGCAGCTGCTGCTGGCCCCTCCCCTGGGGCAAAAACGCATACTTGCCATCGACCCCGGCTTTCGCACCGGATGCAAGGTGGTTTGCTTAGATCGCGAAGGAAAACTGCTGCATAACGAAACCATTTATCCCCACCCGCCACAGAGCCAGTGGAAGCAAGCGGCCGCCAAAATTCACAGCCTTGTAAATGCATACCAGATTGAAGCCATTGCTGTGGGCAACGGAACTGCGGGGCGCGAAACCGAACAACTGGTCAGGAGCATACGGTTCGATAGACCCATTGTGGCTTTGGTGGTCAACGAAAGCGGTGCTTCGGTCTATTCAGCTTCGGCCGTGGCCCGCGAAGAATTTCCCGATTACGATGTTACAGTGCGCGGGGCTGTTAGCATTGGCCGACGCCTGGCCGACCCCCTGGCCGAACTCGTTAAGATTGACCCCAAAAGCATTGGCGTGGGCCAATATCAGCATGATGTGAATCAGAAAATGCTAAAAGGCAGCCTTGACCAGGTGGTTGAAAGCGTGGTAAACGCTGTAGGCGTTGAACTGAACACCGCCAGCAAGGAGTTGCTTACATACGTTTCGGGTGTGGGGCCCTCGTTGGCAGCCGCCATTGTAAAACACCGCAACGAAAACGGACCTTTTAACTCAAGGCAGGCAATGAAAAAAGTACCCCGACTTGGCGAAAAGGCATTTGAACAAGCTGCCGGATTTATTAGGGTTAACCAATCGGTCAATCCGCTCGACCGCAGCGCTGTGCATCCCGAAAGCTACCCTGTTGTGGAGAAAATGGCCAAAGACCTGGGCGTTGATGTAAACACGCTGATAAACGATCAGGCGCTGCAAACACAAATCAGGATTGAAAATTATGCAAAAGATAAAATAGGCATTCCCACGCTAAAAGATATCCAGCAGGAATTGGCAAAGCCTGGCCGTGACCCCCGCCAGAAATTCGATGCTTTCGAATTTGACAGTAGCATATCCGGCATTGAAGACCTGCGCGAAGGTATGGTTTTGCCCGGTGTAGTAACCAATATTACAGCTTTTGGAGCTTTTGTCGATGTGGGTGCGCATCAGGATGGATTGGTTCACATTAGCCAAATGGCAAATGCCTATGTGAGCAATCCGCACGAAGTGGTAAAACTCAATCAGAAGGTAATGGTAAAGGTTTTGGCGGTAGAAGTTGAACGCAAACGCATTACCTTGTCAATGAAGGAGGTTTAGGGTAGGGTTGAGCCTGCCTGCCTGCTAAGCCAGGTTAAGGATTATGCAAATTTTAATAAGGATAATGGCCTTAATGTGTAACTTGGGCGGTGCAAAAAGACCGCCCTTTTTATAAGCGGTCTTTTGCGTTGTATTAGTTAAGGATCGATGGCTTAATTTTTCAAAGGGTTACCCCGAAAAGTTTCTGGATTTTTTCGGCATACACTTCTATGAGGTAACCTCGCCGCACTTTTAGGGTGGCACTTAGCTGGCCGCCTTCAACGGTCCAGTCATGTTCAATCAGTTCAAATTTTGCAATTCGCTCATAGTCGCCAAAGAATTCATTGTAGTGCTTCACTTCCTTTTCGAAGCGCTTACGAATGCGTGGCATTGCCAGCATTTCGGCATTTGTGGTATAAGGTATTTCCTTAATCTGGCACCACGACCTGAGGTGGGCAAAATCGGGCACGATAAGCGCGGCGGCAAACTTCTGGTTTTCGCCAAGTACCATAAGCTGGTCAATAAATGGCGACTCTTTAAACTTGTTTTCTATTACTCCGGGTGCAATATATTTTCCGAAAGATGTTTTGAAAATCATTTTTTTGCGGTCGGTAATGCGCAACTGCCCCTCGGGCTCTACGCGGCCTATGTCGCCGGTATGAAACCAGCCTTCCTGATCAATAACTTCGGCAGTTATTTCGGGTGCCTTGTAGTAGCCAAGCATAACGTTGGGTCCTTTTACAAGTATTTCGCCATCTTCGGCAATTTTTACGGTAACATTTTTCAGGGGAAGCCCTACTGTTCCGAGTTTGAGTCCGCCGGGTTCAAAGTTTCCGACAGCCACCACCGGTGAAGTTTCGGTAAGTCCGTAGCCTTCGATTACGCGCAGGCCTACTGCCCAGAAAACCCTTGCCAGGCGTGGTTGCAAAGCTGCCCCGCCCGATACCACAATGTCGAGGTTTTTGCCAAGGGCTTCTTTCCATTTGCTAAACACCAGTTTACGGGCAATCTTTAGCTGAAGGCCGTAAATGGGATTGCGTTTTTCTTTTCCAAACTCATAACGCAGCCCTACGCTGTTTGCCCAGAAGAATATGGATTTTTTAATCCCTGTAAGAGCCCTGCCCTTTGCAATAATTTTGTCATAGACCTTTTCGAGCAGTCTGGGAACGGTTGAAAATACATGGGGGTGAACCTCGCGAAGGCTGTCGCCAATCAGGGCCATATTGTCAAGATAATACATGCTCAGACCCTTATAAAGGAAAGTATAATTGAGCATGCGTTCGTAAATATGGCAAATGGGCAAAAAACTTAGGGCACGGTGTTCGGGGCCATAGGGCGGAATGTCGCGCACTCCATAAACATTGCTCAGAATATTATTGTGGTTGAGCATAACCCCTTTAGGTACTCCGGTGGTACCCGATGTGTATATGATGGTTACCAGGTCTTCGGGGTTTATGGAGTCCTTAATTGACTGCAGAACTCCGGGTTTTTGATTGTTTTTGCCCAGTTCAATCAAATCATTTAGTTGGGGAACATCGGCTGTGGGTTTAAATGTATAGATACCTTTTATAGCAGGAATGTTTTCTACAATATGCTTAATGCGCCTGATAAGTTCAGGGCCGGATACAAACACATAGCTTACCTCGGCATGTTCAAGAATATAGGTATAATCAGCATCGCTAATGGTGGGGTAAATAGGTATGTGAATGGCTCCTACCTGCTGAATTCCCATATCCAGAAAATTCCATTCGGGCTTGTTTGGGGTAATTGAAGCAATTTTATCGCCTTTACTTACTCCAAGTTTC
This sequence comes from uncultured Bacteroidales bacterium, assembly GCA_964348755.1. Taxonomy (GTDB): domain Bacteria; phylum Bacteroidota; class Bacteroidia; order Bacteroidales; family UBA7960; genus UBA7960. Next base: position 6,590 of record CAYGDW010000019.1, on the reverse strand, counting down.
ATTAAGCCATAGCTAATGTAATTGCTGTTATCCACATACTCTTGGGTGGTGTAGGTTCTCCACTCTCCTTTTTCATCTCTCCCTGCCAGGGCATCGGTTTTCCCGGGGCAAAGCACGGCATACCTTTCCGGGATGTCAAACAGTCTGGTTACTTCCATGTAGGGTGTTTGTTTTTTGGCTTGTTTTCTTATTACTGTGATAATAAAGGGTTTAATGCCTTATACGGTTGTTTAAGGGCAATGTGCGAATATATAAAAAATATTTATACGATTGTTTACCAGGGCTAAAAAAGGAGGCAGACCTTTAGCTGATGCTTAAGGCCTGCCTGTATGCGAAAAATGGATGTATTATTTTTTTAATTCAGCATAATACTTGTAAAAATAGGGGATTGTTTCAATTCCCTTGTAAAATTGTTCGAGCGGATAGTTTTCGTTGGGCGAGTGTATGGCATCTGATTCGAGGCCAAAACCCATCAAAATTGTTTTCACGCCCAGCACTTTTTCGAACAGTGAAATGATTGGAATGCTTCCGCCACTGCGCACCGGGATTGGTTTTTTGCCATAAACAGTTTCGTAGGCTTTGCCGGCTGCCTGATACGCTATGGTGTCGGTAGGCGACACATAGCCTTCGCCACCATGCAGGAAGTCAACCTTTACCTTTACGGTTTTGGGTGCAATGGTTTCGAAATGTGTTTTAAACAATTCGGCAATTTTCTTTGAATTCTGGTGGGGTACCAGGCGCATACTAATTTTTGCGTAGGCCTTTGAAGGCAAAATGGTTTTGGCGCCTTTGTCGGTATATCCGCCCCAAATACCGTTTACATCGAGGCTTGGTCTAATTCCTGTGCGTTCCAAGGTGCTATACCCTTTTTCGCCATTTACTTCGGCTACATCAATTTCCTGTTTGTATTTTTCAATATTGAAAGGAGCCCTTGCCATTTCTTGGCGTTCGGTAGCGTTTAGTTCCTCCACATCATCGTAAAAGCCTTTTACCGTTATTTTGCCATCGGCGTCGGTAAGCGATGCAATCATTTTGGCCAATACGTTTATTGGGTTGTCAACGGCACCTCCATAAAGACCGCTGTGCAGGTCGCGGTTTGGGCCGGTAACCTCTACTTCAACGTATGCAAGTCCGCGCAAACCGGTTGTGATTGATGGTATATCGGGAGCAATCATAGAAGTGTCGCTAACCAGAATTACATCGCTGGCAAGAAGTTCTATGTTTTCCTGGCAAAACTTGCCCAGGTTTGGCGAACCAATTTCTTCCTCGCCTTCAATCATAAATTTTACGTTGCATGGAAGCTGGCCGGTTTTTACCATATACTCAAATGCCTTGAAATGCATAAATGCCTGACCTTTATCATCGTCGGCACCTCGGGCATATATCTTTCCATTTCGAATTTCTGGTTCAAAGGCGGGGCTTTTCCAAAGGTCGAGCGGCTCTGCCGGCTGCACATCGTAGTGTCCGTAAACCAATACAGTTGGCAATTTAGGGTTTATCATCTTTTCGCCGTAAACCACCGGGTGGCCATCGGTTTTGTAAACCTCGGCCTTGTCGGCGCCATCAGCAATAAGTTTTTCGGCAATCCATTGAGCAGCCCGGTACATATCATCCTTGTGGGCTTCCTTGGCGCTAACCGAAGGGATGCGAATCAACTCAAACAACTCGGATAAAAAACGATCCTTGTTCTGCTCCACATACTTTTTTAGGTCTTCCATACAATTTGATTTTTTATTGAATTTATAACTGATTGAAAAATTCTTTTGCAAGGGAAGCAAATGTATTAAAAAAACCTCAAAAAACTCATTAAAATGGCTGAGCCTATAGTTTCTGAATACAATAATCAGCATTTTTGTGAATACATTTGCCCAGGAACTAAATATTTGTGCAGCGAACCGGGGTCATCAAATTTTCATATATTTGAGTATTGCCATAAGGAGTTAAATTGACTGATAAACATGCTTATAGCCCATATTAAAACCATTAAGCCTGCCTATAAAATCACTGCTGCTTATTTATTTGCAGGGGTAATCTGGATTCTGTTTTCTGACAGGGTTCTTGCTATGTTAGCAGCTGATGTTGAGGGATTTGTATTTTTTCAAACAGTTAAGGGTTGGTTCTTTGTGGCTGTTACGTCTGTTTTGTTATTTGGTCTTATCAGTAGATCCTTTAGCAAGGTTGACCGTAGAAAGGCTTTTGAGGCGCTTCTGAAAAGTGAAGCTGCCCTTAAACAATCGCAATTGCAGCTTACAAACCTTATGGCAAGTTTGCCTGGAATGGTTTACCGCTGCCTTCCCGACCGGGATTGGACTATCATTTTTGCCAGTCAGGGTTGTCTTGAGCTAACCGGTTATCCACCCGAAGCGCTGATAAATAATGCAGTTATATCATACGGAAATGTGATATACCCTGCCGACAGGCAGAGGGTGTGGGAAGAAATGCAAAAAAAATTATTTCAAAAAAACCCTTTTCCACTTACCTATCGTATTGTAAGCGCTTCGGGGCAGGTAAAGTGGGTATGGGAGCAGGCACAGGGCATTATTGATGAGCAGGGTAAGCTTTGTTTTATTGAAGGCTATATTACCGACATTACACAAAGGCTTAAAGCCGAAAATAGCCTTAAAGAATATAACAGTTTGATGCGCAGCCTGCTCGAAAACCTCTCCTTTCCGGTGTTTTACAAAGACCTGAAGGGCCGTATTCTGGGTTGCAATCTGAAGTATTGCGAGTTTCTGGGCAAACCTTATGGTGATATTATTGGCAAAACTGCCTGGGAGTTTACCACCGAAAAAGAAGCATACAGGATTGAGCAAACCGACAAACAGGTCTTGGAAACCATGAAGGATTTCCGCTCGCACGAAAAGATTGTTTTTCCGGATGGACGTGAACTCGACACCATGTATCACAAATCTCTGTTTTACAATGCTGAGGGCGTTCCACGTGGTTTTATTGGGTTTTATTTTGACATTTCAGAGCGTATTAGGGCTGAACAAGTCATTAAAAAAAATCTTGAAGACCTTGAGCGCATCAATAATGAACTTGAGCAATTTACTTATTCAGTTTCGCACGATTTGCGCAGCCCTCTTGTTACCATAAAAGGCTCGTTAAAGCTTTTGCGGTCCGATATTGCAAGCAACAGCATAGACGAAGCCGGGAAAGGCCTTCAGCTTATAGAAGGGGCCACACAGCGGATGCACCATTTGTTGGAAAACCTGCTTGCGCTTTCGCGTATAGGGCGCATTGTAAATCCTTTTTCCGAATTTTCGATGCAAGAGCTTGCCAATGAAACCGGCCAATACCTCAAAGGTATTTTGACCGAAAGTGGCGCTGTTTATTCGGTTTCTGAAGATCTTCCGGTGGTTTGGGGAGACCGTTGGCGAATAGGCGAGGTATTGCAAAACCTTGTTGAAAACTCGGTTAAGTTCAGAAACCCCTTACAACCCCTGCACATAGAAGTGGGAAGCCGCCTGACTGAAAGCGGATTGGTGTTTTTTGTAAAAGACAACGGCATTGGCATATTGCCCGAGCATCAGCATCTTGTTTTTGGCCTGTTTAAAAGGTTTGAGGCGGTTGGTGGTGGTTCGGGGCTTGGCCTTACATTGGTAAAGCGCATTATTGAGTATCATGGTGGGCAGGTCTGGGTCGAATCGGAGGGCCGGGGTCATGGAGCCACCATTTGTTTTTCGCTCAATTCGCAAAGGCACCAAAGCGCTTAATCCCAATCCCTCCAGGCATCCATGTCGCGTCTTTCTTTTTTTGTGGGGCGTCCGGCGCCACGGGGGCGCCTGTAAGGTTGTTCCTTGGCATGCTTTAGTTTGGCGTACTCTTCGGGTGGGGTCAAGTCGTGCAGGTATTCGCCCACCAGTTTGGCCCCCACACGGTTGTGCAGCAGTTTAATTACCTTAAGGCTACGGGTTATTGGGCCTGCATGCACACCAATCTCCATACCTTCGCGTACCTCGCGCGAGGGCTTTACAGCAACACCATCTACCTTTATCTTTCCCGATTTACAGGCTTCTGTAGCCAGGCTACGGGTTTTATAAACCCTTACTGCCCATAACCATTTGTCAATGCGTGGAGCCTGGCCAAGTTCCATTACTCACTATTTCTTACGGAAGTAGATGCGCATGGGGACACCCGAAAAATTCCAGTTCGCGCGAATTTTGTTTTCTATAAAACGCTGATAAGGCTCCTTTACGTATTGCGGAAGGTTGCAAAAAAATGCAAATGAAGGGTAATGCGTAGGAAGCTGGGTAATGTATTTTATCTTAATATACTTCCCTTTGTTCGATGGGGGCGGGTTGGCTTCAATAATGGGCAACAGCACCTCATTGAGTTTGCTGGTGGTTATTTTGCGGGTGCGGTTCTCATAAACCTCAAGGGTCGTTTCCATAGCCTTGAAAATTCGCTGCTTATTTATGACTGATGTGAAAATAATGGGCACATCCTGAAAAGGGGCAATGCTTTCGCGAATAGATTTTTCAAACTCCCTGGCTGTTTTATGGTCCTTTTCAATCAGGTCCCATTTATTGGCCAGAATCACCAATCCCTTATTGTTTCGGGCTGCCAGGCTAAAAATGTTCATATCCTGCGATTGAAATCCCTGGCTGGCATCGAGCAGCAGTATGCAAACATCAGAATATTCTATGGCCCTGACCGACCGCATGACTGAATAAAACTCTATGTTCTCGGTAACTTTTCCCTTTTTTCGCAGTCCGGCAGTATCGACAAGGTAAAAGTCGAACCCAAAACTTTTGTAGCGGGTAAAAATTGAGTCGCGGGTGGTGCCCGGAATATCTGTTACAATGTTTCGTTCTTCGCCAATGAGGGCATTAATGAGCGAAGATTTGCCCACATTTGGGCGGCCAATTACGGCAAAGCGGGGAAGGTCTTCGGTGGGTTGTTCGTCTATTGTATTTTCGAGTGCAGTTACTACTGCATCGAGCAAATCGCCGGTTCCGCTTCCGCTGATTGATGAAACATTGAAAACCTCGCCCATGCCAAGTTGATAAAATACGCCGGTTTCGGCATGGTGCTTTGTGCTGTCAACCTTGTTGGCTACAAGCAGCACCTTTTTGTTTGATCGCCTCAAAATGCCAGCTACATCCTCATCCATGGGTGTAAGGCCTTCCTGTGTATCAACCATAAACAGAATTACCGATGCTTCTTCAACGGCAATGGCCACCTGACGACGTATCTGCTCTTCAAAAACATCTTCCGATCCCACCACATAACCTCCGGTATCAATAACCGAAAACTCCTTCCCATTCCAGTCGCATTTGCCATAATGTCGGTCGCGGGTAACCCCGGCAGTAGAGTCAACTATGGCCTGGCGCGTTTGGGTAAGGCGGTTGAACAGAGTAGATTTGCCAACATTGGGGCGGCCGACCAAGGCTACAATATTTCCCATGATTTATACAGTTTTATTATGGATGGGCTTGCAAAGATTTTCTAAATGAGTGGCTTATTGGTCGTTATACCCAAAGCGCCGAAGTTGCGAGTCGCTCTCGCGCCAGTTCTTGTTTACCTTTACGTGGAGCTCAAGAAATGTTTTTTGGCCAAGGAAACTTTCAATGTCGATTCGCGCCTCGGTGCCCACCTTTTTGAGCATACTGCCCTGGTGCCCTATAATAATTCCTTTTTGCGATTCGCGGCTTACGTATATTATGCAGCGTATTCGCACCATACCACCTTCTTCCTTAAAAGAGTCAACAGCCACCTCAACCGAGTAAGGTATTTCCTTCTGATAGTTCATTAGTATCTTTTCGCGCACAATTTCTGCTACAAAAAAGCGCTGAGGGCGATCGGTCAGGTCGTCTTTCGGGAAATAGGGAGGGGAGGCAGGTAATAGCTCAATGACCTTGCCAAGTACCTGATCGATATTGAAGTTTTCGAGGGCCGAAATGGGCAAAACGAGCCATTGCGGAAAATGCTGCTTCCATTGCTCGCTCTTGGCCACAACCTGCTGCTGGTTAGCAAGGTCAATCTTGTTTATAAGCAACAGCACCGGAACCCCCGCATTTTTTATCTGTTCAAGCAATTCAAGGTGGTCAAAATCCTGATTGATGTCGGTAAGTACAATAAAAATATCGGCATCCATAATGGTGCTTTTTACTGCACGCATCATGTATTCCTGCAACTTGTAGCCTGGCGAAAGCACGCCCGGGGTATCAGAAAATACAATCTGGTAATCGTCGCCATTTGCGAGGCCAAGAATGCGGTGGCGCGTGGTCTGGGCTTTGGGCGTAATAATCGAAAGCTTTTCGCCCAAAAGGGCATTCATCAGCGTTGACTTGCCCACGTTGGGCTTGCCAATAATATTTACAAATCCGGATTTGTGCATTATAGATACTTCAAAATTGGAAACCCAGGGCCTTTTCAGAAATGGTTATTATCTTGATAAGCCGCTATTTTCTCCTGTGTTTTAATGAATTGGGCAGCAAAGGTAGCGTTTTTTTGCAAAAATATTTAAAAACATTTGGTAAGACCTTTTATAATGTTTAGTTTTGCACCCTGTTTACAACATACTGCGGGGTGGAGCAGAGGTAGCTCGTCGGGCTCATAACCCGAAGGTCATAGGTTCGAATCCT
>CAYGDW010000018.1:0-42676 GCA_964348755.1 uncultured Bacteroidales bacterium | reverse complement strand
TTATTAATGTTTGGGTTTTATTTTTACATTTGCAATTAGGCATTAGCAAATTTTGTATTTGTCAACGGGCTAAGAGTTGTTTATTTTGGTTCGGGGAATTGTTTAAAAAGTTAAGCGTTGTGGCTCCCTTTTCTCTACCCCTTCTTCGCCATAAAAAAGAAAGGCGCTCATGATATTGATTGCTGACAGCGGATCAACAAAAACCACCTGGTTTGTGCTATCAAAGCGCAAAAGCCATGAGAAGACCTGCCAGACAGCAGGTATCAATCCTTTTTTCCAGTCGGCCGACGATATTCTTTCTACCCTTAGGGGCGAGTTTACTTTAGGGCGCCAAGGGTTAAAGGGGATTTACTTTTACGGTGCAGGCTGTGCCAATCCTGAAAAAAAAGCTGTTCTTTCATCTGTTTTGCAGTCGTATTTTGAAATTCAGGCGGTGGAGGTTGAAAGCGACCTCCTGGCAGCATCGAGGGCGCTTTGCGGGCACACCGAAGGCATTGCAGCCATTTTGGGAACCGGGTCAAATTCATGTTATTATGATGGCAGGGTTATTCGCCAGCAGGTTTCACCGCTGGGGTTTATATTGGGCGATGAGGGCAGTGGTGCCGTGTTAGGGCGCAAACTGGTTTCCGACCTGCTCAAAAACCAAATGCCCGATTATCTTCAGGCAAGGTTTCTGGAAATGTTTGGCCAAACCTCGATAGAAATAATGGAGCGGGTTTATCGGAAGCCTTTCCCAAACCGCTATCTTGCTTCTTTTACTCCGTTTCTATCAAGGTATATAAACGAAGAGCCGGTTTACCGGCTGGTTAAAACTTCATTTCTTGAATTTTTTAATCGCAACATAAGGCAATACCCCCGGGCTCAAAACCTTCCGGTTCATTTTGCCGGGAGCATCGCCTGGCATTTTTCAGGGGTGTTGAAGGAGGCGGCCGGTGAATGTGGTTTTGTAACCGGCAAAATAATTCAGGATCCGATGCCGGGTCTTGTAGAGTTTCACAGGTATTACAATTAAAAAAAAATCGGATTATGTCGGGTAGTGTTGAAAAGGAAAAGTTTGAGTTAAGCATAACCGAGTCGCCTTCTCAATTTGAAAATCTTGAAAAGATGACAGTAAATCAATTGATTAAATCCATTAATCGGGAGGATGCCAAGGTGCATCTTGCAGTTCGCAAGGCCCTTCCTCAGATTGAGGCCCTTACATGTAAGATTATAGACCGCATGTGCAGGGGTGGTCGTATTTTTTATCTTGGAGCAGGCACCAGCGGCCGTTTGGGTGTTCTTGATGCCTCAGAGTTGCCGCCCACCTTTGGAGCCCCTGAGGGTCTGGTAATTGGCTTGATTGCCGGAGGCGACAAGGCATTGCGCAAAGCGGTTGAGGCGGCCGAAGATGACCCGGAAAAGGCATGGGAGGAGCTGAAAGAGCGCAGCATCAATACCCTTGACACTGTAATAGGCATTGCAGCCTCTGGTTCAACGCCTTATGTGGTGGGTGGAATAAGAAAAGCCCGGGAGCACGGCATACTTACCGGGTGCATTACGTGCAACCCCAACTCGAAGGTTGCCCGGGAAGCAGAATATCCTATTGAAGCCATTGTGGGGCCCGAAATTGTAACAGGTAGCACCAGATTAAAAGCTGGCACAGCCCAGAAAATGATTCTGAACATGATTACTACCACCATTATGATTAAGCTTGGGCGGGTAAAAGGCAACAAGATGGTAAACATGCAACTGACCAACCAAAAACTGATTGAGCGGGGTACGCGAATGCTGATGGAAGAGCTGGGCCTGAAAGCCCCAAAGGCCAGAGCCCTGCTTTTAGAGCACGGCTCAGTAAAAGCTGCATTGGAGGCATTTGAACGAACTTTTGAAAAATAACGGAATTTTAAGAATTACCCACCAAAAAGCAAACCCAAACAAAAAACAATTAATTATGAAGAAGATCTTTGTTTTTTTAGGCCTTTTGATCTTCATAACCCTTAAGCTGGCAGGCCAGACCAGGCAGGTTACCGGCACAGTAACCTATGCCCATGATGGCACACCACTGATTGGGGTTACGGTACTTATCAAAGGTACGACCACTGGCACCACCACCGATTTGGAAGGCAGGTACCGCATCAATGCCTCACCTGCCGATGTGTTGGTGTTTCGCTTTGTAGGCATGGACCCTTGGGAAACCCCAGTAGGCGACCGAACGGTAATAAATGCGTCGCTACGGGAGGCGGCCACCACCCTGCAGCAGGTAGTGGTTACGGCCTTAGGCATTGAGCGCGAGGTGCGAACCCTCACTTACAATGTGCAGGAAGTAGGCTCGCAGGCCATTGCCTCTTCACGGCAGGAGAACCTGGTAAATGCTCTGCAAGGGAGGGTTTCCGGGGTTCAGATTACTTCAATGGGAGGTGCTCCGGGGGCTGCATCTGAGATTATTCTGCGCGGCGCTACTTCAGTGGATGGAGACAACCAACCCTTGTTTGTAATAGATGGTATTCCAATTTCAAACTCTTCTGTAAGGGGAACCACCAACCGCGCGGTCGACATAAACCCAAGCGATATTGAGTCTATTTCGGTATTAAAGGGCGCAGCTGCTGCAGCCTTGTATGGCATTGATGCCGCCAATGGTGCTATTATTATTACCACCCGACGTGGCAAGGAGGGTGCCGTTTCGGTTGGCCTTTCCACTTCCGCAACGCTCTCGCAGGTGGGGTGGCTGCATGAAACACAGCGGTTTTATACTACCGGGGGTGCTGGTATTTTCAATCCAAGAACATTTTCTCACTGGGGCCCTCCACTTAGACGAAGCGATCCGGTACATGACAACATCGGAAATTTTTTTCAACCCGGCCTGTCAAACAAAATAGATGCCAATGTGAGCGGCGGCACCTCCAACCTTACCTATTATATGTCGCTGTCGAGCCTGGGCGATGAAGGCATTGTTCCCAACACCTTTTTCGGAAGAAACTCGGCCTTGCTCTCGGGCACAATTAAAGTAAATGACCGCATTTCCTTAACCGCCTCCTCCAACATAATGAAAACTAACAACCGGCTTGGCATTTACAGTGCAAGCGGAGGGTGGCTAATGAACCTTTATCGATGGCCTGTATGGGATAATATGGTTAATTACCTGAATTCCGACGGATCGGAGCGCAATGTTTGGATTCCAACCAGTGGCAACCTTGCCGACGCCCCTGATAATCCCATGTGGAGTGCGTTTCATCAGGTAAGAAACGACAATGTAAGTCGGAACATTAACTCCATAAATCTCACTTACAATGCTTTAGACTGGCTCACTTTCAATTATACTGCCGGGCGCGATTATTTTCAGCAGCATTTCAAGGCCGTTAGCGAGCCCGGATCGACGGGTACTGCATTTGAAGGAGCCATCAGCGAATTTAACCGCGAGAGCGAAAAAATCACTTCCACCCTGCTGGCAATCGCCGATTATGATTTTACCAGCAAATGGCGTGTTACGGCATTGGTTGGGCAAAACATTCAGGCCGACTTTGCACGAAACACCACGGTTGAAGGAGAGCTATTCCGAAACCCCACCCTCCACTCGATAAACAACCTGCGCGTTGTTCGAAACAACCAGGCAACATCCCAAAGGCGCGTTTTAGGAGTTTTTGGCGACCTGACAATCGATTACGGGCGCTTCCTTATTCTTAGTGTTACTGGGCGCAACGACTGGTCTTCGACCCTTCCCGTGCAAAACCGCTCATTCTTTTATCCTTCATACAGCGCAGCATTTATCTTCAGCGAGTTTCTCGATGGGCAGGCTGCACGTATTTTCTCATTTGGCAAAATTAGAGCAAGCCTTGCAAAAGTAGGAAAGGACGCCCCACCCCACAGACTCACCCAAACCCTTGAACAGTTTTTTGGCATTGGTAGCGGATGGAAAAATGGGGCTTTTGCCGGAAACCCAATGCTAAAACCAGAAATTACCGAAGAATTTGAAATAGGCACCGACATCAGGCTTTGGAATGGCCTTTTTACCATCGACCTGACTTATTACAACAGGGTGTCTAACGACCAGATTATTCAGCCACGGGTTACCCCAGTTACCGGAGCAATACTTCAGACGGTCAACTCAGGTTCGGTTGAAAACAAAGGAATAGAACTTCTGATAAACAGCAGAATAATAAGCAATGAAACTTTTAACTGGGATGTTACCATTAATGGTTTCGGAAACCGCTCAAGACTGACCAAACTCTTTGGCGACCTGGTAGAGTTTCCGGTTACTTTCGGGCAAGTATCCTCGCAGGCCATTGCCAGCTCCTGGCTCGGCCAACCACTTTTTGGAATTGTTGGCACCGATTACCTGCGAAACGAACAGGGAAAGGTGATTGTAAACCAGGCCGGGTATCCCCTTATTGACAACCAAAGGAGATATATTGGAAACCGAGAACCAAAACTTTATTATGGTTTAAACAACAATTTCAGGTACAAGAACCTGGAGTTCTCCTTTTTAATTGATGGGGCTTATGGTGCCCAGCTGCTTAATGCTTCGAGCCAGTTTCTGATTTCGACCGGGATACACAAAATGGTTGAAAATTATCGCAACCAGGAATTTGTTTTTGACGGGGTTGTAAAACTTCCGGATGGAACCTATTCCCAGAATACAACACCTATCACCCTTGACCAAACCTTTTTCAACAACTTTTATATACTGGCCGGGACCAATTTTGTAGAGGAGGTTTACTGGATCCGGTTGCGCAATGCAGGCCTGACTTACCACTTGCCAAAGGCCCTTATAGGCAGGGTAGGGATTAAGGAGGCAAGCCTAAATGTAACCCTGCAAAATGCTTTTCTTTTTACCAATTACTCAGGGGGCGATCCTGAAGTGAATAACGCCGGCCCCGGGGGCGGAGGAAGTGGCGCAGGCACTATGGGAGTAGATTATTTCCAGGTTCCGCTGCGCCAAGCTTTAACTTTTGGTATAAACCTTAAATTTTAACCACCATGAAGAGATATTTTTTCCTGATAGCCATATCCTTTTTCTTCTGGGGATGCGACGATTTTCTGGATGTAAACACTTCGCTTGACAACGATGAAAAGACTACTCCTAATTTTATGCTCCCCGCCGTGCTGGGCAATATGGCCTATGCCCACTACTCGCATGGCGAAACCACAGCCTATATAACCCAGTATATAACTACTGAATTTGGCACAAATGCGGTAAAAGACCGTTGGGATTACCGCATGGTACTTCGCATTAATCCGTGGCGGCGTCACTATTTCGATGTAGCCGGAAACGCAAACAAAATGATTGAGTTTGCCCGGTCAGAAGGCTCTCAGAACTACATTGGGGTTGGAAAAATAATGATGGCTTTATCGAATCTGTCGGCCACCGACATTTTTGGCGATATGCCGGTTTTACAGGCATTTACCGGCATTTATAACCCCACCTACGACACCCAGGAAGTGGTTTATGCCGAAGTGGCCCGCTGGCTTGACTTAGGCATAAGAGCCCTGGAATTGTCGCAGGCAAGCGACCGTGCAATGACACCCGCCGAAGATCATATTTTTGGTGGCAATGTTAACCGTTGGAGAGCCTTTGCTTATGCCTTGAGGGCCCGTATGCTGCTACGGTCGGCCAATTTTCAGGGAGGGTACCAGGCTGTTCTCGATGCTGTAAGCATGGCAAGACCTCATTGGGCAGAACCCCTTTATGCTTATCCCGACAACCCGGCTAACCCCTGGGAAATTAATCTTTGGGGCCCTTCAAGACCAAGCCCCCAATGGGACTTTGCCGACATTAGGAATATGCTCAACAGTTCGGTACACACCACTTTCTTTATGAGCGCAATGACGCTATCGGGCCAAAACGACCCAAGACTTTTTAAGTTAACCACCCCGGGAAGGAATGGCAACTATTTTTCAGTGCCAGCAAGTACCGGAATCGGAGCCTTAAGCATTAACGATTTTGCCTTGCTATATAATGGATACTGGACCAGGGACAACTCTCCCATAGTATTTTTAACCGACGAAGAGTTGTTTTTTATTGAGGCCGAGGCCGCATTTTATTTGCCAAACAAAGAAAGAGCATTTCAGGCTTACCTGAATGGAATACAGCGAAACTTTAACCGGCTGGGCGTTGGAGAACATTTTGAAGCCTATCGTAACTCTCCGGCCGTTGCACAAAGTGCACAGGCCCTGAAAATATCTGACATAATGATGCAAAAATACATTGCCCTTTACTTGCAGCCAGAAGTTTGGTCGGATATGCGCCGCTATAAATACTCCACGCATGCCTTCCCGGGCCTGCGATATCCCGAAAGGGCATTGCCTGAATATAATGGAAAATGGATTCAGCGTCTGCCTTATGACCCCCAGACAGAATACATTTACAACCCCAAAGAAATTGCCCGCCTTGGTGCAAGAGAGGTAAACTGGGTGGTAACCCCATTCTGGTGGGCAGCCAATTCAACACTGTCGAATTAAAATAACATTTCGAGATGAAGAGGTTCTATAAATTTTTCATATTACTTGCCGCAACGGGAGTTCTTTTTGCTTCTTGCGAAAAAAATGAACCCCTTGCCAAACAGGGCGTTCTGACTAACCAGCTAAAACCTTTTAACCTGCTGGCCCAAATGCCCGATGCAAAAGTATCCGACACCCTTAGGCTACGTACCGTTAGCTGGTCGAAGCACGACGACATTACCACCATTTCGTTTTTTTACCGAGGATTTAAAATTCAGAATTTTTCGGTTAAAATGAATATAAGCGTGAGCGGGCAGATGGTTGAGCTGACAGCCAGTCATTTAACTGACACCATTTTTATTGAGCGCACCCTCATAGAAACTTTTCCCAGGCCTGGCGAATCGCTCAACGATCACTACCAAACCATTGAAAATGCCTATGTGGTAATCTGTCCGTTTTTTGTCGGAAGTGGTTTTACGCTGCTAACATCGGCTGGTGCCTTGCTTATTGACCAAATGAGCAATGAGGCTTTCAACAGCATTTTGGCCACCTTGAGCCTTCAAATGAACCGTGCCATGGTGCTAAGCCTATTCCCTGCGGCTCCGGTACCGTGTTTTGAGTTTAATCCCCAAACCGGCGCCTTTACAGGCAAACTCACCCAGTTTGGCATCGACTATGTTCGCACCAACCTGACCCGTGCCAGGCTTAAACAGCAATTGAAAGAAGCTACAGTAGAGGACAACACCCGCGGGACCATTGAGTCTGTTGCCACCATCGGAAAAACCAATGCCAGCACCACCTCCTCGCGCAATTTCAAGATAATCAAGTAAAATACCAAACACCATGAACCCAAAGCAAATTTTAAGAATATTGCCCGTTTGGCTGCTTTTGGCAGCAATTCTGATAAGTTGCGAAAAGCAGGAAAAGCGTGAATGGGGCGAGCTAATAACAAATTTTACGATTGAGAACGCCAACAGTTTGTCGGCCCCTGCAACCGTAAGGTTTACCAACAGAACCAAAAACGCCGAATCATATCACTGGAGTTTCCCGGGTGGGCAAATAGTAGCAAACGGGGTGGTAACCCAGGATAGCACCACCACGGCCATTCAGCCCGAAGGAGTGTTTTATCCCTGGCCTGGCCAATACACCGCCACCCTTACGATTACAGCCGATGGAAAAGAAACAAAATCAGTGACTGAGTTTACGGTTGTAAAGCCAAACCCGGTAATCAGACATCAGCCAACCGGAATTGTGTATGACGATGTGGTAACATTTTGGCTTGAGTATTTTGAGTATCCGCATTTAGCCGATAAGGTAACCTTCTTCTGGGATTTCGGAAACGGCAAAACCTCCACTCTGGCCAGACCACAAACCAGTTTCAACCCTCCGGGCCTATATACGGTAAATGTTGAAATTTTCGATGGTGTAGAAACCCTCTCGGCAAGTCTTCAGGTAAATGTACAGGCTGAGATTGCCAAAACCCTGTTCATAACAAATGCCATAAACCAGCGACTTTATAAGAAAATGCTTTATACCGGAGCCATAGCACCTACCGAGGAATTGCCCATTGATGTAGGCCTTCATCCGCTTTCGGTAAGCGTTTTCAGAGACCGGCTAATTATTTCGGTGGCCGGCGACCATACCAGGTTTGCACCTGCAGGTACGCCACCCGATGGATTTATTTTTACTACCAACCTGAGCGGGGGAAACCGGTACACCATAACCGCACCCAGTCTGCTCGGGCACACCTTTATTGACGATCCGTTTGTATCTACTGTCGATCAGAACGGTGTTGTTTACTGGCTCGACCGTTTCCAGGGGGTTCGCCGCATTCACTTCTCGGAGGTTATGGCCGAATACCCGATGCCTTACGTTTGGAATGTCCCCTCGGTAATGGCCCAGAATCTTAACGTATCAAGTACATTTGGCTGGACCGATGGCACGGTTCGCATTGTAAACAACCAAATTTGGTACAGCAAGCATGGCTCTGGGCAGGGGCTTTACAGGTTTACCCTTGCAGGGGAGTATATAGCCCGCATCGACAACCTTTTTCCATTCAAAATCAGAACCTTTGAAGTAGATCTTGTTAACGGAAAAATTTTCTTTGCAATAAACAATGCAAGCGGTGGCCAAAACCCGGGCCTTTATTCCAGCAATTTGGATGGGTCGAGCATACAACTTATAGACGACCTTGCCGGTTTCTCCATGCAGGGAGGCGAGACAGAGCGCACTTTCGTAACCTCTATTGTGGTCGATGCTGAAGGGGGGTTTATTTACTACCCGTTCAGGCATCAGAACGACATCAACTCGCTGGGTCAGATTGTGGGCAATGGATCACAATCGGGGGTAAAGCGCTATAGAATTGATGGCACAAGCCAACCGGAGTTTTTTGTAACTGGAATAATACCCTTCGGTATTGGCATTGACCATGTAAAAAGATAATAATTACCAATGCAGGGAGCGGCCTCAGGCTGGTGGTTGCTCCCCGCATTTTTACCTGATGCTTCGAATGAAAAAACTTCTTCTGGTTGTATTTATTTTACATTTTGCCCTGCTTGCTTACCCAACCTTACCTGAACGCGAGCTACGCGGCACATGGTTTACAACAGCCTGGCGAATAGACTGGCCGCCTATAGGATCTGCCCAAACGCAGATAAACAGTCTGGTTGATATGTTTGACAGGTTGGCGGCGGCCAATATTAATGTGGTATATTTTCAGGTGAGGCCCTTTGCCGATGCTTTTTACCGCTCGGCCTACGAACCCTGGTCGCACCTGCTGGGTTCTTCGCTGGCTTCAAGGGGGGTTTTCCCCGGGTACGATCCCTTGGCACTTGCCATTGATGAAGCCCACAAAAGGGGAATGGAATTGCACGTATGGCTTAATCCCTATCGCTTCGAAAGCACCTCAGGCGAATTTGCCGGAAGGCCCGGAAACTACGCTCAAACACACCCACACCTGATTATAAACTACAACAACCGGACCTATTTCGACCCTGGCCACCCCGAAACAACAAGACTTATAAAAAACATTGTGGCAGATATTGTACACAACTATGACATTGACGGAGTAATATTCGATGATTACTTTTACCCTTCGAATATGCCTTCAAGTTTTGACCAGCATACCTTCAATTCTTTCGGGAATGAGGCTTTTATAAGGAGGTATTACGATGGGCCTCTTTTTACCACCCTTACCAGGGGCGATTTCAGGCGCGCCTCTGTCAATAACATGATCAGGGAAGTTAACGACACCATAAAATCTATCAATCCGGCTCTAATGTTTGGAGTAAGTCCAGCCGGAATTTATACCACAAACAACCTGGTGGCGCAATATTACGGCACCATTTTGCCCGCCGGAATTACCGGCAACAACAACTGGGCAACCATAAACTGCGACCCTCTGGCCTGGCTAAAGGAAGGCTCTATTGACTATATTTCTCCTCAACTTTATTGGCCCATTGGAGGTAGCCAGGACTTTATTATACTTACTCAATGGTGGGGCCAACAAGCCCGCCGCTATGGACGCCACCATTACCCAAGCCTCGGATCGTACCGCCTTTATGGCACAAAATCGAACGACGAATTTGTCTCGATGCAATCCGAGATACCCGCAAATAATGAAAGCCAACAAACTGAACCCCTTTTCGAAAAAAATAACTGGGCTGTAACTGAAATTGGGAATCAAATTACGGCAAACCGCAACAGCCCAAACAATACTGCAAATGGCGTAATATTTTACAACACCAACAGCCTGCTCAATACCAGCAAAAACCTGGCTGGTTTCCTGAGGGGCGATTTGTTTGCACAAAAGACCATTTTTCCTATCTTGGCCTGGCTGCCTGCTCCAGCGCTACAAAAGCCGCAAATTATCGATATTGGTTCTATTGCTGGCGATGCAAGTGTGGCCATCATTAACACCAACTCAAATGCCGATCGCTTTTTGTTGTTTGGGCTGAATGAGCCTCCTGCAGCAAAAAACACATTGCCTGTACCTGAATTTTTGCAGGTAGCTTTTGGCACAGATTTCAGCAAAATCCTTCACGGCAATTACTCATACCTGGCCCTTACCGAATATGCCAGAAACAAAACCATCGGAGAAATGTCTGGCTTCGTAAACTTTAATAAAATTGATTCGCCAGTCATCTCGCACCACAACGGAGCAATTGTGTGCGAAGGTAACGACATAAGATGGAATGATATGCAAGGCATTGGCCAATACAGGCTGTTGCTGTTTGACGGCATGAGCACGGCCTCAGGGTTGTTGTTTGAAACCACTACTACAAACCAGCCTTATTTTACCATCAACAGCCAATGGGTTGAGGGCCAAAGAACCTATTTTTACCGGGTAAAAGCCATTGATGGTCAGACAGCCTCCTATTCATTAACAGATCATTTTTCAACTGGGTTTCCTTCCACACCTTTGGTTAACCATCCGGCTGAAGGTCAGCAAAATACAAGTTTTACTACTGTGGCCCAATGGCAACACTTGCCCGAAGCAACTTCGTATCATTTGCAGGTTTCCTTGAATGTGGGTTTTGAGCCTAATTCGCTTATTTTAGACCGCCAGGGTATTGTTCAAAACATATCAAACATAACCCTGGCCTCGGGCAATACTGTTCATTATCTGCGGGTGGCAGGCCTCAACGCCTGTGGCAGGGGCCAATGGTCGCCTGTGGTGCAATTTAGAACCACCTCGGGAGTTTTTGTGGAAGATGCGCCGCCAATTTCCCTGAAAGCTTATCCAAACCCGGCAAACAACAGGTTTTTCCTGCCTTACCACCAAAATCCTGGCAAACGAACCATTTCGCTATTTAATGCCTCAGGGCAAAAAATATGGCAGCACGAACGCGATGATGACACCCTCCTGGATGAATTTGAAATGGCTGGCTTGCCAGCCGGATTTTACACAGGCATTGTAAGAACTAAAAACGGAAAATTTATGTCGTTTAAGGTAATAAAAACAACGCTTTAAAAATAAATGCCCTGCCAGGGAATTTATTACGGAGGCAAAACATGATACTTGAGTGAGTTTCTGGTTTTCTGCGAAAGAAAAATTTCAACAATCACTTACGCTATGAGAAAAAATGTTTTGATAATTTGGCCGGCCGCAATTTTTTTGACGCTAATTTTCACTTCTCTCAGCGCACAGCCGGTAGTAATTGGCCAACCGGAATTGCTTATCCCGTCAAAAGGTCGGATATGGTTAAATCCGGCATGGTCGCCCGATGGCCGGTATCTGGCTTTTTCTTCCGAAAAATATCAGGGCTTGTGGGTGTCAACATCTGAGGGCCAAAGGCAATGGCAGGTTTCTGACCGCGAAGGAGTGGGCTTTGGGTATTCGTGGTCGGCCGACGGCAGGACCCTTTTAGTGCGACCTTCTGAATACAGCAACAAAAGCCGGTTTCAATGGATTGAACTGATACAAGCCGCTACTGGATTAAGCCGCGCACTAACTGAACCCCAGAGAGGAATAGAAGGGTTACCACGCTGGACGCACCGCGACCAGCACCTCGCAGTGGTTATTGACGGGAGGATTCAACTGCTCGAGAGTGGCAAAGCACCCCAGGGCACCCCCATCGACAAAGCCGAATTGCCTGTAGTTTTTCCGGTCGGGGGACGGTTTCTTAAAGCAAGCACCGCTAAGAATGAGCCGGAGGTACTGGCCGATTTTGGCAGCAACACCATCTTTAACCTGGCCATTTCGCCCAATGGCCAAAAGTTGGCATTTCAGGTTGCTACCCGCGGACTTTTTGTAATGAACGCTGATGGGACTGGCCTGAAAACTCTCGGATGGGGCGAAAGACCCTGCTGGACCCCCGACGGAAAATACCTTGTGGTAATGCTTACAAAAGACAATGGCCACCAAATTACTCAAAGCGATCTATACGCCATTGACCCCGATACTGGCCAAGAGTATTTGCTAACAGGGCACACCCAAATCATTGCCCTGAGTCCTTCGGTTTCGCCCGATGGAAAAAAAATAGCCTTTGAAAACCCGGAATCAGGAGGTATTTATATCCTAAAAATACAGTAGGTTGATAATAAATCGCATTTCAATGAAACAGAAACCAAATAAAAACCTGGCTCCGTTAAAATTAAAATGTGTGTTGCTTCTGATATTTGTATCCGGTTGGTCTGCAAACACAGGCCAGGCACAGATAACCGGGCTAAGTGGCTGGACCCTGTATCTTGACCAGGGGCACTCCCGGTTTGAAAACATGGGGGTATTTGGCTATTCCGAAGCCGAAAAGGTTTTGAGGGTGGGTAATGCACTTCGCGACTATTTGCTTCAATATACCGATATTAAAGCCGTGTATCTGGCCCGTCAAACAGATCAGGAAAATGTAAGCCTGACGGCCCGCGTGGACCATGCAAACACCCTGGGTGCTGATTTTTATTATTCAATTCACAGCGATGCCGGATCACCCGAGGTTAACAGCACCCTGATGCTTTACGGCGGATGGAACAACAATGGGGTTACTACAGAAAAAACACCTCAGGGCGGAGCTGCTTTTGGCGTATTGCTCAATATAGACCTGCCTGGGGCATTGCGATTACCAACCAGGGGAAATTTCGCCGACCGGCTATTTTATCAGGGCAACATAAACCACCACACCAACCAGTTCCCTTTTTTGTTTGTTAACAGGGTTACACAAATGGCATCTTTGCTCAGCGAGGCCGGTTTTCACACCAACCCAACACAAAACCAGCGTAATATGAATGCCGAATGGAAAAAACTGGAGGCGCTGGCAGCACTGTGGACCATTCTTGAATTTCATAAAGTTGAAAAACCTGCCATTGGCGTTGCAACAGGCATTATTCGAGACATTGAAACCTTGAAACCCCTCAACGGTATAACAGTAACCATTGGAAACAAGGTGTATGAAACCGACACCTACCAATCGCTTTTTCACCGCTTCAGCGCCGACCCAAACCAACTCAGCAATGGATTTTATTTTATCGAAGGCCTGGAACCCCTCAGCACCGTTGATGTTGTTTTTACTTCAGACAATCATCAGACTTTTGAAACCAGCCTTGTAATTGCCTCGGACCCCAGCAAAAGCATAGCCCAAAATCTAAGTTTCCTCGATGTTTTACTAACCTCCACTTTGCCTCCTGTGGTCGAATCGGTTGTGCCCGCGGCCCCTTTGGTTTACTTTGTTCCGGGCACCCAGTTAGTAATCCGTTTCAGCCGCAAAATGAATCAGCAAAGCGGTGCCAATGCCTTAAAAATAAGCCCCGCGGCAGAACTTGGCTTGTCGTGGACCGACGAATTTACTTTGGTAATAAACACCAGCCAGCTTGGGTATGTAACCAACTACACCCTCGAAATTGACGGAGCGGTAGCGCAGGGTTTGCTTACCGGGCATTATCTTGATGGTGATGGAAATGGGCAGGAAGGAGGCAGTTTTGTGCTTGAAATCAACACATCTGAGCAGGACAACACCCCCCCACAACTCATTGACTTTTCTCCCTCTGAAAACGAACCCCAGCGGGTTCGAAGGCCAATTGTGCGCCTGGTATACGATGAACCCATTATGGCAGCGGGCATCGGCCCCAACACCATAACCCTTGCTGAGGCAGCTGGCGGCAACAAAGTGCCGGGCATTGTTCACCACACCACCGTTAACCAACAAAGTGTGCTTCACTTTTTTCCCACTCAAGACCTTAACCCAGCTCATGTGTATGAAGTACAAATTGCAGCAGGCCTTTCTGATGCCCGCGGCAATCAAACCCAGGGAAAAACCCTGCGGTTTTATATGATTGACCAACCCATTACACTTTCAACCTTTATTGATTCGTTCGACACTGGTATAGTAAACTGGTGGCACCCACACCAGGCTGGCCAAACCACTGGCATAATCAGCGAACAAACCGCACGATCTCACGACATAAACCTGGTTAACCATTCCACTTCGAGCACCGGAAGCATGCGCCTAAACTACGCCTGGGTGGAAGGGTTTGCCGGGACACCTTACATAAGATTGCACATTCCGCCAACTGCCAGCCAGAACACCATAAGGTTTAATGCTACGGATGAACTTCAGGTACTTGTTTTTGGAGATGGCTCCGGAAATCAACTCAGATTAATGATTCGCGATGGACTTAATCAACTCGAAGGAAGCGCCTGGATCACTGTTGATTGGGTCGGATGGAAACTCATTTCGTGGCACCTGGCCAACGACCCTGCATTTGGTTGGTTTGGCGGCAATGGAATTCTTGAAGGGCAAAATTTTTATATGGACGGATTCCATTACAGATTTACCCCCGGAGCAACCCGACAGGGAGCCATATACTTCGATGACCTTAGGTTTGTAAGGCGACCCCCCCCGCAGTTCCCTGTTTCACTTTCCGAAAGCTTTGAAACCTTCCAGGACTTTTCGACCGATCTTTTCCCATGGAAAACCATTGACCTAAAAAATTTGGCCACAAATTATCCGGTAGGGTTCACATTTCCTGGCTCTGGTACTCCATTCGCTTTCAAAGTTATAAATCCGGCTTTGACAACAGAACCAATTATTGACAACCATCCTCCTGTGCATGGCGACAAATACCTTTTTGCCATGATGTCAAAAACCACAGGCGACAATAAGTGGCTTATCTCTCCCCAAATAATGGCAACAGAAAACACACTGCTCAGATTTTTTGCCAAATCAATGTCTTCCCAATGGGGGCTGGAACGATTCAGGGTGTTGGTAATGCCCGATAATAATCCGGTGTTTTCATTCAGCCCCAGTGCTTTCACCCTGGTTTCTCCAGGAGACTTTGTTGTGGCCCCTGTAGAATGGGCCAGATTTTCATACTTCCTGGGCGCTTACGCCGGCCAGGTAATCAGGGTTGCAATACAATATGTATCGCACGAAAGCTACATATTTATGCTCGACCAAATTGAGGTAGTGCAAAGGGTGGCAGAAATTGCATCAATAAAGCCTGTTGAGGATGTTACGGTGGCTTTTGGTACCAGCAAGGCAACTGCCCTCGGCGAATTGCAGCCAAGCACAACCATTACAGACACATTCGGAAACTCGCACCTTGTTGCATTAAACTGGGCTATTGCCGGGTACGAATCTTTTACAGCAGGTAACTTCCAGGCTACCGGCACTTTTGCGCTCCCGGCATCGGTACACCAATCAACACCACCAACCCCCTTGCTTTTAACCGCAACCGTAACTGTAAGGCCCGATGCTACAAATATAGCTGAACAAGATGCGTCCGGGCTGAGACTGTTTCCAAATCCGGCAAAAAATCAAGTAACAATTACTTCCGGAAATATTATTCTGAAAGCCGAATTAATTGCCATTGATGGAAGAATTGTATTGGTGCGAGAACCTTTTCAAAACCAGTTGAGCCTTGATTTACAGAATCTTGAACAAGGCATTTATCTTGTACGCATACTTGATAAAAATGGCTTAAGCCACGTCAGATTTCAGATTATTAAATAATGGCCACCGGGCGAATGGCCCCTCGGCTAATTTTCCTGTTTAAACTATCATTACTAAAAACCTTTACTAAACCCAAAACCAGTTTTTATGAAAACAAAACCTACTTTTTTCCCGGGGGTAATCTTAGCCCTCTTATTTCTTGGTATTGCCGGGGCTCGCGCAGAGATGCCCGATGGCTTGGAAAAATCAACAAATCCAAATTTTCGTATTATCGACGATTTTGAGGCCGGAGTGACTCTGTGGTGGCTGCCAGGTGGCAGTGGCAGCACCACTGGAATAATTACGGAACACCAAGGGACTACTGTTACATACAGAGCCCACGAAACCACTATTGTAAATCAGGCTACGGCAAGCACCGGAGCAATGAAACTGGCCTATATGTGGGATGCAGCCAAACCTGTTGCCCCGGGCAGTCACCTTATCAGGCAACATATTCCACCCGCCAATGCCGACGTTGTTCAACACCGGTTTTTACCCAATCAGGCCATAGAGGTTTTTGTATATGGAGATGGCTCGGGAAACCGATTTCGCTTTATGACCAGAGAGGGAGGAAATAATCAATTGGAGGGATCGCAATGGTTTACCATTGATTGGGTAGGCTGGAAACGAATTACCTGGCGTTTATCAGCAGATCCGGTTGTTGGCTGGGTTAACGGTAATGGCCTATGGGATGGAACTCACATTTTTTTCGACAGTTTTCAGTTGGCCTGGAGCGGGCAAATCTCAGGTGTTACTGGCACCCTTTATTTCGACGACTTTCGAATTGTTGACCCCTTTGATGTAGAATTTCTGGTGGGATCGGGCGGAAGCCCCGTGGTAGATGCAACTCTGTCAATCAATGGCATTGATTACCCGCAAGGTTCTTATAACCTTAAACTGTTTCCGGGGCAATACCAATATTTTGCAAAAAAAACAAGCTTCAAGACAGCATTCGGCAATTTTGAAGTAAATGATGCCAACCTCAGCATAAACGTGGAGCTAACCGCTGGGGTTAACCCCACTCATTTGGTTACTTTTACCATTCTTGATGGCGAAGGCGAACTCATTACCGATGCAATAATCAGCATTGATGAGCAGCCCATGCCTGCCGGCCAATATACATTTAATGGTGCCCCGGGTTTTTACAGGTACAGGGTTAGCCGTCCGGGCTTTTACCCAACTTCAGGTATTGTTTCAGTTTCCAATGCCAACATTTTTGTAAATGTCAGCCTGATCAAAGACCCATCAATATTCAATAATATTTACCTCAAATGGGATGTAGCAACAACGGCCACTGACCCTCAAATGCGGAGCGAGCACTACAGCGTTTGGGTTGCAAAAGTACCTTCAGGTAATTTTGTTTTTAAACCCGAAGATTTTGTTAAAGTATTTGAAGAAACTATGGGTACCACAGGCGAACCCTGGGTGAATCAGAGTCGTTCGGTAGAGATTTCAGAATATCGTGGCTCCAATATTAGGATAGCTTTCCGCCACCACAACGTTAGCGGTATGGAGCGCCTGGTTATTGATAATGTAATAATTGAAGCAACCCGAACCGGCGACAGCCCTGCTGTTGTCTTATCAGAAGATTTTAGCGGCGGCAATGTTTTACCCTTAAATCCTGACTGGCTGCCCGAAGGCTGGATGGCAGCTGATGCCGACAATGATGGTCGAAACTGGTTTTTTGCTGTAACCAACCAGCAAGCCCACATGATAAGCCGCTCAAGGCTAGCCAATAACAACCCTATTACACCAAATAATTGGCTCATAACAAAACAGGTGGCACTTCCTGCAGTGGCATTTTACAATGCCACATTTGTGGTTAAAGACCAGGATGGGGCCAATGTGGCAGGTGCAACTCTAACAATAAACGGAGTTGAACAGGATGCGGGAGCGTATGTGTTTTCCGGGCCAAACGGAACCTACCAGTACACAATTTCCCATCAAGGCTATCAAAGCGCAACAGGCCAGTTTACCCTTGCCGGAGCCGACAGAACCATAAACGTTACAATAAACCAAATCAGGTTTGAAGTAACATTCAGGGTTGACATACGATTTATGCCAGGCTTTGTTCCGGGGGGCAACACTATTTATATTACCGGAAGTTTTCCTGGTATAAACTGGGCACAGCCCGGGAACCTGCCCGCTCTTCAGCTGTTGGCCGCCGACCCCGATAACGTTTTCTATTTCTCCAAAAAGCTTTTACTCCCCGCTGGCACGTATCAATACAAATACTTCAACGGCACCTCCTGGAATGCTGTCGAATGGGCAGGCGATCCTAACCGGCAGGTTGTTGTAACAGGTGTCATGACTGTAAATGATTGGTATGGGCACCTTTCCAATCCTACTTCTGTGCCAGCCGTTGATCAGGCATCTTTCAACCTGTATCCAAACCCCGCACGCTCAGTGCTGAACATTGTTGCAAACGAAATCATTACCGGGGTTCGCATTATTGATATGCTTGGCCATCTCGTTTATTCCGAAGCAAATGAAGGGAATAGCCACACTGTAAATGTATCTGGCCTGAAAAGCGGAATTTACTATGTTCAGATTAAAACCCTGACTGGCATTCAAACCAAAAGAGTACAAGTAGTAAAATAAATTTTTCGCATTATCAGTAAAAGCCGCCCCGGGTTGGGGTGGCTTTTTTAATCTACCAGCGGAAGAATGCTTTCAATTTTGGTGCGCTCCGGCTCAAGCCATGGCGGCAAACAAAGTCTTTGGCCAAGGGTTTCGGGGGTTTCGTCAACCAAAAAGCCCGGGCCAGGAGTCGAAATTTCAATAAGCACCCCGCCTGGCTCCCTGAAGTTGATTGATTTAAAATAATGATGGTCAACCACCGGCGAAACCTGAATGCCTGACTTGCTTATGCGCTCCTTCATTATTTTAAGGGTTTCGAAATCGGGAGTTGTCAATGCAATATGATGCACCGTGCCTATACCACCCTTGTGCAAAGGCGATGAAGACCGCGAAACCATATCGACAAAATGCCCGGGCTGCGCTTCGCCCGAGTATAGCCTTAAGCGATCGTTTTCTTCTGAATACCTTTTGTGCTCCAAAACATTGACAAAGAAAAAGGCGGTCTTGTCGGCAATGCTGCAGGTCAGCTCAACGTGGCTGAAGCCTTTAATAGCATTCTCCTTGCTTATGCCGGGAGTTTCAATTCCTTGCCTGATGTCATTTGGGCTTGCCACCAACTCAAGCTCCATACCATCCGGGTCGTGAAACGAAATGCAGTTTTCATTGAACCGGTGAAATGGGCCGCGCATTTCAATCTGGTACTCCTTTAGCCGTTTCCGCCAAAACTCCAGCGAGTTGATCCCTACCGAAAAGCCAGTAACGCTGGCCGAACCCACACCCGACTGGCCGCGCGGCATCCCGGCAAATGGAGAAAAACTTATGATTGTGCCAGGTTGGCCTGACTGATTGCCAAAATAAAAGTGCCAGGTGTCAGGACTTTCAAAATTCACCGTCCTTTTTACAAACCGCAGACCCAGAATCTCAGTATAAAACCGAATATTTTTCCTGATGTTGGCCGTCATTGCGGTAACGTGGTGTATTCCATTTACCATAACACGTACTTTTAAGGTTTCTCAAAAACGGTATGCTCTGTTTTTTTCTCTTCTATACATTAACAAGGCGCCTATTGTGGAGCAATCAATGCTTGGGTGCCAACGTGCCATAAACAGCAATGCAGGCTATATATCTAATAATCCTAGAAATTTTTTACCGGAGCCGCCGAAACATGGGCAGTCGTTTCCAGGTGTCGCCATATCCGTAAAGAAATGACTTTATGGCCGAAAGTAATATTATTGGCAAAAACGCCATGTGAAATGCCTGTGGCAAAATTGGCCAGAACAATATCATTCCAACATTAATATAAAAAACAAACTTGAAGTAATGCCGCGGGATTCCGATTGGGTAAATCATACTGGCCTTAAAAATAAAATAAAGGTGCGTTGGCAATGCCCAAAGCAGGTTTAGATTGGCATTGGTTGCCTCGTGGTCAGAAATAAACCAAATAAAGAGAATTACCAATCCGGCAATGCCCAGCAATGAAAAGAATAGCTTGTCAAAAACCCTGGCAATGCGCGATTTAGCCAGCGAAAGCAACCCAAAGGCAAACAAAATCCAGGCTACTACTCCTGGCGTAATAAAAAAAGGCTCTTGTTTCACGAAGGTTTCTTCAAGTACCAGGTTATTTTGCTCAACAAGCGCAACACCGCTGCTGTTGCGCGCCTGAGCAAATGCGAAAAACATTTCGTCGGGCAAAAACATATACTGCCATGGGCTCGCCCGGCGGTCGCTTGGCAGGCCAAGGGCCAGGTCAACGCCAAATTGGGCCCAGGGCTTGCCCGAAAGGTAGGGCCCGAGCATATCGCGAAATGACCTGTTATACTCTGGAAACGGATCATCTCCCCAGTCGGGCTTAATGTGCATATCAACCACATCGCGTATGCGCGTGGCACAGTTGTCAAAGAAAAAATCATAGAGATAATACTCATTGCCTGGCTGGCGGTTTTCCAGCAAAAAAATATAAATTCGCTGCTTCTCATCATGGTTAAGGTTTAGAACCTGTTCCGACACGCCCCTGCCCTCAATACGATAATCGTGCAAAAACACCTCAAACGAGGTAACAGAAAGCTTGTAAAGCAGTTTCCCTCTAATAAATTTCATATAAAAGTTTGGCGTATCGAAATCGAAAGTGCCGTAGTTATAAACTTCATCAATGCCGGTTTCAGGATCTGATACCCTAAGGGCACTGTGCCCAAACACCGAATAAAGTTCTCCGCCGGGAGTGGCCGTTAGCAAAGAAATTTTTGCCTGCGATGATAACTGAGCCTGGGCAAGGCTTGCGCCAAAAGAACCGGCATATACAATCAGCAGCCATACAATTAAATCCCTTTTCATAGAAAAAATTTTTTACAAAATTACTTTTTTAAAAAACACCTGTTTGATAATTTCTAAAAATTAGGTTAAATAAGCTGTCAAGGCAAGCCAATTAACTTCCCCGAGGGCAACATTGCCAACCACAATAATCACAAGCTGAAAAAAATAAAGTTTGCCCAATTAATTAATTGACAAACATTTACTTTTTTCTGAACACACCTTGTTCGGAATATTATTATGCTTATCTTTGCACCCTGAATTTTGAGCCCGTTTTATTATCAAACATATACCCGGTAAAATTTATCAACAACAAGTTGTTAATAAACTTGCCGGTGCCGAAAATTAATCTTAGTTTTGCACCCCCTTTTCAGAGGGAGTTTGTTTTATAAAAAGTCAAGTACAGCAAATTAAGTTGAGCAAATGAACACATTAAGTTATAAAACCATATCTGCCAATAAAGAAACTGCTCAAAAGGAGTGGATTCTAGTTGATGCAGAGAACCAGATACTTGGCCGTTTGGCTTCTAAGGTTGCAAAAATCATTAGGGGCAAACACAAGGCCAATTTCACTCCTCATGCTGATTGCGGCGACAATGTAGTTGTAATCAATGCAGATAAGATTCAGCTCAGCGGAGCCAAGTGGGACCAGAAAGAATATGTCCGGCACACGGGTTATCCGGGAGGCCAGCGGTTTACCACTGCCCGCCAGATGATGGCCAAAAAGCCTGCTTCAATGATAGAGGTTGCTGTAAAGGGTATGCTTCCTAAAAACCGTTTGGGTCGTGCCATTTTTGGTAATCTTTATGTATATGCCGGCAGCGAGCATCCGCACCAGGCGCAGCAACCCCAGCAAATCAACCTTAACACAATGAAGTAAACATGGAAGTAATCAACAACTCCGGCAGAAGGAAAACCGCTGTTGCCCGCATTTACATGAAACCCGGCAATGGCCAGATCACCATTAACAAAAAGGACTACAAAGAATATTTTCCCACGGGCATCCTGCAGTATATTGTAAACCAGCCTTTTATTATTACAAACAATGAAGGCAAGTACGATGTAAACGTTAATCTGGATGGTGGTGGATTTAAAGGCCAGGCCGAAGCCCTCAGGCTAGCAATATCCAAGGCCCTGATTGAAATCAGCCCGGAGCTTCGCCCCCCGCTCAAGGAAAAAGGACTGTTGCGTCGCGACCCGCGCATGGTTGAGCGCAAAAAGCCTGGCCAAAAGAAAGCCCGCAAAAGATTCCAGTTCAGTAAACGTTAAAAATTTTTTTCTGACAATTTACCTTACATCATGGCAAGAACCAATTATAACGAATTATTAGAAGCTGGTGTACATTTCGGTCATTTAAGAAGAAAGTGGAACCCCAATATGGCTCCCTATATCTTCATGGAACGCAATGGCATACACATTATCGACCTCAACAAAACCATCGCCAAAATTGATGAGGCCGCTTCAGCAATTAAACAGGTTGCCAAATCGGGCAAAAAAATACTATTTGTGGCCACCAAGAAACAGGCCAAAGAAGTGGTAGCCAGCCTGGTAAAACAAGTAAACATGCCCTATGTAACCGAAAGGTGGCCCGGAGGTATGCTTACCAACTTTGCAACCATACGCAAGGCGGTAAAGAAAATGGCAACCATCGACAAAATGGAAACTGACGGCACCTTCGACAATATGTCGAAAAGAGAGCGCCTGCAGATAACCCGCGAGCGCGCAAAACTCGAAAAACAGCTCGGAAGCATTTCCGACCTGAATCGTTTGCCATCGGCCGTGTTTGTTGTTGATATTTGCAAAGAGCACATTGCTGTGGCCGAAGCCCGCAAGCTCAACATTCCCACTTTCGCAATTGTCGATACCAACGCAAACCCAAATGAAATTGACTTCCCAATACCCGCCAACGACGACGCTTCAAAGTCAATTCATGTCATTGTAAAGCTAATGGTTGAAGCCATTCAGGAAGGCATGGAAGAACGCAAGGTTGAAAAAGACAAGGTTGGCGACGAGGAGGATGATATTGATGCGGATGTTGATATGCTGGCCATTGAAGCCGGAACCTCAGAGGAGGAAAACGAGGCAGCAATTCGCAAGGCTTTGGCCCTCAAGAAAGTAAAAATCGAAGAGGAGGAATCAAAAACCCCAAAAGGGCCTAAAGCAGCACCCATTAAGAAGCCACAGGCCAAAAGACCAAGATTGTAATAAAATAACTTAACATTAAGATAACTCACCATGGCAAATATAACTGCTGCAGAGGTTAACAAACTGCGCCAACAAACTGGTGCAGGAATGATGGACTGCAAAAAGGCGCTTGTTGAAGCCGAAGGCGATTTTGAACAGGCCATTGAGATACTTCGCAAGAAGGGCCAAAAGGTAGCCAACAGCCGTGCCGACCGCGAAGCCAACGAAGGCGTAGTGCTTGCAAAAACCAATCAAAGCGCCACCAAAGCCGCTATTATCATGCTCAACTGCGAAACCGATTTCGTGGCTAAAAACCAGGAAATAGTTGATTTTACCAAAGCCCTTCTCAATCTGGGGGTAGATAAGAACTGTGCCAACCTCGATGAGTTGAAAGCAGCCGATATGAACGGACGCAGCGTTGAAGAAAACCTCACCGACATGATTGGCAAGACCGGCGAAAAACTTGAAATCTCGCACTTCGACGTAATTGAGGGAGCACGAGCTTTTGCTTACATTCATCCTGGAAACCGCGTTGCTTCTGTTGCAACCCTGAACCTGGTCAATGTAGCCGACATTGAGCAAATTGGCAAAGATGTGGTAATGCAGATCGCAGCCATGTCGCCAGTGGCTATCGACAAAGACGATGTGAATCAGAAAATTGTTGATAAAGAAATTGAAATAGGCAAAGAACTGGCCCGGCAGGAAGGCAAACCCGAAGAAATGGTTGAAAAAATTGCAATTGGCAAACTCAACAAATTCTTTAAGGACAGCACCCTGCTCAATCAGGAATTTATTAAAGACGGAAAGAAAACCGTTAGGCAAATGCTTGCCGAAGCCAACAAAGACCTTACTGTGTCGGCTTTTAAGCGTCTGGCCCTCGGGCAGTAATTAAAACCGGAACAAAACTTTAGGGAGTACAGTTTTCTGTGCTCCCTTTTTTTATCAGGCGGCCCATAATTATAGTTGAAAAAAACCTTAAACTTGCAAAAACACAAAAACAACGCAAATGCATCATTACAAAAGAATATTGCTGAAGCTCAGCGGAGAATCGCTTGCTGGCCCGGGCACACTTGGTATTGACCACGCCATTCTCCACGAGTATGCCCTGCAGATTAGCATGATAGCCCAAAGCGGCATTCAGGTCGGGGTTGTGCTCGGAGGTGGAAACATTTTCAGGGGCATGCAGGGAGCCGGCAAAGGCGTTGACCGCGTGCAGGGGGACTATATGGGTATGCTGGCTACCATTATTAACAGCATGGCCCTGCAAACA
Organism: uncultured Bacteroidales bacterium; assembly: GCA_964348755.1. Lineage (GTDB taxonomy): Bacteria > Bacteroidota > Bacteroidia > Bacteroidales > UBA7960 > UBA7960. Next base: position 18,500 of record CAYGDW010000018.1, on the reverse strand, counting down.
GCCCTTGAAGCAATGGGCGTGGCTACCACGGTGCTTTCGGGAATCCCTGTTGAACCAATTTGTAAAAAGATGAACTCCCGCAAGGCCATTGCTCTGCTCGAGGCCGGACAGGTGGTGATTATGGCTGGCGGAACCGGAAACCCATTTTTTACCACAGACTCGGCTGCCGCACTGCGCGCAGTAGAAATTAAAGCCGAAGTGATATTGAAAGGTACCAGAGTGGACGGAGTATATACAGCCGACCCCGAAAAAGACCCAAACGCAGTAAAATACAGCCACATTACCTTTGAACAGGCTTACCGCCAGAACCTGCGCGTTATGGACCTTACCGCTTTTACCCTTTGCCAGGAAAATAATGTACCCATAATTGTTTTTAACATAACCCAAAAAGGCATACTGGCACAAATGCTTATTGACCATAAACCGGCGGGTACCCTCGTTTCAAATTAATTCTTATTTTTGCAACTGACCAAAAAACAGTAAAAAACCGAGTTGTCATGAACGAAGAATTAGATTTTTTGATGGATGCAGCCGTTGAGGGCATGGACAAAGCCATTGGCCATCTTGAGCGCGAATTGCAGAAACTCAGGGCCGGCAAGGCCAACCCACAAATGCTCGACAGCGTAAAGGTTGACTACTACGGCACCCCAACCAGGCTTACGCAGATTTCGAACATCAACACCCCCGACCCCCGGTCGATAGTAATTCAGCCCTGGGAAAAAAACATGCTTGGACCCATTGAAAAAGCAATTATGGCAGCCAACCTTGGCTTTAACCCCCAAAACGACGGAATCATTATTCGGGTGGTTGTGCCACCACTTACCGAAGAGCGCCGCCGGGACCTGGTGAAAAAAGCAAAAGAGGAGGCCGAAAACAGCAAAGTAGGGATAAGAGGCTCGCGCCGTGAGGCCATCGACGCCGCCAAAAAGTTGCAAAAAGAAGGCGTTCCCGAAGACCTGGTAAAGAAATTCGAAACCGACATTCAGGATCTCACAAACAAATTTATTGCAAAGATTGACAAGCTGGTTGAGGCCAAAGAAGCCGACATTATGACCATATAGGACGCTAACGGCCGCAATTGCAACAAATGCCGGTATCTTCGCGGCGAACCATTACCCGTTTTCTGAAAGCATTCATTTCGGGCGAAAACCATGGGTCTTCGCCCGAAATTGTTCCAAGGGGATGCTCCGGGATTTTGTCGTAACAGCAGGGGACCTGAACCCCATCGGCGGTATAAACCACATGGCTCCACAAGCGCCCGCACGGGCCAGTGCCTGGTTGAAGAAACTTCGGCTTACCGTTGAGCCATTGCCGGTAACGGTTAAAACCCGCCAACGATGGCAAAAAAGCATCGGCCCCTTGCTCATCGTAAACCTGCATACTCTTAAGCTCGAGCACATCGGCACCTATTTGCTCTGCAAACTCCTTTAAACCACCAATTTGACCTTCGTTTTTGCGATTTACCAAAAACTGCAAAACAATCAATGGGTTTTGCCTTTTTTCTTCCCGACGAGTTTTAGCAAGGGTTTCCAATCCCAAAACCACTTTTTGAAAGCTGCCGCCTATCCTGTAAAACGAATACGACTCCTGGTCGAGGCCATCGAGCGAAACCACCACGCGGTCAAGTCCGGCCCGAATAAGCTCCCGGCAACGCAGGTCATCAAGAAAATGGCCGTTTGTTGATATACAGGTGTAAAAACCATTTGACGAAGCAACAGAAACCAAATCCTGTAACTCGGGGTTTAGAAAGGGTTCGCCCTGAAAATACAGGTTTAAATAAAACGAGTGTTTGCGGTGCCGTTCAACAATGGCCTTAAAAGTCAAGGTAGTCATTAGCTTGTTGTTTCGCTGGGTCTCACCTCGTCCAATCATACACCCGGGGCATCGCAGGTTACATATTCCAGCTACTTCGGCCGAAACCGAATATGCCCTTCCGGCCACCACAACCCGGCCCGAAAGCCGGCTAAGCCAAATACCGGCCTTGAAAAGCAAAAAATTCAAAAGTCGCAACGGTTTCAACCTTTTGGCCAATCGGAGCCCATCGCGAAAAGCATAAGAAAACCGCAGCACCATAATTTCAAAGCTTCATTTCTTCTTTAATGCGCTGTGCCAACACCGATTTCTCTAAAAAAACCTTTACACAAATTCGCAGCACGCTGTATGCCGGTATGGCAATAATCATTCCAACCACTCCACCCAAAATGCCGGCAAGAATAAACACAATAAAAATCTCAAGGGGGTGGCTGCGCACACTTTTGCTAAATATGAGGGGTTGAAGCACGCTCACATCTATGGTGTTGATAATTATAAAGGAGGCTACAATTTTAAGAATAAGCGGAAGCATTTGGGTGTAGAAATCAAGCTCGAGGTTTACGCTAATGCCAAGAAAAACCCCAATAAAAGTGGCAATAATTGGCCCCACATAAGGAATAACATTCAAAATTCCTGCAAAGAAGCCAATTACTAGGGCGTTTTCGAGGCCCAGCAGCCACATGCACAGGCTTATCAAAACAAAAACCAGTGCAAGGTCGGTAAAAAGCCCCAGGAAGTATCTTCTGAGCAGGTCTTTGCTAGCCTCTACAATGCTTTTAGCCTCTTCTTTGTAAGGCTGAGGAGTAAAGAATACGATACCGCGCGAAAACAGGTCTGCTTCTTTAAGGAAGAAAAAGGTAATAAATGAAATGGCCAGGAAGCCGATTAGTATTTCGACAACCAGACCCAGCACCGAGCTAAACACCTCTGAAAGCCTGTCGAAAGACACAATGGCGGCCAGTTCAGAAATTAACCTGTTGGCAACAGACTCATTGGGCGATAAAAGCCCCCAATTGATAAGGTGCATTTCAAGAAGCTGCAAAGGCTCCTGAAGGCTTGCAGTAATACCCTGTACGCTGAGGTCGGAAACCACGGCAGCCTGCCGTGTTAGCAAAGGAATCATAAAAGCAAACAAACCGGCCAGAAGACCAATCATTACAATTAGTGTGGCAAAGGCAGCGACTCCGGCAGGAATTTTAAACCTGCCCGCCCTGAGGCGCAAAATGAACTTCATAATAGGAGTGCCCAGCAAAGCCAGTACTGCCGAAACCAGCAGATAAACAACTACTCTGAGAAAATACCAAACAAAAAAGCCGGCAACTGCCGCAAAAAGCAGCGTCCAGAAAAAACTGCGAAAGGTTGAGCGAGCCATTTTGTCAGTATTTGGAATCTTTTTTGTTAAGCCAAACCAAGGTTTCTTCAGGTTCGGTATGCAAATTTAGTTCTTTAAGCACTTTCAGGGTTTTGATTTTGTCGTTTTCGAGTTGGTATTTGAGCGAGCCCAAAGAAACAAATCGCATTTCATTGCGAATGCGTGCAAGAAAGTGAAGACTTATTGCCTCACCATAAATATCCTGGTTAAAGTCGAGCAGATGGGCTTCTATGGTTACGTTTTCAAGGTCAAGGGTGGGCTTTATACCAATGTTTGTCATGCAATCGTACCAGCGGCCAAAAACATGGGCCATGGCCACATACACTCCTTGGCCTGGGATGATCTGCCCCGGATCTAGCCTGAGGTTTGCCGTGGGGAAGCCCAAATTACGCCCTATACGGTTGCCTTCAACAACCGTTCCTTTCAAAAAAAAAGCATGGCCAAGCATGCGGGCCGCTTCATAAACCGCACCCGATTCCACTAGGGTTTTTAGGGTGGCCATTGAGGTTTTTCCGGTCAATCTTTGCATCAAAACAAAATCTGTTGGCAAGTTTGGTAAAGTTATAAGAAAAATTAACCTCCTGAGGTTGTTTCTTTTTAAAAATGCGTATTTTCGCTGCAATAAGCAGGGATTTAAAAGAGTTTACTCTTAGGAAATTTATTCGCCGTATCATGAATGCAAAAACAGGCAAAATATCGCAGGTTATTGGCCCTGTGGTGGATGTAGTATTTGAAAACACCAGTGAACTGCCCAATATTCATGAAGCGATTGAGGTTATTACTTCGGCCGGTTCGAGGCTGATACTTGAGGTGCAGCAGCACCTTGGCGAAGATACTGTAAGAACCATTGCCATGGATGCTACCGAGGGCCTTTCGCGCGATATGGAGGTGCGCTGCACCGGTGGCCCTATAACCATGCCGGCCGATCAGGGCATTAGAGGCCGCTTGTTTAATGTTATAGGCGAGCCCATCGATGGCCTCGGTCCGATTGATGCCAAAAACCGCTACCCTATTCATCGCGAAGCACCCCGGTTTGAAGATTTGAAAACGGAGACTGAACTCCTTTTTACTGGCATAAAGGTTATTGACCTTTTGGCGCCATACCCCAAGGGAGGTAAGATAGGGCTATTTGGTGGAGCCGGTGTAGGCAAAACCGTAATTATAATGGAGCTTATCAACAATATTGCCAAGGGTTATCAGGGCACCAGTGTTTTTGCAGGTGTTGGCGAACGCACCCGCGAAGGAAACGACCTGCTTCGCGAAATGATTGAGTCGGGGGTTATTTGCTATGGCGAGGAGTTTAAAAAATCGATGCAGGAGGGTAACTGGGATCTGAGCAAGGTAAACAAAGAAGAGTTGGCCCGCTCGCAAACCGCCCTGGTCTTTGGCCAGATGAACGAACCACCGGGTGCAAGGGCACGGGTGGCGTTATCGGGTTTGGCTGTGGCCGAATATTTTCGAGATGGCGCCGATCAGGCCTCAGGGTCCGATATCCTGTTTTTTATAGACAACATATTCCGTTTTACGCAGGCGGGCTCAGAAGTATCGGCCCTGTTAGGGCGTATGCCATCGGCCGTGGGCTACCAGCCAACACTGGCCTCCGAAATGGGCATTTTGCAGGAGCGGATTACCTCCACCAACAGGGGTTCAATTACCTCGGTGCAGGCCGTTTATGTGCCCGCCGACGACCTTACCGACCCCGCACCAGCTACCACATTCTCGCACCTGGATGCCACCACAGTGCTAAGCCGTAAAATATTCGAACTGGGCATTTATCCGGCCGTTGACCCGCTGGACTCAGCTTCGCGCATACTAACTCCGGAAATTGTAGGAGATGAGCACTACCAGGTGGCCAAACAGATAAAAATGATTCTGCAAAGGTTTAAAGAACTGCAGGATATTATTGCCATTTTAGGCATTGATGAACTCTCGGAAGAGGATCGCCTTATAGTAACCCGCGCCCGAAAGGTACAGCGCTTCCTTAGCCAGCCTTTTCACGTGGCCGAGCAGTTTACAGGGCGCAAAGGCGTGGTTGTGCCACTTAAAGACACTATCAGGGGGTTTAAAATGATTCTCAACGGACAGGCCGACCATTGCCACGAATCAGACTTCTTAATGGCTGGGAGCATTGAGGAGGTCTTTGAAAGAAACAAAAAAAATCAGCCATAATAACCCATGAGCAATAGTTTAACCCTGGAGGTTATCTCTCCGGAAAAGCCGCTGTATAAAGGCCGGGTAGTGCTTGTGCAACTGCCGGGAGCCTTGGGCTCGTTCGAAATAATGTATAATCACGCGCCAATTATGGCCATACTCGAAAAAGGACGACTCAAGGTTATTGACGAAGAACGGAACAAGTTTTACATTGACATTGAAAGCGGTGTGGTTGAAGTGCACAACAACCATATTATGGTCCTTACTCCCTGATTTTTTTGTCCGGCTGATTTAAAAATCAGCCGTTTACAAAAGACAAGGTGTGCCCAGCCAATCAGGGGCCTCCCTTTGGCTAGTTTTTTTATTATCTTTACACAAAACTTAGTGAATGATGCAAAAAAGATGGGTTGTGAAAGAGATTTCCAGGTCCGACCTGGCAAATAAGCTTTCAACTTCCCTCAACTTAGACCCAATACTTTCTCAACTGCTCGTACAAAGAGATATTCATAACTTTCCCGAGGCGCGCGAATTTTTCCGGCCCTCGCTCGACAACCTCCACGATCCATTTCTAATCAAAGATATGGATTTGGCTGTGCGGCGAATTGAGCAAGCCATAGCTCGCAATGAGCGGATACTTGTTTACGGCGATTACGATGTGGATGGCACTACTGCGGTGGCACTGGTATATTCGGCGCTAAAAGAGTTTTACGACCACCTGGAATATTATATTCCCGACCGCTACAAAGAAGGATACGGCATTTCGTACGAGGGCATTGACCATGCCCGGCGCCGTGGGGTAGGCCTGATTATTGCCCTCGATTGCGGAATAAAAGCCGTAAAGCAGGTAGAATACGCCCTTGGAAAAGGCATCGACTTTATTGTTGTTGACCACCACCGCCCAGGCGAAGAACTGCCACCAGCAGCAGCACTTATTGACCCAAAGCAAAACGATTGCTCCTACCCCTACAAGGAGCTTTCGGGCTGTGGGCTGGGATTTAAACTGGCACAGGCCATTTACCAGAAAAAACGCAAACCATCCAGCGAACTCGAGAAGTTTCTTGATCTGGTGGTGGTGAGCATTGCTGCCGACATTGTACCCATTACCGGCGAAAACAGGGTGCTGGCCCACTTCGGGCTGAAGCGCCTAAACATGAACCCCCGGCCAGGCCTGGAGTCAATACTGTTTTACAATAATATTTTCAAAAAAAGCCATCCCTGCGAAAAAACAGCATTTACGCGCGAAATCAACATAAACGACCTTATGTTTATGATTGGGCCGAGAATAAATGCAGCTGGCCGCATGGAAAAAGGCAAAACGGCCGTTGACCTCCTGCTGTGCGACCACATGGGCGATACCCACCAACTGAGCCAAATTATAAACAATAACAATACCGAGCGGCGCAGCCTCGACACCAGCATTACCGAACAGGCCATACGCATGCTCAAACACAACCCCGGGCACAAAAAAGCAAGGGCCACCATACTATTCGACCCCGAGTGGAGCAAAGGCGTAATTGGAATTGTGGCCTCGCGCCTTATCGAAAATTACTACCGGCCTACAATTATCCTTACCCAATCAAACGGAATGATTACAGGATCGGCACGCTCAATCAAAGACTTCGACATTTACGATGCCATCGATGCCTGCAGCCATCATTTAGAGCATTTTGGCGGCCACAAATACGCTGCCGGCCTAAGCATGAAGCCCGAAAACCTCGATTCGTTTATCGAAGCATTTTACCAGGTGGTTGAAAACACCATTACCGATGCCATGCTGGTGCCCGAAATAGAAATTGACGCGCAATTAGACTTGCCAGGTATCGAAGGCAAATTTTTCAGAATACTGAAACAGTTTGCACCTTTTGGCCCCGGAAACCCAAATCCTGTTTTCCTCACCACCCAGTGCGTGGCCAAAGGAACTCCGCGCCTGGTTAGCAACAAACACCTGAAATTTAACATTACGCAACCCCAAATGGGCATGGCCGAACTCCCTGCAATTGCATTTCAGCAAGGCGAAGACCTGCCCCAAATGCTGGCCGGGAAGCCTTTCGACTTGGTTTATCAGATCGAAGAAAACGAATGGAACGGAAAAACCTACTTGCAACTCAATGTTAAGGATATCCGATTTGGGCAAGAATAACAGGCAAGTAAAGCAATTTAGCCAGCACTATTTTTATGTAATTTTGTACAATGGAAACTGTATTAAGTGGAATCAGATCAACAGGCAACCTTCACCTGGGTAATTACTTTGGCGCCATCAGAAACTTTCTGAAGATGCAACACCAGCATCGGTGCTTCTTTTTTATTGCCGACTATCACTCGCTTACAACCCACCCTACCCCTGCCGACCTGCACCAAAACGTGAAACAGGTGCTTATTGAGTACCTTGCCGCAGGCATTGACCCGGAGGCAGCCACCCTTTACATACAGAGCGATGTACCCGAAGTAGCAGAGCTTTATCTGTTACTCAATATGAATGCATACATGGGCGAGCTGGAGCGATGCACCTCCTTTAAGGAAAAAGTGCGCAGGCAACCCGAAAATATCAATGCCGGACTGCTCACCTACCCTGTGCTTATGGCTGCCGACATTATCATACATAGGGCCACCAAGGTTCCGGTAGGCAAAGACCAGGAACAGCACCTCGAGATGGCCCGCACCTTTGCCAACCGCTTCAACCGCCTTTATCAGGTCAATTATTTCCCTGAGCCATTTGCCTATAATTTTGAAGGCGAGCTGATAAAAATACCTGGCCTTGATGGCAGCACCAAGATGGGCAAGTCAGAAAGCGAGGGCAATGCCATATTCCTTGCCGACGACCCTGCCACGATTCGCAAAAAAGTAATGCGAGCCGTTACCGACATCGGCCCTGAAGAGCCGGGGCAACCCATGTCGCAAGGCGTTGAAAACCTCTTTAACCTTATGAAGTTGCTCAGCAGCCCCGACACCTACGCCCACTTTCTGCAGCAGTATAGCCAGGGAAACATTCGCTATGGCGACATGAAAAAACAACTGGCCGAGGATGTGATAGCATTTACAACCCCACTTCGCGAACGAATAATAGAACTTTCGGCCAACGAGGTTTATCTGGCAAAGGTGGCCCGCCTGGGTGCCGAAAAAGCCCGCCAAAGCGCCCGAAAAACCATTAGCGAGGTTAGAAACATTATCGGATTTAAACCCTTTAATTAAATGAAGCCCATAAAAAGTCTTTCCCCTTTTGCATTATGGCTGCTGCGACTTGCGCTGCTGCTTATGGTCGGACTGCTGGTTTGGCCCAACCTGAAAGCCGTTGAATTTACAAACCCAAACTCAATGATTTATCCGGCTTTCGGCTTATTTGCACTATTGCTGGTAATTGGAGGCCTAATGAGCAAGCACACCCTTACAATGCTTTCGGGCCTGGCAATAATGCTGGCCTCCGCATGGTTTATTTATCAGCAATATGCAGGCATTACTACTAACCTTGCAACTTTTGCGCTGACAGGCGTTGTAGGCTTACATTTTTTTGTTAACGGAAACAAATAGGCGGTTACCGGCACATGCCCCAATACATTGATACAGAAAAATTGAAGGAGAAGGTGGTGCTGGTTGGCGCCATCCAGGGACGTCAGACCGATGAGCTGGTGGCCGAATACCTTGATGAACTGGAGTTTTTGGTTGATACTGCCGGTGGCGAATCGGTGCGCCGCTTCACCCAGAAACTCGACCGCCCCGATCCGGCCACATTTATCGGCAAGGGAAAATTTGAGGAGCTAAACAATTATGTGCAAGAAAACCAAATTACCCTGGTGGTCTTTGACGATGAGCTTAGCCCCTCGCAGCACCGCAACCTCGAAAAAAACCTTAAATGCCGCGTTATTGACCGCAGCAACCTTATTCTGGACATTTTTGCCCAACGCGCCCGCACCGCCCATGCACGAACCCAGGTTGAACTGGCACAGTATCAATACCTGTTGCCGCGCCTGGCAGGCATGTGGACCCACCTCGAACGCCAGCGGGGCGGAATTGGCATGAGAGGGCCCGGCGAAAAAGAAATTGAAACCGACCGCCGCATCGTTCGCGACAAAATAGCCCTGCTCAAGGAAAAGCTACGCCAAATTGACAAGCAGAAGGCTACCCAGCGCTCAAACCGGGGCAGCCTGGTGCGCGTGGCGCTGGTAGGCTACACCAACGTGGGCAAATCAACAATAATGAACCTGCTGAGCAAATCGCAGGTATTTGCCGAAGACAAGCTCTTTGCAACACTCGACACCACCGTGCGCAAGGTTGTAATTGGCAACCTCCCTTTTTTGCTCAGCGACACCGTGGGATTTATCCGCAAGCTGCCACACCACCTTATCGAATCGTTCAAATCAACGCTCGATGAAGTGCGCGAGTCCGACATACTCGTGCACGTGGTGGACCTGTCGCACCCGGGCTTCGAAGAACAAATTAACGTGGTAAAAGAAACCCTCAGCGAAATTATTGGCGGCGAAGAGAAAAACACCATTATGGTTTTCAATAAAATTGATAAATACACTTTCGTGGAAAAAGAGCCCGACGATCTGTTGCCTCCAACCCGCGAAAACATTAACCTCTATGAGATGCAGCAAACCTGGATGGGAAAAATTAATGCACCCTGCCTTTTTATTTCGGCGAAACAGAAAAGCAACCTCGAAGCATTTCGCCGTATGCTTTACGACCACGTGGCCGTAATACACAAACAACGTTATCCTTTCGAAAATTTTCTGTATTAACCTGCAAAAACACCAACCCCTTAGCCCATTCAGATATATAAGATATCAATAATACAAAATTCAACATTAATCAACCGGCGCTCAAACTCCTGTTTCCCTTTAAATAACCTGGCATGACCACATTCTTAAACCAGCTTTTACGAAAAGGCAATAATGTATGAAGGCTTTAAACCGTTTCTTAACCAACCTGATCAGTCTGCCTCTGGTAATACTTTTGGTTTTGCTCGGTCTGTTGCCATTTGGCTTGCTTTATATTTTTTCAGATTTGTTGTATTTTTTGATGTTTCGGGTCGCTGGCTACCGCAAAAAGGTAGTACAATCCAATCTGGCAAAGGCCTTCCCCCAAAAGAGCCCTGAAGAAAGGGCAAGGATTGCAAGGGGTTTTTACCGACACCTGGCCGATGTAATTGTGGAGGTAATGGGATTGTTAACAGCAACAACATCTACAATGCACCGCCGCATAAGCCTCGATAGCGATAGCCGCGACCTCATGAGGCGTTACTATAATGAAAAGCGCAGCGCCATACTAACCCTGGGCCATTATGGCAACTGGGAGTGGATGGGGGCTGGCTTTAACCTGGCCAACCCGGGTCAACTCGTGGCTGGTTACCGCCTGTTGCGCAACAGGCTTTTCAATTGGTTGGTTTACCGAACCCGCATGCGCTTTTACCATCTGCTTATTCCTTCTAAACAGCTGGCACGAAAAATTGTGAGCATGAATAATGATGGCAAGCCTGCTGTGTTTGCCTTTTTGGCCGACCAATGGCCCCCTCCCGAAACTGCATGGTGGATTACATTCATGGGCCGCAAAACGCCCTTTTTTACCGGGCCCGAAAAGCTGGCCAAAAAGTTGGGTCACCCCGTGCTTTTCTGTTCCATACGAAAGCAAAAGCGTGGACGATACCTCATTAATGTTCAGGTAATCACGGAAGACCCCAAGTTGCTGCCCGAACAGGAAATAACCCGCCGCTATGCCGCATTGCTCGAAAACGAATTACGTTTGCACCCTCAATATTGGCTTTGGTCGCACCGAAGGTGGAAAAGGGAGGAAAAGGAGGCTTAAGGGAAGGATAGACAAAAAGAACAGTAAGCAGTAAAAAGCAGGTAGCGGCAGTAAACAGCGGCAGGAAATAAGACCAGAAGGAAATACTGTTAGCTTCGGACTTCGGACTCCCGACTTCAGACTATTTTCGGTTGATCTCAATGGCATTGCCAAAGGCCAGCTGCACCAGGCGGCCGTTCTCGTCGCGTCCGGCATAAATATTTACAGGCGAGCCAAGCAGTTTGTTAAGCCCTATGAGCGAGGCGCCGGCAAGGCCAAGCAGCAGGTTGGGCTGCCTTTCCGGCATTTGTTGGCCTCCGCGCGTATAATCGCCCGAAATATTGCGCTGAAATCCCTGGTAGGCCAAATGAAACAGGCTTACCTGCTGAGGTTCGTATTCAATGGGCATCTCCTCTTCCCTGTTGCGATGGTGCCAGTAAGCAAACTCGCTGCGCTGTTCAACCTCCATTAAGTTTACAGGCTGCATAGCAAGCCTAACCAAGGGGCGGGCCTGCATGCGGCTGGCAAGCAGCGCGGGCTGGCCTGCAAGTGAAACAGGGGTTTGTTGCTCAGCATAAACAGGTTGCGACAACGCAACAGCTCCAACCCTGGGTTCGCCCATAACTCTTTTGACGGTACCGGCCTCTACAGGCAATACTGTAGGAGACTCGGAGGGCCAGGCAGGCGATGGCTCTTCGGGCTGCGGGGTTTGGGTGATGCTGGCAAGGCCGGGCCTGTCAACCTGTGGCCCCCTTAAAAAAAACAAGGCCACCATTAGCAGGAATACTGCCGCTACCCCATACTTGAGAAATTGCGAGTAAAGGGGTATGACTTTGTGGCGTCGCAGCTTGCCTTTTTCTGAAAATACTATATTTGGTGCAGGCAGCAGGCGAGTTTTGAGCATCAGTTGCAGCTCCCGCTGCAAGGTCGGGTTTAAGGCTGCAAATGCCTCAACCGCCTCAGCTTCTTCGGCCATCAGGTCACCCTCGCCAAAGGCTGCAAAATACCACTCATAATTGTAACGGTTAATAGCGCCGCGTTTCAGCATTTCCTTATCTTCAAATACAGGTTGGTCGGCCCCCCCCGGAAGGCTTAATAATTCAAACCCGTCAAACTCGGCTTTCAGCTCGGGGTGGGTATGTAAAAATGCCATAAGCTCCTCAACAATTACCGGAGGAAGGTTGCCTTCGTAATAGTCAAGAAAAAAAATTTCATAATTGCTTCGGTCTATGCTCATGGCTGTTTAAATTACGGCATCAAGGCTGCCAATGTAATTTTTCAGGGTAATCCGTGCCCGGTAAATATAAACTTTCACCTGCGATTCGTTAAGTCCGGTAATTTCGCCAATTTCCTGATACGTATAGCCCTCGTAATCGCGCAGCAGCACCACCGACCGTTGTATATCGGGCAAGCGGGCCACTGCCTCATCGAGCACCTCCTTCAAATCGCTGTAACCATTGCTGTATGAATGACCATGCTGCGTCATTTCGTCTATTCCCTCGGTAAACCGCTCGCGGCGCAAATAGTCAATCATGGTATGATATGCTGTGGTAAAAAGATAGGAGCGGGCCTTGCTGCCATCAATCTCACCAACCTTTAGCCACATCTTCTCAAAACTGTCCTGCACCACGTCGCGAGCTTTGTCATCATTGCGCAAATTCTTAAGCACAAAGCGGTAAACACCGTCGGCATGCCTGTCAACACATTCATTATACTCAGCAGTAGTCATGCAATCAATACCGGAATTTTCGTGCGTGTGAAACTATGACGCCAAAAGCATCAAAAAAGTTACAGCCATAAATAAAAAAAATCACTATTCTCCGTAAAAGTAAAAAAGGGTAGAATTCTATGCATGAGATTCCTCACTACGTTCAAAATGACAGTCAGTTAGCTTTTTATTAAGGGGGTAGGTGGCGGCTTCACCGCCACCTACCCCCTTAATTGCCAAAATCATTGAAAACCCTGACATTTCGAGCGGAGCGAGAAATCACGTAATTTTTGTCGGCCAGAAGTGATTTCTTTTATGAGTTCCTTCGTTTTCATAGCCTCAATCGTTTAATGTCGAAAGATACGAATTTATGGTCAAAATATTATCCCTTTTTTCTTGCCCATCAACGGTTGAAAGGGCGACTACTATGCTGCACAACATCCTGGTGGTTAATTAAACCGCTAGGGAGATTCTTCGTTTCACTTTGTTTCTCTCAGAAAGACGGCGCCTTTAAATGACGGAGAAAGTGGCAGAAACTTGAAACAGTATTGCCGCTGGCTACCTCCATTTCACCGAAAAAACTCATCTGCTGCATTTGCTGTTCAGTACCTTAGCGAAGAATCGCATATTTTAACTGGTCTGCAGTGATCCGTAATCATCATAATTATAAAAAATTCAGGCATAATACCCATCATCTTTGTTTTCGGAGGTTTCACCGGCTATTAAATCAGAAACTATTACTTTTTTTGTTCAAAAAAACTATCTTTGCGTTCCGAATTAATATTTAAATAGAAAAAATTCTGATTCCGGCAATCCGGGAAAAATTCTTCACATATATTTCAGAATGAAACACCGACTTTTGATTATTTTTGTGGTTTTGCTGGCCTCCTGTACCCCCCACAGGAACATGGTTTATTTGCAGGACAAAGCCGCCCAGGGCGATTTAATTCAGGTCAATCAGCCTGATTTCCTGATAAGGCCCGGCGACATTCTGCACGTTCGGGTAATGACATTAGACCGGGAGTCTAGCTTATTGTTCAATCAGGATGAGAGCAGAATGACCTCAACCACAATTGGTTCTAATATGGGCCTTTATATTTATGGCTATACGGTCAATCAGGCAGGTAATATTCTTCTTCCGGTGGTGGGCGAGGCCGAGGTGGCCCAGAAAACTGTAGAGCAGGCACAACAAACCATTCAGCAAAGAATAGACGAATACCTTGTAGGAGCTACAGTATCGGTTAAGTTGGCCAACTTTTCGGTTACAGTGCTGGGCGAGGTTAATAGCCCGGGTGTTTTCTATATTTACGACAATGAGCTTACCCTGCTCGACCTGCTGGGAATGGCCGGCGACCTTACTGATTTTGCCAACCGTAAGGTAAACCTGGTCAGGCAGGAGGCTTCAGGGCTGAAATTTCATACTGTTGACCTAACTTCGCGCCAAATGGTTAGTTCTGAGCTTTTTTACCTGCAACCTGGCGATTTGGTGTATGTCGAGCCACAACCGGTTAAGCGCCTGGGATTTTCGCAATTCCCATTTGCCCTGATATTTTCTACAATATCCACAACCCTTCTTTTAATCAGTTATTTTAGTAATTAATATCCCTGCCCCGCAATGAATCAGGATCCCTATCAGGAGGAAAGTCTTGACCTAAAGAACATCATATTCAGGCATTTGCCCTATTGGTACTTGTTTGCCATTAGTTTAATGGTTGCCGTGGGCCTGGCCTATTTTTACAACCGCATGGCCGAGCCGGTTTATCAGGTATCGTCAACAGTTCTTATAAGCGACCGCAGCAAGGGCCTTTGGCGAGGAACCCTCCAGGGCGAATGGGATTTGTTTGCCACCCGCTCGGGCTTTCACGACCAGATAATCATTATTCAGTCGCATGGGCTGGTTGACAGCGTGTTGCGAAACTTGAACCTGGATGTGTATTACTTCGAAACCCATCGAATTCTTGGCACCTACCGCAAAACAGAAATATATCGCGATGCCCCTTTTAGGGTTGTCTGGGACAAGCACCACAACCAGCCATTCGGAAAAGATATTCTGGTTAGAATTATTGATGACCAACGGTTTGAGATTGAATCGAGTGATGTGACTTTCCCAAAAAAACAATATTATTTTAACGAGCCTGTTTCGGGCAAAGAATTTAGTTTTGTAATTAAAAGATCCGAGCAGTTTGATTTCGAAAATTCGCAAGGAACCCGCTATATGTTTGTTTTGCGCGACCCTGAAAAACTTGTTGCGGAATACCTGAAAAGAATTAAGGTAGAGCCTTTCGACAAAGAGTCATGGACGCTTAAGCTTACATTTGAAGCCACACATCTTCAAAGAGCTAACGATTTTGTCAATTCCCTCACAAGCAGTTTTGTTGAACTGGGCCTTCGCGAAAAAAATCAGATTGCCATCAACACCATTCGTTTTATCGATGAGCAGATTGCCATTACCACCGACTCGCTATATATTGCCGAGAACAGCCTTCAGAAGTTTCGCCAGGACCGCCAGCTAATGGATGTTAGCTTTTTAACCACCCAGTTGCTGGGCGAATTGCAAGTCCTCGACGGACAAAAAGCCCTTGAGACGGTTAAGCAACAATATTACGATTACCTTCTCGATTACCTTGCCAACGACAAAGACTTTACCCAGGTGTTTGGCCCATCGGCCCTTGGTATAGAAGACCGGCTTCTGAACGAACTGATTGCAGAACTTAGCAGGCTTTATGCCGAACGGGCCAGGATGCTTCTGAGCACTACCGAGCGCAGCCCCTTGGTGCAGACCATCGACGTAAAGATTGCCCAGGCCAGCCGCTCTTTGGAGGAAAACATCCGAAGCATAAAAACTGCTTCCGGCATTTTGCTTACCGACCTGAACCGCCGCCTGAGTCAAATTGAGCGACGAATAGGACAAATGCCGCAAACCGAACGAGAACTCATTGGCATTCAGCGTCGCTTTAACCTCAACGACGCTACGTTCAACTACCTGCTCGAGAAAAGGGCCGAAGCAGGCATTGCCATGGCAAGCAATGTGCCCGACAACCAGGTAATCGATGCATCGCGATTTGGCCAGTTGGTTGCACCCAAAATAGCCAGAAACTACGCAATAGCACTTATGCTGGGCTTCATATTGCCATTGGGGTTTCTTATTATTCGCGACTTCTTAAACACCAAAATTTTAGACAAAAAAGAGGTTACAAGCGCCCTTCCGTTTCCAGTTATTGGCATAGTTCCACACAACGAAAACGCATCGGCCTCCGACCAGGTTGACCTGGTGGTCTATGACAACCCCCGCTCGCATTTGGTAGAAGCCTTCCGTACTATGCGATCAAACCTGCAGTTTATTTTGCCCGGTGATAATAGCAAGGTTATTGTGGTTACTTCAACCCGTTCTTTCGAAGGCAAGAGTTTTACTGCCTTAAACCTTGCTTCGGTTTTGGCCCTTTCGGGGAAAAAAACAGTGCTGGTAGGCGCCGATATGCGCAAACCAAAGCTCTTCCGGGAGTTTGATCTTAAACGCGAGCCAGGGCTTTCGAACTACCTCATTGGCCAGCACAGCCTCGACAAAATAGTGCAAGCCACAGCACAGGACGAGAACCTCTTTTTTATTGCTGCCGGGCCTGTGCCCCCCAACCCGGCCGAACTGCTCGAAACCAAAACCATGGGAAAATTGCTCAATGAGCTACGCAGCAATTTCGACTACATCATTATCGACACACCTCCCGTAGGGCTGGTGCCCGATGCAATGGCCCTGATGAAAATTACCGACACCACCCTGTATGTAATCAGGCAGCGATTTACCGACCGCTCAGCCCTCGAATTTATCCGGGAGTTCGCCGAAAAAACCGGCATAAAAAACATCTGCCTCGAAATTAATGATATGCAGGTAAACAAGCTTGGCGCCCGATATGGATATGGATATGGATACGGGTATGGATATGGGTACGGATACGCCGAAGAAGAGGCTGCTGTGGACCAGGGACTGCTGGCCCGTTGGGCAGGGAAGTTAAAGAACGGAAAGAGTTAAATGTAGGTGGTGAGAGAGGAGTGGCGGGAGAAAAGAAGTTGGAGTTTGATAATTGTTTGTAATGACAGTTATTTGTAGTTTCCTGTATTTGACTATTTTCCTGAAAGCATTTAACCGGGCCATGCAGGTCTCCGAAATTTCCAGGCATTTTCCTACAGGGGGAAATACTCCTTAACAAAGCAAATCAAAAGTTCATTGCAATCCTCTGTATCAACCGGTATTGACCAGGTGTGGGCAAAAATAAATTACGTCAGACATTTTGTAAGCAAGCCTGGCGACTCCAAGACCGAAGACTTTGAAAGCAGGTCATGGCCGGGTTTCTTATTTGGATGCTGCAACAAAAACGTATCCGGCAAGGTGCAACTACTATAGAAATATAATGAGGCCCAAAAAACACATATCTCCTTGATGTATAATCCGGAAAATTTCAAAAAGATCTAAAAAAATTCTCATTTCTCACTTTTCTGTATCAATGTCTTCTCACCTCTGGTACGCCCTTTACACCCGTTCGCGCTACGAGAAGCGCGTTGAGAAGCATTTGCGCGAGCAGGGTGTTGAGGTTTATCTTCCGCTTATGATGGTATTCAGGCGCTGGAGCGACCGCATGAAGCGCGTGGAGGTGCCCCTTTTAAACAGCTACCTCTTTGTAAAAACACATCCCTCCGACCAAAACCACTTCTACAGGATATTGCAAACTCCCGGAGTGGTTCGTATAATAGCATTCGAGGGCAAGCCCGTGCCGGTGCCCAACCACCAAATTGAGGCCATGCAGCGCCTCAGTGCCGAAGGCTATGAAATGGCCCCAGCCGAAAAAATACTGAAGCCCGGAACACCCGTAGAAATAAAGCAAGGACCCTTGAAAGGCCTCAGGGGAGAGGTCGTTCAAAGTGGGAAAAACCAGATAATGATTATCCGCCTCGACGTGCTGGACAAAAACGTGCAAGTAACCTTACCCGCTGGCCTGGCAGAGGCGGTTTGAATTTCGGGTTTTTTCGCCTCGCTCAGTAGCTCGCCTTTGGCTCGGTTCAGATTTAAGGTTTCAAGCCTAAAGTTTAAGGTTGTTTTGAGGAAATATTGTAATTTTGGCCATCACCGTTAATTTTTGGAAAAACCAAAAGGCTAATAAATGAAAATACAATTGTCCGATGAAAATGACGGGATTTCTCGCTTCGCTCGAAATGACAAGGCTTTTAGGGGTTTTGGAGAAAATAAGTGGTGGGCTGCAGCTTTGCCGCCGCCCACCACCTATCAAATAACTAACTATCTGTCATTCAGAACGTAGTGAGGAATCTCAAACACGTAATTCTTCCTTCATTAGGTTTTATCAGACAATAGTGAAATGAAACGAGCATGATTCGTTAACCACAAACAAGGTTGAACCGAAGTTCAGCGACGCTAAAATTCATCATGCGGGTTCCATCCGACCTTAAATATTAAATTATTTTCGGATGAAAATAAAACGTTTTGAAGATTTTGAAAGCTGGAAAGAATCAAGGGTACTTTCAAAATTCATATTTAAACTACCCTCAGTCGAAAAGTTTGCCAAAGGTTTTGGTTTAAAAAACCAAATCAGGAATTTTTCAGGTTCAAAAATGGATTGAATTGCAGAAGGTTTTGAAAGAGACGGCAACAGAAAGTTCTTACAATACCTGAGT
>CAYGDW010000017.1:0-45548 GCA_964348755.1 uncultured Bacteroidales bacterium | reverse complement strand
CACCTACCCCCTTAATAAAAAGCTAACTTACTGCCATTCCGAACGTAGTGAGGAATCTCATGCATAAAATTAAACCCTTTTTTACTTTATCGGACAATAGTGAATACAAAATATGTTAAGTAAGTACTCTTAAATATTGTTATTTGTGGTGTAAACCATGCAAAAACACCGGTTTTTGGCTGCAGAGTGGCGTTAACCCCGCTTAAAATCTATGATGCTTACCAAAGTTTTTAGTTTGCCAAAAGGCGGTTAATAATAATTAGGTTTTCTCCCATTAATAGAAAAATTGCATAACTTTGCGGTCGGTTTTTTAACAGCCCCTGAATGAGCGTTTTAAGCTGTATTTAAAGGCTTTTTTTAACCTTTTATCATAATTTTTTCTGCCATTGCATTAACGCATTGTCTAATAGGAATACTAATGTTTATATTTGCACCCTTAAAAAACAAATTAAAGACTTAAAACATGCAAAATAAAGGTTTGATACGGTTTTTTGCCATTGCCCTGGCCGTGGTATGTCTCTATCAACTGTCGTTTACCTTTATCTCGAGGAAGGTAGAGCGCGACGCCAGGAAATATGCCCAGAATGAACGGTTTGTAAATATTGCCCGGCAAATGGCAGGCAGCAATGAGATTAAGTTTGGGTTTTACCAGGACTCCATTGCAAAAGCTCAGGAGCGATTCTACATCGACTCAATGATGAACCAGACAGTTTTTAATCTGGGCGTTGGCAAGTTTACCTACCGTCAGGTTAAAGAGCGTGAGTTAAACCTTGGTCTTGACCTTCGGGGAGGTATGAATGTAACCCTCGAGATTTCGGTGCCGGAGATTGTGAAAGCGCTTTCGGGCTACAGCCCTGATCCGACTTTTCAACTGGCACTTGAGCGGGCAATAATTGCTCAGCGTACTAGTCGCGAAGATTTTATTAACTTGTTTGGCAGGGCTTTTCAGGAAGTGGACCCCAATGCCAGCCTGGCAGCCATTTTTGCTACTGTAGAAATGCGCGACCGTATCAACTTTAACTCAACCAACGATGAGGTTTTAGGAATTCTTCGTGCAGAAGTCGATGCAGCCGTTGACCGTTCATTTCAAATTTTGCGTACCCGTATCGACCGTTTTGGCGTTGCCCAGCCCAATATTCAGAAATTGCAAACCTCAGGTCGAATTTTGGTTGAGCTGCCTGGTATTAAAGAGCCTGAGCGCGTTCGCCGCCTTTTGCAAGGTACTGCAAAGCTTGAGTTCTGGGAAACTTACAACTTCTCAGAAGTTTACCAGTTTTTTATGGAAGCCAATGAACGCCTGAGAGCTGATCAGCCTGCAGATACTGCAATAGCAGAGACCAATGATACAGTCCTAAATGAAGACCCGCAGGCAGATGCCGCTACAAATGTGGATGATTTAATTGCCCAAACTGATACTGACACCCTTGGAGTGCCAGATATTGCCGACTTGTTAGGAAATGAGCAACAACAGGCTTTGGAGCAGACTTCCGAAGATTTTGCCCGCGAAAACCCATTATTTGCCTTTCTGAATCCAGCCTTTGTGCAGGACCAGTCTGGACAAATGTTACCGGGACAAGGCCCGGTGGTTGGATACGCTGCAGTGCAGGATACCGCCCGTGTAAACCACCTTTTGCGCCTGGCAAGAAACCGGGGAATATTCCCTCGCGATATGCGTCTGAATTGGAATGTTAAACCTGTGGGAGGCCAGGGAAATATTCATGAACTGGTTGCCATTAAGGAAACCACCCGCGAAGGTATTGCCCCACTTACCGGCGATGTCATAGTTGATGCCCGCCAGGACTACAGCCCCACTGGTCAGGTAGAAATTTCAATGTCGATGAACAGCGATGGAGCCCGCATTTGGCGAAGGCTTACTGCTGACAACGTTGGGCGTTCAATCGCAATAGTTCTCGATGATTTTGTATATTCTTTCCCAGTGGTTCAGGGCGAAATACCAGGAGGCCGCTCTCAGATTACCGGTCAGTTTACTGTTGCCGAAGCCCAAGACCTTGCTAACATTCTGCGTGCCGGCTCATTGCCCGCTCCTGCCCGAATTGTTGAAGAGGCCATTGTAGGGCCCTCGCTGGGTCGCGAAGCTATCCAAAGCGGGTTCATAAGTTTTGTGCTGGCGTTTGTTATTGTTCTTATTTATATGGCCGTATATTACAGCAAGGCTGGGTGGGTGGCCAACGTAGCCCTGGTTGCCAATATCTTTTTCATTTTTGGTGTACTCGCATCGCTCGGCGCAGTTCTTACACTACCCGGTATTGCTGGTATTGTACTTACCCTGGGTATGGCTGTCGATGCAAACGTAATTATTTATGAGCGAATACTCGAAGAACTCAGAGCGGGCAAAGGCCAGCGACTCGCAATCTCCGACGGTTACAAAAATGCGTATTCAGCCATTATCGACGGAAACGTTACCACCTTGCTCACAGGTATAGTTCTGTACATTTTCGGATCAGGTCCTGTTCAGGGCTTTGCTACAACCCTTATTATTGGTATAATTTCTTCACTTTTTACCGCCATATTGCTTTCAAGGCTTATTTTCAGCCGTTGGATGGAGAAAAATATTAATATCAGCTTCGACACCAAATTGTCGAAGGATATGCTTACCAAGGTAAATTTTGACTTTATCAGCTTACGCAAAAAGTTTTACATTATCTCTGCAGTGGTTATTGTGGTAGGCCTGGTTTCTCTGGGAATCAGGGGTTTTAGTTTTGGGGTTGATTTTACCGGAGGACGAAGCTATGTAGTTCGGTTCGATCAGGAAGTAAATACTGTAAACTTGCGTTCGGTACTCGAAAACAACCTTGGAGAGGCTCCTGAAGTAAAAACTTTTGGCCCAAACAGCCAGGTGAAAATCACAACCCGATATCTGCTCGATGTGGATAGCCCCGAAGCCGATTCACTAGCCGAACGAAAACTATTCGAAGGTCTGGCTCCATTCTTCAACAACCCGATAACTTTTGAAGAATTTACCAGCGATGACCAGGCCAAAGTGATTGGCCGGCTCAGTTCGCAAAAAGTCGGACCTACCGTGGCCCGCGATATAAAAATTAATGCGGTTATTGCATTGATAGTGTCTTTGTTCATCATCTTTTTATACATTGCAATTAGGTTTAAAAAATGGCAATTTGGTGTAGGAGGTCTCGCATCACTTGCCCATGACTCAATAATTGTAATATCGCTTTACTCTTTGCTTCACGATATTGTGCCGTGGACCATGGAGGTTGATCAAACCTTTATTGCTGCCATCCTTACCATCATTGGTTATTCTATCAACGATACCGTAGTAATTTTTGACCGTATCCGCGAAAACATAAATCTGTTTCCTAAAAGAGATTTAAAATTAAATATTAACCTGGCGCTTAATGCCACCCTATCGCGCACTTTTAATACCTCGGGTACAACCCTTGCCGTATTGCTTATTATTTTCCTGTTTGGTGGCGAGGTAATACGGGGTTTTGCATTTGCCCTGCTCATTGGTATTGCCGTGGGTACTTACTCCTCTTTGTTTAATGCAACCCCCATTGCTTACGACCTGTTGTTGCGCAAAAAGGACAAAAAGGCGCAATAATTAATTTCTTTTGAATAAAAAAACCGCTGCAATCCAGCGGTTTTTTTGTGCTTATTTATTGGCCAGAAACGATTAAATTTGTTCAGAATAAACACATGGAAAGTATTACTTTGCACATACTATTGTTGTTTGGCATCAGCGGGGGCGAGATCCTTCTCATTCTGCTTGTTGTGTTGCTGCTTTTCGGGCCAGGTAAGATTCCGGAAATCGCCCGCATGATTGGGCGTGGCATTAATGAGGTAAAAAAAGTACAACGCGAAATCAACACCGAAATTCACCGCTACACCGCCGACATAGAAACTGAAGCCCGAAACATGCAGCACGATATAAATAAACTGACAAGCGACATAACTACACCCGTAAATGAGCCTGAACCAGATACGGAATTAAGGGATGAACCGATAGGAGAATATCCACAGGTGCGGCCTGACGCGCCGCAAAACAGCAATGAAGTACTACCGTATCCTTACAACCAAAAAACCGGCGAGGGGTTTTAATAGAAGTGTCGCGCTTATGATTAATGCAATTATCGGAATCCTTTTACGTTTTTTTGTACAGGATTAACTCTTTTAAAACAAAATTCCCCATTCAGTCCGATGGTGTCCAGCAAAAAGACTTATTTAATTTTTCTTCTGATATTTTTAGCGGCCCATACACCTGAGGCTGATGCCCGCAACCGAAGGGTTGATCGTGCCGACAAGGCCTTTGAGTTGCACCAGTATTCAGATGCGGTGAATCTTTATCGCCGGGCATATAACCGCGTTAGGCGCAATGATCGTCGTGAGGCCGGGCGTATCAGTTTCAATACCGGTGTGGCCTACATTCGCCTTAACGATCCTCGCCGGGCCGAAATGCAGTTTAAGCGTGCCATTCGGCTAAACCACCGCACACCCGATACTTACCTTTTTCTTGCCGAGGTGTTGGTAAGCAACGAAAAATTTGACGAAGCCCGCGATAATTTTAATTTTTTTAAAGAACTTGCTCCCGATGACTGGCGCGGGCAACGGGGTATTGAAACCATTGAACTGGCCCAAAAATTTGCGGCCAACCCTACGCCTTATGAAGTGGCGGCGGTAAAAAGCTTTAACTCCCGCCAGGACGATTTTACCTTGGCCTGGGCAGACCATCGGGCCAGCATAATCATTTTTGCATCGAACCGCGACGAGGCCATCGGCTCAGATACAGACCCCTGGTTTGGGAAAAAACACACATCGCTGTTTGTGTCGTTTCAGGATCGGACTGGAAGCTGGGGTACCCCCACACTGCTCGATGAAGGGCCAATAAACACCGAATACAACGAAGGTGCGCCTGCCACCAACAGCAGTGGCACCGAACTGTTTTTTACACGCTGCCTGCGCAGCCCTAATGTAGAAATGGGATGCCGTATATTTATGTCGCCAAGGCAGGGTGCCAATTGGGGCACACCCCGCGAAGTCAAGCTGAGCAACGATAGCTTAGTGTCGGTTGGCCACCCGGCCATTAGCCCCGATGGCCTTACTCTTTATTTTGTTTCTAACATGAGTGGAGGCGCCGGAGGGCACGATATTTGGTATGCCCGCCGAAGGTCTGCGACCTCAGAATTTGGCCCACCGCAAAATATCGGAACCCCTGTCAACACTCCCGGAAACGAAATGTTCCCTTTTGTGCGCGAAGATGGAGTATTATTTTTTTCCTCTGACGGCCTTCCAGGTATGGGAGGACTCGATATATTTCTGAGTGACTGGAACCCAGAAGGCTGGAGTAATCCCGAAAATATGGGCGCCCCTATAAACAGCCCAATGGACGATTTTGGCATTTTATTTAACCCTGGCCTCAGGCAAGGATACTTCTCGAGCAACCGCCGCGGATCTAGAGGGTATGACTTATATTCGTTCTATCTGGCCCCAGTTGAGTTTACAATAAGGGGTACCATTAGAGATGACAACACAAAGGCAATACTGCAAGGCGTTACCGTTCAACTTGTTGGGTCTGACGGTACCCTGGCCCTTGCCGAAACAAACCAGGAAGGAACGTATAGTTTTGGCAAAGAATTGTTGCGCGAACAAACATCCTATGAAATTTTGGCCAGCAGGCCAAAATATTTTTCGGCCCGAGCACAACAAAGCACCCTGACTTTTAATCGCAGCCAAAATTTTGTTGTTGATATCAACATGCAGGCTTTGCCTGTTACCCCAATTGCCCTGCCCGAAATTCTTTATGAGTTTGGTCGTTGGGAGCTTTTGCAACAGTTTCGCGACTCGCTCAACGGCCTTGTTCAAACCCTGAATGACAACCCACAACTTATAGTTGAACTTGCTTCGCATACCGACAGTCGTGGTACTGATGCCAGCAACGACACCCTTTCGCAGCAACGTGCCCAATCGGTGGTTAATTACCTGATAGAGAAAGGGATTGATCCGGCCCGGCTGGTGGCCCGGGGCTATGGCGAGCGATTGCCCCGCACGCTAACACGAACCATTTCCCGCGACGGCTTCACCTTTAGGCAAGGCGTTACCCTTACTGAAGACTACATTAACCGTCTGCCTTCCGAGAGGCAACGCGAAGCTGCCCATGCATTAAACCGCCGGACAGAATTCAGAATCCTTTCGGACGACTTCAAACCCTCAGGCCAGCAAGGCAACCAGCCGCCCGTTAGAATTGACATAATAAACCAACAGCCAGCTCAGCCGCAAAGAAGAAATTAAATGCCTGGTTTCTTTTAAAACCTTTGTCCGCTGTCTATAAAAGAAAAAATTACAATTATGGGCGAACAGCACAAATACAATGAGCGGGGCGTTTCCGCTTCAAAAGAAGACGTTCATAAAGCAATAAAAAAGTTGGATAAAGGACTTTTCCCAAAAGCATTTTGCAAAATTGTGCCCGATTATCTGGGCGGCAATGAGCTGTATTGTAACATTATGCATGCCGATGGGGCCGGCACAAAATCATCGCTGGCCTATATCTACTGGAAAGAAACTAGCGACCTTTCTGTTTGGGAGGGCATTGCCCAGGATTCCATTGTAATGAACCTCGATGACCTGCTATGTGTGGGAGCAATTGACAACCTTCTTGTGTCATCAACAATTGGCCGCAACAAGAAGCTGATTCCGGCCGAGGTTATTGCAGCCATTATTAATGGCACTGAGGCCTTTCTCGAAAATATGCGCAACCACGGCATAAATATGGTACTTACCGGCGGAGAAACGGCCGATGTGGGAGATCTGGTAAAAACCGTAATAGTAGATTCGACGGTAACGACGCGCATGCCCCGGGCACATATTATTGATAATTCGAAAATATGCCCAGGCGATGTAATTGTGGGGCTTGCTTCATTTGGCCAAACCACCTACGAAAAGCAGTACAACGGAGGTATGGGCAGTAACGGGCTTACTTCGGCCCGGCACGATGTGTTTTCAAATATTTATGCCCAAAAATACCCCGAAAGCTACGATAATTCGCTTAGAAATGATGTGGTATATTCGGGCAATTGTCTGCTTACCGAGCCGGTGGAAGGTACGCCGCTCAATGCCGGTAAACTTCTCCTTTCTCCTACCCGAACCTTTGCCCCGGTGGTAAAAGCCATTTTTGGCCAAATGAAAAAACATATACATGGTATGATACATTGCAGCGGTGGTGGACAAACAAAAGTGCTGCACTTTATTGACAAAATACATGTGATAAAGGATAATTTGTTTGAAATTCCTCCGCTTTTCAGATTGATACAGAGCCAATCCGGCACAAACCTCACCGAAATGTACCAGGTTTTCAATATGGGTCACCGCCTTGAACTCTACGTTAAAGAGGAGTTGGCCAACGAAATAATTGACATAGCTGCCACATTTAACCTTGAAGCCGCAATTATTGGGCATTGCGAGGATTCACCAGCCAAAAAACTTACAATTGTAACACCCGAAGAATCTATTGTTTATTACTGATTTTTATTGCCGCCCTTTTTTCGTAACTTTGCAAGCTTAAAAAATTGACTGCGCATGCTTTTAGAAAAACTCAGGGCTGTAAACGATCGCTACAATGAAATCGGTAAATTTATTACCGATCCCGATATTGTCTCCGATTTAAAAAGATATATTGCTCTAAACAAAGAGTACAAAGACCTTGGACCCATCGTCTCTGCTTACAGGCAGTTCAAAAATGTAATTGAAAATATTGAATCGACCAGGGAAATTCTGAGCAAGGAGAAAGATTCCGAATTCAGGGAAATGGCTAAGATTGAGCTTGATGAGCTGCTCAGTCGGGAAGAGGAACTTGAAGAGGAGATCAGGGTATTGCTGATTCCGGTTGACCCTCAGGATGAAAAAAATGCAATAGTAGAAATTCGGGCAGGTACTGGCGGAGACGAAGCGGCCATATTTGCTGGCGATTTATACAGGATGTATCAAAAATTTTGCGAAGCCAAAGGCTGGAAAACCGAGCTTGTAGATATGAACGAAGGCACCTCGGGTGGTTTTAAGGAAATCATTTTCAATGTATCGGGCGAGGGGGTTTATGGCATTTTGAAATACGAATCGGGGGTGCATCGCGTGCAAAGGGTGCCCCAAACCGAAACCCAGGGCAGGGTGCACACTTCTGCAGCCACTGTAGCTGTGCTTCCCGAAGCCGATGAATTCGATGTGGACCTCAAGCAAAGCGACATACGAAAAGATACATTTTGTTCATCGGGCCCGGGCGGCCAATCCGTAAACACTACCTATTCGGCCGTGAGGCTTACCCACATTCCAACCGGAATTGTAGTTTCAATACAGGACCAGAAGTCGCAGATTAAAAACCTGGAAAAGGCCATGAGCGTGCTGCGTACCCGCCTGTACGACATGGAATACAAAAAATACCTAGACGAGATTTCGTCAAAACGAAAAACCATGGTATCTACCGGCGACCGCTCAGCCAAAATTCGTACTTACAACTTTCCTCAGGGCCGAATGACCGACCACCGTATTGGGCTTACCCTTTATAACCTTTCGGCAGTAATGAATGGCGTTATCCAGGAAATAATTGATGCCCTGCAGGTGGCCGAAAATGCTGAAAAACTTAAAGAAGGCGTGGCAACTTAATTTCTGTAATATGACCAGGAACGAACTTATTGAACTTATAAAAAAGAAAAGGTCGTTTCTTTGCGTGGGCCTCGACTCCGATATTGCTAAAATTCCTGCCCATATCATCCGCAACTTCGAGGATCCGGTGTTTGAGTTCAACCGGCGCATTATTGATGCCACCAGCGATTTTGCGGTAGCATACAAACCGAATGTGGCCTTTTACGAAAGTTGTGGTAGCAAGGGCTGGGCAAGCCTCGAAAAAACCATCAACTACCTCAATGCCAACCTGCAAGGTGGCATTTTCACCATTGCCGATGCCAAGCGGGGCGATATTGGCAATACGGCCATGCATTATGCAAAAGCTTTTTACGAAACACTTGGGTTTGATGCACTTACCGTAAATCCTTATATGGGCCACGACAGCCTTAAACCTTATCTTGGCATTCCTGGCAAGTGGGCCATAGTGCTTGGCCTTACCTCCAATTCAGGGGCTAAGGATTTTCAGCTTTGGAAGCCCCAACTAATTCAGTTGCTTGCAAAAATGGGCATCATCACCGGGCGGTGGAAGCATTTTTTCGAGATAGTCATTGAGCAATGCACTGCCTGGGGTACTCATGAAAATACAATGTTTGTAGCCGGGGCTACCAATACCGCTATGCTAAGCACTATTCGCCAGCTCGGCCCCAGCCACTTTTTGCTTGTACCCGGGGTTGGGGCACAGGGAGGTAACCTAAGGCAGGTTGCCAATGCCGCCCTTACCAACGATGGTGGCTTGCTGGTAAACGCATCGCGGAGCATTATTTTTGCTTCATCTGGTGAAAACTTTGAAGAGGCCGCTCGCCAAAGCGCCCAACAAATGCAATACGAAATGCAAAGCCTGCTGGAGGCCAAAGGCATTTTGTAATGCCGGTTATTGAATTCCTGTTAGCTTTTCACACACCTCCCACAGTTTTTTGCCAAATCTCAATCGAGCGATAAACCCGAAGACCTGACTGGCTTTTTCTTAATAAAATATTGGCCGCATAGCCCTGAGTTTTCTTTTAGGGCTGTCCAAGCTCTCCCTTACTACATGCACCGCGGCATCGCCCAGTGCCTTATCGCAGCATAGCATCACAAGGGTGGCACCCGGTGTGGCCGGTGCAATTGAAGCCGCTTTTCCTATTCCGGACTTTGCTCCGGTAATCAATTCAAAGCGGTTGTGGTGCATGGTGTGTGTTTTTTTCGATAAACACTTTTAGCAAGGTCGAAAATATAAACCTTTTATGGCTTACCAATCATTTATAAACTCAAATATGCGCATATCCAAATACAAATAAACAACAATTATTATTGGTTCTCCGCCTCCCTAAACAGGCAACCAATTTGGATTTATGCCACTTTTTGTTGGCAAAATTTTGAAAACAACCTATACAACAATTTTTTTTCAGTATTTTCGAAAAAAAAATTGACAAAATGGTTGGATTAAGAACTTTTTTGCTTGGTTGTGCAATCAGTCTTTTACCCTTAGGTGCAATTGCTGTAGAGGGAATGTGGCTGCCTCTGCTTATTGAACGGAACATTGAAGAGATGCAGCAAATGGGGTTTTCGCTTTCGGCCCGCGACCTTTACAATACTGATAGTGTTAGCTTAAAGGATGGAATTGTTAGGTTTGGGCGTGGCTGTACCGGTGCATTTATTTCGCCTGAAGGGCTGCTTATAACCAACCACCATTGTGGGCTTGGTCAGATACAGCGCCACAGCTCACTACAAAACGACTATCTAACGCATGGCTTTTGGGCAAACGACCGCAGCCAGGAACTGCCCAATTCAGGGCATACCATAAGCATATTGGTGCGCATGGAAGATGTTACTGACCAGATTATACCTCGGTTAAATAATGAAATGACTGAGCAGCACAGGGCAGACATGGTTTCAAATCTTTCGATGCAAATAGCGCAGCAGGCAAGCGAAAATGGACGATACGAGGCAATGGTGGCGCCATTCTTTTTTGGAAATGAATATTTTCTTTTTGTGCACGAAGTATTTCGCGATGTGAGGCTAGTTGGCGCCCCACCTATGTCGATTGGAAGCTTTGGCGGAGATGTTGACAATTGGATGTGGCCCAGGCACACTGGCGATTTTGCCCTTTTCAGGGTATATGCCAATGCCGAAAACCAGCCAGCCGATTTTCATCCCGACAATAAGCCTTACCAGCCCAGGCATTTTTTCCCGGTTTCCAATGCAAGCATTAGCGAAGGCGACTTTACCATGGTTTATGGCTTTCCTGGGCAAACAAGGCAGTACCTTACCTCGCATGCCGTTGATTTTATATTGAATCACCAAAACCCTGTGGCCATTGACCTTCGCACCCGCATACTCGACATTTACAACCTCAATATGGCGGCCAACGACAAGGTACGCTTACAATATGCCTCCAAGCATGCCCGGGTTTCGAACTCGTGGAAAAGGTGGCAGGGCGAAAACCACGGCCTGGAGCGTCTTAGTGCGGTAAATAGAAAGCAAAAGATAGAAAATGAATTTACAAATTGGGCTGCAATGCCCCAAAACTCGGGTCGATACTCAGGCCTGCTTCAAGCATTTGATGAAACATACAGCCAGCTTAAACCTTACAGGTTTGCTGCAATCTTGTACAATGAAGCAGGCAGGGGAGTGGAAATTATAAGGTTTGCACAGGGATTTGATGAGCTGGTGCAGAAAAGCAAGCAACCAAAACCCGATTTGGATGAAATTAATCGCGTTTCCACCAGGCTCAAAGCACAAGCCGAAACATTCTTCAAAGATTACCACCCTGCAACCGACAAGCAGGTTTTTACTGCATTGCTTTCGCGATATATTGAACTGGCTGAGCCTCCGCTAATACCAACTCCATTGTTGCAAGCAAGGCGAAGGTTTGGCAACGACTTTTCTAAACTTGCCGAAAGGGTTTTTGCCCGTTCAATGCTGGTCTCCGAAAGCCAAACAATTAACCTCCTGAAAAACTTCCACCCTTCTGATTACCGGAAGCTCGAAAAGGACCCGGCATTTGAATTAGGTGCCGGTCTTTTGAAATATTTTCAGGAGCACATAAGGCCTTTTGAAATCGTACTTGAAAAAAGGCTCGACAGCCTGTACAGGCAATTTACTGCCGGTTTGCGCCAAATGCATCCTTTACATAGTTTCTTTCCCGATGCAAACGGCACACTAAGGATTACTTATGGCAAAATTGAAGGCTCATATCCGCGCGATGGTGTAAAATTCATTTACCACACTACCGCCAATGGAATTCTTGAAAAGGCAGCAAACCAGCAAGTGACCGATTACAGCATTAGCCCGCGCCTCCAGAGGCTTATCAAACAACAAGATTTTGCCCCATACCAACGCAATGGCCAGCTAATAATAAACTTTATTGCCAGCAACCATACCACAGGGGGCAATTCGGGAAGTCCAGTAATTGACCACCGGGGCGCATTTATTGGCATAAACTTCGACCGGAGCTGGGAAAGCACCATGAGCGATATTATGTTCGACCCCGCCCAATGCCGGAATATATCAGTAAACAGCCAATATATACTTTGGGTTATTGACCGCTACGCCCGCATGAAATACCTTTTGGAAGAAATGGTTATTGTTGATTAGCAATTTAGCAAATTAGCAGGTGAACGGCAAGCCCAGAAAGCATAATATTTTTCTCTATCTTTGCCAGGTTCGTGGTTGATTGCCACGTATTTTGTAATATTTACCCTAAACATTTTTATTTTGGATTTTTACTCGTTTGGTTTTGATGAACGCATTATAGAGGGCATCGAAGCCATGAATTACATTACACCTACGCAAATACAGGAGTTGGTTATTCCTGAAATTATGCTTGGCAACGATGCCATAGCCTGTGCGCAGACTGGCACCGGCAAAACGGCAGCATTTCTGCTGCCCATGTTGCAAAAGATCTTAACCAGGCCCATGGGCGATCATATCAAAGGTTTAATTATTGTACCTACCCGCGAGCTTGCCATTCAGATTTCGCAGCAACTCGAAGGATTCTCCTATTTTGCCGGCATTGGCTCCCTTGCGGTATTTGGAGGGGGCGACGGGGCGGTTTATGCCAACGAAAAACGTGCGCTATCGGGAGGGGTCGATATTGTTGTTTGTACCCCCGGACGCATGATAAGCCACTTGAATATGGGTTACGTAAAACTTGACAAACTTCAATTTTTGGTGCTTGACGAGGCCGACCGCATGCTCGATATGGGCTTTTTTGATGACATAATGAAAATAATATCATACATACCAAATAAACGTCAGAGCCTATTGTTTTCGGCCACCATGCCGCCCCGCATCAGGGAGTTGGCCCGCAAAATTCTTCAAAATCCAACTGAGATAAATATTGCTGCTGCCACCCCGCCCGAAAAAATAAAGCAGGAAGCCTACGTGGTTTATGAAAATCAAAAACTTCAGCTTGTTAAAGAGCTTGTGCTGAAGGATAAAAGCATGAAAACCATTATAGTTTTCTGCGATACCAAATCAATGGTGAAACAGTTAAGTCGAGATTTGAAAAGGGCCATAAAATCGGTTGAAGAGATTCATTCGGACCTTGAGCAATCAGAACGCGAAGCGGCCATGAACCGATTCAGGAGCAGACAAACCCGGGTGCTGGTTGCCACCGATATTATATCGCGAGGCATCGATGTGGAGGACATTGACCTGGTAATCAACTTTAACGTGCCCCAGGACGCCGAAGATTATGTGCACCGCATCGGCCGAACGGCAAGGGCGCAAGCCGATGGCAAGGCCTGCACCCTTATTGGCGAAAGGGAGCAGCGGCGCTTTGCCGCCATTGAGCGCTTCCTCGGAAAAGTGATCGAAAAGGTTAATCTGCCTCAAAGCATTGGCAGCGGCCCTGAGTACAACCCCGAAAAACGCCTTGCTCCCGGTGCACATACACCATTTCATAAAAAAAAATTTAACAATATGCGGAAGCAGGGCCGGGGCTTTAAAAGCAGAGGCGACGCTGCCCAAACAGGCAATAAACCTATTGAATAACTAAAATTGCAAAAAACATGCTGCCATTTCAAAAAAAACTAACAAATTCTTTTTATGCACTCCTTAGCCTGCCGGCTACCGCCATGGGCTTTGCACTTTCAGTTCAGATTGCATCGCTGAGCTGGATATTGAGCACAAAGTACGGATTAGACATTCACGATGTTGGTCTGGTTTGGGCTGCTGGCCCCCTGGCCGGCATTATTGGGCAAGTGATAATTGGAATAATCAGCGATAATGTTTGGTTTTGGGGTGGTCGCCGCAGACCTTTTATTCTGATAGGTGGCGTTTTGGCAGCCCTTATGCTGCTGGCTTTACCAAATATTGGCGTAATACACAATGCAATGGGCATAGGCGGCATTTTGGGAATTGCCATAGTGGTGGCATTGACCCTCGACCTTGCAATAAATGTGAGTTTCAACCCAACCCGCTCAATTATTGCCGATGTAACCCCCGAAGGCCGCGCACGCACAAAAGGCTACACATGGATGCAAACAGTTTCGGGTACTTTTGGTGTGCTGGCTTACCTGGTTGGCGCCCTGCTCAACAACTACATTCTGATTTATGGTGGAGCTGTGCTGGTGCTGTTTTTTTCTATTATTCCTCCTTTTTTTGTAAAAGAACCAGAAGTGCTCGGTAATTTGGCCGACAGCAATGCCAATGCCGATCAGGCCTCAGAAAACATTCAATCTGCTAAAGGGATAAAGGCAGGTACCGAAAACGAAAAACACAACGAAGCCTCATTACTTGAAATCCTCAGGACCATTCGTCCGCTCTGGGGCTTCCTTCTTTATGCAGTTTACGGGCTGGTGGTTCGCCTTGGCGGGCTTCCAAAAATTCCACACTATATTTTTGAGCACGTTTGCCTAATTTTAACCGTTTACCTAATCGCCGAGGCCCTATTAAAATCGGAAAAAGGAAAATCGAAGGAAGAAGCCGGTTTGATAGGTTTCAGAAAGGTATTGGCCGCACATTCGTTTACCTGGGTTGGCGTACAAACTATGTTTATATACATGTTCGCATTTATTCGTTATCGTTTGCCCGAGTTTCAGGGTGCTGACGTTTTGCCTGAGGCCGAAGGTTCAGCCCAGGCCGCCGATCGGTTCGTAGGGCAGGTAATAAACTGGAGCTTTTTCTCGCTAAACCTGGTGGCAGCAATTATCCCTGTGCTTATTCTTGAACCACTGGCTGCACGTTTTGGCCGGGTAAAGATACACACCATTAGCCTTGCAATTATGGCCCTGGGTTATTTTCTTATACTGCAGTTTGGCTTCTCGGCGGCTTTGCTGTATGCCCTTATGGCAGTGGTTGGCATCGGCTGGGCAGCAACCATAAGTTTACCTTTTGCTATTATGTCGCAAAAGGTTCCCCAAAACCGAATGGGCCTTTATATGGGGCTGTTCAACCTCTCGGTGGTGCTTCCGCAACTGGTGGCCAGCCTGGGCATAGGCGAAATTATAAGCGCAACCGAAAGCAAAGGTGTTATTTTTATTATTGCCGGGGCCACAGTGGCTTTTTCGGCTTTGGCATGGTCGCTTGTAAATGAACCCCTTGATAAGTAATTTTGAAATCATTAAAAAAACCGCCTCAAGTATTGGGGCGGTTTTATTTATTTTTAAATTTGATTAGTCAAGTACTGTTACCCAGCCGTGGGTATCGGGCTCTTCTCCGTATTGAATATTTAGCAGTTTGTTGTATAGCTTGGTAGAGATTGGGCCAGCTTTCCCATCCTTAGGAAACTCGTAAATCTTTCCGCTTTCGCGAACAGTAATTTTGCCTATTGGCGAAATGATTGCTGCAGTACCACATGCGCCAGCTTCTTCAAAAGTTTCAAGTTCTTCAACTGCCACCTGCCTGCGCTCCACTTTCAGGCCCATGTCTTCGGCCAGTTGCATAAGGCTCATATTGGTAATTGAAGGCAGAATGGAATTAGATTTTGGAGTAACATAAGTATTGCCCCTTATTCCAAAAAAGTTGGCCGGGCCGGCTTCGTCAATATATTTTTTCTCTTTGGCTTCCAGAAATATTACCGATGCAAACCCTTCGGCTTTGGCTCTTTCCATTGCCAAAAGGCTTCCGGCATAATTTCCACCTACTTTAATATGGCCGGTTCCTAATGGAGCAGCACGGTCGTAGTCGTTAATAATCTGCATACTTACAGGGTTGAAGCCTTCTTTAAAATAAGGTCCAACCGGCCCAACAAATACCATAAACAAGTATTCTTTGGCTGGGCTTACACCCACCTGAACCCCGGTTCCTATAAGCAAAGGGCGGATGTAAAGTGCTGCCCCATGGCCAAAAGGCGGGACAAAACGCTCATTGAGTGTTACTACTTTTACAATCATTTCATAAAAGAGCTCGTCGGGTACCCTTGCCATCAGAATGCCATCAGCCGATTTGCGTAATCGGTTAGCGTTTTCCTGCCAGCGAAACAAACGAATTTTTCCATCCTGGCCCCGATAGGCTTTCATTCCCTCAAAAGCCTCCTGCCCGTAGTGAAGGCATGTTGCTGCCATGTGAATATTTACAAACTCGGAAGAGGATACCTCAATTTCGCCCCAGTTGCCATCGCGGTAGTAGCACCTAACATTGTAGTCGGTTTTAAAATAACCGAAAGGAAGTTTGCCCCAATCTATGTTTTGCATAACACTATTTTTTTTTTGATTTTGAATAATAGTAGTTTGCCTGCTAAATTATTACAATTTTTTATATTTTTCTGTGATTTTGCTTTATTTTTTTTGTGAAAATTGCCATTATTGGTTATACCTTGTAATGGCGTCCATTACTTTTATCATCTTTTCGCGCATGTTTGCGGGAGTTCCCTGATAATCATTTACAATGAAAGCAAATGCGAGAATTTTACCATTGGTTGTGGTAGTGTACCCGGCATAAGACCTTACATTGGAAATAAATCCGCTTTTGGCTCTAAGTACTCCTTCTGAGGCTGTACCTCTAAAAAGATTGGCGAGCGACCCGCTTCGACCGGCCAGGGGGAATCCTGCAAGAAATGATTCGTATTGAGGGCTTTGTGCCATGGTGCGCAATATGCTTGCAAGTTGGGCGGTTGTCATTCTATTTGAAGGAGACATTCCGCTGCCATCGTACAAGAACATTCCACCGATATCGAGCCCCCTGCTTTTCCAAAATTCAATCATCGCCTCTATTCCGGCAGGGTTGCTTCCTGTTGCTTTAGCACTAAGGCCAATGGTTTTCAGAAGGTTTTCGGCATAAGAATTTACGCTGTGGAGGTTGGTTCGGGCGGCAATGTGTGTAATGGTGGGCGAGGCCAGTGTGCCAAGCACTTTTTCTATTTCGGCTACTTTGTTTCCGGCAGTGATTTCAATCCTGTGTGTGGTTGGGGGAAAGCTTTGAGCAATGCCGTTTTGAGTCAAAAAATTGCTGAATGCTGCGGCGAAAAACCCTGGAGGATCAGGAATTGAGCCCCTTACTGCAAAATTGCTCCTTCCGTGTGGAACAGTGCCAGTAAGGGTGCGCTGCATTTGGTATGGCGCTCCGAATATATTCACCTGGTCGCCCGAACCATGGGGCCCCGTGGTTACCTGGTTAATAAAAACCATGTCGGGTATTGCCGGCTCGGTTCGGAGTACTTTGGCCGGATGACCTAGTTGGTGCCCTGGCTCGAAAAAAATGGTGTACATATTTTCGTTTACTGTGAGGCCGCTCGCTCCGGAGCCAAAATAATTGCCAATGTCTTCCCAAAGCCATTTGCGCGGAACCAGCTCATTGTCAAACACCGACTCGTCAATAATAATTCGGCCGTTAACCTTTCTTATGCCGGCTTTGTTAATGGCTTGGGTCAATTGCATGAAAACCATTTCGAGCCGCAGCGAATCGTGTAGTTGAGTGGAAGCAAAAGTGGGGTCGCCACTACCTTTTACAATCAGGTTGCCATGCAAAATTCCGGAAGGGTCAATAAATCCTGAATAACCAAGGGTGGTTTGATACCTGAAATCATTGCCAAGCATTAGCAGTGCAGTGGCCGTTGTAATCAGTTTTTGGGTTGAAGCCGGCGAAAGTGCCATGTGTTGATTGTGTGCAACAATGGTTCGGCCGGTTTTTACATCAATTACTGTAAGCCCCCAGGTGGCATTTTTCAATGAGGGGTCGGAAGCAAAACGGTTTAGCTCGCGCTCAAGTGTATTTCCAGCAAAGCTCCAGCCCGAAAAGCAAAAACAAAAAAGCAGTAAAACAACCAAAAAAAACTCAACATGCCTGGCGTTTTGCATAGCTTGTCAATTTCTTCCGAAAACAGAAACATTTATATAACGGCCCGGGTTTTGCCGTATGTCTTTAAGCAATTGTTCAAGTTGTTTTGAAGAGGCTTCGAGATTGCGGTACAATTGGTCGTCGTTTACAAGCAAACCCAGGCTCCCCTGACCGCGGTTTATTTTATCCATAGAAGCAGCTAGCGCTTCCATTGTATTATTTACATTTTGCATGGTTTGTGCAATCTCGAGGGCCGCCATTGTATCGCTCAGCTCAGATAAATTGCTGATAACATTGGTAATGGCCTGATTGTTCTGGCTCAGGTTGGTAGTAATTGATTCGGCATTCGACATTATTACAGCAAGCCTTTTGGCCTGATGGGCAAAGGTTGTATCGAGGGTGGTGGTTGTATTTTGAATATTGCCCAGGGTTTGCCTCATGCTTTCGATACTTTGCGTTAGGTTGCGGCGGGTTTCCGCATTAAAAATTTCAAGTACTGCACCAAGTACTGAGTCGATTTTTAGCAGCAGGCTCTCTGCCTGTGTTGTAAGCGGAGCAATTTGCCGGCTTACCTCTTCGGTTATCGATGCAGAAGTGAGCGAGGCAAGGGTATCTCCGTTTTTAATTGCCTGGGGCGAATTTCCCATAACAATGTCTATTTCGCGGAATCCCATAAAATCAGCTCCGGTAAGGCGGGCAACCGAGTTTGAGGGAATGCTTATCTGGCGCCCGAGAATCAATTGCACCATAATTTTTCCGGAGCCGTCAGGGTGAAAATATATTCGCTCAACCTGACCAATTTTTACCCCGCTAACCACAACAGGGTTGGTTTCTAGCAATCCGCTCACATTTTCGTATTCGGCATAAATTGTAAGTTGCCGGTTAAAAATGTCTTTTCCTTTCAGGTAACTCACTCCCCAAACAAAAACAAAAATTGTAGCGGTTACTATGATGCCAAGTTTTATTTCTCTCGTAATTTTCAAAACAGGTATAATTTTAAAATGGCAAAACTAACGATTATTTCTTTGCTGATTTAATAGCTTTACTGCTTCGGCGGGGGCAATGCGCTGGTTATTATGAAAAGCTATTACAAATGCATCCCTGAAGCCGGCCTGTCTAACCCTTGCCTGAACTGCAGCAGCAGCTTCAAGGGTTGGTTCGATGCCCACGGTATATTTATAAAGCCCTTCGTGAAAATAGTATTCAACATTTTTCATGCCTCTAAATTCGGGGGCATCAAGGGGTCTGAGGGTTCTCGAAGATGCAAACTGCACCTTAAAAACTATGTTTGGTGTTTGCCTGGAGTTTTCAGGCGCCTGAGTACCCGGGTGATTTGGTCTGGCCGGCTCTGGTTGCCGGTTGGATGCCGGCTGGGTATCCGGTTGGTTTTGCCTGGCGGGTCCTGTTTGGTGGTTTGCCTGAGTCGGGTTGTTTGTAGTGTTTTGAGCCGGGGGCGTTGAAGGCCTGGTAGCCGTAACCTGCCCCTGGGGCTGGTTTTGATTATTGGCAAGCATTTGCTTTTCAAAATCTGCAGCCATCTTGTCCTGAGCTGTTTTATAATCGCGAAATGCCCTGTAAATAGCTGAAGCAATTAGGTTTATGCCTTCCGGCGATGCGAGGAACTCTTCCTCGCGTTGGTTGCTCAAAAAGCCTGCTTCAACCAGTACAGCCGGCATTGTAACCCTGTAAAGTACCAAAAAACCGGCTTGCTTTACCCCGCGGTCAACACGCCGCGCCCTTTCCCTGAATTGATCTTGCACAAACGAAGCCATTGTGAGGCTTTGTTCGAGGTATGCATTTTGAAAAAGTGTAAATATAATGTTCGATTCGGGAGAGTTGGGGTCGTAACCATCGTAGGTTTCGAGGTAGTTTTCTTCGTAAAGAATTGAAGCATTTTCGAGTCTGGCCACCTCAAGGTTGGCCTGATTTCGATGAAGCCCCATAACAAATGTTTCGGTGCCGTAAGCCGAACTATTCGTAGCGCTGTTGCAGTGAATGCTAATAAAAAGGTCGGCATGGTTCTGATTGGCAATTTGAGCCCTGCGATGCAAGGGAACAAACTCGTCGGTATTGCGGGTGTAAATTACCTTTACTTCTGGCAGGTTTTCCTTAATTAGTTCGCCTACTTTAAGCGAAATGGCCAGTGTAATGTCTTTTTCCTTTACCCTGCGCCCAACAGCCCCAGGTTCATGGCCGCCATGGCCAGGGTCTAAAACAACAGTCATTACATAACCCCTCCTGTCGGCCATTAGATTAGCCGGAAAAACTCCTAGCAAAAAGCAAATACCAAAAAATAACCAGAAGCGTTTCACCGGTAATAAGCGATTTTTAGTTAGTTTTGCCCGTACTTTCCTAAAGTATTAGTACGAAAAAGGCCATTTCTTATTTTACAAAAATACTATTAAAAAATTGGGTACAAACCAGGGTTTTAAGAAATTTGTCTTGTTGCTGGCGGTTTTCACAGTGGTTTCAACCGTAGGAGCCAAAGCAAACCAGGGTTTTTCTCCCTTCAATGCTTTTTTTACCGACACCATTCCGGTTGTTGTTCGTAACGAAAACCATGCCGAAATAAACGAGCAGCCCCAGATTGATACCATTGCCCGGCCTTTGCTATTGCTACCCGACTCCAATGCGCCCGATTTGAACAATGTTTCTATTGCCGATACCGCTAATGATTTGCGTCAAAGGGGTTCGGGCACCATACTCGATACCAGGGTCGATTATTCGGCCACCGATAGCATTTTCTTTGATGTAAGAGAACGTAAGGTTTATCTTTTTGGTAATGCCGAGCTAAAATATGGTGCTATACAGCTTACAGCGGGTTATGTTGAAATAGATTTCGGCCGAAACGAGCTTTATGCGAGCGCTTTTCCTGACTCGGCCGGGGTATTGCAGGGCCGGCCAGTATTTACCGAAGAGCCGCAGTCGTTTCAATCTGAAGAGATTTGGTACAATTTTCAAACCCGGCGCGGACGCACAAAGAATGTTTTTACTGAAGAAGCAGAAGGTTTTTTGCATGGCGGGATTGTAAAAATTCAGCCAAACAGAATAATTCATGTGCATGAAGGTAAATTTACTACCTGCGATGATCCTGAGCCTCATTTTCATATTGGCTTTAGGCGTGCCAAAATTATTCCTGACGATAAGATTATAACCAGCTTAGCATTTCTGGTTATTGAAGGCGTGCCCACCCCACTAGTGGTTCCTTTTGGTTTTTTCCCCAATAAGCGTGGGCAGGCCTCTGGTATATTAATGCCATCGTATGGCGAAACTGCCAACCGGGGCTTTTATCTGGAAAATGGCGGTTTTTACCTCGGCCTTAACGAATATGTTGACCTGTCGCTTCGAGGCGATATTTACACACGCGGAAGCTGGGCAGCTAAGCTGGGTTCAAACTACCGGGTCAGGTATCGCCATAACGGCTCTATAAACCTTACTTATGCAATAAATATTCTTGGCGAAAAAGATTTGCCCGGCTATGAGCGTAACCGCGACTTCAGGGTGCAATGGAGTCACAACCAGGACCCAAAGGCAAGGCCTAACAGTGTGTTCAGAGCCAATGTAAATGCCGGCAGCACCCAGTCAACAAGGTTTAATCCGGTATCAGACACGGATTATCTGTCAAATACCTTTTCTTCGAATGTTTCGTATATGGCCAACTGGGCAGGCCGTTATAATTTTTCTATCAACCTCAGGCATAGTCAAAATACCCTCAATCGAAGCGTTGACCTGAGTTTGCCCGAAATAACCTTCAGTGTTAACCGGATGCACCCCTTTAGGCGAAAAGAGCGAACAGGCGAAACAAGGTGGTATGAGGACATAACCCTAAATTACAGCATGAATTCGCGAAACGACCTGCGCACAACCGATTCATTGTTGTTTAAAAGGGAAACCTGGTCGGATTTTCGAAACGGAATGCGCCATAGCATACCAATAAGCCACTCATTCAGAGTGCTTCGGCATTTTAACCTCAGCAACAGCTTCAATTACAATATGAACTGGTACCTTTCTAGCATAGACAGGTACTACGATCCGCTGGCTATGGTAATTCAAAGGGGCGATACCCTTTTTGGCGCTGTGGTAACCGATACAATTCCAGGGTTTAGGGTTTTTCATGAGTTTAGTTACAGCACCAGCCTCAACACCCGCTTTTATGGCATGATGCAATTTCGCAAGGGGCCAATAAGGGCTGTAAGGCATGTGGTTTCGCCTAATATCAGTTTTAATTTCAGACCCGATTTTGCTAATCCTTTTTGGGGATATTACAAATCGTTTTATAACCCAATTACCAATCGCGATGTGCAATATGCTGTATTTGAGGGCGGTATTTATGGAGGCCCTGCGCCTAACCGTTCCGGAAGCATCAATTTTTCGCTAACCAACAACCTCGAAATGAAGGTCAAAAGCCGTAGAGATACCACTGGCCAGGGAGAACGTAAAATTACGATTTTCGAAAATCTTTCAATAAGTGGAGGTTATGACCTTGCACGCGACTCACTCAATTTCTCAGATATAAGCATTTCGGCCCGGACCCGCCTTTTCGACAATTTTGATATAACATACGGAAGCAGTTGGACGGTTTACCAGCTCGACTCGGCAGGTCGCAAAATAAACCGTTTTATTTGGGAAGATAAACCCAAATTAATGCAGCTCAATAATACCACCTGGAGCTTTAGTTTTAATTACTCGTTGAGCTCAAAAGCGCGTCCTTCGGCAGGAGCCGGCGGGCAAGCCCGGGAGTTGGGTATGCAAACACCCCCAGGCGCAAATCCTTTTAATGAAGGTGGTGTGGATGACCCTCCGGAAGAACCCACCCAGGTCAGACAGCCTTTAGTGCCAGGCCAGATTAATTTTGCAGTACCCTGGAATCTGCAATTCAGCTATACGTTTAATTATGGGTCGCAATATGATTTTCGAAACGACAAATTTGAAAGAACGCTTATTCAGTCACTCAATTTTAACGGCGACTTTTACCTGACACCAAAATGGCGGTTTGGTTTCAGGTCGGGCTTCGATTTCGAACGCAAAGAAATTACCTACACTTCAATAGACATTTACCGCGACTTGCATTGCTGGGAAATGACCCTCAACTGGATTCCGTTTGGATTCAGAAAGAGCTATAACTTTACAATAAGGGTTAAGTCGCAAGTGCTTCAAGACTTGAAACTTACACGACGAACCCACCACCTCGACAGGGCATTTCAAACCTTCTGATTTGAATACCGGAATTATAATCAATTTTTGGTGGCACTAAATGGCTTATGGTATAAGTTTGGCCTGTAAATATTGAATTGTTTTCAGATTTTATTTTGAACGATTAAAAAAAATGCGAATATTTGCAGTTGAATTTCCATAAGGGAATTTAAAAAATACATACTGAAAACTTTGTATGTAATCGTTCCGAATTTTGTTTTACTTTTGCATATTCACAATAAAAAACCCACCAGATAGTATGAAAACAGCTATTCAAATTGTATTAACCTTGGTAATTGTGGTTCTCGGTTACCTGATCTATGACAGTATTATGGAGCCGGTTCGCTTTAACAAGGAAGCCGCCCGCCGTGAAGCTCAACTCATAGAACGCCTTAAGGATCTACGCACCATACAGGTAGCCCATCGCACCCGTTACGGAAAGTTCCTTGGAAATCTTGATTCGTTGGTTAGCTTTGTCAAGCTTGATTCCGTTGCAATTTTGAGGGCAACCGGTACAGTACCCGATACCCTTACCGAGGCCGAAGCTGTTCGTTTAGGCATTGTTCAGAGAGATACTTTCTGGATGCCTGCAAAAGACACTCTTTTTGTTAACAGGCCTTACCCCATCGATTCGCTACCATATATACCTTATAGCGGAGGAGAGAGGTTTGTGCTTGCTGCCAGTATGATTGAACGCGGACTGGTTAAACTCCCGGTTTTTGAAGCCGTGGCCATGCCTGAGCAGTTTCTGAAAGACCTTCCGTTTAAAATTTATTATACCCGTACCGAAGGACTCAAGGTTGGGTCTTTACTCCAGGCTACAATTGACGGTAACTGGGAATAAAAGCACAATTATGTCAGGCCCTTTTCGTAAGGCAATAAGCATTGTCAGCGACACATTTCATACAGGGTCGGAACGAAAAGAAATATTATCCATCGAGCTTTCGCTCGATGGATTTTCTTTTGCAATAATAGATGTGCAAAGTTATAGGTACGTTATGGTTGAATCTTACAAGGTCAATGATGCCCTGGCTCCCAACCAACTATTTACCGAATTCGAAAAACACATAAAAAATATCCCATTACTTTTCGGCCCATTCGAAAAAGTAAACATAGCCTGGTACCATCCGCATTTTGTTTTAGTACCCGAATCGCTATTTCAGCATTCGGCCAAAGATACTTTGTTCAGGTTTTGCTCTGAAATACCCGCTTTTTATCAATTAAAAGCCGAAAAATTAAATAACCTGGGAGCCTTCGGAATTTATCCGGTGCCCGAGCATTTGCAACAGAAACTCGGAATTATTTACCCCGGCCATAAATTGAGGCATACAGCAACTGTACTTATTGAAAGTATTCTGGCTTCAATAACCCTTGGCCAACAAAGTGCCGACGTGGTTTTACACTTCGGTTCAGGTCATTTTGAAGTGGTTTTGCTAAGGGGACCCAGCCTTATTTTTTACAACTCGTTTGCCTGGCAAACCTTCGATGACCTGATATATTTTCTCTTTTATGTGCTGGAGCAGTTTAAACTCGATGCCGCCAATATGGAGGCTCTGGTAGCTGGCAATATCAGCCTCGATTCAGAAAAATTCGAATTGCTCGTATCCTATTTCAATAAGGTCAATTTTTTTGAAAGAAGCAATGCCTATAGATTCGGACCAGAATTTGACAATTTGCCCCATCATTACTTTCACAACCTGATAAACCTGAACGCATGCGGATAATTTCGGGCAAATACCAGCGACGCATAATAAATCCACCTTCAAATATGCCGGTAAGGCCTACCACCGATCTGGCAAAAGAGGCACTTTTTAATGTACTAAATAACCATTTCGATTTCGAAAACATTAAAGTGATTGACCTTTTTGCCGGAACCGGAAATATTTCGTATGAATTTGCTTCGAGAGGTGCTATAGAAGTGGTGGCCGTTGACAACCATTTTAAATGCATTGACTTTATTAATAGTACCGTTGAAATGCTTAAACTCGAAAACCTTAAGGTAGTTAGGGCCGATGTGTTTAAATTTCTGAACTATTGCAAACCTGGTTTCGACCTTATCTTTGCCGACCCGCCTTACGATATGCAACGAATTGAAATAATTGTTCAAAAAGTATTTGAGCGCAACCTGCTTAGTGCCGATGGCTGGCTTATTATTGAGCATGCCGCCACCAATAATTTCAGCGCAATGAATACCTTTATGGAAGAAAGAAAATATGGCCGCGTACATTTTTCATTTTTCAGAAATTCTAATTTGCTCCAAAACCAATAGTTATGAACCGTATTGCTCTTTTTCCCGGATCGTTCGACCCCATAACCAAGGGGCATGAGTCAATAATTTTGCGTGCCTTGCCATTGTTCGACAAAATAATTGTGGCCATTGGCCGCAACGTCGAAAAAAACAATTTTTACCCTATCGAAAAAAGAATTGAATGGTTAAAAAAGGTATTTAATCAATATGCCTCGATTGAAATTATTGAATATGAGGGCCTTACGGTTGATCTGTGCAAAAAACACAACATCAACTACATTCTTAGGGGATTGCGCACCAGTGCCGATTTTGAATTTGAACGCACCATTGGTCAAATGAATAAGAAAATGATGCCCGAACTCGAAACGGTATTTCTGCTCACTATACCCGAACATACAGCCATAAACTCCTCGGTAGTGCGCGATATTATTCGAAACGGGGGAGATGCAAGGCAATTTGTGCCCGACCAGGTCGATTTATAATCCGAAAAGTTTCCGGTTCAAAATTTTAAATCACTTATAATACAGCAGCTTGTTGCTAAGGGCATAATTTAATACTAATTTAACCGAACCGAAAGTATTTTCAAAAACCTTGTCAAGTTTGCTTTGATCAAACCATTCTGCACGGGTAATATTTTCGTTAATCTGAGGTTTGGGTTTTTTTCGCGAGTTTGTTTTCATTAGGTACCACAGGGTTTTTTTCAGAACAAATTGGCCTTGGCTGCTTTCGAAAACATGAAATGTATTGGGTAGAGAAGCAGTAATTTCGAGGCCCTCAATGCCCGTTTCTTCGCTAACTTCGCGCATGGCTGTTTGCTCAATGGTTTCCCCGGGTTCTCCATGCCCCTTGGGCAGATCCCACCGGCCCAAACGAAATATAAAAAGCAACTGATTCAGATCATTTATTACAAGTCCTCCAGCAACCTCGGCCGGGATAAAGAATGAAGACACATACCTCAAAAGCCACAAAGGGTCTGTTGATGCCAGTATCAACTTATGGTGCGGCCCGGCCGCAAGCAGTTTTAAAAAATAATCCCAAAATGGAAACGGCTGGCCAGGCTCCGCAATAATTGCTTCACCAGGCAAAGCTA
The DNA here is from genome assembly GCA_964348755.1 of uncultured Bacteroidales bacterium. GTDB lineage: Bacteria > Bacteroidota > Bacteroidia > Bacteroidales > UBA7960 > UBA7960. The sequence goes on along the minus strand of CAYGDW010000017.1, from coordinate 19,170 downwards.
TATTGGATGACTGCAGAATTTCAATCTCCCTGTCGGTCAAAAAAACAGAATACATTTCAAAAAAATTAAAAGTATTTTCAGAAATTTTATATTGGTGTAAATTGATTTCTTAAAATTGGTGTAGGTTTGCAATATGAAATGTGACCCAGAAACTGCCAGCATAATTTCCAGTATGTTGCTGCAAAGTAAAGCAATAAAACTGAATGCCGAAACCCCTTTTATATGGGCATCGGGCATTAAGTCGCCCATTTATTGCGATAGCCGTCAAACCCTGTCATACCCTCAGGTTAGGAGGCAAATTGCGCTTCAGTTTTCGACTTTGGTTAAGCGCCACTTTGGGCAGGCACAGGTCATTGCCGGTGTAGCCACCGGAGCCATTGCACATGGTATTTTGGTTGCCGAGGAGCTGGGCTTGCCATTTGTTTATGTGCGCTGTGCACCCAAAGGGCATGGAATGGGAAACAGGGTTGAGGGCAGGATTTTGCCGGGAGCAAAAGCCGTGGTAATCGAAGATTTGGTTTCTACCGGAAATAGCAGTATTGAGGCAGTAAAAGCCTTGCGCCATGCTGGTTTTGAGGTAAGCGCCATGCTGGCCATTTTTACTTATGGCTTGCCCGAGGCCGAGTTGGCTATGGCCGAAAACAAATGCGAGCTTATTACCCTAAGCAATTACGAGATACTGCTCGAAACGGCCTTAAGCGAACAAAGAATAAGTCAGTCAGAACTTGAAATTCTAGCCAAATGGCGCCACAATCCCTATGCTTGGTAAAAATAATATAGACACTACCTCCAAATTTTAATTATGACAAAATTTCAGAGTAAGCGGGTTTTGGTAAATGCCCCCGATAGTGAAGTTTTTGGTTTTTTATCAGACTTCCGCAATTTTAAAAGCCTTATGCCTCAGCAAATTGCCAACTGGCAGGCCGATGAGCAGAGTTGTTCGTTTACGGTGCAGGGTATGGCCGACCTGTCGATGCGCATGGTTTCAAAAACTCCCAATAGCTCAATACATATTGTGGCCGATGGAAAAAACCCCATAGATTATACCCTTGATTGCCTTATTGCTCCTGGTAGCCTCCAAAGTTGCTATACCGAAATAATTTTTGATGCAAATCTTAATCCTTTTCTGAAAACGATTGCCTCAGGGCCTCTTCAAAACCTTGTAAATATGCTTGCAGATAAGCTTTCTGAAGTATTTGCTGAAGGATTAAAACAGAAATGAAACTTTTTTAAAGTCGAACGCCTGCTTCTGGCCGTTTTCCCGCTCTATAACCAATTTGCCGAATTCATCTACTCCCCTTATTACACCAGAAAAAGTGCCTGAGGCGCAGGCGAAGCCCATTGTTTTTCCTAAGCCCAGCAAGTGTTCGAGGTAGGCTTGCCTGATTTCTTCAAACCGCCGGTCTTTCAATTTTTCGTACCATTTGAAAATTGCCCTCAGGCAGGCTTCAAGGGCAGTATCGGAATCATACTCACCGCCATTTATATTTTTTAGCGAAAGCGGATTTGGGGCATCAGAAACAAACACCTCCTGGTTTAAGTTTACCCCTATACCGGCTACCGAAAGCCCAAAGGCGGCACCCAGAATCTGGTTTTCAATCAGCATACCCGAAACTTTTCCGCCTTTGTAATAAATATCGTTTGGCCATTTTATGCTAAACTTTTCGTCGTGAATGAGCCTCGAAATCCCTTCTCTGATGCCAAGAGCAATGGCCTGGTTAAGAAGGAACTGCCTTGAAGGGGGCAAAAACAGCGGCCTCAAAACCAGCGAGAATGTAAGGTTTTTACCAGCCTGGCTTTCCCATACAGTTTTGGCCTGGCCGCGACCAGCATATTGATGCCAGGCCAAAATTACCGTGCCCTCCCCGAGTGGCTCAAGATCGTTTAACCTGAATGCTTCACTGTTGGTAGAAGCCACAGATTCAAATCTGATAATTTTACGGCTGTAGAGGTCCATTACAAACTTGAGTTTCCCAAAATTAGTTAATTAAAAGGGTTTGGCAATTTTTCGCAAAATTACAAAAACATAATGTGCGCAAATAATGTTAAATTTGCAGATAAATTAACAGTTACCTAATGGTTAAGGCAAAAGTAAAAGACGGCACCCAGTCACTTATTCATTCAATAGTTAAAGGCATTCAGGAAAAGAAAGGACTTGAAATAGTTGTTCTTGATTTAGGAAAAATTAATTCAACTGTTTGCGATTATTTCGTTATTTGTCATGGCACCTCGCGCACCCACGCGGCTGCCCTTGCTGACTCCATTGAAGAAGAAACCCAAAAGGCTACCGGCCAATGGCCGAGGCGGCGCGAAGGTTTTTCGAATGCCGAATGGATTTTGCTGGATTACCTTGATGTAGTAGTGCATGTTTTTCAGGAGCCTGTTCGCAACTTTTTCAAACTCGAGGCTCTTTGGGCTGATGCACCGCGCACCAATATCGAATAAATGTTTTTACCTAAGGTTTACCGTTTTCAACAACAATTAAATGAGCACCGAAAACAACAAAAATAACAAAGCCTCAAGCGGTTCAAAATCTGACAATCAGGCTGACAATAAGGGCAAGAAAAAACCTCCGTTTAATTTTTACTGGGTTTACGGCTTGCTTGCAGTTATACTTATAGCCCTTAATTTTTATAATTGGGGAGGCGGAGCCATTGAAATTTCGCAACATCGCTTTGAGGTTGAAATGCTCCCGACCGACGACCTCGAAAAGCTTACTGTGGTAAACCAGCAAACCGTTGAAGTTTTTATAAAACAAGACAAGTTGACACAGGAAAAATACGCTGACCTTGAAGGGCAAGGAACCGGAGCCATGAATGCTTTGCAGCCGCATTATACTTTTGAGATTGGGTCGGTCGAAAATTTTGAAAAATTAGTAAGGGATGCCCAGCAGGATATGCCCGTTGAAAACCGTGTGCCCATATTTTTTGAACAACGCCGCAACTGGGGTACCGACCTGCTCGGATGGCTGCTACCAATAGGTCTGCTCATAGTATTCTGGATTTTTATAATGCGGCGTATGGCCGGTGCATCGGGCGGAGGTCAGATTTTTAACATTGGAAAATCCAGAGCCACCCTTTTTGATAAGGATACGCACGTAAGCATTACTTTTAAAGACGTGGCGGGCCTTGAGGAGGCAAAAATTGAGCTGATGGAAATTGTTGACTTCCTCAAAAACCCAAAAAAATACACCGATCTTGGAGGTCAGATACCCAAGGGAGCTTTGCTTGTAGGGCCTCCAGGAACCGGCAAAACCTTGCTTGCAAAGGCAGTGGCAGGTCAGGCACAGGTACCGTTCTTCTCGCTGAGCGGCTCTGATTTTGTTGAAATGTTTGTGGGCGTAGGTGCCTCACGGGTTCGCGACCTGTTTAAACAAGCCAAAGAAAAGGCTCCATGTATTATTTTTATTGACGAGATTGATGCCGTAGGCCGTGCACGTGGCAAAAACCCAATGACCGGGGCCAACGACGAACGCGAAAACACGCTCAATCAGCTTCTTACCGAAATGGATGGATTTGGCACCAACCAGGGCGTAATTATACTTGCTGCCACCAACCGTGCCGATATACTCGACCGGGCACTTATGCGCGCCGGGCGCTTTGACCGGCAAATTAGCGTTGAAATGCCCGACCTTGAAGAACGAAAGGCCATTTTTAAGGTGCACATGAAACCAATAAAACTTGCCCCCGAAGTTGACTCCGACTTTCTTGCCAGGCAAACCCCCGGATTCTCTGGTGCCGACATAGCCAATGTTTGCAACGAAGCCGCCCTCATTGCAGCACGTCGCAATAAAAAAGTAGTGGAACGCCAGGACTTTTTAGATGCCGTTGACCGCATAATTGGCGGGCTTGAAAAACGTAACAAAATAATTTCGCCCGCCGAAAAAAAGGTTATAGCATTCCACGAAGCAGGCCACGCTGCCGTAAGTTGGCTGCTCGAACATGCCCATCCCCTCGTTAAAGTAACCATTGTACCACGTGGAAAAGCACTTGGTGCAGCTTGGTATTTGCCCGAAGAAAGGCAAATAACCACATTCGAACAAATGTATGATGAAATAACCTCAATACTGGGCGGAAGGGCTTCGGAAGACCTCATTTTTGGAAAAATATCGACCGGCGCCCTTAACGACCTCGAGAAGGTTACCAAGCAGGTATATGCCATGATTGTATATTTTGGCCTTAACAAACGCGTTGGCAATGTAAGCTATTACGACAGCTCAGGTCAAAGCGATTATTCGCTTACAAAGCCATATTCTGAACGCACAGCGCAGGTTATTGATGAGGAGGTGAGCAAACTGGTAGAGCTGGCCTACGAACGAGCGAAACAAATTCTGACCGACAACAAAGACAAGTTGGTAAAACTTGGCGAACTGCTTCTGGAAAAGGAAGTAATTTTTCGCGAAGACCTTGAACAGGTTTTTGGAAAGCGACCCTTTGGCAGCGAAACCGAATCCAGGTCCAAACCGGTTTCTGAAACACAGGAACCCGGCATTGAAAACCAAGTGCCCGCCATAAATGTTGAAACCCCTAATGTTGAAGTGCAAACTACCGGCGAAACAATGCCTGAGCAAACCCCATAAAGCCTTGCCATGAACGAGAGCACCACAAAGGAAAAGGTTTTGAAAAAGGTTAGAGATGCTTTGGTAAACAAAATGCCTCCGCCATACGAAAGCGTTGACCTCGAAAAATCGGTTTACGCGGCTCCCGATTCCGAATTTCCTGATGTGGCTTTTGCCGAAGCCTTTTCGAAAGTGAAAGGTGATTTTGTTTATTGCGCCGATTACATTGAGCTGAGCAATAGTGTGTTGGCTTTATTAAGGCAAAAAAAGGTTTCCAGCCTGTTTTGCTGCGAAAATCTTTTTGATGGCCTCATTAATGTCAATGACATTATTTGCCAGAAAGATATTAAGGACATTGAGACATGCCAGGCCGCAATAACAAGCTGTGAAGTGCTGATAAGCCGCCTGGGCACTGTAGTTATGAGCAGCAGGCAAGGAAGCGGCCGCAATGGGGCTGTCATAACTCCCTTGCATATAGTGGTGGCTACTTCAAGGCAACTCGTCTGGGATATTAAAGACGCCCTGGCTTTTTTAAATAAAAAGTATGATGGCGTGTTGCCTTCGATGGTAACATTTATTACCGGCCCGAGCCGCACCGCCGATATTGAAAAATCGCTCGTAATCGGGGCACACGGCCCCAAAGAATTATATGTTTTTTTGGTCGAAAGCCAGCCATAGTATTTTTATAAACGAATGAGAGATAACTGGCAAATGATTTATAGCTCTCCCTTGCAGTATAAAGTTGAAATAGCAAAAGCCGTTCTGGAAGATTCTGAGATTGAAAGTGTAATTGTGAACCTGAAGGATTCATTATACCATTTTGGCGAAATTGAATTATATGTGCAGTTTGATGATGTATTACGTGCCAAGCAAATCATTTACAAGGGAAAATTGTGAATAATCTTGTAAAACGGACACTGACAGGGATAGTTTTTGTAGTACTGGTGGTTTTGTCCATTGTACTTCAACCCGAATTTTTTGTAGCCCTATTCCTGATTATTACTGTAATGGGGTTATGGGAGTTTTATAAACTGGTTGAAACAGCCGGAATATTTCCAAATAAGTTTGCCGGAATTCTTTCTGGGATATTTCTTTTTCTGTCGAATGCCTTTATAGCCCACGGACACACCGACAGGGGCATACTTATGCTGAACTTTGTTTTAATATTTCTTATTTTTCTTTTTGAGTTATACCGCAGGCTTCCCAACCCGTTTACCAATATTGCTTTTACTTTTTTTGGCCTTTTGTATATTGCACTCCCTTTTTCATTGCTAAACTATATTCCCAATCCAAATCTTTTGCCTGGTACCTACCATTCAAGTTTGCTGTTAGGTTTCTTTTTTCTTGTTTGGATCAACGAAACCGGGGCTTACCTGGTAGGTTCGGCAATTGGAAAGCATAGGTTGTTTGAGCGCATTTCGCCCCGCAAAACATGGGAAGGTACTATTGGTGGCGGAATAATGGCAATGGCTACCGGCTTTTTTATTTCGCGTCATTTTACACAAATTGAAACCCTCGATTGGCTCATAATTTCACTTATTGTAGTGGTATTCAGTTCTTATGGAGATTTGTTCGAGTCCATGTTTAAGCGCAGCATCAATGCCAAAGATAGCGGCAGGCTGCTGCCTGGTCACGGAGGCATACTCGACCGGTTCGACGGAGTAATAATGGCTGCACCATTTGTTTTCGTTTATTTAATTATCGTTTTTTAAAAGTTAATATGACAATACACAAAGAAGGATTTTCGACCATAGCGCTTTCATCGGCTCTGCTAGTTATTTCGGTTGTTGTAATGGAATTGTATTTTGCCGATGCAGGCAATGCAAGGTGGTTTGTTTATGTGCCTGTAGTTATTTTCTGGTTTTTGATTCTGCAATTTTTTCGTGTTCCAAACAGAAAAATACCCTACGACGCAGCCCATGTGCTTAGCCCAGCCGATGGCCGCGTGGTGGTAGTTGAAGAAACCATTGAAAAAGAATTATTTAATGCGCCCATGCGGCAGGTTTCAATTTTTATGTCGCCCGTCAATGTGCACCAAAATCGCTATCCTGTAAGTGGACGTGTTACCTACAATAAATACCATCCAGGAAAATTTCTTTTGGCCTGGAACCCCAAATCGAGCGAGTTGAACGAGCGCACTTCTGTTGCCTTCGAAACCCCTGGCAATACAAAAATATTAATGCATCAGGTGGCCGGTTTTCTGGCCAGGCGTATTGTTTGTTATAGCCAGGAAGGTACCCAGGTGAGGCAGGGCGACGAACTGGGGTTTATTAAATTTGGTTCGCGTTGCGACCTTTACCTGCCTTTAGACTCCAAAATCGAAGTTAAGATTGGTGATAAGGTAAAAGGCGGCATTACCCCGATTGCCACTCTGGCAAAGCCTTAAATGTAAGTAACCACTGCTTGTAATATTTCATTAAAAAAGGGAACCCGCAATGGATTCCCTTTTTACTAATGTTCTTATTATTGCTAATTCTGAACCGAATCTACGATAGCTTTGAAAGCTTCGGGATTGTTCATGGCCAGGTCGGCAAGCACCTTGCGGTTAATCTGTATATCCTTGGCGTTTAATTTTCCGATAAATTGCGAGTAGCTCATACCATATTGCCTTACACCAGCATTAATGCGCTGAATCCACAATGCGCGGAATTCTCTTTTTTTGGCACGCCTGTCGCGGTAAGCATAGGTTTGTCCTTTCTCCCAGGTGTTTTTGGCTACGGTTAATACGTTTTTGCGGGCACCAAAGTATCCTTTGGTGAGTTTTAGCAGCTTCTTGCGTTTTGCCCTCGAAGCAACCTTGTTAACTGATCTTGGCATAACTTTTTGGTTTTTGTTCGTTTAGCGCATTCCTCATTAGCGGGAAAGACTTTATTGGCTAAACAAAGGTTAATGAAATTGATTTTAAAGATTGAGCATCGCTTTGATGTTCTTCTCATCTGCCGGGCTTACGAGGCCTGTTTGGGTCAGATTTCTTTTTCTCTTGGTGCTTTTCTTGGTCAGGATATGACTTTTGTAAGCATGTTTACGTTTTACACGCCCGGAAGCAGTTAGAGTAAACCGCTTTTTTGCACCGGATTTGGTTTTCATTTTTGGCATTACAAAACAATTTACGGATTATTAAAAATTGAACATTAGGTCTTCTTTGGTGATTTTTTTGGAGCAATAAGCATTATCATCCGTTTGCCCTCAAGCTTTGGCAACTGTTCTACTTTCCCAACCTCTTCCACTTCCTGGGCAAATCGAAGCAGTATTACCTCGCCATGTTCCTTGTAAATAATGGAGCGGCCCTTAAAAAACACATAAACCTTAAGCTTGGCTCCTTCTTCAAGAAATTTAATGCCATGTTTGAGCTTGAAGTTAAAATCGTGGTCGTCGGTGTTTGGGCCGAGCCTTATTTCTTTTACCACCACCTTTGCTGCATTTGCCTTAATTTCCTTTTGTTTCTTTTTCAGCTCGTAAAGAAACTTTTTGTAGTCCATAATTTTGCAAACCGGGGGGTTGGCAGTTGGGGCAATTTCTACCAGGTCGAGGCCCTGTTCGTCAGCCAAAATCAAGGCTTCCTTAATGGAAACAATGGCGGGTTCCACATTTTCGCCTACCACCCTAACAACGGGTGCTTTGATTCTTTGGTTAATGGCATGCGGATCTTCCTGTTTTACAAATCGCCTGCCACCAGTGGGGCGGGGTCTGAATGGTGCTGCTATACTTCGTTCCTCCTTAGTTTAGTTAGTATTAAAGCATTAAAAGTCAATGACATTATTTATGTCATCTTTTATCTTTTGAACAAAATTTTCAATGGTGAAGGTTCCCAAGTCTCCATGTCCGTGTTTCCTTACAGAAACGGTACCTTCTGATTCTTCCTTCTCCCCGAGAACTAGCATATAAGGGATTTTGCGTGTTTCAGCATCGCGGATCTTTTTGCCGGTTTTCTCACTGCGTTCGTCAATGAGGGTGCGAATTTCGTAATTATTGAGCAAAGTTAAAACTTTTTTCGCATAATCCTGATACTTGTCGCTGATAGGCAATATGATGACCTGATCGGGGGTAAGCCAGAGCGGGAAATTTCCGGCGCAATGCTCAATAAGCACTGCCACAAACCGTTCCATCGATCCGAATGGCGCCCTGTGTATCATTACAGGTCGGTGCTTTTGGTTGTCGCTTCCTATGTATTCGAGTTCAAAGCGGTCGGGCAGGTTATAGTCAACCTGTATGGTGCCCAGTTGCCATTTGCGGCCCAGGGCATCTTTTACCATGAAGTCGAGTTTTGGGCCGTAAAAGGCCGCTTCGCCCAACTCAATGGCTGCTTCAAGGCCTTTTTCGTGAGTGGCTTCTATTATGGCCTTTTCGGCTTTTTCCCAATTCTCTTCTGTGCCAATATATTTTTCGCGGTTATTGGGGTCGCGTAGCGAAATTTGTACGCTGTAATCCTTAAAATCAAGCGCCCTGAAAATATACAATACAATGTCAATAACCTTTATAAACTCTTCTTTTACCTGGTCGGGCCGGCAAAAAATGTGGGCATCGTCCTGGGTAAACCCCCGAACGCGCGTCAGCCCGTGCAGCTCGCCGCTTTGTTCGTATCGGTAAACGGTGCCAAATTCGGCCAGGCGCACCGGTAAATCTTTGTATGAGTATTGTTTGGTTTTATAAATTTCGCAGTGGTGTGGGCAGTTCATTGGTTTGAGCATAAACTCTTCGCCCTTTGCCGGTGTAGTAATGGGCTGAAAGGAGTCTTTGCCATATTTTTCGTAATGACCGCTGGTTATGTACAGGTTTTTGCTTCCGATGTGTGGGGTTATCACTGGAGAATAGCCGGCTCTGCGCTGAACCCTTTTCAAAAACTTTTCGAGATTTTCGCGCAGCTCGGCCCCTTTGGGCAACCACAGTGGTAAGCCCTGACCCACATTTGCCGAAAAGGCAAAAAGCTCAAGCTCGCGACCCAATTTGCGATGGTCGCGTTTTTTGGCCTCCTCGAGCATGGCCAGGTAATCTTCGAGGAATTTTTGTTTCGGAAAAGCTATACCATAAACGCGGGTAAGCTGTTTGCGGCTTTCATCGCCACGCCAGTATGCCCCGGCAATGCTAAGCAGTTTCACGGCCTTTATGGAGCTGGTATCAACCAGGTGAGGCCCACGGCAAAGGTCAGTAAAATGCCCCGACTCATAAAAGCTAATGGTGCCATCCTCAAGGTCGCTAATCAAATCAACCTTATATTCGTCGCCTTTTTTTGTGTAAAAATCAAGGGCTTCGGCCTTGGGTACTTCCCTTCGAACAAACTGCTGCTTTTCGCGAACAAGCTCGAGCATCTTTTTTTCGATTTTTTCGAAGTCGTTGCTCGAAATGCCTTGCTCGCCAAGATCAATATCATAATAAAAACCATGCTCCACATCGGGCCCTATTCCAAATTTTGTACCCGGATACAGTGCTTCAATGGCGCTAGCCATAATATGGGCCGATGAATGCCACATGGTGGCTTTGCCTTCGCGGTCGTCCCAGGTGTGCAGCTTTATTCGCGCATCATTATTTATTGGGCGGTTTAAGTCGGTTACTTCACCATTTATGCTGATTGAAAGTACCTTACGGGCAAGTCCTTCGCTTATGCTTTGGGCAATTTCCAATCCGGTGATTCCTGAAGGGTATTCGCGAAAAGAATTGTCTGGGAGTGTTATTTTTATCATCAATTGGATTTCAATTTTTCAGGGCGCAAAAATACAAAATTTTAGCCGATTTATTCAGCTATTTTTTAAAAATTAACTAATAATTAAAGGGTTAACTCAGAGTGTTTAACTGGTTGGGCCGAATTCTTTTTATCAGGCGAAGAGAGTGGCTGTACCTCCTTATATCGCGGCTGAAAATCCCGTTATGGTCAACCAGGTCTATGCGCACCTTTCCATGTGCATGAATTATGTGTCCCTCGTTTACCAGCATCCCCACATGTGAAATCTGCTTGTCGGCATTATCAAAAAACAAAAGGTCGCCCGGCATGGCCTCATTAATAAGGTGTATTGTTTCGCCCTGGGTAGCTTGTACCGAAGCATCGCGCGGAATTTTAATGCCGCCCATTTTAAATACCAGTTGCATGAAACCTGAACAATCGATACCAAAGGGCGACCGCCCGCCCCAAAGATAAGGTGCATTAAGAAACAGGAGTGCATTTTCGGTAAGCTGAGCCTGCTTTTTTGGAAACTCAGCGGCCACATTGCCATTGTATCTGAAAACCTTTCCGGCAGCCGATATTGTACCACGGTCATAGAAATAAAGGCTGCTGCCTGCACCAATGGCAAAGCTTGTGTGGCTGGTAAGGTCTTCAACAAGTTGAATAAGGTCGGTACTGACCACCGTTGGGCTGCCTTGCAAATCGTCAAAGTCGCTTTCGGTCAGCAATTGAACCTGGTTTGCACTAACATAGCCAAGATAATGGTCGTAGAGCATTCGGATCTGAAGCCAGTCTTTTTGATTTTCGAGCACTTCAAAAAGATCGCCAAAAATTAACTGGCTAACCATTTCAGACTTGTGGTCGGGCTCAACACGCAAACTGGCAACGCAATTCAGACAAATACCATGATCCATAATAAAAGGCTTTGGGTTTTGATTTACAAATATAAAAACATAAGCGATTAAACCCGCAGCAAGCCAAAAGGTTTAATTTGCCTGCTCAGTATCTAATGCATAAATTGCTAAATTCGTGCAATAAAACCTGGCATTATGAAAAAGTTGGAATATTGGTTTAAGTCAAACTTGCACAACATCAACAAGGGTATTATGTTGTTTGGCGCCATGATTCTGATTGTAAATTTTTTTCCGAGGCAGGTTCGATTTGTTCTTGAATACCAGCTTTCAAGGCCCTGGATGCATGCCGATCTAATAGCACCTTATGATTTTGCCGTTCTGAAGTCGGCCGAAGAAATTGAAAAAGACAAGCTTGAAGCCCTGAAGGATTTTTGGCCATTTTTTAACAGGCAGGCAGAAGTTGCTCAAACCAAAATTGCCGGGTTCGAAGAGGAATTTAACCGGAACTGGCAGCTTGAGTTTGGCGACCAGAACTCAGGCGCTCGCCAGCAGTATCTTTCCATTGGCCAGCAGCTACTCGATTCGGTTTACCGACGTGGTATCATATCTTTTGAAGGGGCGCCTGGCGAGGTAAATCCAGCCTATGAGTTGCGGCTGATAGATGGCCGAACAGCTTCATTACACAGGGCTGGCGAATTTTTTAGCATTCGTGATGCATTTTTGTTTATTTCGGATCGGCTCAATGAAATACCAAGCCAATTCAGAGAGTTCTTGACTCCATTGTTTGAAAATGCATTGACCCATAATATTGTTTTCGATGGCCAATTTACGAAAATGACACTCGAGGCTGAGCTCGGAAAAATTCCACTGAGCCGGGGCATGGTGCAAAAAGGAGAGAAAATTGTTTCGAGGGGCGAAGTGGTTACCGATGAAAAATTCAGAATCTTAGAGTCGTTCAAGGCGGAGTTTAAGAAACAAACCGCACAAAACACCACCGAAATCCTTATTTATTTTGGGCAGGCATTGCTGGTAAGCATTTCAATTATTGTGCTCGCGTTGTTTTTGTATTATTTCCGCAGTGAGGTGTTTTTCAACAATCGAAAACTTTTTCTTATTTTGCTTGCGGTGCTAATCATGGTTTTTGCCACAAGCCAAGTGGTAAAACACCAGGTAGATTTGCTTTTTTTGCTTCCGGTATGCATAGTTCCGATAACCATCAGGGCTTTTTTCGACAATCGTCTGGCCTTGTACGTGCATATTATCACAATTATACTGATAGGATTTTTGGTTCCAAAAAGCTTCGAATTTGTTTTTTTGCAGTTTATAGCCGGAATTATTGCCATATTGAGTATGGCCAACCTGCACCGAAGGTCACAGTTGTTTTTAACTGTTTTACTGATATTCATAACCTATTCGGCGGTTTATTTTGGTCTTACGCTTGCCCAAACAGGCAGCCTGAGCCAGGTAGGGTGGTTAAGCTATGCCTGGTTTGGCGGAGCGGCCTTGCTAACCCTTTTTTCATACCCGCTCATTTTCTTGCTCGAGCGCCTTTTTGCCCTTCCTACCGACTTTAGCCTGCTCGAACTTGCCGATACCAACAACAAACTGCTGCGACAACTCAATCTGAATGCACCAGGCACTTTTCAGCACTCATTGCAGGTAGCCAATCTGGCCGAAGAAGCCATATTGGAAATTGGAGGCAATAGTTTGTTAACCCGAACCGGAGCCTTATATCACGATATTGGCAAACTGAACAATCCTATTTTTTTTACAGAAAACCAGCTGACCGGTTTTAATCCGCACGACGACATTCCCCGTGAGGAAAGCGCCCGAATAATTATTGAGCACGTAATAGAAGGCATAGAGTTGGCCCGAAAAAACAACCTTCCCGAATATGTTATCGACTTTATACGAACCCACCATGGCTCAACCACCGCAAGGTATTTTTACACCATGCTTAAAACTGAAAAACCCGACCATAAAATTGACCTTAAGGCATTTACATATCCAGGTCCACGGCCCTTCAGCAAAGAAACCGCAACAGTAATGATGGCCGACTCGGTAGAAGCTGCATCAAAAAGCCTTCGAAGACCCGACGAAAAAGCCATTGGCGAACTTGTTGACAGGATTATAGATACACAAATGAGCGAAAACCAGTTTGACAATGCAAACATAACTTTCAGAGACATTAGCACCATAAAAAAAATCTTCAAAAGGAGACTAATGAATATTTTTCATGTGCGCATTGCTTATCCTGGATTCAACTGATCTTCCAGGATTTTTGCACAACGACCAAGGTAACCAAGGGTGTCGGGGCCAAGGTTAAACAACACATCAATTATGCTTTGGTTTAAAATAAAGCCAAACCGCTCAGAAAAAGGCTGATAATATGCCGGAAATAAGTTTTCCTGCTCTTTTAAATCCTTGTAGGCTTTTGGCGAAATGGCATTCCTCAAGTCGTATTTTCCATCCGGAATTTTTTCAAACCGAAGTGTCCTTGAGGGTTTAGTTTTAATTCCGATTTCCAAAATAAGGGTCGTTAGCAACTTCTCATTAAAATCAACCAACAATTCGGGTGCATTACCCCAAAAAAAAGGTTCAAGCAGCTCGCGGTAAAAAACAAAATATGCCGACTTGCTGTAAGCTGCAACAAGGGTGCGCCAGTGTTGCTTTTGCCAGTTCTGGTGTGTGCTTATTTTTACCTGATGCACCAGTGTGTGGTTTCCATATGGCTTTTCAACCGGCACTGTTAGCGCCAGAGGCCCATTGGCCGAAGGTATGCAATAGCGGTTGCGCCAGGTTTGCTTGGGGTAAGTTTCGTTCATTTCTATTTCCGCTTTCGCGGAAAACAACAGCCAGGCCATATATTCAACCGGAGGCAGGCAGGCAGTAGAAAGCAGTATTTCCAGTGCGCAAGTATTCAAATTTCAAATTTTAGGCAAATTTAAATTAAATTTTAAGACCATATTCCATGCGCCATGTTTCCCAAGGCTTCGGGTCCTTCGTTCCAGGCAACTTCCCATAGTATTTTGTAACTTTATCACTTTAAAACCCATCATTATGAAAATACTTGATGCCCACCAAATTAGTAAACTCGATGCTTACACCATCGAAAATGAGCCTGTAAAATCGAATGACCTTATGGAGAGGGCAGCAAAGCAATGCTTCATTCATATAAAAAAAATATTGAAGCCGTCGTCCTCAATTTCGATATTTTGCGGTATGGGCAACAATGGGGGAGATGGGCTTGCTATTGCACGCATGCTTGCTGCAAGTGGCCATGATGTGCTGGTATACGTAGTCATTCATGCCCTACAGCCATCGCCCGATTTTTCTGCAAACCTCAAACGCCTCGAAAAACTAAGAAGGGTTAAGTTATTCGACTTGACCGACGATAGTGTTCTTCCCCAAATTAACCAAACAGATATTGTAATCGACGCCCTGTTTGGAACTGGCCTGAACCGCCCTCTTGATGGCTTGCCGGCAAGGGTGGTAAGACATATTAATCAGAGCGGCGCCTTAGTTATTTCTATCGACTTGCCAAGCGGGCTTTTTTGCGAGGACAACCGGGGAAACAATCCCGACCATATTATTAGGGCCAATATTACCCTGAGCTTTCAAGTGCCAAAGCTTGTGTTTTTTTTGCAGGGCAACCACCGCTTTGTAGGCCAATGGTATGTGCTCGACATTGGCCTTCATCCCGTCGGCCTCAGCACAGCAGAAACATCACATTTTATGCTTGAAGCAGCCGATATAAAGGCCATTTACCGTCCCCGATCCAAATTTTCGCATAAGGGCAATTTTGGCCACGCTCTGCTTATTGCTGGCAGCACAGGCAAGGCCGGAGCGGCCATTTTGGCAGCCTATGCAGCCTTGCGCTCAGGGGTGGGCTTGCTTACAGCCAATTTGCCGGCACAATTGGTGCCAATAATGCAAACCGCCCTGCCCGAAGCTATGTGTATATCCGACATTGATCCGACAATTATAACAAACCTGGCCAATGTTTCGGCCTACAATGCCATAGCCGTTGGCCCGGGCATAGGAACCAACCCGAAAACAGCCGATGCCCTCAAACATTTGATTCAGGCCACGCGGCAACCAATAGTATTCGATGCCGATGCCCTTAACATTCTGGCCGAAAACCCAACCTGGCTTTCATTTGTTACTCCCGGATCAATACTGACACCCCACCCTAAAGAATTTGAACGCCTTGCCGGAAAATGCAGCGATGACTTCGAAAGGCTTGTAATGGCAAAGGATTTTGCGGTAAAATACCAGGTTTATGTGGTTTTGAAAGGTGCATATACAGCAGTATGCTGCCCCGACAGGAAAACTTACTTTAATCCTACCGGAAACCCAGGAATGGCTACCGCAGGCAGTGGAGATGTGCTTACTGGCGCCATTTTGGCCTGGCTTTGCCAAGGATATACACCATTGCAAAGCACACTGGCCGGAGTTTTTATACATGGACTTGCCGGAAATATTGCAGCAGTCCGCCTCGGATTTAATGGCATGATGGCCAGCGATATTGTTTTTAATACCCCTAAAGCAATAAAGCGAATTGTAGGCGAATAATACTGGCACATGGGGACTTTTCGCTTTCCCAAAAGCAAGCGAAGGCACCCTATTGGTGCAATTATTATGCTTATTTAGACTAAATAAAAATAATTATTCGTAATTTTGATTAGGTAAATCGGGCGATTTTTAAACAAAAGACATTGCCGCGGTGTTGATAATAAGCACTTAATTAACTGACAATTTTTATAAAATGGAAATACAAGAAACCCAGGAAATAAAGGAACGATTTTCGATAGATGCTGTTGATAAAGAAACTTTACAGAAATGGTACCGGCTTTTGATACTTGGCCGCAAACTCGATGAGAAAGCGCCCAATTATTTGAAACAAGCTTTGGGCTGGTCGTATCATGCCCCTTATGCAGGACATGACGGCATACAGTTGGCCATTGGCCAGGTATTTAATCCCAAAACTGACCACTTATTTCCATACTACCGCGATATGCTTACTGCCCTTTCAGCCGGGATTAGCGCTGAGGAGATAATTCTGAACGGACTTTCGAAGGCCACTGATATTTCGAGTGGTGGTCGACACATGTCAAACCATTTTGCCAAACCTGAGTGGAACATACATAATGTATCGTCGGCCACAGGCAACCACACCCTGCATGCAGTTGGGGTGGCACGCGCCATGAACCGCTATAAGCACAAAGGTGTTGCCATAAGTTCCCAAGGCGAATCCTCGGTTTCTGAGGGTTATGTTTATGAGGCTATTAACGGGGCCAGTAATGAAAAACTGCCTGTGATTTTTGTGTTTCAGGATAATGGTTATGGTATTTCGGTTCCAAAGAGCGACCAGACAGCCAACCGCAAGGCAGCCGATAACTTCAGTGGTTTTAAAAACTTGCGTATTATTCATTGCAATGGTCGCGATGTTTTTGAGAGTATGAATGCTATGTTTGAAGCCCGTGAGCATGTGCTCAAGGCCCATGAGCCTGTTATTGTTCATGCAAGCGTAGTGCGTATTCACTCCCACTCAAACAGCGACCGGCATGAGCTTTACCGCGATGAACGTGAGTTGCACTGTGCCCAGGCAAGCGATCCGCTACCGCGGTTCGAAAGGGTGCTGTTGGGCAATGAAATTTTTACCGAAGCCGAGCTGAAAGAGATAGAAAATCAGGTGAACACCGAGGTTCTTGAAGCTCATAAAAAGGCCATGTCAGCACCCGATCCCAATCCAAATTCAATTTTTGATTTTGTGATTCCTGAACCTAATGTGAGCACCAAATATCCTGAAGGTATTCATAATTTCGATGGTCCGAAAAAGAAACTTATTACAGCCCTTAACGAAACCCTGAAGGCAGAATTTTTGCACAACCCCGATACCTATATTTGGGGTCAGGATGTGGCCAACAAGGACAAAGGTGGTATTTTTAATGTAACCAAGGGTATGCAGCAAAAATTTGGCAGGGCCAGGGTGTTCAATGCACCTATTGCCGAAGACTATATACTTGGCACAGCCAACGGTATGAGCCGTTTTAGCGAAAAAATTCGTATTGTGGTTGAAGGAGCTGAGTTTGCCGACTATTTTTGGCCGGCAATGGAACAGTTTGTTGAGCTGACACATGATTATTGGCGCAGCAACGGTGCCTTTGTTCCAAATGTTACCGTACGCCTTGCCTCCGGTGGATATATAGGCGGGGGATTGTATCACTCTCAAACTATTGAAGGAGCCCTGGCCACTTTCCCGGGAATCAGAATTGTATATCCTTCGTTTGCCGATGATGCTGCCGGACTACTACGCACATCCATGCGCTCAAAAGGGCCAACACTATACCTTGAACCCAAGGCTTTGTATAATGCCAGGGAAGCCGAAACATCAATACCCGACGATTTTGAGGTACCTTTCGGAAAGGCAAGGGTGCGACGCCCAGGCAATGATTTGTCAATAATTACTTACGGCAACACCACACACATGAGTATAAAAGTGGCTGAAAAAATTGCACTTGAGTTAGGTAAAGAAATTGAAGTGGTTGATATCCGTTCTCTCATACCCCTGGATAAGGAAGCTATCATGAACTCAGTAAAAAAGACTAACAGGGTGCTGGTGGTTCACGAAGACAAGGTATTTGGTGGATTTGGCGGCGAGCTGGCAGCCATTATTGCCGATGAAGCATTTCAATATCTCGATGCCCCGGTAAAAAGGGTGGGTTCTGCTTTTACTCCGGTTGGCTTTCACCGAAACCTTGAAAAGGCCATTCTACCGTCTGACGAACAGATTTTTGAAGCAGCCAAAAGCCTGCTTTTATATTAATTTTCACTATTGTCCGACAAAGTAAAACAAGGGCAGAATTTTTGCTTTAGAATCCTCACTACGTTCTGAATGACAGTCAGTTAACTTATTGTTTAGGTAGGTAGGTGGAGGCTTCGCCGCCACCTACCCACCCCTTAATTGCCAAAACATTAAAAGCCCTGTCAATTAGAGCGGAGCGGTAAATACCGTAATTTTTTTCGGCAAGTATTGATCTATTTTCTTTATTTTGTTTGTGGTTTGCCTATAAGTAAAAAAACAGGCAGGCTCGAAAGTTAAAAAAAATCCCTATTTGCCACCAATACACTTTATCATTTCCAGTGCAAAATCATGGTTATCGGTAATTTTGCTTTACGGGGTGTGTAAATTTGAGGTTTTGGGGCTTGTTGAATTACTTTAGAGGCCGCCTTTCTTTTCGGGTGTTGGTTGAGCTATTTGGTCATTCCACCGCACACGGCCAAAACCTGGCCAGTAATATAGCCCGAAAGATCAGAAGCAAGAAATATACAGGCGTTTGCCACATCGTCGGGGCCTCCGGCGCGCCGGAGGGGAATTTTTTCGGCCCATCCCTTTTTAATATCTTCGGGCAGGCCCGCAGTCATATCAGTTTCGATAAAACCCGGTGCTATTGCATTGCAGCGAATATTGCGAGGACCCAGCTCCTGGGCTACTGATTTGGTAAAACCAATCATTCCGGCTTTAGAGGCGGCATAGTTTGCCTGCCCGGCATTGCCGCCAAGGCCCACTACCGAACTCATATTAATTATGCTGCCGCTGCGCTGCTTGAGCATATATTTTTGAACCGCTTTTGTTAGGTTGAATACAGATTTGAGGTTTACCAGAATTACCAAATCCCATTGTTCTTCGGTCATTCGCATGAGCAGTGTATCGCGGGTTATTCCGGCATTGTTTACCAGAATGTCTATTCGGCCAAATTGGGCGGCAACGGCATCGGCCAATATTTCACTGGCTTCGAGTTTGCTTGCATCTGATGCATAACCCGCTGCTTTAACTCCAAATGCCTCCAGTTCCTTTTCGAGCGCCTGAGCCGATTCGTCGTAATGCAAATCAGAAAAAGCCACATTGGCACCCTGAGCTGCAAAAGCAAGGGCAATAGCCCGGCCGATACCCCGTGCCCCTCCGGTAATGAGGGCAGTTTTTCCTTCTAATATCTTCATAATGTTCAGTTTTTTAGTTAAATAATTACTATTGTCAGATAAAGTAAAAAAGGGTAGAATTTTATGCATGAAATTCCTCACTACGTTCGGAATGACAG